>DATDLC010000059.1:0-87502 GCA_036519515.1 Pseudolabrys sp. | reverse complement strand
CGGGCAGTCCCCCCGCGCAAACCCCCGCAACCACCCACTGCGCGGTCGTCGGCCACGCAGTCATCATCAGTGCCTGCACCGCCGCCTCCTACTGAACAACCCTCGCGCTGAGGGCTCTCAGTGCAACCCCGGTAACGTCCCGGGGTTTTTTCTTTTGATGGTGAATGACGAACTCTTGGATGTCCGCCTTTGGGGAAATAACGGACATGTTCTATGAGTGCGCGGCCTAGCCCATACCTTAGATTTTCTCACAAAATATTTCTATAGCGCTTCGTTGCTTCGTGCCACGAAGAGCGAAGAGCCATACCTTCGAAATTGGAAAATAAATTTGCGAGGGGGTATTGCGTCGAGTAAGCGAAGCAAGTTTTGGCCCCGGGGTCTCGCATCGCCACAAGTTCGTAATGTTCGCCGCGAACGATGAATGCGTTCGTGCGAGCGAGAACGACTTGATCTTGCGCTGATTGTAATTGACTGATCTCGAACACACGCGCCGAGATTGAAAGCGAGCTCCACGGCGAGGCAAGTCGTCGTGAAGCTCTGACCCTAGCCGACAGGCGGGTTACCCAATGGCTAAGGCTGAGCCTCACAAGCGTAACCTATACAGAGATGTGACTACTCGCATTCTTGCTGAGCTCGACAAGGGCACAGTCGATTGGGGTTCGGTACTGCCGAACCCCTTTCACATTGGAGGAGCTACCATGAACGGAAGTGTCATGACGTTAGCGAGGTACTACGCAAGGCAAGCGATCAAGAGGGAGCTGTACGGGCAAGGGATCAAGCTTGCGTCGGTCGAAGCTAGTGAGATTACCCGCTCTGCTAATCAGTACATCGAGGATCACCCTGAGGTCATCGCCTTCGCCACTGAACAGTACCGCAGCCTTATTGCAAGTGGCCAACTGCGACCCCCAAAAAACAAAAGCTGTGCAACAGTTAAGAGATTTGCACAACGAAAGAAGCGCTGAGCTGCAAGGGCTTTCGTTGTGCAAATATCGTGAACGAAATGGAACGCTAGGCCATGAGTTGTCCAGGGAAAATTCCTCTGCAAGATGGAGGTTAAACAATGATCGTAGGCTATGCCCGAGTTAGCACTGATGGGCAGACACTTGATGCTCAGCACACAACGTTGAGAGCTGCTGGTGCTGAGCAAATCTTTGCTGAGAAAGTCTCGGGTGTGAAGACCAACCGTCGCCAGCTACAGCTAGCGATCGAAGCCTTGGGCGTTGGTGATGTGTTGGTGGTTACTCGGTTAGATCGGCTGGCGAGAAGCACAAGAGACTTGCTCAATGTCCTTGCGACGATTTCAGAGAAAGGCGCGGGGTTCAAATCGCTGGCAGATACTTGGGCCGATACGACTACCGCTCACGGTCGGTTGATGTTGACTGTGCTAGGTGGGCTCGCTGAGTTTGAGCGTGAACTGATCCGAGCTCGAACTGATGAAGGCAGGAAGCGAGCGCAAGCCAGAGGGGTTCGGTTTGGAAGCAAGCTCAAGCTCACGCCACATCAAATCACGGAGGCGTTACGGCGGAGAGAAGCGGGAGATGCATTGGTCGAGATTGGGCGGAGCTACAATGTCAGCCATTCGACGATTTCGAGGCTCTTGCGGGTCGAGGACCCACCAAGCCGGTCCTTTTGATAAGCTTTACAAACTCAACAAGACCATTGGCACGAGCCTTTCTCCGCGTCTCAAATGCTTCAGCCGACGTTTGGATGGGCATTCCGTTTCCATTAATTACCCAGCGATAACGGCCTGCATGACGAGTACAGGGCCTGGTGGTTAGCGCGTATTTCGGTGGGAATTTATCAGCCATGACAACTACTATAAGCGGATGAAATGATAGATGCCGTTCAGCCCCATAAGCCCGATCAAGATAAGGTAGATGGCAACGATGAAGTTCAGCAACCTCGGCATAATCAGGATCGCGATGCCCGCGATGAGGGCAATGATCGGCGAAATGTGTGCGGGCGTAAGGGTCATGATGATCGTGGGATCATATCTGGTGATCGCACACAGGACATGTGCCCTAGCCGCAACAATCCAGAAAAATTAGTAGGCGCAGCCGCTTTGCGCCTACCCGAGCAACTACAATTCATTGCAGGATGTTGGCCCCCCGACCTCGTCGATTGGGGACGGGGAGTGAGATCGGGGCCGCGCTCCCATGGGGTTGAGAGCGGCCTCGATTTTATCACCCGCACAACCCAGTGAACTCGCCCTTTGCAGCACGCTCTAGTGCCTCATCTGAAGCAACAGTCGTGAGAGCGTCGACATTACTGGTAGGCGGCTTTTTAGCCCTTTAGCTTTGCTTTTCTGCAGCGTGCCTTTCTTCGCCGTTCGCTTGCGTTTGATTTTAGATTTTTTCGCCTTCCGCTTTTTGGCCATGTCATAGACCCCAATCGCCAAGGCACTCCGGAACTTTATCACACTATCCAATCTTGCCAGGCCATTGAGCCTAAGCCACCCCCTCAGTGTTCTCGGCGCAGAGCTCTGTGAAGATACGATTGGTACGTCGTATATTCTTAGCGAACTGTTCTGCTTCCTCTAACGAGTTAAAGCGACGTATTTCATTCGGGTAATGGTGTTGGTAGTAGACGCGGAAGTGTTCACCCTCTTGTTGGGTGCGTACATGCCAGGGGTAGTGTTTTTGGTTCAGCATGGTTGTGTCACCACCTTCTGTATCTGCGATCGATTATCGTTGGCTTCCCATTCGAGACCTGCACGTGCGGCCTTCTAGTGTCACTTGAAACATTGCCGCGTTGCGATCTGTGCCGATCACGCCTTCTGCCGGTCATTGTCGATTGGGATAACCTGCCCCGATATCGATTTCGCGGCGTCGGAGGCAAGAAACACCGCAAGCTGGGCGATGTCCTTGGGGTCGATCATGGTTTTGATCGAGGCCGCCGCCAGTGCGTCGGCCTTCACGTCGTCCAGTGACCTGCCGCTGATCTGCGCACGGCCCTGAAAAACGCGGATAATTCGTTCACCCTCGACCGCGCCCGGCGCAATCGCATTCGCGCGGATCCCCCATTTCCCAAGCTCCATTGCCAAGGTCTTCGTCAGCCCGATCACGCCCCATTTCGTCGCGGCATAGGGGCTGCGATTGGCAAACCCGTAGCGCCCCGCGATCGACGACATGTTGATGATGCAACCTGCCTTCGACTTCTTCAGGTGGCGAATTGCGAGCCGCGACACGTCGAACATGGCTGTCAGGTTGACGGCGACGACTTTGTCCCAGTCGTCGGGTGGATATTCGGCAATCGGCAAGGTCAGGCCGGCAATGCCGGCATTGTTGATGAGAACGTCGAGCCCGCCCAACGCCGCAACCGCATCCGGCACCATGCGCTCGATCTCGGCGCGGCTCGCCATGTCGCAGCGCCGGGCGATCAGGCCGGGGATTTCCTTGGCAATGGCAGCGAGCGCCTTGTCATCGATGTCGCAAACGAAAACTTTCGCGCCGTTCGCCGTGAAGGCGCGCGCAAACTCTCGACCGATACCTGCGGCGCCGGCCGTTATCAGGACACGCTGCGACATGATTCCGGGGCCAATCAGACCACACCGGCGAGAGCCGGACAACGGCCATCGGCCGATTCGCCGGCAGCGCGTTCACACATCAACCGCGCGAATCGGCTAAGATTTTCCGCAGCGATTCGGGTTTGCTGATGTTGCGTGCCGGGACGGTTTAGCCACCCGGGCCGATTTGTATTGAAAATGCGTGTTGGTGCGAGACCGGGGTGCAGTGTCGTGCGTAGGCCACACCATCGAAGGAGCTCCACGACATGGCGAAGAAGCGAACGGCAGCCAAGAAACGGGTCACGCGCAAGCCGCCCTCGACACGTCGGCAGCGCAGGAGTCCCGACACCACCATCAATACGTTGGTCATTCTGGTGGTGATCGTGATGGTGCTCGGGGGATTGTTCCTCTATGCGCAGAACAACAAGAAGCAGGCCGCGCTGCTGCAAAGCCTCATCCAGACGATAGGGTCACTTCCGACACCTGCGCCAACCGCGCTGCCCGCGGAGGCGATGCCTCAGTCGCAGGAGATCGCGCCGGCGACAGGACTGGATCCGCCCCTAGATCCGCCAAAGGATTTGTCAAAGCCCGCAGCCGCCTTGTCTCCTGCGCCACCAGCCGCAATGGCTGTAGTGCGGTCACCGTCACAGAACAATTAACCCGCCTTTTCACGGGTCGTTAAGAAACTCAGGGTCCTGCCAACCATTCCGTAACGGTCGGTGCCTAGCCTCCGGGAATGGGCACTGTCCATCAGCTGCGGTGGGATCGACCGCGTGCGCGATCCTCGTCCGTCGTTCCGCGTCGACGCGCTTTGCGTCCGGCGGACCTGCTCTTATTTTTCGTCGTCGTGGCTAATTGTCGGTGCGGTTGGCGCAAAAGCTCTTTGGCACGAAGCCAGCCCGCCTCATTTTATGGCGAGTGTGTGGGTCATCGACGGTGACTCGCTGAGAACCGCCAGCGAAGAAATCCGTCTGGTCGGCATTGACGCTCCGGCCGCCATACCTGCCGCGACGGGCAAGGCCGCGAATGGCCGTGCGGCCGCGAAGCCAAGGCCCGGCTTGCAGCGCTCGTTGCGCAAGGCCACGTGGCCTGCATGCCGCGTGGCCGCGACCGTTACGGCCGCACGCTCGCTGTCTGCTCTGCGCGCAATATCCCGGACCTTGGCGAGATGATGGTGCGTGAAGGTTACGCGGTCAACTTCGCGATCGACTACGGCGGCTACCCTGCCGCGGAGCGCGAAGCACAATCGGCGCGCAGTGGCACCTGGAAGGGTGACTTCGAACGCCCGAAAGACTGGCGGCGGCGCCACCCGCGGACCGGATAGAAGCTTAGGCGGCGCCGTTCTCGGTCAGCTGTGCAATGCGCTTTCGCAAAGCGGCTTTCTCAGCTTCGCTCGCTCGCAGGCGCTTTGCCAAGTCCAACGGAACAGGCATCTCGTCATTGTACTCGCCTAGAAATGCAACGCCGGCTTCATAAACACGGCGCCACACCATGCGCGCGCGAAACGAACGGTCCTTCTGAGCGATCGTCAGGTCGAAGCGATCCGGGATAACGGCGGCGTTGGTGAGATCAACGCGCGCGCCCGTTGATGAAAAATCCCGCACACGGCAATCCATGGTGGAGGTGCGCTTGTTGAACGCAATCATGCCGCCAAGAAAAGTGCGCGACCGGACAGATTTTCGCCGTTCAAACATGGGCAAACCCTGCTTCCAATTGCGCAGCAAGATACGTTCCGCGAATTGCCGACAAATAGTTGCCGGCCGGGTAGTTCGCGTTAGCCTTAAATTGGAAGGTTACCGACGCAGGCTAAGTAACGCCTATTCTTCCTTTTCGGTCGTGAAGTAGAGCGGATAACCCTTGGCGCGGCCCATTTCCGTCGCCTCTTTCGCCTTCGTCTCGGCCACGTCGCGCGTATAGACCGCAATCACGCAGGCGCCCCGCCGATGCGCCGTCATCATCACCTTGTAGGCGTGACTCTCGTTCATCCGGAATACCGCCTTGAGCACCTGAACGACGAATTCGCGCGGCGTATAGTCGTCGTTGAGAAGGATCACCTTCCACAGCGGCGGTCGCTGCGTCTTGGCTTTTGTCTTTGTGCGCGGCTTTTCGAGGGTTTTCTGGTTCACGGTGAGCCCCGATTGCGTTGGCGCTCTAATGTGAAAGGCAGCCCACCCCTGACTATAGAGGCCGTACGGCCGCGGATCGAGCCGCGGCCGGCGTGTCGCGTCCTATGCCTGACGGCTATTAGTTCTTGTCGGGTTCGACGGTCGTCTTCGAAGACCCCTCAGGCGCAGACTGCATGCTGGGCGGAGTTTGGCCCTGCGGGCTCGAGGCCGGCGCTCCGCCGACACCTGTGGTCGTCGGCCCCGTCCAGCCCTGCGGCTGCTTTTCACCTTTTGTCTCAGGCGTCTGGGTGCGGCCTGTCCCATATTCCGGCTTGTCCGGCGGCTGATCAGCCGCGCGCACGGATGCGGGCTGGACAGTAAGGATGGACGCCAGGGCCACGGCGAAGAGAGCAAAGCGCATGGTTGTGCCTCCAATGACCATATAGCCTAACCGTCGGCGCAACCGCCGAGTTCCACAACAATCGGGGGCTCCGATGCTTTATCTCGCTGTAAAGGCGGCGCTGTCAGGCGTCATCATTGCGGTCGTATCGGAGGTCGCACGGCGCGGCGCCGACACTTGGCGCGCTCATCGTTTCGCTGCCCTTGGTCTCGATCCTCGGCATTCTCTGGCTGTGGCATGATACCAGCGACGCCGAACGGATCGCGGCACACGCACAAGCGACGTTCTGGTACGTGCTACCGACATTGCCGATGTTTCTCTTGATGCCGGCAATGCTGCGCCACGGAATCGGGTTTTGGCCAACGCTTGCAGCCTGTTGCGCGCTGACTTTCGTGCTGTATCTCGGGACAATCTGGGCGCTCGGAAAATTCGGTGTGACACTGTGATGCAGTGCAAAAGCTTTTGAGCATCGCACCAAAATTTTTTGAGCCGATCTCAATCTTTCTGCCGCAAAAAATTCACGAGCCGCGCGTACACGTTACGTCAGCGCTACTGCTTTACTCACGCGACCCGTTCAATAATGTCGAAAACGACGGTGGGAACGGGGCCGCGTCGGATCGGGAGGTCCCCATGGAAGTGTCTCGCGACATCGCAAGATTTGCGCGCTCGCGTCCGGTGATTGAGTGCGCACAATGCGGCGAGCGAATTTACATTCCCGAGTGGTCTGAATGTGTGGACGGGTGCCGGGTTCGGCATCTGTGGCGTTGTGACGCGTGTGGCACGTCATTCGAAACGTCGGTGCGTTTTGAGATGGCATAAACGCATCCTTGAACGTCACTGAAATAATATCTTTCACGCAAAATTGCGCGGCCGGCAAAACGCCGGCCGCGCTATAATGCGCGCATGATCGATCGCAGAAATGTCCTGTTGCTGGGAGCCGCCGCGTTGATCGGCCTCGATCCGCGCGCCGCGCGGGCAACGTCGATGTCCCGTGTCACCGCCTATGCATTCACATTCAAGGGGCTCGATGGCGGCGAGATCCTGCTTTCATCTTATGCGGGCCATCCCCTGCTGGTGGTCAACACCGCCTCGCTTTGCGGCTACACCCCGCAATATGCCGGCCTGCAGACACTCTGGACGCGCTACCGCGATCGCGGACTGATCGTCCTCGGGGTGCCGTCGAACGACTTCGGCGGCCAGGAGCCCGGGAGCGTGAACGATATCCACACCACCGCACAGGGCGAGTATCACGTCACATTCCCGATGACGGAAAAGGCGACGGTGAAAGGCAAGGACGCGCACGCGTTCTACAAGTGGGCCGCTGCCGAACGCCCGCTCGAAGGACCGCGCTGGAATTTCCATAAATATCTGATCGGCCGCGATGGGTATCTGAAGGCGGCCTTCAATTCGGCAGTCGAGCCCACCGACCCGATTATTGTCGCGGCGATCGAAAAGGAATTAACAGCCGCGTGAGCCGCGCGAATAATCGCGGCTATTGTCACATTTCCGAAAAATCCGATTGACGAATCAGCTCGTCCATGACGAACTTATGACACGACATATGGTCACGTGGGCCGGCGGTTATAGAGCTGACCCTGACGAGGTTCCTCCCGCGTGGCGTTTTAACTGGGCGGCCGCAAGGCCGCCCCTTTTCCTTTTTGCGCACTGATGAAATCGATGCGTCGGGCCGACGCCTTGATATGTTCGGTCGCATCCGCTGCGGCGGGCTGCAGGGGATCAATGGCTTCGACGAGCTGCAAAAACGAGCTTCCCGGCAGCGGCGGGGCGAACACGTAACCTTGTGCCAGGCGCACACCGAGCGTGCGCAGATGCATGACCTGTTCGAAATTCTCCACCCCTTCGGCCACAACATCCATCCGCATATTGCGCGCAAGATCGACCAAAGTCTCGACGATGGTGGTCGAGTTGCGATCGGTGCCGATTGCGTCCACGAACATCTTGTCGATCTTGATGATATCGACGCCAAGCTTGAGCATGTAGGAAAGCCCGCTGTGGCCTGTGCAGACATCGTCGATGGCAATGCGCACGCCGAGCCCCTGCAAGGCGGCGATTGTCTGCCGTGTTTTGGTGAAATTCACGATCGGATCGCGTTCGGTCACTTCCAGCACGACTTGCGAGAACTTGAGGGGTGAGTTCGCGAAGATATCGCGGACGTCCTTCACGATCGTCGGTTCGCTAAACAGCTTGCCGGCGAAATTAAACGCGATTCTCAGATCGGACCGCCGGCCGATTGACGGGCCAGCTTCGTCGCAAACTTTTTGCATCAGGTCGCGGGTCAGCGGGTGGATCAACTCGCTCGATTCCATCAGCGGAATGAACGCACCGGGCAGGACCAGCGACCCGTCAGGCTTGCGCCAACGGACGAGGACTTCGGCGCCGCGCAGCCGGCCGGTGCGGATATCGACGATGGGCTGATAGTAGGGAATGAATTCACCCGCCTCGAGGGCGTGTTCGATGTCCGCCATCGGATTTCGCGACGTTCGACGCGGGATCAGCACGACGATGCCGGTCGCCGCAATCAGCATGATACCGGCGCCGAGCAGGCCGAACCATTTGAGGTCGGCATGCTGGGCCGCAATGCGCGCACGCGAGGTCACGATCTCGACGTCGAACCCGAATTTCTCGGACTTGGTCACGGCCACGAAATCTGGACCCGTCTCCCCGCACGGCTTTCCGCCAACCTCGCCGATGATCGTCCCCTGCCGGGTCATGATCCGCGCAAAGGCGCTGAACGGACCGCCTTGCGTCGAGACCTGCGGGAGAAACAGCGTCGCGGGCACCAATGCGGCAATGCCGATGGGACCTGAACCGACCTGGCGGCGCAATCGCACAATGCGCTCGCCCGTGGGCAAGGCGATGATGTCGAGCCAGTAGCCGGCGGCGCCGACGAACAGCTCCGACGAGAGCATCCTGCGCTCGCCGAGCGGCAAGCCCAGATCGGTACACAGTGTCTCGGCGTCGGGGCCGACGACCGCCACTTCCTTGACGGGGATCGTGCTGAACGCCGCATAGCGCATGGCCTCGATCTGGCCGGGCTGGCAGGAATTGACGCCGCGGCTCGCCAGATTGTCGAGGGTGCCGACCGTGTCCCTGACGCCGGCCTCGGCGAGCGCGATGGCGCGTTTTGCAGCGGTGCCAACCTCCACCTCGCCCTGCCGGTCGATCAGGCCGTCAAGCCAGTAATTGAATGCATAAAAAGGAATGCCGGCGAGCAACACGCCGACCACGACCGCAACAATATTCCGGCGCGAGACTACGCGCACAACATACCCCGACGCGACCGCCCCGGGGAGCTCGTCCGGGGGCCCGCACAGTGAGCCATGGCGCCGTAAAAACAGCCTTAAGCTTAAACCTGCGCGCGCCCAACTCTGGCGCGAAAGCGGCCAAGCACCCACTATGGTTAGCGATAGGTTAAGGTACGGGGCGATCCGAAACAGAGGGGTGACATGAAAATTCGTCCGGTTCTGGTGGCCGCATTCGCTGTCGCAGCGATGGGCCTCTTGGCTGCGCGCGCGCAGGAGCGGATCGAAATCTTCGATGCGCACCTGCACTACAATCAAGAGCCGACACCCTTCTATACGCTCGAACAGGTGCGCAAAGTTTTCCGCCGCAACGGCATCATCGGGATCATCGCCAACGGCCGACCGAACAAGGGTACGCATGAACTCACCGAGGCGAAATGGCCCGAACTGAAAGTCGTGCCGTTCATCCGCCCCTATCGGGTCCGCAATGACATCCAGACCTGGTTCAACGATCCGGCGATCTTCGAACTGATCAAGAGCGAGTACACGCGCGGCGGCTACGTGGGCATTGGAGAGTTTCACATCTACGGAAAGGCCGCGGACTTCGATTGGGTCAAGAAGATCGTGGATTTCTCCGTGGAGCGGAACCTCTATTTGCACGCGCATTGCGACGAAGAGGCGCTGATCATTCTTTTCCGCCACAATCCCAAGGCCAGGATTGTTTGGGCTCATACCGGTTTTTCGGTACCGCCAACGCGTGTCGCGCAATTGCTTGATGAGCACAAAGATGCGTCGTGGGGCGAATTATCCTATCGCGGTGGCATTACCGGCGGCGACGGCAAGTTGACAAGCGACTGGCGGGGCTTATTTGAACGATATTCCGATCGCTTCCTGCTTGGCTCCGACACCTGGATCAATGAACGCTGGTTCGGTTACGACACGATCTTCAAGGAATATCGCGGCTGGCTCGCGCAGCTTCCCCCGAGCAGGCACGGCGCATCGCCAGCGGAAATGCGTTGCGATTGTTCGGAGCACAGGCACGTAACTGATGCGTTGATGTAAAGGAAAGCCCATGAGTTTCTTTCCCGGCAAAGATCCCGAGGCAGGCAACACCTATCAATGCGATGCGATCAGCCAGGTGATCGTCCCACGCACTGTCGACCTCGGCGATTTTGCCGTCCGCCGGGCGCTGCCTTCGGCGCGCACGCGCATGGTCGGTCCTTTTATTTTCTTCGATCATTTCGGTCCGGCAGAATTTCGTGCCGGCAACGGGCTGGACGTTCGCCCTCACCCGCATATCGGGCTTGCCACTGTCACCTACCTGTTCGACGGCGAGATCATGCATCGCGACAGCCTGGGAACGGCCGTGGCCATCAGACCGGGTGAAGTGAACTGGATGACCGCGGGCCGCGGCATCGTGCATTCGGAGCGCACGCGTCAGGAACGGCGCGTCGATCACGAGCCCATCCATGGACTGCAGATGTGGGTTGCGTTGCCGACTGCCAAGGAGGAAATGGAGGCAGGCTTCGCCCATCACGCGACCGCCGAGTTTCCGGTCGTGAAGGACAATGGAAAGAATGTGCGGGTCGTCGTCGGCTCGCTCTATGGCGCGTCATCGCCGGTACCGACCGTCCACGAAACGATTTTCGGCGATGTCCACCTCAAATCCGGCTCGAAGCTGCCGCTCGATGCCGACCATGAGGAACGCGCGGTCTATGTGATCGACGGGGTGATCGACATTTCCGGTGACAAGTTCGAAGCTGGGCGCCTCTTGGTATTCAAGCCGGGCGATACGGTGACGATTGCCGCGGTGACCGACACCCATTTCGTCATCCTCGGCGGCGCGCCGATGGATGGTCCCCGTCACATCTGGTGGAATTTCGTTTCGTCGCGCAAAGAGCGCATCGAGCAGGCCAAAGCGGACTGGAAGGCCGGCCATTTCGGCAAAGTGCCGGGAGACGAGATCGAGTTCATCCCGCTGCCGGACAAGTAGAGAAACACAAACCTTGCTGTCATGGCGGCTTGTCCCGCCATCAACGTCTTTCATCTCCGCAAGCTGAAGTCGTGGATGCCCGCCTAAAGCCGGGCATGACGAGGGAGGAAGTAAATTTCAACGTCATGGCCGGGCTTGTCCCGGCCATCCACGTCTTCCCATTGCCTTGGCGACAAATGCAATGCCTGGATCCCCGCTTTCGCGGGGATGACGCCAAGAGGCGTCACTTCTTCGGCAGATCGAGCCGGATGTGCAGCTCCTTGAGCTGCTTCGGCGTCACCTCTGACGGCGCACCCATCATGAGGTCTTCGGCACGCTGGTTCATCGGGAACAGCACCACCTCGCGCAGATTGTCCTCGCCGGCGAGAAGCATGACGATACGGTCGATGCCGGGCGCAATGCCGCCGTGCGGCGGCGCGCCCAGCGAGAGCGCGTGCAGCATGCCGCCGAACTTCGTTTCCAGCACATCCTCGCCGTAGCCGGCGATCGCGAAAGCCTTTTTCATGACCTCCGGGCGGTGGTTACGGATCGCGCCCGATGACAATTCCACGCCATTGCAGACTATGTCGTATTGAACCGCCTTTATCGACAACAGCTTGTCATTGTCCTTCGGATCAAGCGCGAGGAATTCCTCGACCGGCAAATTCGGCATCGAGAACGGATTGTGGGAGAAGTCGATTTTCTTCTCTTCTTCGTTCCATTCGTACATCGGGAAGTCGACGATCCAGCAGAACTCGAAACGATTCTTGTCGATAAGGCCAAGTTCTTCGCCGACCTTGGCGCGCGCCGGTCCTGCGAATTTGACGAAATCCTTCGGTTTTCCCGCCACAAAGAAAACGGCATCGCCGACACCGAGCTTCAGCTGATCGGTGATTTTTTTCGTACGTTCCGGCCCGATATTCTTCGCGAGCGGGCCGGCGCCGCTCTCCTCGCCCTCGCGCCAGAAGATATAGCCGAGACCGGGCTGGCCTTCGCCTTGTGCCCAGGCGTTCATGCGGTCGCAGAACGCGCGGTTGCCGCCCTTCGGCGCGGGAATGGCCCACACCTGCGCCGATGCATCCGAATTGAGGATGTTGGCAAAGATCTTGAAGCCGGATCCGCGGAACGCTTCGCTGACGTCCTGCATGACGATCGGGTTTCGCAGATCGGGTTTGTCGGTGCCGTATTTGCGCAAGGCCTCGGCGTAAGGGATGAGCGGAAATTTCGGCGTCGCCGGTTTGCCGTTGGCAAATTCCTCGAACACGCCGCGAATGACCGGCTCGACCGCGTCGAACACATCCTGCTGGGTGACGAAGCTCATTTCCAGATCGAGCTGATAGAATTCGCCGGGCGAGCGATCGGCACGCGCGTCCTCGTCGCGGAAGCACGGCGCGATCTGGAAGTAGCGGTCGAAGCCCGCGACCATGATCAGTTGCTTGAATTGCTGCGGCGCCTGCGGCAGCGCGTAGAATTTTCCGGGGTGCAGGCGGGAGGGCACCAAATAGTCGCGCGCGCCTTCCGGCGATGATGCGGTGAGAATGGGCGTCTGAAATTCGAAGAAACCTGATTCTTTCATGCGCCAGCGAATCGAATCGATGACCTTGCCGCGCAACATGATGTTCGCGTGCAGATGTTCGCGACGCAGATCGAGGAAGCGATATTTGAGCCTGATCTCCTCCGGATAGTCCTGTTCGCCGAACACCGGCATCGGCAGTTCGGCCGCGGGACCAAGGACCTCGATCTCGTCGATATAGACCTCGACCTGACCGGTTGGCAGATCCGGATTCTCGGTGCCGCCGGGCCGCCGGCGCACCTTGCCGTCGATCCGTACCACCCATTCCGAGCGCAACGTCTCGGCGAGCTTGAAGGCCTTGCTGTCGGGATCCGCCACGACCTGTGTGAGCCCGTAATGGTCCCGCAGGTCAATGAAAAGCACCCCGCCATGGTCGCGAATGCGATGGCACCAGCCCGAGAGCCGCACGGTCGAACCGATATTGCTCTCGCGGAGCGCGCCGCAGGTATGTGAGCGATAGCGATGCATGGGGATGTCTGGGGGCCGAGTCAGGGTCTGGAGTTGAGGCGGGCGAAAAACGCATGGGGGGTTGCCTTTGTCAAGGCAAGGCGGCACCCCGCTGGCGGGGGCGTGACCGTGATAGAATCGCGTCGGACCCGATTCAGTCCATGTTTGACCTCGCCCTCCCCACGCTCGCCATGATGGCGGTTGCAACGGCCTTTTTGGTGCTGGAACGCATCGCGCCCGGCCGGGCCTTGCCGCATGCACGGGGATGGTATGGGCGCGCGATTCTGATCAACCTTGTACAGGTCGCCATAACCTTCGCCACCAACAGCCTCTGGCTCGATCTGCTGTCGGGCGTTTCGCTGTTCCATCTGGCGAAGCTCGAAAGTGCGCTGTTGCAGGGATTCATCGGCTGGCTGGTCGGCACATTCGTTTTCTATTGGTGGCATCGCGTGCGCTATCTTCCGGGCTTCTGGGTTGTCTTTCACCAGGTGCACCATTCGCCGGCACGCATCGAAGCGATGACCGCCTTCTACAAACACCCGGTGGAGATCCTGACCGATAGCGCGCTTGCAGCCATCATCATGTACCCGCTGCTCGGGAGTTCGCTCGAAGGCGCGCTCTGGTTCAATTTTTTCGCTGCTGCGGGCGAGCTGTTCTATCACGCGAACATCAAGACGCCACATTGGGTAAAGTATTTCATCCAGACCCCGGAGTTGCACTCAATTCATCATCAGCTCGATGTGCATCATTTCAATTACGCCGACCTGCCGTTATGGGACCGCCTGTTCGGCACCTACCGCGATGCCGACACATTTGCCGCGCAATGCGGCTTTCCGCGCAACAACGAACGCCAGCTTGGCCGCATGTTGCTGTTCCGTGACGTTTACAAAGACTAGCGTGCGTAGCCTTGCTCTGCCTTCAATACATCGTTGCAGACGCTGCGCTCGCGATTGAGTAGGAATTGTCATGGCCAAGCCCGTACGCAAAAAGAAATCGAAGGTAGCGCTCGCCGAAATGACGACGGCCGAGGCTGCGGTTGCGACCCTCATCGGCCACGGGCTCGACACCGTTTACGCGCTGCCGGGTGTGCACAACGATCATCTGTTCGATGCTTTTCAGCGCGCGGGCGAATTTTTGCGTGTCATCCACACCAGGCACGAACAGGGCGCGGGCTATATGGCGCTCGGTGCGGCGCTGGCGACCGGCAAGCCGCGGGCCTATTCGGTGGTGCCGGGTCCCGGCCTGCTCAACTCGGGCGCGGCATTGCTCACGGCCTATGGAATGAACGCTCCCGTGCTGGCAATGATAGGGCAGATCCCCGCGACGGCGATCGGCAAGCATCAAGGTCACCTGCACGAGATCCGCGATCAGGCAGGCATTCTCGCGCGGCTGGTGGGTCATTCCTATTACATCGAAGGTCCGGGCGACGCCTCGATCAAGGTCGCCAAGGCTATTCAATCTATGAGCCGTGGCCGTCCGGGGCCGGCGGCGCTCGAATGCGCGATCGATGTCTGGGGCAAAAGCGGGCCCGTTGCCGCCATCGCGGCTCCCTCCCCACCGCGTGTCCTGAAGATCGATGACGGCAAGGTTCGTGCGGCCGCAAAACTTCTCGGCAAGGCGAAGCGCGTGCTGATCGTCGCCGGCGGCGGTGCACAGGATGCCTCCCCCGAAGTCACGCTGCTGTCCGACATGTTGCAGGCTCCGGTGCTCGGCTATCGGCGCGGCCGCGGTGTGCTCGATTCGCGCAATCCGTTCAGTGTGACGCTGCCGCTTGGCCGCGAATTGTGGGGCGAGGCCGACGCCGTGGTCGCCGTCGGCACCCGGCTCCTCAATCCGATGCGACAATGGGGCGTCGACAAGAACCTGCAGATCGTGCGCGTCGACGCCGACCCGGATGAGCCCGCGCGGATACAAAAGCCCAAGGTCGCGCTCATCGGCGATGCCGCACCGATTCTGCGGCGTTTGATCGATCAACTTTCCAAATTCAACACGCGTCGCGCGTCGCGCAGGGATGAAATGCAGGAGCGCCAGGCGAAGCTGCGTGAGCGGCTCGCCAAACTCACGCCGCAGCTCGCCTTTCTGGACGCGATCCGCGCCGAGCTGCCCGAGGACGGCATCTATGTCGATGAAGTCACCCAGGTCGGATTTGTCGCCCGGCTGGCGCTTCCGGTCTATCGACCCCGCACGTTTTTATCCCCCGGGTACCAGGACAATCTCGGCTGGGGCTATGCCACAGCGCTCGGCGTGCAGCACGCAAGGCCGGACGTGCCAGTGCTCTCGATTAACGGTGACGGCGGATTTCTCTACACCGGCAACGAGCTCGCCACCGCCATTCGCCACCGGATACCACTGGTGGCCGTGGTTTTCGTCGACGGCGCCTTCGGCAATGTGCGCCGTATCCAGCAAGAGCAGTTCGACAACCGGCTGATTGCCTGCGATCTTGCCAATCCCGATTTTGTGAAATACGCGGAGAGCTTCGGCGCCGCGGGACGTCGCGCCCGGGGTCCGGATGAGCTCCGCGTGGCCTTGCGGGAATCCTTCGCCCGCCGCGAACCGACGCTGATCGAGGTGCCGGTGGGGGCCCTGCCCAACCCCTGGGAATTCATCCATATGCCGCGCGTGCGAGGAAAGTAAGTGTGAGTTGCCAATGTGTGAGTTGCAATGACGGCGTCGGATCGGGTTAGGTGCGCGGCACGATGGATCTGATCAGCACCACGGATGATCTTGCGGCGGTGTGCGCGCGCATGGCGAAACACGCTTTCGTCACCGTCGATACCGAGTTCCTGCGCGAGACCACGTATTACCCGCTGCTCTGCGTCGCGCAGATGGCCTCGCCCGAGGAAGCCGTCGTCATCGACACGCTGGCCACGGGGCTCGACCTCTCCCCTTTGTTCGCGCTGATGGCGACTGAAAGCGTCATCAAGGTGTTTCATGCCGCGCGGCAGGATATCGAGATCGTCTGGAACATGGCCAAGACGATCCCGCACCCCATCGTCGATACCCAGGTGGCTGCGATGGTTCTCGGCTATGGCGATTCGATTTCCTACGACCAGTTGGTTCAGCGCATCACCGGCGACACGCTCGATAAGTCGCACCGCTTCACCGACTGGACGCGGCGGCCGCTCAGCGATGCGCAGATCGCCTACGCATTGTCCGACGTGACGCATTTACGCGACGTCTACCTGAAGCTCGCAGCCGATCTCGATAATTGCGGTCGCAGCAATTGGGTCGAAGCGGAAATGGAAGTGCTGACGTCGCCCGAGACCTATCGCGCCGATCCGGAGCGGGCCTGGGAGCGGCTCAAGAGCCGCGTGCGCAAGCCGAAGGAGCTTGCCGTGCTGATGGAGGTCGCCGCCTGGCGTGAGCGCGAGGCGCAGACGCGCGACGTTCCGCGCGGGCGCGTCATCAAGGATGACGTGATCGGCGATATCGCCCTACAGGCGCCGACCTCGGTCGAGCGTCTCGGCCATCTGCGGTCGCTGCCGAAGGGCTTCGAGCGCTCGCGCCGGGGCGAGCAGATCGTCGAGGCGGTCAAGCGCGGGCTCGAGCGCGATCCGAAGACGCTGCCGCGGCTCGATCGGTTCCGTCCGGCGGCGAACGGCGCGGCGACGGTCGAATTGCTCAAAGTGCTGTTGCGCATGACGGCGGAGCGGCACGGGGTCGCCGCCAAGGTGATCGCCACCGTCGACGACCTCGACCGAATCGCCGCCGACGACGCCGCCGACGTCCCCGCCCTCAAAGGATGGCGACGCGAACTGTTTGGCGAGAAAGCGCTTGCACTCAAGCAAGGGCGGCTTGCGCTCGCCGTTGACAAAGGAAAAGTGGTGACAGTCGAAAAGAACTAAATTCTAAGTTTCAATCGAAGGCTCGCGGCCGATGAGCCGCGCCAGTTGGCGCAGGCGCCCGGCCAGTCGGTCGCTCACGAGCTTGCTGTACGCGCCGGGCAGTTTGAGTATCAGCTTGCCGCGTTTGACCCGCATTGAAGTTTTCGGAAGCACGCCGCTTTGCCCTGCCGTCAGAATGTATGCGACGCGCATAGCCGCGCCCAGCACACGTGCGCGATCCAGCATTCTTGTTGTGGCAAGTTCACGGAGCCGTGGAGACAAGTCCTCTTCACTCAACCCGGCGTGACGGAAATACACCGATAGCGCGAGGTACGCGCGGCCGGGATGGTCAATCGCAACAAAAGAACCATGCGCGATGATGTTCATCGATTGCTCGCCACGGTAGTCCGGGTGCGCGCGCCAGCCGATGTCCGCCAGCAGACAAGCGGCATGGCGCAACCGACGTTCATTGGAACTTTCCTCAAGTCCGGAGGACTCCATAAAACGATCGGTCCAACCAATAAGTTCTTCGCCATGGCGCGGCGACCGTGACCGCAGCACGTTGAGATCGGCTGCCGCCGAGATCAACGGATCGCGCGCACGCTCGGGTGCATTGAGGAGCGAATACAGAAGGCCTTCGCGCACGCCGAGAACAGAAATGACCACTTGCTTCGGCTTGATCGTGCGGACCAAATTCTCCATCACGAGCGCTGCATAGGCGAGCAACGGCCGACGAGCGGCATTCACGACTTCGATTTTGGAAAGCGTGTCGGTATCGACGTGGTGTACCAGTCTAGAAAATTCCTGCGCCTCGCGTGCCGATATACGGTAATTATGCATGACGTGAAAAGGATAGCCGGTCTGCCACATGTGCAGTCGGGCCAGCGCGCGCCATGTGCCGCCGACCGCGTAGAAGGTGCGGTCCTCACCGTCGTGCAACATGTCCAAATCTTCGAAAGCTTCCTCGACGAATTTCTCGGCTTTTTTTAGAGATTTGCCGGTAATGTCCTGAAGTGCCAGGCCGCCGAATGGCAGCGTCACACCGCCTCGCACGCGAGAACCATGCACATCGACGAGCTCGAGCGATCCACCGCCGAGATCGCCGACGATGCCATCCGGCTTATGAATTCCGGACACGATGCCCAATGCGGTGAGATGGGCCTCACGTTTCCCGGAAAGGATCGTGATTTTGGTGCGGCAGATGCGCTCGGCTTCAGCGATGAACGCGCGCCCGTTGCGCGCGTCCCGACAAGCGGCGGTGGCAATCGCCCAAATACGCCGCACGTGCAAAATATCGCATAGCGCACAAAAGCGGCGTAACGCATCGAACGCAGTATCGATGGCGTCCACGGGCAACAGCCCGGTTGACTGCACTTGCCGCCCCAGGCCGGCTAGCACCTTTTCGTTGAAAATCGGCGTAGGCGAGCGGGTGAGCCCCTCATAAACAACAAGACGGATTGAGTTCGATCCGATATCGATGACGGCAATAGGCGGGCCGTGGTCAAGCCGCCCTTTCGCTGAGGCAATAATTTTGGGCGAGCGCTTACGCCCCTTCGATGAGGCGGCGTATAAGGCTGCGCGGTGACGATTCCTTGAGCGATTTCCCACGGCCGGACAGGCTCGGATTGGTCATAAAATACTTATGGGCGTTGAATGGCTCTTCGCCCGGGGCGGCCTTTATGCGCGTGGAACTGCCGTCCGGCAAGAGCTTCCAACTTTGCTCGTTGTCCTTGAAATTCGCCACCATTATTTGACCCAGAACTTGCTCATGCACAGTCGCATTGAGAATCGGACAAAGAACCTCAACCCGGCGGTCGAGGTTCCGCGGCATCATGTCCGCTGATGAGAAATAAATTGCGGATTTTGGATGCGGCAGCGGATGGCCCGCGCCAAAACAATAAATGCGGCCGTGTTCAAGGAAGCGGCCGACGATTGATTTAACACGAATGTTTTCAGACAACCCCGGAACTCCGGGTCGCAAACAACAAATGCCGCGAACGACCAGGTCAACTGAAACGCCCGCAGCCGACGCGTCGTAGAGCGCGTCGATGATTCCGGGATCGACCAGCGCGTTCATTTTCATCCAGATCGAAGCAGGCCGGCCAGCCTTGGCGTGCGCGATCTCCTGCGCGATGTGGTCCAGGATGCGTTTGCGAAGATTGATAGGCGAAATAGCCATCCGTTCAAGCTCGGCCGGCTCGGCGTAACCCGTGATGTAATTGAAAATACGCGCCACATCCCTGCCAATAACGGCGTCAGCAGTAAAGAATGACAAATCGGTATAGACGCGCGCTGTAACCGGATGATAATTCCCCGTGCCAACATGAACGTAGGTCGCCAACTCGCCTGATTCACGGCGCACCACGAGCGACAATTTCGCGTGTGTCTTTAATTCTATAAATCCATACACAACCTGCGCGCCTGCCCGCTCGAGGTCGCGCGCCCATCGAATGTTGGCTTCCTCGTCGAAGCGTGCTTTCAATTCAACCAGCGCGGTCACCGACTTGCCCGCTTCAGCCGCTTCCACAAGTTGTTTCACGATCGGCGATTCAGCCGAGGTTCGATAAAGCGTCTGTTTGATCGCGACGACATTAGGATCGCGCGCAGCCTGCTGCAGGAACTGCACCACCACGTCGAATGATTCGTAAGGATGATGAACGACAAGATCTTTTTGACGAATAGCGGCGAAGCAGTCCCCACCATGGTCGCGGATGCGCTCCGGATAGCGTGGGTTGTACGGAACGAATTCTAGATCTGGACGGTCAAGTTTCGTGAGTTGACTGAGGTCATTGAGTGCGAGCACGCCATCGACCCTGAAGACTTCATCGTCGGCCACTGCAAGTGCACGCTGCACGAAACTACAGAGCTCACCGGGCATCGATGCACTGAGCTCGAGCCGTATCACCGAACCGCGTCGCCTCTGCTTGAGCGCGGTCTCGAATAGCCGCACCAGATCTTCGGCCTCTTCTTCGATTTCCACTTCGGAGTCGCGGATGGCACGAAACGCGCCTTGTCCCTTGACCGTGTAACCTGGGAAAAGGCGGCTGATGAACAGCGCAGTCGCTTCCTCAAGCGTGATCAGTCGGATGCCGTGATCGCTGCCCCCCGGAAGTTTGATAAACCGTTCGATCTTTTGCGGCATGCGAATGAGTGCATTCATCGCCTTGCCGTCTTTGACGCGCGCCAGCTGCAACGCGATCGAAAAAGCCAGATTGGGAATGAACGGGAATGGATGAGCCGGGTCGATCGCGAGTGGCGTTAGCAAGGGAAAAACGTGCGTGAGGAAATGCTCCTCCAGCCAACTGCGCTCCGTCTTTTTAAGATCGCCACCCTCAACCAACACAACGTTCGCTGCAGCAAGTGCAGGGCGCAGCTCGAGCCAGCGCTTCTGTTGATCCTTGGCGAGCTGCGAAACCGCCTCTCCGATGCGAGTCAGTTGTTCGGACGGAGTCAAGCCATCCGGGCTCTGCGTCAGAATTCCTTCGCGGACCTGTCCCTTGAGGCCAGCAACCCGCACCATGAAAAATTCATCAAGATTGTTTGCCGAAATCGAAAGAAAACGCACACGCTCAAGTAGCGGGTGCTGCTCGTTGGCCGCTTCTTCCAGCACTCGTCTATTGAAATGAAGCCATGACAGCTCACGATTGATGAACCGTTCGTGGCTTAGTCTGATATTGGGTGGTGCCGTAGGCTCAGTTACCGTTGCGGCACCCGGGGGATCAGCGGCCGCATCGATTTCATCAATTTGAACAATAGCTTGTCCGCGATCAGCCATCGAATTAGCCTAAGATTTGAGAACGGTAGCCGAAAATAGTGGCCGCGGGATGACAGTTCGCCTCGTGCGACCCGTTCCGTCAAGCGTGCCACGTCAGCGTTAAGGAGTGCGAAACAACTCTACGGCGAGCGCCCGCGTTATCGGGCGATGCTGGCGCATTGCTTCATCGTCTAGCGTTTGGATAGCCGTGCGCGCGGCTGCAAATGAACGGTCAATGCGGTTAACAACATAATTCACCACTGATTCATCAAGAACCAACTGACGGTCGGCTGCCAGCTTGATGAGAAGCGAGCGCAAAAGCGTGTCGTCTGGCGGCTTGACCATCATTGACGGCAGTGCGCGCAGTCGTGATGCAAGATCGCAAATTGTTGTCGGTAAGTTAGCCACCGTGGAACGGGACGTCAGCAATACAAACGCACTTTCTTCACGCGCCAGATTCATCAGGTGAAAAAGCGCGTGTTCGTCGAGATCTTCTCCCTCCAAATCTTCCACGACCAGAGCGCCGGTTGCGAGTGTCGCGGGTACGTCGGTGACAGACAACAATTTCGCGGATAACACGCGAGCGCCGGAATCGTCCGCCCAAATCGCAGCAAGATGGCTTTTGCCAGCCCCCTCCGGGCCAACGAGAGCAACAATCCGATCTGGCCAGTCAGGCCAGCGGTCAATCAACGTCAGAGCCGCAACGTTTGACGGGCCACTCAGAAAATCCTCGCGTGCAAAACTCACAGAGTGATCGAGATCGAGCACAAGCTGACGCGGAATGAATGGACCACTCATGTCGTCAACTCGATTTGCCCACCCAACTTGAAGCCCGTGACGCGTCGGAAAACGCGACAAAAGGCCGATCCCACCGGCGAACATTCCGGCAAAGCCGAACAGACAGATGGCTCGAATCAACAATCGCGCAGGCTGTCCCGCTCATTGTTTCGCCGCCGTGGAGTTTATGTGGCGCACCCACTCGGCCACGTATGCGGCGACAGAGAGCAGCGTCAAGGCTGCGACCACTGCCATAAGAATCAGGGAGAGCGTTGGCATGGGGTACGCAAATCCGAGCGTGCCAAGTACGACGCAAGCAAAGACGATCTGAGCGACCGTATTGAGCTTGGACACAAGCAACGGTTTGACCTTGACCGGTATGCCAACCAACCAGGACAGCATTACCGCGCCAACAATCATGATATCGCGTGAGACCACCAGAATTACGAGCCACCCCGGGATCAGGCCATTAATCCCCAAGGTGATATAGATCGATACAATCAGCGCTTTGTCGGCCAGCGGATCCAGATAGGCACCAAGCTCGGTTGTCATGTGGAAACGCTTGGCAAGATAGCCGTCGACAGCGTCGCTCACACCGGCGCCCAAGAACAGTACGAACGCGATCCACATCGCACCGGAGGAGATCGCCCAGACCACGACCGGCACAAGCAGAATGCGGCCCAGTGTAATGAGATTTGGAATACTCAAGTGAATCCCGGCTCACGAAAGCGGTCCGGCGCAGACCGCCGGAAACACGCCAATTCTATCGATGGAGTATAACGGCGCTTAGACCATTGCGCGACTTGCGATTCCAACGTACGACCCGGCGCGGACGAGGACCTACTATGCCTGAAAAAAAGCGCGGTCTCACTTACGCGCAAGCCGGTGTTGATATCGACGCCGGCAATAGAATGGTTGAACTGATCAAGCCTTTGGTTCGCGCCACCGCCCGCCCTGGAGCGGATGCCGAGATCGGGGGCTTTGGGGGGCTTTTTGACCTCAAGCGGATAGGCTACCGCGACCCGGTTTTGATTGCTGCAACCGATGGCGTCGGAACAAAGCTCAAGGTCGCTGTCGAGACCGGCCGCCACGACACTATCGGCATCGATCTGGTCGCGATGAGCGTGAACGATCTGGTGGTGCAAGGTGCCGAGCCACTTTTTTTCCTTGACTACTATGCCTGCGGGAAACTTGAGCCCGAAATTGGGGCCGCGGTGGTTGCCGGCATCAGTGCCGGCTGCCGCGAGGCCGGTTGCGCTTTGATCGGCGGCGAAACTGCGGAAATGCCGGGCGTCTACCACGGCGACGACTACGACCTTGCGGGTTTCGCGGTGGGTGCGGTTGAACGCGACGCTATTTTGCCGCGCCGCGATATTGCGGAGGGAGATATCATAGTGGGCCTTGTTTCGTCCGGCGTGCATTCCAATGGCTATTCCCTTGTGCGCAAGGTCGTCGAAAAAACCGGACTCACCTGGGACGCGCCCGCGCCATTTTCCTCTCAACAAAGCCTCGGTGAAGCAATCCTTACGCCGACCCGCATCTATGTGAAGGCATGTATCGCTGCGGTCCGCAAAACCAATGCGGTCAAAGGTTTCGCGCATATCACCGGCGGTGGATTTCCCGACAATATCCCGCGGGTCCTGCCCAAGGGACTCGGCGCCCATATCGACTTGAACCGCATAAAAGTGCCTCCAGTGTTTCAATGGCTCGCGCGCGAGGGCGAGATTGAGCAGAATGAAATGTTGCGAACTTTCAACTGCGGCATCGGGATGATCGCCATCACCGCGCCTGGGGATATTGCTGCGGTCACGAAGGCTTTTGAACTCTCTGGAGAGGCAGTCGTAGCGTTAGGGAAAGTAACCAAGGAAACTGGTGACCGGCGTGTTGTTTATGACGGCCTTCTCGATCTCGGTTAAGCCATGAGTCGCAAACGCGTCGCTGTGCTCATCTCCGGCCGCGGCTCTAATATGGCGGCCCTCATAGAGGCTGCAAAAGATAGAAACTATCCCGCCGAAATCGCGCTGGTAGTATCCAACCGGCCGGACGCCGGTGGCCTGGTGGTCGCGAAAGCCGCCGACATCGATACAGAAATCGTCGACCACACCAAGTTCGGCCAAGATCGCCGTCGTTTTGAAGAGGCAATTCAAGCACTCCTTGAACGGTATAAGATCGACATCGTGTGCCTGGCGGGCTTCATGCGCTTGCTCACCGCCAATTTTTTCAAGAAATGGGAGTGGCGCGTTCTCAACATTCACCCTGCCCTGCTGCCGGATTTCAAGGGTTTGGATACGCACAAGCGCGTTTTGCAGACTGGCGCAAAGCTTCACGGCGCGACCGTGCATTTTGTTGTGCCCGAAATGGATTCCGGGCCGGCCATCACACACGGCGCGATCACGGTACAACCAGGCGACAGTGAAGAAACGCTTGCCGCTCGGGTACTAAAGGTCGAGCACCGCATTTATCCTTTGGCACTCAAGCTGGTGGCCGAGGGTCGAGTTCACGTCAAAAATAACAGATGCTTGATCGACGGCATTCCTGTTCCGAACGTCAGTGACCTTGCTCCAACTGACCCCTGAGAATTTCGCGCTGCAACAGCACAACAAAATAATTCAATTGCACGCGCAGTGTTATAGACTTGGCGGGTACGAGGCGTGCGCGCGAGCAACGGAGGGGAAACCATGGCGGCAAAAGGCGATACAAAACTGCTGTATCCAGGGTTAGCTGATTTCTACGCAACTTGGCGCGACATCAGCTACACGCTGGTGCGTATTGTTGTTGGCGTCATCATGATCATGCACGTTTGGGGCAAATTCAAAATCGGTGCAGGCGCAGTCGCGGCCAATGTCATGGCAAAAAATGGCCTCGAGCCCGCGATGGCCTTTGCCTACGCAGCGATGTTTCTCGAGGCGGTTGGCGGAGTTTGCCTCATCATAGGGTTATTCACGCGCTTCTTTGCGGCGGCACTAGCAATCGAGATGCTGATTGCCTTGTTTGTTGTGCACTGGGCGAGAGGTTTCTCGGTCAGCCAAGGCGGCTACGAATTCGTCTTGCTTCTCGGCGTGGTGCTCTTCGCTATCGCCATTCGCGGCGGTGGTCCGTACTCGGCTGACAACGCGATCGGCAAAGAACTCTGAGCGAATTTTGGAACCCAAACATGAAAGCGCGGGCATCACGCCCGCGCTTTTTGTATCCACACGCTATTGTCGTGAAAGGCAGCGCCCCCATAGGGTGCAATTGGATCGGCACCAGTCAGCGTATTAATACCGCGACCATCGGCATACGCAGAATTCGGCCAGATTGACTCGGCGATCAGCACGCCGCGGCGCACCCCGTCGAAAAGCTTTGCGTGCAGGTGCACTTGGCCCCGCTTGTTGCCGAGCGCGACGTAATCGCCTTCTGCTATCCCGCAACTGCGCGCGTCATCGGGATGGACCATTACCGTGGGTCGCCGTTCTTGCTCGAGCGAGGTTGGCGTCTCATTGAAAGTTGAATTGAGAAATCCTCGCGCCGGAGACGTCGCTAGCCGGAATGGATGCTCCACATCTGGTTGCTCGATCGCGGCCCAATGATCCGGGAGTGGGGGCATGTCGGCAACAGGACCGCTCCTGCAGGGGCTGCGGAATGGCACGTTCGGCCAGTCCGGCTTGAAGCGGAATTTGCCATCGGGCCACGGGAATCCGTCCAAGTAATGCGACTGGCGGAACGGAGGCTGGCAATCGAGCCAACGGTTCTCTTCGATCTCGGCAAGCGTGCCCCGCTTGGAAATCCGGAGCATTTGATCGATCAACTGGCGCGCGCTCATGTCGAATCCGCGATGTTCTGCGCCGAGGCGCTTGGCGAGGGCGCAGACTACGTCGTGGTTGTTGCGGCATTCGCCCGGCGGCTCAACCAATTTGGGACCCAGGATGAGGTACTGGTGACCGCCACCGCGATAGATATCGTCGTGCTCAAGAAATGTTGTAGCCGGAAGCACCACATCCGCCATCTGCGCGGTTTCCGTCATAAATTGCTCGTGGACACAGACGAAGAGATCATCGCGAGCGAAACCCTGCTTCACCTTGGTCTGGTCAGGCGCAACGGAAACGGGATTGGTGTTCTGGATAATGAGCGCTTGAACCGGTCCACCCCCCTGCAATACGTCCATCTCGCCGGTCAAGATCGCTCCGATGCGCGATTGATCGAGCATTCGGACAGATTTGTCGTGGACGTCGAGACCTTCAATCAACGTCTTGTCGAGCTGGAAAATATCGGCACTGATGTGGAAGGCACCCCCGCCCTCGTACTGCCACGCACCCGTGACTGCCGGAATGCAACTGGCCGCGTGCATGTTCGCCGCACCGTTGCGCGAACGCGAGAAACCATAACCAAGCCGAAAGAACGCGCGTTTGTTTTCGCCGATCAACCTTGCAAATTGCTCAATGGTCTCGATCGGCGCACCCGTGATCGCAGAAGCCCAATCCGGACCGCGCGTGCGCAGATGCGCTTCGAGTTCGCGTGGCGCATCGGTGTATTTTTCCAGATAGGCCCAATCAGCTTTGCCGTCACGGAACAGGCAGTGCATGACGGCGCAGGCAAGCGCGCCGTCCGTTCCCGGTTTGACCAGAACCGGGAGATCGGCATGCTCCATCGTGCCATTCATGTAGATGTCCACCGCCACGATCTTCGCACCGCGCCCCTTTCGCGCGCGTACGGCATGGGTCATCACATTGACCTGGGTGTTGACCGCATTGGTCCCCCAAATGATGACCAAATCGGATTTGGCCATTTCACGTGGATCGACGCCCGCAATGCGGCCGACCCCAGCCGCGAAGCCGGCATAGGCGGGATTGACGCAAATCGTTGAATGGAATCCGGAATATTTCTTCACATGGCGCAGCCGATTGATGCCGTCGCGCATCACCAGACCCATAGTGCCGGCGTAGTAGTACGGCCAGACACTTTCGGCACCGTGTCGTTGCTCGGCTTGAATAAATTTTTCAGCGATGAGATCGAGCGCTGCGTCCCAACAGATTCGTTCGAACTCACCCGACCCTTTCGCACCCTTGCGCCGCAACGGGTGAAGTAGACGCTGCGGATGGTGCTCCCGCTCCGCATAGCGAGCAACCTTGGCGCAGATCACGCCCGCGGTGTAATCGTTATCCGCGGCACCGTGCACGCGCCCGATCGTGCGCTCGTCGAGCAATTCGACCTCGAGCGCGCACGTGGACGGGCAGTCGTGGGGACAGGCCGAATAGCCGATCCGCTTCGCACCGGAGAGCCTGACGGTCTGATTCATTGCGCTCCCATTATAGCCGAACGGGCTACGCTTTGCTCTCCGCCTGAACCTTGGAACGCCGCCATGCGCCACCCACCACCAACACCAGCACGGCGCCCACGACAGCGGCACCGATCTCGACCTGGTGCGCGACCGCGGCTCCATATTTGGCATTCAGCCAGCCCGCGACCACCGGATCCGTCGCGATCACTTCGCCAACAATCCAGCCGAGCAATGCGGCGCCAGCCCAGACGAGGATCGGAAATCGGTCGAGCAGCGACATGATCAAAGCGGCTCCCGCAACGATCAGAGGGATGCTGATTGCAAGGCCTATTACCAAGAGCGCCATATTGCCACCCGCCGCCGCAGCAATAGCGATCACATTGTCGAGGCTCATGATGATGTCGGCGATGGCCACGATACGAACGGCGCGCCAAAGGTGCTCTGCCGCTTCAGACTCGCTCTCATCCGGATCGTCGGGCACCAGCAATTTGGCTGCGATATAAAACAACGCGAGCCCGCCGATGATTTTCAGATATGGCAGCGTCATCAACGACGCCACAACCCCAGTGAAAACTATGCGAAGGCCAACAGCGACGCCGGCACCGAGGATCATGCCCCAAACCCGTTGCCGATGTGGCAGGCCGCGGCAAGCCATTGCGATCACCACCGCGTTGTCGCCAGACAACAGAATGTTGATCCACATGATCTTGGCGAGCGCGATCCAGAACTCGGTATGGCCAATATCGCTCCAACCGGAGCTGATCAGCGCCCACCAACCAGCCGGATCAATCAGCTGAGACATCGAACCCACGTTTTATTTCCTCCCATTTCCGCGTTTGCGACCGCGACCTGTTTTGTCGGGCGTCACCTCCGCCTTCCTCTGCGTCGTCTTAGCCGACGATCTCGTTCTCTGAAAAAAATTGCGCAATTTCCCGCACAGCGGTTTCCGGCGCATCGGAGCCATGAACCGAATTTTCACCGATCGACCTCGCGTGAGTCTTGCGAATGGTGCCGGCCGCCGCTTTTGCGGGGTCGGTAGCTCCCATAACATCGCGATATTTTGCGATGGCATTGTCCCCTTCCAGCACCTGGACGACGACGGGCCCGGATATCATAAAATCTACCAGCTCCCGAAAAAACGGCCGCTCTCGGTGCACCGCATAGAATCTTTCCGCCTGATCGCGTGAAATACGTACCCGCTTTTGCGCGATGATACGCAGACCCGCCTTTTCGATCATGGCATTGATGGCGCCGGTCAGGTTGCGCTCGGTTGCGTCGGGTTTGAGGATCGAAAAAGTGCGCTCGATCGCCATCGGATCTTCCTTCACTGGGACTAATCGGAGAATTTACGGAGTTTCATTGGAGAAGTAGGCCGCGCGGCTTATACCGGTGGCTGTTTCGGGCGGCAAGATCGGTCGCTAAAGGCCTTTGCCTATACGCAGGAGGGCAGCATGTTGGCCCGTTATACAATGTTCGCCGGCTATAACGCCTGGTGCAACGAGCGGCTATATGACGCGACAGCGCGGATCGATGACGCTGATTACCGCGCGGATCGAGGGGCCTTCTTTAAATCATTGCATGGCACGCTCAACCACCTCCTCGTTGGCGACCGAATCTGGAGGCGGCGCTTCACAGGCCAGGGCGAAGTCCTACCAAGCCTTGATGCTATCTTGTACGACAATTTTGCACAGTTGCATTCAGCGCGCCGCACCGAGGATGCGCGGATCGGACAATTCATTGCAACCTTGACCGAAGATGATTTAAAAAAAACGATCCACTATCGGACAGTCGTCAATCCGCAGGAGATTGAGCAGTTGCTGGCTCCCGCGCTCGATCATTTTTTCAATCACCAGACTCACCACCGCGGCCAAGCGCATGCATTGCTAAGTGCCATTAGGGGCAACGAGCGCACACCCAGTTTCGATCTGATAATCTATCAGCGGGAAACCGGAGACGGCATGCTGCGCAAACTCGCCTAGTGCGGCTACTGCACAGAGCTGCGCTCGAACTGAGCTGTATTGGCCGGCTTCTTTTTTGGCGTTTTCTTCGCGGCTGGCTTTGCCGGCTTGGGTTGTTCCGGCGCACGCTCTACGACGTTCAGCCGACCGCCACTGAAAGTATAGATGCCGGGCCAAGGGCCGCTCAGATACGTCAAGACGACTTTGCGTTCGCCCTTCTCGCCGGCACCAATCGAAACATTATTGGGCGTACCCGCACGCTGGACGGCCTGACACTCTGTCATGCCGAGTGCGATACCGCCCGTCACCAGCGGTCCGGAGGTCGGTTCGAGTCTTTGCAGGCCTGAATTCGAGGCCGCTGCGGCTGGCGTTGCTGCCGGAGCACCTGTGCCACCTGCCGCTTCAACGGTAGCTGGCACAGCCGACTGCGCGAGCGCAGCGGCCGGCGGTGCGCACTGGCCTTCAGCGTTCACCATGTCGTCCGGGCCGACCGGACCTTGCGGGCCCAAGTTTACGTTGCCTGAGGTCGGCCGGGCCCAGTCGGGCTTGAAAAGAATATTGGCAGGCTTGGAAAACCAGCCACCATCGTTCTGGTCTTCGAATACTTGCGCCGAATTCTTGCAGCCCGCGACGGCAAGAGCTGCAGCGCAGGCGAACGCAATGCTGACGTGGACGCGACGGCGCGGCAAGGTTAGCCCCGGTTGATTGTCTGTTTGTCCCTTAAAACGCATTTTGCGTCATCACGATGGCGCACGGCAAGCCTCGCTCTTCCAATGGGTTAGCATGTAGGTCAATGGGCGATAGTTCACTGGCTGAGTAGCCCATTTGCCGACCCGATTTGTTACGCTTTCTTCGACCAGCGCCCCCGTTCATCAGCCTGCCAGTAAGTCGCGTCCAGTCCCTTTTCTTTGGCTGCCGACCAATGCGCTCGTGCCGTTATTACTGCTTCTTCATCGTCCCCATCAAACAAAAGTACGATGCGTTGGTAATGTTGCGGGTCGGGCGGCATCGGCGCACCGTCGATCAAAAAACGGACTGCAGCACCGTTCGGATTGCTCTCCGTCACCGTAAAGAGGACCGGCTGTAACGCGGCCTCCGGCTCGCGCCATGTGCCATGAGGCAGAAAGCCGTCGTCGCGATAGGTCCACAAGTGCGCGTCGAGTGCCTCGATGCGCTCTTCCGACGATCCCTGCACAATCACCTTCCATCCGCGTTCAAGCGATTTCTCAAGCAGTGCGGGAAGTACGCCCTCCAGCTTCTGACCCTGAAGATGATAGAAGAAAATCTCTGTCATCTGTTTTCGTTGAGCAAAACTACTTCTCGTAGTGATCTTCGATGAGGCGATTCAGCAGTCGCACGCCCCATCCTGAGCCCCAACTCTTGTTGATATCAGTTTGACGCGAGTCAAAGCCGGTTCCGGCGATATCAAGATGCGCCCACGGCGTCTTGTCATCGACAAAACGTTTGATGAACTGAGCCGCCGTGATCGCTCCCCCCCACCGGCTGCCGCCAGTGTTTTTCATGTCAGCGAATTTGGAATCGATCATTTTATCGTATTCGGGCGAAAGCGGCATTCGCCACACCAACTCGCCGGTTTCGAGGCCAGCTTTATTCAAACGTTCCGCGAGCTGATCGTTGTTGGAAAACATGCCGGCGTATTCCTGCCCAAGGGCAACAATAATGGCCCCAGTGAGCGTTGCGAGATCAACCATGAATTTCGGTTTGAATCGTTGCGCCGCGTACCAGATTACGTCAGCCAACACGAGCCGCCCTTCCGCGTCCGTGTTTATGATTTCAATCGTTTGCCCGGACATCGATTTGACTATGTCGCCGGGCCGCTGTGCGTTGCCGTCAGGCATGTTTTCGACCAAGCCAATGACACCGACCGCATTCACCCGGGCCTTGCGGGCAGCCAGCGTATGCATCAAACCCACCACGCATGCTGCACCTGCCATATCGCCTTTCATGTCCTCCATGCTGGCGGCAGGTTTGATCGAAATCCCGCCCGTATCGAAGCACACCCCTTTGCCGATAAAAGCAACCGGCGCCTCGCCTGCCCGGCCACCGTTCCAGCGCATTATCACAACGCGGCTCTGATGTGCGGAACCTTGGCCAACGCCAAGCAGCGCGTTCATTCCCAGTTTTTTCATCGCCCTGACATCGAGAACTTCAACTGCAACGCGCAACTTTTTCAAAGCAAGAGCTCGGCGTGCAAATTCCTCCGGATAAAGAACATTGGCCGGTTCATTGACCAGATCGCGCGCCAACAGGACGCCGTCTGCAATTGCCGCACGTGGACTGTATGCTTGGCGGACCGCTGCGACATCGCCGACTGCGATAGTCACGTTGCGAGTCTTCGGCGGCTTCTCGTCATCCTTGTCCCTGGTTTTATAGCGGTCGAATGCATAGGCGCGCAGACGCACGCCTTGCGCCAGACCCGCGGCCTGTTCGGGTCTCATAACCCCCCCTGGCATTTCGGCAAAGACCGTCGCGTCGCTCGCGGCACGCGGCAGCTTGGCAACGGCAAGCCCCCCTAATCTAAGGAAATCAGTTGGCTTGAGTTCGGCTATCTTGCCCAAGCCAATGACGGCTAGTCGGGCCGCCTTGAGTCCTGGCGGGACAACAAGCTCCAGTGCCGAATTTTTCTTGCCGGTAAAGCGCTCAGCCTTCGCAGCCCTCGCTATCGTTTCGGCGGCGGACCCCAGCGCCTTCTGGGTTGCCGGACCGAATTTCAACCCGCCGTCACAGAACACGACGAGAACGCCCTTGGCAGGGGCTGTGAACGGGCCAAAGCCGAGCTTTAGGGCATCGGTCATCGGGGGAAGTCCTTTTCCTGGCGGGTCGGGCTGGGGCGGGGTTGACAGCGCCCCATATGGCGCGCGCCGAACCGCTCTGCAAAGCCCCAATCGACCGGAATCCAGCCTTTTTCCCATAAGGACGTTGCTTTGGCCCTCAAATCACTACGATTATGGCCCTAATCTGGCCGTTTGGGGCGGAGCCGGCAACGCAGAACGGACTATGTCCTGCGGGCCACACATTTAGATTTTGTTGTGCATGTTCAACGGGTTTGCCTTTGCCCGGCCACTTTGTGGAGCGATCAATGTAATCCTGACGGGGGTTGAGTTTTAAGCTGAAGCGCCGCGTCCGGTGGGGAAGCCGAACGCGCGGTCCGGTTTGTGCCGGATCAGGGGACGACACTGCGGATGGGGTCAATCAGCCGATATATTTTCCGCACCACCTTAGGTGCGTTCCTGGTCGTGCTGGTCAGTCTGACCGCAGTCATCTGGGTCACACAGGCCCTGCGCGACATCGACATCATGACGAACCAAGGCCAGACCATTCTGGTCTTCGTTGGCATCACTGCACTGATTATTCCGCTTTTGGTGCTCGTGATCGCGCCTATCGCGTTGCTGATCGCGGTCGCTCATGTTCTCAACAAGCTATCAAACGATTCCGAAATCATAGTGATGAATGCCGCAGGCATGTCACCATGGATTCTGTTTCGTGCATTCCTCGCTACGGCGCTTGTGGTCTCGCTTTTGGTGGGCGCGATAAGCGCCTACTTCGCGCCTAAGGGACTGCGGATGTTGCGCGACAAGCTGACCGAGGTTCGCGCGAACGTGATAAGTACCATCGTTCAGCCTGGCCGCATTAGATCGATCGAAAACGGCGTCACAATCCATATTCGTGAGCGGCGCCCAAACGGACAACTCGCCGGTATTTTCCTTGATGATCGGCGGAATCCCAACGAACGCATTACCGTGCTCTCCGAAATCGGTGAACTTCTCGACAACAGCAGCGGCACGTACCTCGTCCTACAAAAGGGGATCGTGCAGCGACATGAAGCGGGCCAGCGGGATCCCGCAATGGTGGCCTTCGATCGCTATGCCTTCGATCTTTCGCAATTCGCTGCCGGCGCACAGGCTGTGAAGTACTCGATCCGCGAGCGCTATTTGTGGCAGTTGCTGTTTCCTGGTCCGAACGATCAATTCTATCTCGAACAGCCGGACCAGTTCCGTGCCGAATTGCACGATCGCTTGATGGCGCCGCTATATCCGATTGCTTTCGTGGTGATCGCCTATGCCTATCTCGGCGCCCCCCGCACCACCCGCCAAAGCCGCACTGTTTCAATGCTGGGCGCTATTACCGGCGTTGCCTTGTTGCGCCTCGTCGGCTTTGTGTCCACCGTGTTCGGCGTCACCGTCCCTTGGATGCTATCGCTGCCGTATTTGGCAGCGGTCATCGCAATCGGCTCCGGGCTTTACGTCATCCGCCGCGGTCTAATTTTGGAGCCGCCCGCTTTTATCACCGACCGTCTGGGAGCGCTGACCGAGCGCCTCAGCCGGCGTTTCGTTGCGCCTTAGGACACCATGCCGATATTAGTTGGAACACTGGCGCGATATTTCGGACTGCGATTTCTGACCGCGGTATTGTTGGTATTCGCGGGAATCTTCGCACTGGTCACGTTGGTCGACTACATCGAATTGATGCGTCGCGCCGGCGATATTCCCAATGTATCAAGCGTGCTGGTTGCAAAAACGTCCTTCTACCGCGTGCCGCAGGTTGTCGAGCGCATCTTGCCGTTTTGCATCCTGATCGGCGCAATGTCGTGTTACCTCAACCTGTCGCGACGCCTCGAATTGGTCGTAGCGCGCTCAGCCGGCCTGTCTGCTTGGCAATTCGTTACTCCGGCACTGGTTGTGGCGTTCGTACTCGGATTGATGGCCACCACCATCTACAATCCGGTCTCTGCCATACTTCAGGAGCGCTCGAAACGATTTGAGACCGAACTATTTGGACACACCGCAACGGCGTTGAGTCGAAGTGGCGGCACGTTCTGGATCGGTCAGCGGACTGACGAGGGCCAAGCAATCATCAATGCCGTCAGCAGCCGCGATCAAGGAATCAACCTCAACAGTGTGTCCGTTTTCACTTTCGACACCGAAGGTCGTTTCAAGCAGCGCATTGAGGCTCGGGCGGCCGTATTGGAGCCGGGCGTCTGGGTCCTGCGCGATGCCCGCGTTTACGCGCCGGCCGTACTGCCCGCGAGGCAGTCTGAATTTCGTCTCAAGACTAGTTTGACCCCCGAACAAGTACGCGAAAGTTTTGCAACCCCGGAAACCGTCCCCTTCTGGGAACTTCCCCAGTACATCCAGATTGCGGAACACGCAGGTTTAGTCGCTGCAGGCTATAGATTGCAATTTCAAAAACTTCTGGCCCGCCCATTTTTGTTGGCGGCTATGGTTCTACTTGCCGCCGCTGTGAGTCTTCGGTTCTTCCGCTTTGGCGGAGTTCAAAAGATGGTTTTAACTGGCGTGGCAGCTGGGTTTCTGCTTTACGTTTTGTCGAAAGTGACCGAGGATTTGAGCAAAGCTGAGCTGATGCACCCTGTGGCAGCGGCTTGGCTGCCTGTGCTTGCCGGGGGCGTGACGGGGTTTATTGCGTTGCTCTACCAGGAGGATGGGTGATGGCGGGGCTGATTAGCACTCGTCCATCAGCGCCACGGCCGCGTAGCCGTGTCGCCGCAGCTGCCGCCGTCCTCGGACTGCTGGCGTGCGGCGCGATGCTCGCGCCTGCGTCCGCTCCGGCGCAGGAGTTGAGATTCCCGCAGCGTCCGCCGCCTCCGAAGAAATCCGCGATCGCCCTCGAGCGCGAGAAATCTGGTCAAAAGCAAATGCTCGTTCAAGCGAACGAGATCAACTACGACTATGCCAACAATCGTGTTGCCGCAGTGGGCAACGTCCAGATCTATTACGGCGCCTCAACCCTTGAGGCCAATCGGGTCATCTACGATCAGAAGACCAAGCGTCTGCATGCAGAAGGGAATGTCCGACTGACTGAGCAGGACGGCAAAGTCACTTACGGCGAAGTCATCGACCTCTCGGATGATTATCGCGACGGTTTTGTCGACTCCCTACGTCTCGATGCCCCTGATCAAACCCGTATGGCTGCCACGCGCGCCGAGCGTTCTAGCGGCAACTACACGGTCTTCCACAACGGCGTTTACACTGCTTGCGCGCCTTGTAAAGACGACCCGAGGAAACCACCGCTCTGGCAGGTTAAGGCGGCGCGCATCATTCACGACCAGGGCGAGAAAATGATTTACTTCGAGGACGCTCGCCTCGAATTCTTCGGCCAGCCACTATTGTATATGCCCTATTTCTCTGCGCCCGATCCAACCGTCAAGCGCAAGACCGGCTTCCTGATGCCGACAATTTCATCGAGCACAGTCTACGGTGGCGCAATCGAGGTGCCCTACTACTGGGCCCTTGCGCCAGATTACGATGCAACCTTTGCGCCGATGATCACCACCAAGCAGGGGCCGCTGCTGCAAGGTGAATTCCGTCAGCGACTCATAAACGGCGCCTACTCGATCCGCGCCGCCGGAATTTATCAGCTGGATAAAGACTATTTCATCCGCAGCGACGGAACCACCACACCTGGCTTCCGCGACTTGCGTGGAAGCCTTGAAAGTACGGGCTTGTTTGCACTGAACAACAATTGGGTGTGGGGCTGGGACGCGGCCTTGCTTTCCGACCGCACATTCCTGCAGGACTACAACCCGCGTCTTTCGCGCTACTACGCCAACGCCACTGAACCGGTTCTGAATGCGACCGGCCTGAACGACGCAGCGACCTCGCAACTGTTTCTTACCGGCAAGGGCAACCGCAGCTATTTTGACGTGCGCACCATTTATTACCTCGGCTTTTCAGAAGCTGACACGCAAACGCAAATCCCGGTCATTCACCCGGTGCTCGACTATAACTACGTCTTCGATCGGCCAATTCTCGGCGGCGAGCTCGGTTACAAGTTCAACTTTACCAGCCTAACGCGCAACGAAGCCGACTTCGATCCGATTACTCAGAGCGCGCTAAACAACGGCACCTGTACACAAACAGCCAATCCGGCGATAAAGACGACGGCCAGCTGCCTGCTGCGCGGCGTCCCTGGGACCTACAGTCGTTTCTCGGCTGAAACGCAATGGCGCCGCAGTATCACCGATCCGTTCGGCCAAGTATTCACGCCCTTCGCTTTGGTACGCGTTGACGCCGGCGCCATGCAAATCAGCAACGAGCCCGGCGTTTCCAACTTCATCGCACCGGGCGACACCAATTTGGTGCGCGCTATGCCGACAATAGGTCTTGAGTACCGCTATCCGTTCATCAACGTGCAATCGTGGGGGACGCAGACCCTAGAACCGATCGCTCAGGTAATCGTGCGGCCGAACGAACAGCAGATCGGACGCTGGCCGACCGAAGATGCGCAAAGCTTAGTGTTTGACGACAGCAACCTGTTCCGCGTTGATAAATTCTCAGGCTGGGATCGGGTCGAAGGTGGCAGCCGTGCCAACTATGGCATGCAATACACCGCCCAATTCAACCAAGGCGGATTTATAAACGCATTGTTTGGCCAATCGTACAACATGTTTGGCCAAAACTCCTTTGCGCTCGGGGGCACGACCAACACCGGTCTTGACAGTGGTCTGGACACGACGAACTCCGACTACGTGGCTAGGTTGTCGTATGCGCCAAACAGCATCTACATGTTCACCTCGCGGTTCCGTTTTGACAACGACACTTTCACCCCGCAGCGGATTGAACTCGAGGCACGGGCCAAGTTCGACCGTTGGAGCGGCAGCGTGCTCTATGGCGACTATGCGGCCCAACCAGCACTCGGCATCCTTGAGCGTCAGCAAGGGGTCTTAGGAACTGGTCAGGTTAAGCTTGATGCAAATTGGGTTATGCTGGGCGCCGCACGCTACGACATCAATGCCGGGAAATTTGACCAGACTCGGGTTGGATTGGGTTATGTCGACGATTGCGTGATCCTGGGCCTGAATTACATTACAAATTATACATACAGTGGAAATGTTCAGGCCAACCATACGGTCATGCTCCAGTTGAACCTGCGCACACTGGGTGGCACGTCGGTAAGCCAAGGGGTTGGCCGACCAGCGTCAGATTAGTGGCGCGGTTGCAAATTGCAGAACTTTGGAAACTGAAATGCAGAAAACAACCGCAAGGTATCGAGCGTGGCTGATGGGCGCCGCCGTCGCCCTGGCCTTCAGTGCGCCCGTTCCTTCGCGTGCCCAAGTTGTCGTGATTGCGAATGGCTCACCTATCACAGAGTACGACATCCAACAGCGAACAAAGCTGGAGGCTATCTCCCAGAAAAACATGACCCGCCAACAGGTCATCAGTGACCTGATCGATGATCGATTAAAAATTGCGCGCGCCAAGGTCTATGGCCTTGAAGTTGGCGATTCAGAGATCAACAACGCGTTCGAGGGCATGGCCACCCGGCAACACATCACGCCGGCACAGTTTAGCCAAGTTCTGGAGCGCGCCGGCATCTCCCCGAATACCGTAAAGGCACGCATCCGTGCCGAGCTTACATGGCAGCAACTGATCCGGGGCAAGTACAACACTTCGCTCCAGGTCGGAGAGAGCGATGTCGTGAAGGCACTTCAGGAGAAAAACGAATCTGACACTCAGGCGGTAGGTTATATTTACACACTTTATCCGGTAATGATTGTCGTGGCGCGCGGTTCGAGCGAAGCGATCATTTCCGCCAAGCGTAGCGAAGCGGAAAACCTGCGATCGCGATTCGTCTCGTGCACCGAGGGTCTTGCAATGGCGCGCGGCTTGCGTGACGTGGCGGTGCGCGATCCGATTACCAGAAATTCGGCCGACCTTAATCCGCAGTTGCGGGACCTGCTCGGCAACATTCAGGTCGGGCGGCTCACTCCGCCGGAAGTCACGGCGCAAGGACTTCAGATGTTCGCGGTGTGCAACAAGAAAGAAAGCGCGACGGAATCGCCACTCAAGCGCGAAATGCGTGAGCAATTGTTTGCCAAGCGTTTCGAGTCTGAATCAAAGAAGTACCTCGACGAGATCCGCAAAGCGGCGATGATTGAATATAAGAACAACAAATGAGCATTTCTCCCGCTCTCCCGCTAGCTTTGACGCTAGGTGAGCCGGCCGGCATTGGCCCCGATTTGACGATTCAGTTGTGGCACCGCCGGGTCGAACTTCGGCTGCCGGTGTTCTATCTCATCGCAGATCCGGAATTCATTGGACGCCGCGCTCGCGTTCTTGGACTGGACGTTGCCTTAAGTCTGGTAGAGCCTGGACAAGCGATCGACACTTTTGCCCGCGCCTTGCCGATTTCACCTCTTGATTCACCGGTCACCGCCGGGCTTGGCAAGCCCGACGCCTCAAGTGCGCCCGCCGCGATCGCTTCGATCCGTCGCGCCGTGGCTGATGTTCTGGCAGGACAGGCAGCCGCTATTGTGACCAACCCGATCGCCAAGAACGTACTCTACAGATCCGGCTTTGCGGAACCGGGCCATACTGAATTCCTGGCCAAGCTCGCGAAAGAATCGACGGGCAAAACGGCTACACCCGTGATGATGCTTTGGTCGCCTGAACTCGCTGTGGTACCGGTGACCATCCACTTGCCGTTCAGGGATGTCGTCAGCAAACTCACGTCAGAACTCGTGGTGGAGACCGCTCGCATTGTTGCACGGGATCTCACCGCGCGCTTCGGCATTTCGCGGCCGCGTATTGTAGTCGCCGGTCTCAACCCACATGCTGGCGAGCAAGGAGCACTTGGCGACGAGGACGGGAAGATTGTCGCACCAGCCGTAAAACGATTGCAGTCGGAGGGTATTGACGCGATCGGACCCCTGCCAGCCGACACGCTGTTCCACGAGCGCGCGCGCGCTAGCTATGATGTTGCACTTTGCATGTATCACGACCAGGCTCTGATTCCGATAAAAACGCTGGCTTTCGACCACGCGGTGAATGTGACGCTGGGCCTGCCGTTTGTGCGCACCTCGCCGGATCATGGCACGGCATTCGATATCGCGGGAAAAGGGACCGCAGATCCATCCAGTCTGCTGGCGGCGCTCACACTCGCTGCACGGCTCTCGGCAACCGCACCGGCGCTCGTCCCGGCGAAATAACCGTGATCTCAAATGGCCCAGATTGATGACCTGCCGCCGCTGCGCGAGGTCATACGCCGGCACAATCTCAGGCCGAAAAAATCTCTCGGCCAAAATTTCTTGTTCGACCTTAATCTGACGGCGCGTATCGCGCGAGCGGCTGAACCGCTCGAAAACATCACGGTGGTGGAAATCGGACCGGGCCCCGGCGGGCTTACGCGAGCATTGCTTACGCTCGGCGCACGCCGTGTCATTGCTATCGAACGCGATGAACGTGCGATCGCTGCGCTTGAAGAAATTGCCGCGCATTATCCAGGACGTCTGGAAATCGTAGCGGGCGACGCCTTGAGTGTGGATCCCCGCGATCAGCTTGGTCCCGAGCGCGCCCGCGTGGTGGCAAATCTCCCTTATAATATCGCAACGGCCCTGCTCGTGAGATGGCTTACCGTAGAACCGTGGCCGCCCTGGTATGATTCACTACTGCTGATGTTCCAGCGCGAAGTTGCTGAACGTATCGTCGCCACACCCGGCAAGAAATCCTATGGACGTCTATCGGTGTTGGCGGGTTGGCGCACGGACGCAAAAATTCTGTTTGATGTGGCACGATCTGCATTCGTACCACCACCCAAGGTGACGTCTTCTGTCGTCCGGCTGACACCACATCCTGAACCACCCATCTGTGACGCGACTGCTTTGCAACGCATAACCGAGGCGGCTTTTGGGCAGCGGCGCAAGATGCTACGGCAAAGCTTGAAATCATTGGGCGTGGACGCGGCCGCGTTGCTTGCCGAAGCCGGCATCGCCCCAACGGCAAGAGCCGAGGAAATTCCGGTCGAGGGCTTCGTGATGCTGGCACGAATTTTCGCCGAGCAAGCGAAGACCCACGTGTGATACGTTCGTGCCGATGCAATTGCACCGTCAGTCCTTGACGTCGTATGGCGCTCCGCTGTGCGAGACCGTCGTCGAAACGCCGCAACCGCAGGGATCCGAAGTCCTCGTTCGAATTGAACGGTGCGGCGTCTGCCACTCCGACCTGCATATGCAGGATGGTTTTTTCCTGCTTGGCGGTGACAAGAAACTAGATGTTCGTGCCGGCCGTACACTGCCCTTCACGCTCGGACATGAAATTGCCGGCGTGATCGATGTCGTCGGCCCCCTCGCCACTGCAAAGGCCGGTGGCAAGGTCGCGGTCTATCCGTGGATTGGCTGCGGGCGATGCGCTGCGTGCAAGGTCGGCGACGAGAATATTTGCTCCGCTCCGCGCCATCTCGGGATTACCGTGGATGGCGGCTTCGCCACCTATGTGCTGGTGCCGCATGAGCGCTACCTGATCGACTATGAGCCTCTGTCGCCGGGTTATGCTGGCGCATTGATGTGTTCGGGCCTGACCGCGTATGCGGCCCTCAAACGACTTGCCGACCGGGTCGCGCGCGCGCCGCTCCTGCTCGTCGGGCTTGGCGGCGTGGGATTGATGGGGCTCGCCCTGGCGCGCGCCATGTTTGGCGTGGCACCGTTTGTTGCCGATATTGATCTGAAGAAACGTGAGGCTGCCCTCGCCGCCGGCGCGGCGGTGGCATTTGATCCATCTGATCCAAATGCGCGCAAGGCGCTCCTAAACGCAAGCGGAGGAGTGTACGCCGCGTGTGATTTTGCCGGCTCAGAGAGTTCTTTGCATTTTGCCACCGGCGTGCTCGCTAAGGGTGGAAAGGTCGTGGTGACCGGGCTGATTGGGGGCGCCTATTCGACCGCAGTTGCCATGTTTTCCTTGAAGGCCATGACGATCGAAGGCACCACAACGGGCACACTTGCCGAAGCGCGAGAACTCATCGATTTGGTGCGCACCAAGCAGATTGCCCCTCCGCCGATCGCGGAACGACCGCTCGATCAAGCGTCAACAGCCCTCGATGACCTGCGTGTAGGTCGCATCGTCGGGCGCGTCGTCCTCACTACTTAGAGCTTCGCCTGAAGACCACGCACAAAATCGGAAAGACCGGGTTGGCGTTCGCGCTTAAGCCGTTCGGCCGCGAGAATAGCCGCCACCTCGGCAAAGGCCTGCTTTAGGTCGCGATTGATCACAACATAGTCGTATTCTGCCCAGTGGCTCATCTCGTCGGCGGCCTTGGCCATGCGCCGATGAATGGTCTCATAGTCGTCCTGTGCGCGCGCTCGCAGTCGCCTCTCGAGCTCCGGAATGGTCGGGGGCAAAACAAACACGCTAACGAGATCAGTTCGAACTCTCTCACGCAGCTGTTGAGTACCCTGCCAGTCAATGTCGAACAAGACATCGCGACCGGCGGCGAGCGCGTCTATCACCGGTTTTTTAGGTGTGCCGTAGTAGTTGTCAAACACCTCGGCCCATTCCAGCAGTTCGTCGTTGTCGACCATAGCGTCGAATCGCTTTCGGTCGATGAAATCATAGTCACGGCCATTTTTTTCGCCCGGGCGCATTTTACGTGTCGTGACCGACACTGACAGCATTACATTGTTGTCTTCATCGAGCAATTTGCGCGACAGCGTTGTCTTGCCGGCGCCTGAAGGCGACGACAACACAAGCATGAGCCCGCGTCTGGCGACAGCGAGGTCCTGTTGCCGCTGATGCTCCATCTGAAGTCACTCCAAATTTTGCACCTGTTCGCGGAATTGCTCGACTGCGCTTTTGAGCTCGAGACCTATATTGGTCAACTCCACGTCATTGGCTTTCGCAGTCAGAGTATTCGATTCGCGGTGAAGTTCCTGCGCGAGAAAATCGAGCTTGCGGCCGATTGCGCCGCCATTGGCGAGAAGTTTCTTCGCCTGTGCGACATGAGACGCAAGCCTGTCAAGTTCCTCGCGTATGTCCGCTTTCGCAGCGAGCAGGATCGCCTCCTGATACAGACGATCAGAATCAAATCGCTCCGAAGCCAACAGCAGAATCGCCACCTGCTCGGCTAGGCGGGACCTGATCGCCTCAGGCTTGCGCCCGGGTGCCCTCTCCGCGCGGTCAGCAAGCATGGCGATTTCATTGAGTCGCGCGATCAGTAGCTGGCCAAGAGTTGCCCCTTCCGCACGCCTCATATCGATCATTGCCGAGAGGGCCTGCTCAAACCCAGCAATGATCTCTGTCTCAGCCGCGCGATGGTCTTCCTCGCGTTCGTCTTCCTCGGCAATTTCAATCACTCCTCTGAGTGATAGAATGCCATCGAGACTTGCTGGAGCAGCCTCGACTTTCCCTGAAAGGCTCTTGAGCGTTGAGAGAACGGCACCAAGCACAGGTTCGTTGATCTTTGCCGTTGGCTGTACACCTTTGCGATCGACGGTGAGATTTGCATAGATGGTACCGCGCGAAAGTTTTTCGACGGCGCGCGCGCGGGCCGGCACCTCGACGGCATCCCACCCCGGCGGCAAACGGAAACGCAGATCAAGGCCTTTGGCGTTGACCGATTTGATTTCCCAATTCCACGCGTACGAAGCGGCGGCACCCTGGCCGCGAGCAAATCCCGTCATGCTCGACAGAGCCATGGGCTGAATCCGTACGCTGTTGCCGCCTGCTCGAAAACGCGGCGACCTTAGCCGTGAGAGGTAAACGCCACAAGTCTACTGTCTATTGCCGCCCGGTGAGCCTGTCGCAGGCGCCGTATTGATCGGGCCGTGCTCAATTCCGCGCAAGCGCGCGACATTTTTCTGGTGTTCAGCATAATTCTCCGAAAAGACATGGCCGCCGGTGCCGTCAGCTACGAAGTAAAGCTCCTTCGTACGGGCAGGATTTGCGGCCGCTTCGAGTGAAGCACGGCCAGGATTTGCAATAGGCCCGGGCGGCAAGCCATCAACGACATAGGTATTGTAAGGTGTCGGCTGTTCTATTTCGCTCTTCATGATTGGACGGCCGAGCGATCCCTTGCCGCCCGTCAGCCCATAGATAATGGTTGGATCCGACTGAAGCCGCATTCTGTTTTTCAACCGGTTGACAAAGACTGCCGCAACCCGCGTGCGCTCGTCTGGTCTGCCGGTCTCCTTCTCCACGATCGATGCAAGGGTGACCAACTGTTCTGGCGTTTTGACCGGTAAATCCTGCATCCGGCGTTCCCACACCTCCTGTAAAACGCGCCGATGTGCTTGTTGCATGCGCTGAATGATCTGTTCGCGCGTCATGCCGCGCGTGAATTTGTACGTCTCCGGAAGCAGCGTGCCTTCCCGAGGGATTTCCTTGATCTGGCCCCCCAGCACATCGTTCTCCAAGAGGCGAGCTACGATCTGTTCTGAGGTCAATCCCTCCGCCACGGTCACAGCGTGTTGTATGACTTTACCTTCGGTGATCGTATCCACGACATCGGCGACGCTGGACTGCTTGCTGAACTGATATTCTCCATACTTGAGCTCACCGCGCGCTTTGAGCGCAATGACGCTACCCATAAATACGTACGGTTGATCAATCACACCTTCACGCTGCAACAGGTCGGCGATATCCCGGATTCCAAGGCCACGCGGAATGTTCACCATCTTGTCTTCGGCGAGCGGACCAGGTGCTTCAAACCGTTGCTTTCCGATGAACACTACGGCGGCTGCCGCAATCGAGAGGACAATGAGCAATGTGAAGATCGCGTTCCCGATAACTACAATCGGATGGCGCGCTCGCCGCGAATGGCGGCTTGGCAATGGTACTCTTTCAGGCTCAAGGGCGGCTCGCGGGCTGCGCGGCAAAGGCGATTTCGCGGCCGAAGGGCCGTCCGGGGGTCGATTCGAATTCACGTAGCCCGCTCCCGAATCAATACTGATGTCCCCCTAGTCGCTTCATTCTCCGTCGCGACCGGAAAAACACAACGCACGTTAGAAGAAAATATGGCGAAAGCTTAGGGCGTTCACCCGCGCAAACTCCTAGGCAGCGTAACGGCGGAAAATCAGCGACGCGTTTGTCCCCCCGAATCCGAAAGAATTCGACAATGCGATATCGACATCACGTTTACGTGCCTGGTGAGGGACCAGGTCGATTGGCGTGTCGACAGAAGGACTATCGAGGTTGATCGTGGGCGGCGCTACCCGATCGCGAATCGCAAGGACCGAAAAGATGGCTTCTACCGCGCCGGCCGCACCCAGCAGATGGCCAATGCAGGATTTTGTCGATGACATCGATGTACGGCCTGCCGCATTGCCAACCAGGTTCTGCACCGCACCGAGTTCGATCTCATCTCCGAGGGGCGTCGAAGTACCGTGCGCGTTGATGTAGTCGATGTCACCACTCGAAATGCCAGCTCGACGAATTGCTGCATTCATACAGCGTAACGCGCCGTCACCATCCGGAGCTGGGGCCGTAATATGATAGGCATCGCCTGACAAGCCATAGCCGATAAGCTCGGCGTAGATTTTGGCGCCGCGTGCCTTTGCATGCTCGAGCGCCTCAAGCACCACCACGCCGGCGCCCTCTCCCATTACGAAACCATCACGGTCCTTATCGTAAGGGCGCGAAGCTCGGGTGGGGTCGTCATTGAAGTTTGTTGAGAGCGCTCGCAAAGCCGAAAATCCCGCCAACGATATTCGATTCACGGGCGACTCTGCCCCGCCAGCCACCATGACGTCGGCGTCGCCTAGCGCTACCAATCGACTGGCGTCGCCGATGGCGTGCGCTCCGGTTGAGCAAGCGGTGACTACGGCGTGGTTCGGTCCTTTTAGACCGAATGCGATCGATACAAACCCCGAAGCCAAATTGATAATGCGGCCCGGAATAAAGAACGGTGATACTCGACGCGGCCCCTTCTCCTTCAGGGCGATGGCCGTTTCGGCAATGCCCTCAATGCCGCCAATGCCGGAACCAATCAGCACTCCTGTGGTAGTCTGTTCGTCATAAGTCTTCGGGTGCCAGCCGGCGTCGTCAAGCGCTTGGCGAGCGGCACACATGGCAAAGACGATAAACTCATCGACCTTGCGCTGTTCCTTCGGCTCCATCCATTGGTCGGGATTGTAGGTTGCGTTTGAACCATCGCCTCGGGGAACTACGCATGCAATCTTGCAAGCGATATCCGAAACATCAAAACTATCGATTTTCTTGGCCCCGCTCTCGCCCTTGAGCAGGCGCGTCCAGGTTGGTTCCACGCCGCAACCGAGCGGCGTAAGCATTCCCAATCCAGTAACGACAACACGTCTCATAAGAGGCCCCGAGCGAAATTAATTGCGCCGCTGCATTGCGCACAGCCCAAAAGCCAATGACGACTAAGCGATTGAGCAGCGGACGCGCGTGCTTAGCTTTTGGCGTTCTTTTCGAGGAATTTGACTGCGTCGCCGACGGTCAAGATGGTCTCGGCGGCATCGTCTGGAATCTCGCAGCCGAATTCCTCTTCGAAGGCCATCACGAGCTCAACGGTGTCGAGGCTGTCGGCGCCAAGATCGTCGATAAAACTCGCTTGGTCGGTCACCTTTTCGGGCTCAACGCCTAGGTGCTCCACGACGATCTTTTTCACCCGCTCGCCAATGTCACTCATCGTTCCAACCTCGTGCTTTTTAGATTGGGCTGCGGTCCGAACCCAGATCGCAACCATCGCAGTACGGCCTCGTCGTGTTTGACGGTGATGAGACAACCCCAATTGCGGAATGCGCTCGAGACTTCCGCGACTAGCCGCCCCAACCCAGACCAAAGTTCGGTTACCATACTTCAAATGCATTGACTAGCGCGTGAAGGCGCAGCGAGCAAGCCCCGCAAACGCGGCACCTCGTCTTTCACACGATCCATCGAAAAATCCGGCGCGCTCCATTCCAGAATTCTGCGCTAAATCATGGCCATTCCGCCATTGACGTGGATGGTCTGCCCATTGACGTAGGCGGCTTCATTCGATGCCAGGTATACGGCCGCGGCGGCCACGTCTTCAGGAGTTCCTAGCTTGGCAGCCGGGATGCGCGAAAAAATTGCTTCACGCTGTTTCTCATTCAATTTTTCGGTCATCGCTGAGGCGATCAGCCCTGGTGCAATGCAGTTGGCGGTAATATTGCGCTTTGCGTATTCCGCGGCCACCGACTTTATCATCCCGACGATACCGGCCTTCGAGGCCGTATAGTTTCCCTGACCCGGATTACCGGTAAACCCGACTACCGATGAAATAGCGATCACACGCCCCCACCGCCGGCGCATCATGCGCGACACAGCGGCACGGGTGAGACGGAATGTCGAGGTCAGGTTAACAGCAATCACTTTGTCCCAATCCTCGTCGCGCAGTTGCACGAAAAGATTGTCACGGTTGACCCCCGCATTCGCGACAAGAATGTCGAGCTTCTCCATTCTTTCTTCTGCGCTGGGTATCAGGGCTTCGACGGCATCTTTGTCGGCGAGATCGCATGGCAGAATGTACACGCGATCCCGCAGCGTACCCGCTAGGGCCTCGAGCGCGTCCTTCCGTGTGCCCGAGACAGCGACAATCGCACCTTGAGCGTGCAGAGCACGCGCGACAGCTCCGCCGATTGCTCCGCTAGCGCCGGTTACGAGCGCGGTCTTGCCGGTCAAATCGAACATCATGCGTTCCTCCCGGCCTTGAAGGCGGCGATGTCCTCCGGGCTTCCAACAGCTGTAGCCGTGGCGTCACCAGCAAGTCGTTTGATCAATCCGCTAAGGACCTTTCCGGCACCAACCTCATAGAAGTTTGTTACGCCGGCATTCGCCATATACAAGACTGACTCGCGCCAACGCACGGTGCCAGTCACCTGTTCGATCAGCCCTCGTACGATCTCGTTGGGGGTGTGAATGGCCTTAGCCAGCACGTTGGCAACCAAGGGCACGGTCGGGGGTTTGACCGAAACCTTCGCAAGCGCTTCGGCCATAACGTCGGCGGCGGGTTGCATTAGCGCACAATGGAAGGGCGCTGATACCGGCAGAAGCATCGCGCGCTTGGCGCCTTTGACCTTGGCAATTTCTACTGCGCGCTCTACCGCCGCCTTGCTGCCGGAAACGACCACCTGGCCCGCCCCATTATCGTTGGCCGCCTGGCACACTTCGCCTTGGGAGGCTTCCGCCGCAACTGCAGATGCTGCGTCAAATTCAAGCCCGATCAACGCTGCCATGGCACCTGCACCAACCGGGACTGCCTTCTGCATCGCTTGTCCGCGCGTGCGCAATAACCGTGCGGCGTCCGCAACCGTGAACGCCCCCGCGGCAGCCAGCGCAGAATACTCACCAAGCGAGTGGCCCGCGACGAATTGCGCGTCGCGTTTCAAATTTAATCCGGCTTCGGTCTCCATAACTCGTAAGGTGGCAAGAGAAACCGCCATCAGTGCTGGCTGTGCGTTTTCGGTGAGCGTGAGCGTGTCGGAGGGACCTTCGAAGATTATATTGCTGAGCTTGCTTGCGAGGGCGGTATCGACTTCATCGAAAACTAATCGCGCGGCAGCGAAGTTCGCTGCGAGCGACTTGCCCATCCCGACGGCCTGACTGCCCTGACCTGGGAACACAAAAGCAACCGCCATTATCATGCTCACCGACTTTCTTGCACACGCAGAATCGGGCCGAAAGACACCCCGGTCCCGCTTCTGTCAAGTTGTGCCGTGGCTGGTAACCTTGTGACAAACTCTATTCGCTAGGATTTCGCTATTCTTTCAAGGCCAAGGGCATGGGCGATCTGGTCACTGAAACCGAGCTTGCGCAAGCCGGCAACGATCCGGCGTTCCGTCAGCAATTCCTGGTGCAAAAACTTGGGCAGGTTGCTCGAAGCCCTCAAGAGAATGCGCCGTGCGAACAGCCAAGATGCCGAAACAGCGCGCCAGATCAAAGAAGGCGCGGATCTCTCCGTAAAACTTGCCGACCGTCTACAAAGTGGGCCCCCGGCCCAAGTGCCCGTTAAGTGAGCGAAGCGTCATTCCGTGGTTTCAGTTGTTTGTTTTGCCTTGCGTTTTTGTGAAAACCTCCTATAAACCGCGCGCTCCGTCGATCCTGGTTGGGAGTTGAACGGACGGCCGGCTTTACTTGAAGCCGGTAGGGCCTGTCGGTCCGGCGTCCCGTACTTCCGCCTTCAGAGCATTCGAGCCTTTCCCGAAGGGCTCGAGGGGCTTGGCGCCGGGATCGCGGTTTGGGACTTTAACAAGGGAAAGGCATTTCATGCCGTTGTATGAACACGTCTACCTTGCGCGCCAGGACCTGAGCGCGCAACAGGTCGAGGAATTGACCACGCAACTGTCCGGAGTCGTCGGGCAGATGGGCGGCAAGATCACGAAGAACGAATATTGGGGGCTGAAGTCCCTCACATATCGCATTCGCAAGAACCGCAAAGCGCACATGACGCTGCTTAACGTCGATGCACCGCCTGCGGCGCTTAACGAGATCGAGCGACAGGAACGTCTCAACGAAGATGTGCTGCGCTATCTCACAATCCGCGTCGAGGCGCATGAAGACGGACCATCGGCGATGATGCGCAAGTCTGATCGCGACCGTGACGACCGCGGCGGCCGGGGAGAGCGGCGGAGGCGCGACGAGGGTGGTGGCGATGACGTCGACACCGTCGACGTCGTCGTCGGCGCGGAGGAATAGAGCATGGCATTCTCATCGCAAGGCGGCGCACGCCGCCCCTTCTTCCGCCGCCGCAAGACCTGTCCGTTCTCCGGCGCCCACGCGCCCAAGATCGACTACAAGGACGTGAAGCTCCTGCAGCGCTACGTCTCCGAGCGCGGCAAAATCGTCCCGAGCCGCATCACCGCCGTATCGGCCAAGAAACAGCGCGAGCTCGCGCCGGCGATAAATCGCGCGCGCTTCCTGGGACTGCTGCCTTACGTGATCCAGTGAGGCACCGGGTTGCACCGGGGAGACACAAAACGATACGCAGCCGCAGGTGGTCCGTAAGGCACCTTGGCGGCTGCAGCGCAGACAACGCGGTTATGCGGCCGGATGTGATCCCCTGATGATCCCGCGGCCGCATGTGATAGAGTGAAACGACAACGAGGCGCCCGGGCTCAGACGCCGATGGTTGGGACGGACGCAAATGCCGCCTCTAACCGCTCGAGAGGAGCGGGACAGCTCGTGATGATGCACTTTGCAATGATCGGCATCGGTGCCGGCGCCGCGGCGGCCTTGTTGTTCGCCTCGGTGACCTCCGGCGCGCTCCTGTCGATCCCGCTGTTCTATCTCGCCCCCTTGCCCATCATGATCGCCGGGCTCGGCTGGAGCCATTGGGCGGCGCTGCTCGCCGCATGCACCGGCTCAATCGGCCTCGGCCTCGCGCTCGGCACCGTCTTTCTCTTCGGCTTTCTCGCCGACGCCGGCGTTCCGGCCTGGTGGCTCGGCTATCTGGCGATGCTCGCACGCCCCGTGGCCGCGGCCGGCAACGGACACGGGCAGCCGCTCGAATGGTACCCCATCGGTCGCATTATCATGTGGGCCGCGATCCTCGCAGCGCTGGTCGTGATCGTCGCCATTCCGAATTTCGGCACCGACGCCGAAAGCTTTCGCGCCAGCCTGCACGACGCCCTCACCCGCATGTTGCGGCTGCAGATGGATAACCCGAACGAACCGCTCAAGCTCCCGGGCGGCGCCGACCCCGAGCGTTTCATTAAATTCATGGTGACGATCATGCCGCCCACAGCGGCCATCCTCGCCATGCTCACCTCGCTCCTCAATCTTTGGCTTGCGGGCCGCGTGGTGAGATTCTCCGGCCGCCTGATGCGCCCATGGCCGCAACTCTCGGCCATGCGCTTTCCGCCTTTGCTGACGGTGGCGCTCGCGATCGCGATTGCGCTGTGTTTTGCCGATGGCCTCCTCGGGATTGTCGCGGGCGTGGTCACCGCCAGCCTGCTGATGGCCTACGGCGTGCTTGGCTTCGCCGTGCTGCATGCGATCACCCGCGGATTGAACGCGCGACCCTTCTTGCTTGCCGTAACTTATCTCGCGGTGCTTTTGGTCAGCTGGCTGATGCTGGCGATTTGCCTGCTGGGTGTAATCGACACAGCGATCGACGTGCGTGCGCTCGTCGCTCGCAAGACCGGCCCGCCAACGTCACGAGTTTGAGAGAACAAACAACCCAAGTTTCAACCCAAAGTTCAGATCAAGGAGTAATGACAATGGAAGTGATCCTGCTCGAGCGTATCGGAAAGCTCGGCCAAATGGGCGACGTCGTGCGCGTAAAGGACGGTTTCGCCCGCAACTTTTTGCTCCCGCGCGGCAAGGCCCTGCGGGCGACCGCCGATAACAAGAAGCGGTTCGATGAGATGAAGTCCGAGCTTCAGGCGCGCAATCTCGAAATGAAAGGCGAAGCAGGAAAAATGGCTAGCCAGCTCGACGGCAAGAGCTATGTCGTCCTGCGTCAGGCGAGCGAGTCAGGCCAATTGTTCGGCTCGGTCTCGACCCGCGACATCGCCGCCCTCCTCAAGGAAAAAGGTGCCGAGGTCGGACGCTCGCAGATCGTCCTCAATGCGCCGATCAAGACGATCGGCCAGTACAAGCTGCCGCTTGCCCTTCATCCGGAGGTCGAAGTAGCGATAACCATTACGGTCGCGCGCAGCGCCGCCGAAGCCGAGCGGATTGCGCGCGGCGAAGACGTGACCGTGCAGCGCACGGAAGCCGAGGAAGAAGCCGCCGCCGCTGCGGCTGCCGCAGAGGCCATGTTCGAGCCGGGAGCCGCAAAGGCCCAGCGCGGCGGCGAGGAGCAAGACGAAGGTGCGGCCGCGGACCCGGCCAAGGCGGACGCCGGCGAGGCACCGGCCAAAGCTGCCAAAGGCAAAAGGAAGAAGAAGGAAGACGCCTGAGCTCTTTTCAGTCGCCGCTCTGACTACTCACCCACGCCCTCGGCTGGCCTTGCTTCGCCTGCCGCGGGCGTTCGCCGCTCCGGTGCCATGATATCGGCAGGTCTCCCGTCGGTTGGCTTGGAGTCACCGGCCGCGCCATCAGGCTTCCTGTCGCCTCCCGTGACCTCGCCCGGTTTGGCTCCCGCCTTTTTCCGTTCGTCGGGCTTTGCCTGGTCACTTTTGGCCGCACGCCTGGCGCGGGCGTGTCCGCTGTCGAGCGATCTCAGATAATTCGCAAGTGCCGCGGCCGACTCCCGGCTCGACGTGTAATGCTCGCGCAAGAAGCCCTCGACCCCAAAGAGCCCACCGGCGGACCTGGCGAGGCCTTGCGGCGACTTGTGACAGACGGCGCAATCAGAAGCGAAAGTTTGAGCCGGAGTTCTTCCCCGGCCCAGGGTTTCCTGCGCCGCGGAGCCGTTAACCAGCCACACCGCCGAGACGCCGACCGCCAGCCAGACGACGCCCTGGCACAACCTTTTGCGCTCCATCAAATGTCCCGTCTACTGACCGCTGCCTACCCGCCGCCCCGATTGAAGGCCTTGATAGCCTATTATTCCGCAATTGTGACCAGCGTCGGAATGGATAGCGGCTTTGCGCGGACAGGATTGCTGACCGCCGCCAACTTTGATTAAATACCTAGGTCCGAACGTTTGCGCATCCTCGGCGTTGTTTTGTCGAATCATTGCCTGCTGCGGGGCGTGGATTTGATGGTGGAGGCGGCCGATGGACCGGTTGCTTCAGGTTTTGTTCGGTGCATTTATCCGGCGGGGGACGTTCAAGCTTACTACCTCGCGCGGAAAAACCTATACATTTGGCGACGGCACAGGAGCTCCGGTGGCTGTGCGCCTTTCCTCGCGCCGCGCGGAGCTGGCTCTACTGCGCGACCCCGAACTCAAATTCGGCGAAGCCTACATGGATGGTACCCTGGTGGTCGAACAGGGCACGATTGCCGACGTGCTCGCGGTCTTGCTCGGGCAAGGGATGGAAGCCCCGAAATGGGCCCGACTACAGTGGCTGTTGCGCTACACCAGTCGTCGCCTCGTCCAGTTCAATCCACGCCCGCGAGCCCGCCGCAACGTCGCGCATCATTACGATCTCGACGGCCGTCTCTATTCGCTCTTCCTCGATGCCGACCGGCAGTACAGCTGCGCCTATTTCGAAAACCCGGACACCTCCCTCGACGATGCACAGCTCGCCAAGAAACGGCACATCGCCGCGAAGCTGCGGCTTGGGCGCGATCAGAGCGTGCTCGATGTCGGGTGCGGCTGGGGCGGTCTTGGGGTCTATCTCGCGGAGCTCGGTGGCGCCAATGTCACCGGTGTGACGCTGTCGCAGGAGCAGCATGCCATTGCAAACGAGCGGGCAGCGGAAAAGGGATTGAGCCAGCACGCCCGATTTCTGTTGCAGGATTATCGGGACGTACACCAGAAGTTCGACCGGATCGTTTCGGTCGGTATGTTCGAACACGTCGGGATCAGTCACTACGACGCGTTTTTCCAGAAATGCGCCGAGCTGCTGAGCGACGACGGGATCATGCTGCTGCATTCGATCGGCCGGTCGGAAGGTCCCAACGTCACCAATCCCTGGATTGCGAAATATATTTTCCCGGGCGGCTATATCCCTGCCCTGTCCGAGGTCCTGCCGGCGATCGAACGTGCGGGGCTCCTCGTCACGGATATTGAAATCCTCCGCATGCACTACGCGGAAACGCTGAAAGCTTGGCGCGAGCGCTTCCTCGCTCACCGCGAGGACGTCGAACGCATCTATGAACCGCGCTTTGTGCGCATGTGGGAGTTCTATCTCGCTGCTTCGGAAATGTCGTTCCGCGAGCAGAACATGATGGTCATGCAAATCCAGCTCACCAAGCGCCAGGGCGTGGTGCCGATCACACGCGACTACATCACCAGCGAAGAGCGCCGACTCGCCGCGGCTGAAGGCAAGCGTCGGCCGCCATTGCGGCTTGCCGGCGAATAGTTTCGTCCCAGTCAGTCCACGCCTGAACAACGTCCGCCGGTCAAGGCATTACCCACCGTTCAATGGAACTTGTGAATTGCGGGACAACTGCGTGAGTGACACGTTTCCTTCGCAAAACGCGTGCTATGCCACAATTCCCGGGTAAGCACCGATATCCATGGCAATCGCTGATTCGACAGCCCGCAAGCAGGTCGAAGAACCTGCCCCGCTCTACCGTTCGGCCCCGCACAATATCGAGGCGGAGCAGGCGCTATTGGGCGCGATCCTCGTCAACAACGAGGCGTTCTACCGGGTCTCCGACTTCCTGGAGCCCGTGCATTTTTTCGAGCCGATCCACCAGAAGGTCTATCAGCTTGCGCGCGACCTTATCCGCGCCGGCAAGCTTGCAACGCCGGTCACCCTGAAGACCTTTCTCGATGCCGGCGTGGACATTGGCGGCCTTACTGTCAGCCAGTACCTCGCGCGATTAGCCGCGGAAGCCACGACGATCATCAATGCCGAGGATTATGGCCGCACCGTCTACGATCTGTCGGTCCGCCGCGCGCTGATCCAGGTTGGCGAAGACATGGTGAATGTCGCTTACGACGCACCTGTCGACTTTTCTCCGCGCGACCAGATCGAAGATGCCGAACGAAGGCTCTATGAACTCGCCGAGACCGGGCGGTACGACGGCGGCTTTCAGCGTTTCGCACAGGCACTGACCACGGCCATCGACATGGCCGCGCACGCCTTCCAGCGCGATGGAAAGCTGTCCGGCATCGCCACCGGTCTTGACGATCTCGACCGCGTGATAGGCGGCCTGCAGCAATCCGACCTGGTCATCCTTGCAGGCCGTCCCGGCATGGGAAAAACGGCTCTTGCAACCAACATCGGCTACAACATCGCCAAGGCTTGGCGTGGAGAAGTCAAGCCGGACGGCCACACCAGCACCGTCAATGGCGGGATTGTCGGCTTCTTCTCGCTGGAAATGTCCGCCGAGCAATTGGCAACCCGCATCATCGCCGAGCAGACAGGCATTCCATCAAACCAGATCCGCCGCGGCGGCATTAGTGAAAGTGATTTCGAAAAGATCAAGGATTACTCCATCGAATTGCAGAATATTCCGCTTTACGTGGACGAGACTGGCGGCCTGTCAGTTGCGCAGCTCGCAGCCCGTGCGCGGCGGCTCAAGCGGCAACGCGGCCTCGATCTCGTGGTAATCGACTACTTGCAGCTTCTGCAAGGTTCCACCCGGCGCTCGGCAGAAAATCGCGTCCAGGAAATCACGGAAATCACCACCAAGCTCAAGGCATTGGCGAAGGAGCTTAATGTTCCAATTCTTGCGCTGTCGCAGTTGTCGCGCCAGGTGGAAAGCCGTGACGACAAGCACCCTCAGCTGTCGGACCTGCGAGAATCCGGTTCAATTGAGCAGGACGCCGACGTGGTCTTGTTCGTCTATCGCGAAGAGTACTACCACCAGATGCGCAAGCCGCTGGAATCCAATCGCGAAAAGTTTGCGGAATGGCTGGCGGAAGCTGACAAAGTGCACGGCAAGGCCGAAGTCATCATCGGTAAGCAGCGCCACGGCCCGACGGGCACTGTCGAATTGCAATTCGATGCAGCCGTTACCCGCTTCTCCTCGCTCGCGCGCGAAGGGCGCCTGCCCGACCGTATGTAACTGATCCTAAGTGCCATGGACTGGCGGGCTCTGGGCAGCTAAACCCACCCGTATGGGCGAGGCCGAAACCGCTGTGCGTGATATGCCGGAAGCGCCGGCCGGTCGCCGCTTGGATTCAGATGTTCCCGAGGCCGGCGGAATCCTGACCATCGATCTGGGCGCGATTGTAGCCAACTGGCACGAGCTGGGCCGACGGGCGATGCCGTCGGAATGTGCAGCCGTCATCAAAGCCAACGGATACGGCTGCGGCATCGAGCCGGTGGCCCGCACGCTCACCGCCGCCGGATGCAAGACGTTCTTCGTCGCCGACCTTTCCGAGGCACGGCGCGTGCGCGGGGTTGTGGCAGATCCGGCAATCTACGTGCTCAACGGTCTGTGGCCCGGAACCGCGCCAGCCTTTGCGGAGAATAACGCTCGTCCGGTGATTGGCAGCCTTGTGGAGCTCGCGGAATGGGATGCCTTCTGCGCGGGCAACCAGTGGCGGGGGGGAGCGGCGCTGCACGTGGACACCGGCATGAACAGATTGGGCATCTCCGCCAATGAGGCGGCGGCCTTGGCGCCGCGCATTCGCGCCGAGAAGCACGGCATAACCTTGCTGATGAGCCATCTCGTAAGTGCCGAACAGCCGGGCCATCCGCTCAACGAGCAGCAGATAAAACTCTTCCGTGAGGTCCGTCTCCTTTATCGCGGCATTCCGGGCTCACTGGCAAATTCCTCCGGTATATTCCTCGGCAGCGCCGCTCATTGCGACATGGTGCGGCCCGGCGCTGCGCTGTTTGGCGTCAACCCGACGCCGGGGCGTCGCAATCCGATGCGTCCCGTGGTCGGTTTACAGGCGCGGGTCGTGCAGGTGCGCACGGTGCTTAAGGGGGAGACCGTCGGTTACAACGCGACCTGGACTGCCAAGCACGCAACGCGCATCGCTGTGGTCGCCGTCGGCTATGCCGACGGTTATCCGCGCGCAGCGAGCGCGACCGACGCTGCGCCGGGTGCCGACGCCATCGTTGGCGGCACGCGTTGTCCGATTGCCGGACGCGTTTCGATGGATCTTCTGGCGATCGATATCACCGCCCTGCCCGACCATTCCGTCCGGCGGGGTGACTTCGTTACGCTGCTTGGCAGCGAGATCGGCGTGGATGAGCTTGCGGCAGCCGCCGGCACTATTGGGTACGAGGTGCTGACGAGCCTCGGCCACCGCTACCATTGCCTCTACAGGCCGGCTTGGTAAATCTTATTGCAAATTAGCAACTTTTTAAAAAATGTTCTTGTATTGTTCTCATCTGTAATCTAGCCTCCGCCATCCTTGGGTCCGGGCGATTCCCCGATGTCGCGACGCAATCTGACCTTCGTCTGCCAGATCTGCGGCGCCGCCTTCAGCCGCTGGCAGGGAAAGTGCGAGGCCTGCGGGGAATGGAACACGCTGAGCGAGGAAGGCGCGGAACGCCCTTCCGGGCCGGGCCGCAAGCCGGGCCGAGGCCGTCTGTTCGCGCTGGAAGCCCTCGCCGGCGAGGCGCATGACGCGCCCCGTCTGCCGTCGGGCATCGCGGAACTCGACCGCGTCACCGGCGGGGGCTTTGTGCGCGGCTCGGTGCTTCTGGTCGGCGGCGATCCGGGGATCGGCAAATCGACCTTGCTGATCCAGGCCGCGGCCGCCCTCGCCCGCGCCGGTCATCGGGCCGTTTACATTTCAGGTGAGGAAGCCGTGGCGCAGGTTCGCATGCGCGCCGAACGCTTGGGCTTGCGAGACACGGCCGTCGAACTCGCCGCTGAAACTGCGGTTGAAGACATCATCGCAACCCTTTCGGAAGGCAAGACTCCACGCCTGATCGTCATCGATTCCATCCAGACCATGTGGACCGGTACGATCGAATCCGCTCCCGGCACGGTGACCCAGGTGCGCGGATCGGCGCAGGCGCTCATCCGCTTCGCTAAAAGATCAGGCGCGGCGATCATCCTCGTCGGCCACGTTACCAAGGACGGGCAAATCGCCGGCCCCCGTGTTGTCGAACACATGGTCGATGCGGTGCTGTCCTTCGAAGGCGAAGGTTCGCATCAGTTCCGCATCCTGCGCGCGGTGAAAAACCGCTTCGGCCCGACCGATGAAATCGGCGTGTTCGAAATGACCGGCTCGGGCCTGCGTGAGATCGCCAATCCGTCGAAGCTTTTCCTCTCGGAGCGGGATCTCGGCCAACCCGGCACGGCCGTCTTTGCCGGCATCGAAGGCACGCGGCCCCTTCTCGTCGAAATCCAGGCGCTGGTCGCACCCACCTCGCTTGGCACGCCGCGACGCGCGGTCGTCGGTTGGGACCCAAGCCGACTGTCGATGGTGCTTGCCGTTCTCGAGGCGCATTGCGGCGTGCGGCTCGGCACCCACGATGTTTACCTCAATGTCGCCGGTGGCATGCGGATCCAGGAACCTGCAGCGGATCTTGCAGCCGCCGCTGCGCTTGTCTCCTCGCTCGCCAATGCACCGCTGCCGGCGGACGCGGTCTATTTCGGCGAGGTATCGCTGTCCGGCGCTATCCGGCCCGTTGCCCAGAGTGCCGCTCGCGTCAAGGAGGCGGCGAAACTCGGCTTCAACCGGGCGATCGTGCCGGAAGCGGCACGCGGCGAGACGACCGAGCCCAACTTGAATGTTGTCGATGTCGCAAACCTTGCCAATCTTGTGGCCGACATCGTCGCTCGGGGTAAACCGCGCATGGCTGCCAAAACGCGCGGACAAGAAGGGTGACGGGACCGCGAGGTCCCGCTATATACGGCGCGTCAAAAACCGGGCCGGCGTATCGATTGCCGCGGCCGCAAGCGCAGAAATGGGCCTTTAAGCACTTAGGGTCGACGTTGCCGCCCCTGTCCGGAGCCGCTATGGCTGGCCCGGATTCGTCACGCCGGCGGGCCGTAATGCACGGCAGCAGTCGCCAGAGCTTACGGAGTTCGTGAACCCGCGATGCCGATCACACTGATCAGTTGGCGGCGTTGCGTTGAATGTCAGCGCGTATCGCTGAGCTAGTGTTTTCGGGCATCTAGCCCGCTTGTCCGTCGAGTGTTGCCGAGTATCAGCGAATTCAGAAAGTTTGGGTCCAAAATTGGGTCCAAAGCCCTACCTGCCGCAATTAGCAAGCCGAGCGTTAGGCCGTCAGCTCCATCACCCCACAGCCGGAAAAAACTCGAGCTCTAGTGACGCAGTTCACACAAGCTTTGAAATGAATAAAGCCAACATGGCGAGTGGAAGCTCATAGGAGGCTCACATGTGGGCGCCTAAAATCGCTTTGAAGTGCCACAATTGGATTCAGGTGGTGGTTCAAACGTTTATTCGAAGGAAACGGTTCGCACTGGGGATTCCGGTCAGGCGGACCTGAAATTTCACGACAGCAGCAACCTCACTGTTGGACCAAAATCGAGCGTCCGGCTCGATAAGTTCGTGTACGACCCGAATAAATCAGCGAGTACAGTTGCGATCCAGGCGACACGCGGCTCGACAGATCTGATGAGCGAGTTTTCTGTCAGATATTTATGGTACTGCGTGACGACGGACTTCGCTTCCTTCAGCGTCGCCAGCCTCCATTGGATCTCCAGATTTTCATTGCCGGCGATGCTTTCGACGATTCTGCGTTCTTCGACGAGCATCTTGAATTCGCTGGGCCGATCGGCGTCGCCATTGCCATTCAGATTGGTGGCGAAATCGATGCGCCCAGTGGGGACCCAATCCCGTTTTACGACACCTTTAGCCTCATGGCTTTTGCCGCCTCCTAAGCTTGTAATCACTGTCAGCGGATTAGCCATCTCTCATTCCTTCTCAATCAGGGAAGCGGAACGGCGGCATCTTGATCGAGCGGCGGGCCAAAAGAAAGGGCCAGGCGATCCGATCAACCCAGAGGCGACGCGGTCCTGAAAATAACGTTTGCAGAGTTGCTCCGTTCCTGTTCTCGCGATATATCGGCGCTATGTTGTGGCGTAAACTCACGCGACTTCCGAACGCTATGAAAGCAGAAGAACTATTCCGAAATGTCCCGGCAAGCATCCATGAACTTTATCTAGCTCTCGCTGGCTTGCCGAAAGACATGGAGGTTAAAGCCGACTCGGAAACGGGGGTTTCCGAAAAGACTGTTGATGAGCTTCTAGCGCGGACAACATGGCCGCCGGGTTTGGTGATAACCACACCACGCAAACTCCGCCCGCGATCAATGGTCAAGATAAGTAAGGCATCATAACAACGCCGGGCCAAAAAAAGGGCCAGGCGAACCCGGCCCAAAGGAGCCCGAACCGCGCATTTGAAGCTAGGGTACGCGGTCTCGATGATGGTGGCCCGGCACGACGTGCCGCTTCGCTAGATAGACGATCCACAGGCTTATACCTCGATATACACGCGTATAACTGTCGCGTAACCGCAGCGCGGCTACCGTCCAAATAGTCCCCAAGTACCCATGGATGAGCGCCCCGCTCATCCCCCCATGTGCCGGTCAATGCCCTGACCGGCACATTCATTTTCAGGGCACCACCCGCCAGGGCCGCGTTTGCGTCGAAGGTACTCAGCGTTGGCACGGGCTACTTTTAATATTGGAACTGGAACGTCCGGGGCCCGCCCCAGTTTAATAACCGCCGCTGGCTTCGGTCCCGCAGACGGCTGGCGACCCAGGGCTGCCCCTCGTCCCCGACGGCAGCCCTTCTTCTTTTTGGTTCGTTTACTTATATCGCCGATATGTCAGTGCGTGTGCGTAATTCACGCGGCAAATGAGGCTTGAGATGCACGGTTTCAAAACAAAGAACCAGCCGCGCAAGCTGTCATGGTGGCGCCGGTTGCGTGACTTTCCCAACCCGACACTCGACGCGCTGCTGACGCTGTTCGGCATGACGGCGATCGTCGTGACGATCTACCTGTTTAGGCACTGACGTTTCAAAGAAGCTCGACGCGCCATATCGTTCGGGCCCATCGAAATGCAGAACGATCAAAACCGTCGCCCCGGATTTTTGGAAAGCGCCATGGAACATCCGACGCTTGTGGTTGTGGCGATAATTGCGGTGGTGTTTGTCTCGATGGTGCTACATCTTTTGTGAACTAGGCAAGACCGTGAAGAGCAAGCGGCGATTGTTTATTGTGTTGCAACGTGCTGGTGCGTCAAATGCGCTGCTTGTTATCGGACTTTGCACGTTAGACAATCGAACTCGGGCGCGGGATGCGCCTTTAGGGGAGATTGAGCCATGAACGACCCACAAGTGGGCTGGATCGCAGCCATCATCATCGGCGGAGTTGCAGGCTGGCTGGCAGAACAATTCATGAAAAGTGATATGGGACTCCTGATGAATATCGTGCTCGGTATCGTCGGGGCGGCGGTTGCCAGCGCCATTTTGAGCTTCTTTGGCGTCAGCCTAGGGGGATGGATCGGCTACCTCGTTGCCGGGTTCATCGGCGCGGTCTTGCTGATCTGGATCGTGCGGATGGTAAGGGGCACGGCTTAATATTTTTTGGATATTTTGTAGCTTTGTCATGACGCCCGGCCCACCCCGGTGCGTTGTGGCAAGCGGCGCACGGTCGCTAGCGCGTTGCGTTGTGCTTCCCACGCCTGCCGCATCCGCGTGACGTTGTCGCGGATTTCGTCGTTGCGTGCGTTGTAGCCCATTGCTGCTTAGAGCAATCAGCACCGTTTTGAGCGGCGGAGACTGTTAATTGGGCCCCCGGCACTGCCTCTAGTATGCCGAGAGCAGACAAACTCTTCGGGCCTCGTATAACCGAGGAAGCGAAGCCTAAAGCGTGTCCGCAATTATTAAACTGAAAACAGCGTGGGTGGGCAAGGGCCAAAGGGTGCGATCAACGAGTGTGTTGCGATCAAATTGCGGGCCAGCGGGCGTGGGAAGTAACCGGTCGTCCGCGCTAGTGCGCCGACAAAAGCATCCCTAAGGCGCTCTTGACGTTTCCTCCCTAGACGACCGGCTGAATTTCAAAGTATTTCGCGTTGGTTTCTTATCTTCCTATTCGATGGAAGGTGGTAAAGCCCTGCTTGCCTGCCTTGAGGATGGATTGCGGCAGCTCGGCTGGGCAGAAGGACGCAATATCCATTTCGAATACAGATGGTTCTGGCGGCGCTGCCACGCCCCTACCGGCATTAGCTGCGGAGCTGGTTCGCCTCAATCCAGACCTCATCATTGTGTCGTCCACTCCGGGAGCTCAGGCCGTACAAAAGGCTACCACGATATTCCCGCAGTATTCATCGCGGTCAGCGATCCTGTTGCAAGCGGCATCGTGGCGAGCCTTGCACGACCCGGAGAAAATCTCACTGGGGTCTCGAATTTCTTACCAGCAACGACGGGAAAATTGCTGGAGCTATTGAAGGCAGCTGTAACATCAGCAACTCGTTTTGCTGTTCTTCGGGACCCCAACAACGCCGGCAAGCAGATTGAGCTCAGCGAGCTACAGGTCTTGGGACGCAATCTCGGCGTGGCAATCGATGCAGTTGACGTGCGCGCGCCCGATGACATCGAGCGTGCATTCCCGACGATGGACAAAATGAGCACAGATGCTCTTATCACTCTGGTCGACGGTGTAACCATGACAAGTCGCTATCGTATCGCGGAGCTGGCCGCGCAACGTCGGTTGCCCACAATTTTTCAGGTGCGGGACTTTGTCGATGCCGGAGGCTTCATGTCTTATGGTTTGAACTACTGCCAGCATTGGCGCAGTGCCGCCCCATATGTCGACCGAATACTTAAGGGCAATAAGCCGGCTGATCTTCCGGTCCAGCAGCCGACCAAGTTCGAGCTGGTCATCAATCTCAAGACTGCTAAGGCAATTGGCCTTACCGTGCCACCGACACTCCTCGGGCTCGCGGACGATTTGATCGAATAAAGCTGGCGATGTCCGCTATTGGCTGACATCCCTAGTTGCACTGCACATGTCCGCTTTTGGGGGTAAAGCGGACATTTTGGACGGGAAAGCGGACATCGAATTAGCACCGATAACCGTGTTTATCGGTGCCAAGGTTCACCGATCAGCCGCGGAACGCCGTAGATGCGTAGGCGTTAATCAGCCGCCTAAACATCCTAATTTTATCTCGTGAGGCCGATCATGAATAATTGGGCTTACAAACTCGCTACAAGTCTCGTAGCCATCCTCCTAATGAGCACCAGCCCTGGCGCCCAACAGACCGTTAGCGACCCTTCATCACAAGGCTCGGTCCTTCTCACGATTTTTCTCAAACACGATCAGTCAAAAACACTAGAGCAAATTAACACGCAGTTGAAAGACCAGGGGTTTTATAAAGCCTTTCCTCCCGCAGGCATCGAGGTTGTGAGTTGGTACGTTATGATGGGTATTGGCCAAGTCGTGACCTTGCGCGTCCCCGCTGAACGGTTGCGAGAAGTCAATCGCGCAATAGAGATGACCGCGTGGGGCGCGTACCGCACCGAGTTTTACCCGACATACGACTATAAAAAGGTGGCTGAAGACCAACGCGCCAAGGCCCAAGGGCAGTAGGCGTTGGCCGATTGAGTGCATATCTGCTTTTGCGCCAACGGACGTCCCATGGCCCGATAACAGTTTGTTGGAACTGGTATATCGCCGGCCCACTCCCCCGCTACTAGGGGGTTGGCGCCATCATAATATGTTATATTCCAATGGTTTAATCGCATGTCTGTAAAATAGTAAATTACAGATAACTGTTGATTTTTCATCTAGATATCTGTAAATATGATTATTACAGATAACTCCGTCGGCAAATGGAACGGATCAGCCTCGCCCACCAAACGCTATTCGCTGAGCTCCTACAGCAGTCTTTGGATGCTGCCTTCGACGAGCAGTTTCCTGAAAATGGGTCCTTCGTCATCAAGACTCAAAAAGGAAAAAAGTATTGGTACTACGAAGGTTATGAAACGACGTCGGGCGGGACAACAAAGGCGCGCAAATATTCCAAATATGTTGGACCGCATGATGACCCCGAAATATCAAAAAGGGTGGCAGCATTTCAGCGCTCCAAAACCAGTTATCGCGAGCGCCGCTCACTCGTTACCAGTCTGCGAGATCTGCGCCTTCCAACCCCGCCAGCCTTTGTGGGAGATGTCATCGAAGCGCTGTGGAAGGCGGGAATCTTCCGTCTACGCGGAGTGCTAATCGGGACCCTTGCTTACCAGACATACGCTGGGCTCCTAGGAGTGCGTCTGCCTTCAGCTCCCATTATGACCGGGGACGTCGACTTTGCACAGTTTCATGCAGTCTCGATGCTTATCGAAGACAAAATGCCACCGATGCTTGAAACTCTGAAGGCTATCGACAGTACGTTCCGCGAAAGGCCAAATCTGAAAGCGCAGTCAACAACAGCGTATGTGAATCAGTCCGGCTTTAGCGTTGAGTTTCTGACTCCCAATCGTGGCAGCGACGACAATGTAGGCAAACCGGCTATGATGCCCGCTCTCGGCGGCGCATTTGCCCACCCTCTGCGATATCTCGATTTTCTGATTCGTAATCCGGTTCAATCAGTCCTGCTGCATAAGGCGGGAATTCCTGTAACCGTTCCTGCGCCAGAACGATTTGCCGTTCACAAGCTGATTGTAGCAGTACGACGCCACGCTGATGCTTCCGGGAGCGCAAAGGCAAGGAAAGACATTACGCAATCAGGATTGCTCATTGAAGCCCTAACCTTGAACTCAAGACAAGTCGATCTCGGGTTTGCCTGGATGGAAGCGTGGGATCGAGGTCCGAAATGGAGGGAACATCTCACTGCCGGGAGAAAACGTTTGAGCTCCCAACAAGCCGATCTCTTGCGTGCTGCCGTAAAGGAAGCCAGCGAACATGAAGGCAAATCCGGCGACAAATACGGGTTCGCAGACAAGGTCGAAAACAAAACGACTTCAGATGAAGGCTGGTCCACGTAGGAATGTTGGTGTGTCGAGCATACGATCGAGTGGTTGGGGGCTTTCTCTAAAGTGGAGAATGGGCCTGCCCTAACATGGCCCGCCAGCCTCGACAAACAAAAGGCGCCAACCCCGTGCGGAATGGTCCTTAGTAAATTCCGATAATTGTCATTATCGGAAGTCATGAATCAGTTGCCGTTTATTTCGCGCACCGGCAGATTGGGGGGTGCTCTTCTAATCACCAAAAACTGCCTAATGGCGGATGAGATTCTCAATTAGCATCCGGCTGTGAGTATTGTTGCTATGCACACATGCGCGTCGATATGGAAGCCAAAAATAAAGCCTAGAAAGATGAGCTCTAATAAATACGCCTCGGATCTAATTTTTGTACATGAGACGCTGTTGCTCGACAATGGTGTTCCGGTACATTTGGTCGCCGCCCGATGCGGTCACGATCCTGCGACACTGCTTCGGTCTTATGCCAAGAGGACCCGCAAGGCTGATAGATTGGCGGCCGGGGTCATCGGCAGCATTTCAAAGGTATACTCGGGAACTGATTCCAATTGGGTCCAAATTCACCCTATGTTCGCTTATAGAGCCTACAAAACCTCCTAGTTCTTGGATTTCAGATGCCTGCGATGCCTATCACACTGCTCGACATCATTCTCCTGCTGGTCATGTTGATCTCCGGTCTGCTGGCCATGATCCGCGGATTCATGCGCGAGATCCTCTCGATCGGTGCCTGGGGCGTGGCCGCGCTCGTGACGCTTTATTCCTATCCGCGCGTGCTGCCACTGGCGAAGCAGTACTTCACCAGTGACACCGTGGCCGCTGCCGTGTCGGCCGGCGGTGTATTTCTCGCCACGCTGTTGATCGTGTCGATCATCACCGCACGCATTTCCGACATGGTTCTGGACAGCCGCGTCGGCGCGCTGGACCGCACGCTCGGCTTCCTTTTCGGACTAGGCCGCGGGCTGATCATTGTCGTGGTCGCGTTCCTGTTCTTCGCCTGGCTGGTGCCCGACCGCAGCCAGCCGGAGTGGGTGCGCAGTGCCAAGTCGAAACTGGTCCTGCAAAACACTGGACAATGGTTGATGTCGATGTTGCCGGATGATCCCGAAAGCACCATCTTAAAGAGGCTGAAGAAACCGAAGCTGGAAGACCAGGACGCACCCGATACTGGTCCCGACCAGCGCTCCGAGTTGCCGCCCGTGACGCAGCCCAGGGCGAACAGAGCGCGATAGCAATGCACAAAGGGCCGCAGGACCTCGTGACCATGGATCAATCGGATCTGGATGCCGATGGCGACCGTCTGCGCGAGGAATGCGGGGTATTCGGTATCTTCGGTCACCCCGATGCGGCCGCAGTCACCGCGCTCGGGCTGCACGCGCTTCAGCACCGCGGACAGGAAGCCGCCGGCATCGTCTCCTTCGACGGCAAGCGGTTCCATTCGGAGCGGCGCCTTGGCCTCGTTGGCGATGCTTTCGCCCGGCGCGAGGTGATCGACCGCCTGCCCGGCACATCCGCCATAGGTCATGTCCGCTATTCGACGACTGGCGAGACGATCCTGCGCAATGTGCAGCCGCTTTTCGCCGAGCTCAATGCCGGCGGTTTCGCGATCGGCCACAACGGCAATCTCACCAATGGCATCAAATTGCGCCGCGACCTGGTGCACGAAGGCGCGATGATGCAATCGACGACCGACACCGAGGTGATCCTGCACCTCGTTGCGCGCGCCAGACGCAATCGCTTTGTCGACCGGTTCGTCGAGGGGCTGCGCCAGCTCGAAGGCGCCTATGCCTTTGTGGGTCTTACCAACAAGAAGCTGGTCGGGGCCCGCGATCCGTTCGGCATCCGGCCGCTGGTGATCGGCAAACTAGATGGATGTCCGATCCTGGCTTCGGAAACCTGCGCCCTCGACATCATCGGCGCGCAGTACGTGCGCGACGTCGAAAACGGCGAAGTGGTCGTCTTCGACGAGGAAGGCGCGCAGTCGCACAAGCCTTTCCCGCCAATGCCGGCGCGTCCCTGCATTTTCGAATACATCTACTTCTCGCGACCCGACTCGATCGTCGGCGGGCGTCATGTCTACGACGTGCGCAAGACGATGGGCGCGGAGCTTGCGCGCGAAGCACCAGCACAGGCCGACGTGATCGTGCCCGTGCCCGACTCCGGTGTGCCGGCGGCGATCGGTTTCGCCCAGGAAGCAAAAATTCCTTACGAGCTCGGCATCATTCGCAATCACTACGTCGGTCGAACCTTCATTCAGCCGACGCAGGCTATTCGCGACCAAGGGGTCCGGCTCAAGCATTCGGCCAACCGGGCGGTTGTTGAAGGCAAACGGATCGTGCTCGTCGACGACTCGATTGTCCGCGGCACGACGTCACGCAAGATCGTGCAGATGATGCGCGACGCGGGCGCCAAAGAGGTGCACTTTCGCATTGCTTCGCCGCCAATCACCCATCCGGACTACTACGGGATCGACACACCTGAACGCGACAAGTTGCTCGCCGCCACTCACGATCTTGAGGGTATGCGGGCGTTCATCGGTGCGGATTCCCTCGCCTTTCTGTCGGTCGATGGCATCTACCGCGCCATGGGTTTTGAGGGACGCGATCCGGCGCGGCCGCAGTTCACCGATCACTGCTTCACCGGCGACTACCCCACACCCCTCACCGATCTCGCCGCGCAGGAAGCAAGCCCGCGACAGCTGTCGCTCTTGGCAGAAGCCATCTGAACCGACCCACGTCATGACCGGGCTTGTCCCGGCCGCGCACGTCTTCTAAAGCCTGCACTGAACGAAAGACGTGGATGCCCGGCACAAGGTTTACACTTGGGCCGGCCGGAGGCCGGCCCGGTGCCGGGCATGACTGCTGAATGGCCGAAAACTCCAAGCCCCTTTCCGACCGCATCGCGCTGGTCACCGGCGCCTCGCGTGGCATCGGTGCCGCAACCGCCCTTGCGCTCGCCCAGGCGGGCGCGCACGTGGTTGCGGTGGCCCGCACGGTCGGTGGCCTCGAAGAACTCGATGACAAGATCAGGGCGGGCGGCAGCTCCGCCACACTGGTGCCGCTTGACGTCAAGGACAGCGACGGCATCGCGCGCCTCGCGCTGGCGCTCAACGAACGATACCAACGCCTCGATGTCCTGGTCGGCAATGCGGGAATACTGGGCCCGCTTTCGCCGCTCAGTCATGTGGACCCAAAAGACTGGGACAATCTCATTGCGGTCAATGTCACCGCCAACTGGCAATTGATCCGCTGCATGGACGTTCTTCTGCAGCGTTCGCAGGCCGGTCGAGCTGTCTTTTTGACATCCGGCGTCGCGCATATGGGACGCGCCTATTGGGGTCCCTACGCGGCCTCCAAGGCAGCACTGGAAGCTCTGGTGCGTACCTATGCTTCGGAGTGCGCCACCACGCCAGTGCGCGCCAATTTGTTCGGACCGGGGCCGACGCGCACGCGAATGTACGCCAGCGCTTTCCCGGGCATCGATCCGCTCACGTTGCCGGCAGCGGAGGACGTAGCGCGGGCCATCCTCCCGCTGTGCCTGCCGGAATGCGCCGAGACCGGCAAACTCTACAACTTCCGTGACCGGAAATTTCTCGATTTCCGGGTGCCGGCCTGACCCTCAGTGCTTTCTTTTTGCCCGCCCTTTGAAGGGATTGTCTTTCTCGCGCAACGCGAGACGGATGGGCGTTCCCGGCAATTCGAATGTCTCGCGCATTGAATTCAGCAAATATCGCTTATAGGCGTCAGGCACCGCATCCGCGCGGGTGCAGAACACAACAAAGCTTGGCGGTCGGCTTTTGGGTTGCGTGATGTAGTTGAGGCGCAGCGAGCGACCGGCCACCGCAGGCGGCGGATTCGCGCTCACGGCGCGCTCGAACCACCGATTGAGGGAGCTCGTGGGAATCCGCTTGTTCCATATCTCGTAGGCATCGACGATCGCTTGCATCAGTCGCTCGAGACCCTCGCCGGTGAGACCGGAGACGGCCACGATCGGCACGCCTTTCAATTGCGTTAGCTTCTCCTCGGCCTGTTCGCGAAGTTTGCCGATCGCGCCTGCGGTCTTTTCTTTCAGGTCCCATTTGTTGACCGCGATGACGATGGCGCGGCCTTCCTGTTCGACGAGATCGGCAATGCGCTGATCCTGTTCCTCGAAGGCGTTGTCCACGTCAAGAAGCACGACGACAACTTCAGCGAAGCGCACGGCATTGAGCGCATCCGCGACGGAAAGCTTCTCCAGCTTTTCCGCGACGCGCGAGCGGCGGCGCAATCCAGCGGTGTCATAAATCCGGAACTTGTGACCCTGCCAGCCGTGCTCGACCGCAATGGCATCACGCGTAATGCCGGCCTCCGGTCCGGTCAGCAGTCGCTCCTCGCCGATCAGCCGGTTAATCAAGGTCGATTTGCCGGCATTGGGCCGTCCGACAATGGCGACACGGATCGGATGCGCCGGATCGGCCACGTCCTCGACCGGTTCCTGCGGAAGCTCTTCCGGCACCAGGGCGCGCAAGGCATCGTAGAGGTCGGACATGCCCTCGTCATGCTCGGCCGAGATCGGGATCGGCTCGCCAAGGCCGAGCGCATAGGCTTCAAGACGTCCCGCTTCACCCGCAGTCGCTTCGCTCTTGTTGGCGATGAGGACGATCGGTTTGCCGGATTTGCGTGCGACATCGGCGAAGGCGTGGTCGACCGGTGTCGCGCCTGCGCGCGCGTCGATCATGAAAAATATGATATCGGCCTGGTCGATCGCTGCTTCCGTCTGCGCGCGCATGCGACCCGAAAGACTTTCGGGTGTTGCCTGTTCCAGCCCCGCAGTATCGACCACCTTGAACGCAATATCGCCGAGGCGGCCCTCCCCCTCGCGCCGGTCGCGCGTGACACCGGGCCGGTCGTCGACCAAAGCCAGGCGTCGGCCGACCAGCCGATTGAACAAGGTTGATTTGCCGACATTGGGTCGGCCCACAATGACAATCGCCATGCTCATCGGTGTCGCTGCCAGGCGCAGGCCGGCAGTCCATCAAATAGATTCAGTATGTGTTTGCGGCGCGGTTCGCCTTCGGGTCAAGCCCGAGCGCAATCAGCGCTGGAAGGTGCCGGGTTGTGGAGAGGACGGCCAGGGCGACGCAGTGTTCGTCTGCGCTGGCGCCGGCCAGGGCGATTGGCTGCTTTGCTGAGTGGGCGACTGGGCCTGTTGGGCTGACGGCTGCGCGGTGGCCTGTGCCGGCTGCGGCTGCGTCTTCGGCTTCGCCACACGTTTCGGCTTGGGTTTGGGTTTCTCCTCCGGCTCCGCCGCGGGAGCCTTTTCTTCCTCGCCTGCAGCGGCTTCTTTGGCTTGCGCGGGCGCCGGCGCTTGCGCGGTTTCGGGCGGCGCCTGATTGCTTCTCATGTATTCCGGCGGAATGCCTTGCGTCACACCGGGAACGCCGCCAGGAAACACGTCCTTGCGCTCGCCGGGCAGCTTTTTCTTCTCGTTCAGGCCGAATATGTCGAGCTTGTCCGGATCAAAATTCGAACAGGCCGTCAGCCCTGACGCAGACGTTGCGAGAGCGGTGAGCAGCACGACGCTATAGATGGCCCGCATGCCTTTGCCCCTCAACTCTTGTCTTCGCCGGCGATCAGTCCGGACAGAACTTCCGAGCGGGCGCGCGTGCCGGCGGGCGATTCCGCGTCGCTCGTGATCATGTCGAGGTACCGTCGGGCGGCCGCAAGATCGTGATTTCGCCATGCGGACAACGCCAGGAGTTCACGTGCGGTATGACGGAAGCTGCGTGACGGTTCCGCGGCCGCATCAAGCCGCCTGCGCATGTCAGCAAGCGATAGCGTATCCACCAGCAACATGCCGGCGCGCACAGCGGCGAGATCCTGCCAGATCGTGCCGACCGAAGAGTCGGCCGAAATTTCATCATAGGCTTTCACCGCTTCGGCCGGCTTGACCTGGGCAAGCGCGCCCGCCGCGCGCATGCGTGCCAGCACGCGATAGCCCTGCGGCGCCTCGGCCGCGACTTTGGCGAACGCGGCTTCCGCCTCGGTGTATTTGCTTTGCTCGCTCAGGGACGCCGCGGCTTCGTAGGCGGCTCCAGCGGCTGCGGCTCTTTTGGCGACCCAATATTCGTACCCGCGCCATGCCCCGATCGCAGCGACAATCAGGACGGCAGCCGCGATCAAATAGCCACTGTAGCGATCCCACAGCCTTTTCAGCTGCTCGCGCCGGACTTCCTCGTCCACTTCATGAAAAATATCGGCCAAGATTGCTCCAAACCCGCCTGGCCCGTCCCCCGGGCCGGATTGCGCCGTAAACTAGCGATGTGGCGCGCCTAAGGCAAAGGCAGCCTACAATCGTTAACAATTCAGGGCGTTAGCCCTTCTTGCTCTTCATCCGATATACGTGCTCGGGCCCCGGGAAGGTACGTGCGCGCACCTCGGCGGCATAGTCGGCAACCGCCTTCTCGATGCCGAGACCGAGAGTTCCATACCGCTTGACAAATTTCGGCAACCTCGGGGACAGGCCGAGCATGTCCTCGAGAACCAGAATCTGCCCATCGCAGGCGACACTCGCACCGATTCCGATGGTCGGAATCGGAACCGCTGACGTCAGCTTCCGGGCGAGCGGCTCCGCTACCGCCTCAATCACCACCGAAAATGCGCCGGCTTGCGAAACGGCGACCGCGTCGTCCTCGATGCGCGACCAGTCTGCCTCGTCGCGGCCTTGCGCGCGGAACGAACCGATCGTGTTGATCGCCTGCGGCGTCAGTCCGACATGGGCCATCACCGGCACGCCGCGCTCGGAGAGAAAAGCGATCGTCTCCGCCATGCGCTTTCCTCCTTCGACCTTGATCGCACCGCAGCCGGTTTCCTTGAGCACGCGTGCTGCATTCATGAATGCCTGCTCTTTCGAACTTTCGTAGGAGCCGAACGGCATATCCACGACCACAAGCGCGCGTTTCGAACCGCGCATCACGGCGTGGCCTTGCAGGATCATCATGTCGAGCGTGACCGGAACGGTGGTCTCCAGCCCATGCATCACCATGCCGAGCGAGTCCCCAACCAGAATCACGTCGCAATGTCCGTCGACGATGCGAGCCGTGTGCGCGTGATAGGAGGTCAGGCAGACAATCGGCTCGCCGCCTTTGCGCGCGCGGATGTCTGGGGCGGTCAGCCGTCGGATTTCGTCTTGCACCGACATGACTATTTCCCGAACACGGGGATACCGATCACGATGGGATGGAAGGCATAACCCAGCGCCAGATAGACGACGACGCCGATCGCCACGGCCAGTGCATCATTTGTCCAGCCGGTAGGCGCCGTTATCGGTTTGAGGTCGGTGCGGCGTTTGGCGGAGATACGCGCGTAAACGCCCCAAGCCAGGAACGTACCAAACAGCAGGATCGAGCCGAGGTCGCCGTTCGACAGGAGATGCGCGAAGGCCCAGGTCTTCACGCTTGCCAACATTGGATGCTTGAGCCGCGCCTTGATGTGGCTTGGAACGAACGCAGCGACGAGAAAGATCACCGAGAACAGCATCAGCCCGACGGTGATGTGCCGCATGAATGTCGGCGGCGACCAAATCTGAATCCACCCATGCGCGCGGTATTGCCCGTAGCCCCATACGATCAGCACAAGACCGGCGAGCGAGACCAGCGCAAAGAGTCCCCGATAGGCTGGCAGGCCGAGCTGCGCGATCGCACGCGCGCGCGCCTCACGGAACGATACGAAGACATGCGTTCCGAGAAAGACTAAAAGGCCGAGAACGAGAATTCCTAAGCCCATGCTACAATTCGCATTCTACCGTCGCCGCAGTAGAGGATAGCCGCAGCCAATGCAAGCCGCCCTGAGCAGAGCTCATCTTCGATGAACGCAGATGCGGCATTTCGCGCGGCCAAACACGCCGTCAGGGCGTTTCTGGCCATTCTGGCCCTCGCCTCAGCGGCGGCCGCGCAAGACTGGCCACCAAAGACAGTACGGATCGTGGTGCCCTTTGGCCCGGGATCGACGCCGGACCTCGTGGCGCGCCTGATTGCCGACGGCCTGCAACAGAAGTACCCCGCCAGCGCATTCGTCGTGGAGAACAAGCCGGGCGCCAGCGGCAATCTCGGCACCGATATCGTCGCAAAGGCCGTGCCCGATGGTTCCACCATAGGGGTCAGCATCGGTGGGCCTCTGGCCATCAATACCTTGCTATTCTCGCGATTGCCCTATGATCCGCGCAAGGACATCGAGCCAATTACGCAGCTGGTCACCCAGCCGAGCGTGCTCGCGGTCAATCCGGGTCTGGGAGTTAACTCCGTCGCCGAGCTTGTCGCGCTGCTCCGGAAAAATCCGGGCAAGTACAATTTTGCTTCGGTCGGAAACGGCTCGCTGTCACCCCTCGCCATGGAAGCCATCGCCATCAAGGCCGGCGCCGCGTTGGTGCACGTGCCCTATCCCAGTTCGCCGCAAGGGATCACCGCAGTCATCCGCAACGATGCGCAGATGGCCTGCCTTCCGGCGATTGCGGTCACCCCTCAGGTCGCAACAGGCGCAGTGAAAATTCTCGCCGTCTCCACCGCCAGGCGCTCGCCCTATTTGCCCGACGTCCCGACGCTCAAGGAGAGCGGCATCGATGTGGAAGCCGATGCCTGGAGCGGCCTGATCGCGCCGGCCGGCACGCCAAGGCCGATCATTGACAGAATCAGCAAGGACGTCGCCGAGATCATCCGCCGGCCGATGCTGCGCGAGAAATTGGATTCTTCCCCGGACGAGCTTCGTGCGCGGATGGACAGCGAGATCGAGCGCTGGGCACCGGTCATCAAGGCGTCCAATGTGAGATTGAACTAGGCAGCCGCCTTGTCCTTCACGTCCTTGATATCGGTGAAGGAAATTCCGGGGGCGCGTTCGCGCGTATAGTCGAGGATGAACTGGTTGCGCGCCATGAAGACCTTGTCATTGTCGAGATCCTCGGCGCAGCTCGAATAATTGGCCTGCACGAAATTATCGAGGCCTTTTTCGTCCGCCGCTGCAATCCAGCGCGCCAGCTGGAACTCCGGCTGCTCGAAACTGATATCGAGACCATATTCTTCCGACAAACGTACTTTCAGCACGTCGAGCTGCAGGGGGCCGACCACGCCGACCAGCGCCGGCGCACCGTCGAGCGGACGGAAGACCTGAACGACGCCCTCCTCGGACATCTGCTGGAGCGCTTCCTTCAATTTCTTTGCCTTCATCGGATCGCCCAGTTTGACCCGTCGCAAGATTTCCGGCGCGAAATTCGGCACGCCGAGAAACGCAATGTCTTCGCCTTCTGTCAGCGTATCGCCGATGCGCAGCGTGCCATGATTGGGAATGCCGACCACATCGCCGGCATAGGCTTCTTCGGCGAGCGCGCGATCCTGCGCAAAAAAGAATTGCGGCGTGGACAGCGTCAGCGGCTTTGCCGTGCGTGTCAGCTTCACCTTCATTCCGCGTCGCAATTTGCCGGAGCAAAGCCGGGCGAAAGCGATGCGGTCGCGGTGATTGGGATCCATGTTGGCCTGGATCTTGAAAACGAAAGCCGTCATAGAGTTTTCATGCGCGTCAATGGTGCGCGTATTGGAAGCCTGCGCGCGTGGCGCAGGCGCAAAGGATGCAAGTGCGTCCAGCAGATCCTTGACGCCGAAATTCTTCAGCGCCGAGCCGAAGAACACCGGCGTGAGATGGCCCTCGCGGAACGACTTGAAATCGAAAGTTCGGCAGGCCTCTTTCACCAGCGCCAACTCGTCGTTGATGGCCTTGGCGTCCAGCATGGGATTTTTCGCCGAAAGCGCGGCGAGATCGAGCGGCTGCCGCTCGACGGTCTTCCCGTCTTCGCTGACAAGCCGCATCTCGCCCGTAGCGAGATCATAGGTCCCGGCGAAGTCACGGCCGCGACCGATCGGCCATGTCAATGGCGACGTGTCGAGAGCGAGTGTCTTTTCAATCTCGTCCAACAGCTCGAAAGGATCACGGCCCTCGCGGTCCATCTTGTTGATGAACGTCACGATCGGTATGTCGCGCAGGCGACAGACCTCGAAGAGCTTGCGTGTGCGCGCTTCGATGCCTTTTGCAGCGTCGATCACCATCACGGCCGAGTCGACCGCGGTCAGGGTACGGTAGGTGTCTTCGGAAAAGTCTTCGTGGCCCGGGGTATCGAGCAGGTTGAAGACGCGATTGTCGTAATCGAAGGTCATGACCGAGGTCACAACCGAAATGCCGCGTTCGCGCTCGATCGCCATCCAGTCGGAGCGCGTGGAGCGACGATCGCGCTTGGCTTTGACCTGGCCGGCAAGATTGATCGCCCCGCCGAACAGCAGCAACTTCTCGGTCAGCGTCGTCTTACCGGCGTCAGGATGAGAAATGATCGCAAACGTGCGCCGCCGATCGACTTCCGCAGCCAGCGGCGGCGCCGGAATCGAATCGGACGTGACCAAAGGCTTGTTCATCGTGTGCATGTGGCCGTAAATAGCAGCAAAATCAAGCCGCGGGCGCGGCGGCCGCGCCCGCAACGTCGCATCCTGTCATCGCGTGGTTAGCGCGGCCTTATAAGCGTCGGGGTTGAAGCCGACCAGCAACTTGCCGCCGCCGGCGTCAAGCACCGGACGCTTGATCATCGACGGTTGCTTGAGCATTAACGCGATGGCTTTCGCTTCCGACAGGCCGGCTTTGTCCTTATCGGGCAGCTTTTTGAAGGTCGTTCCGGCCCGGTTGAGGAGAACGTCCCAACCCGTTTTCTTCGCCCAGCGCTCGAGGCGTTCGCGATCGATACCCGCCGTCTTGTAGTCGTGAAAGGCGTAACTGATGCCGTTCTTGTCGAGCCAGGAACGGGCCTTCTTCATGGTGTCGCAGTTTTTGATGCCGTAAATGGTAACAGGCACGATTATTCCCACTCGATTGTGCCGGGCGGCTTGGATGTCACGTCGTAGACCACCCGATTGACGCCTTTCACTTCATTGATGATACGCGTGGCCACGGCGCCCAGAAATGTCATGTCAAAAGGATAAAAATCGGCGGTCATGCCGTCCGTCGAGGTGACTGCTCGCAATCCGACCACATATTCGTATGTGCGATAGTCGCCCATGACGCCGACGGTCTTCACCGGCAGCAATACGGCGAAGGCCTGCCAGACGTCATCGTACTGACCGGTGCGCCGGATTTCTTCGATATAGATTTCATCGGCGAGCCGCAGGATGTCCAGCTTCTCGCGCGTGACCGCGCCCGGACAGCGGATGGCCAGTCCCGGCCCGGGGAACGGATGCCGACCGACGAAGCCCTCGGGCAGCCCCAATTCGTAACCGAGTGCCCTAACCTCATCCTTGAACAGTTCGCGCAGCGGCTCGACCAGCTTCATGTTCATGCGCTCAGGCAGGCCGCCGACATTGTGATGCGACTTGATGGTCACCGAGGGTCCCCCGGTGAACGAGACGCTTTCGATCACATCCGGATAAAGCGTTCCCTGCGCCAGGAATTCGGCACCGCCGATTTTCTTCGCTTCCGCTTCGAACACGTCGATGAACAGTTTGCCGATGATCTTGCGTTTCTGCTCGGGATCCTCGATGCCCTCGAGCGCCTTGAGAAATTTTTCCGATGCATCCACGTGGACCAGAGGAATGTTGTAGCTCTCGCGAAACATCGTCACGACTTTCTGTGCCTCGGCGAGGCGCATCAATCCGTGATCGACGAGGACGCAAGTGAGCTGATCTCCGATCGCCTCGTGAATCAGCACGGCTGCGACCGCACTGTCGACACCGCCGGACAGTCCGCAGATCACCCGCCCCTTTCCGACCTGCTTGCGAATTTTCTCGATCGCCTCGTCCTTGAAGGCGCGCATGGTCCAGTCGCCGGTGAGGCCGGCGATCTTCCGTACGAAATTGCGCAGGAGCGCCGCGCCGTGCGGCGTGTGCATCACTTCAAGGTGGAATTGCGTGGCGTAAAATTTACGCTTGTCATCGCCGATGATGGCAATCGGCGCATTCGGCGATGTGCCGAGAACTTTGAAGCCCTTTGGCAACCCGGTAACCCGATCGCCGTGGCTCATCCAGACCGGATATTTCTCACCCTTGCGCCAGACGCCGTCGAACAGAGGCGTGTCCTCGGTGACCGTCACCTCGGCGCGTCCGAATTCGCGATGATGGCCGCCCTCGACTTTGCCACCGAGCTGTTGCGCCATCGCCTGCTCGCCGTAACAGATGCCGAGCAGAGGCACGCCGGCCTCATACATCGCCTTCGGCGCAAGCGGTGCATTCTTGTCGAGAACGGACGCGGGGCCGCCGGAAAAGATGACCGCCTTGGGCTTCATTTCGCGGAAAGCCTCTTCGGCCTTCTGGAAAGGCACGATCTCGCAATAGACCTTCTCCTCCCTGACCCGGCGCGCGATGAGCCGGGTAACCTGGGAGCCGAAATCGACGATCAGAACCTTGTCGTGCATGGACGGCGTGGTGCCCGAACATATCTGGAATCGGGCGCCGAGACGCCGTTCGGGCGGGCTTTGTGCGGGCTTTGCACTTCGGGGTCAAGCCTTTCGGCAGTTATCGACTGCATGTCCAAACGATTAACGCCGGGCGTTGTCGATCACGGGACCCAGAAGAGGAATGTTCGATATCCATTTGCCGGCACGTGAGCGGCTCTGATCCTCGGATTTCGTGTCGCCTTCATTGGCCGGAGGAACAGAATCGGGGATCGACTCCGGCGGCACCGGATGGTCGGTATCAACCCGCCGCACGGAGGGCGGCGCTACCGCGATCGGCGGTGGCAATGCGGGTGCCGTCGTAGTCGTGGTCGGTCCGGCAGCCGAAGAAGCTACAGGAGCTGGCGGCGCCGGCGGTGGCATTTCCTGTGGCACAGGGCGAGCAGCCGGCGGCGGCAACGCAGTCTCCTGCGGCACGGGGCGAGCAGCCGGTGGCGGCAGGGCAGTCTCCTGTGGCACGGGGCGCGCGGGCGGTGCCGATATGGGTTGCGGCTTGGCCGCTTCGGTCGGACGTGGCTCAACCTGCTTCGCCGGCGGCGTCGGGTCTTCGGGCTTGCGACTCACAAGAGCCTGCCGGACCGCCTCAAGCCATTGAGTATCCGAGACGGCGGGATCGCGCTTGGCCGGCTCCACAACAGCCGGAGCGGCCGCGACGGGTGCCGGGTTGACGGGTGCTGAATTTGTCGCCGGCGACTTCGCAGTCACTTGCGGCCGGGGCTCCGGCTTGCGCACGGGCTCTTTCGGCGGCGCAGCTTCTGTGCGTTGCACTTTCGGCGCCGAAGGGGCCGGCGGCGCAGCCGGTGCGGCCGATTTTTCGGCGGCAAGCAGCGACTTGAACGCCGCCGTAGCATCAGGGTCGACAGCGGCACACGTCTTCTCGAACTCCTCGACGTCCCGCCGGACCAGCATGCGGCGAGTACCGGCATCCACGCTCTTGTCGAGCAGAGCGATGATCCCGCTGCGCAGGTTCTGGCAGGTCGTCTCGGGAGCGAAATTGGCGCGATAGAACGAGTATGCGCTGGCGATACCGACCGGGACCGCCAGAAGCGATCCGATCATTTGCATGACGGTGACGAGCCGCGCCATCCTCGAGGCGCGCGGCGGCGGATACACATTGGGATTGAGGGGCGCCGCGTCCTTCGCGTCCACATGAAACGGCGGATCGCGCCTGGCCACCAGCATGGAAAACCCCAAAATAAAGAGCTTCGCGAGTTCCACAGACACTGGATTTTCGCGGAAAAATTGGGCCCGGATTGGGGCGCAATCGAGGTATTCCGTTTGCGTTTTGTTACCGAACCTGACAGTGGCTCCCGTTACCCGCTGCGCAGCACAATTGAGATATAAAAACCATCTGTGTCCGTTGAACGCGGCGTCATCAAGATACCCAAGTCCGATAGCCGCGCCGCCTTGCCGAACATGAAGGCGCGTTCCCCGAGCGACTTGATAACCTCTGTCGGCGGCTGCACGCCAAACTCCGGATGCCGCGCCAGGAAGCTTTTTGTCTGGGCACCGTTCTCCTCATCCAGCACCGAGCAGGTGATATAGGCGATGCGTCCGCCGGCTTTGACCAATGGCACGGCATGGTCGAGGACTTCGGCCTGTTCCTTCTGACGCTGTTCCAAGGCACCCGGCCGTATTCGCCATTTGGCGTCCGGATTACGGCGCCAGGCGCCGATGCCAGTGCAAGGGGCATCAATAATCACGAGGTCCATGCGTCCGGCCAGGTCGCTGATTTCGTCGCCGATGGATTTCGGCGTGCGGACCTGCACGTTGCGGGCACCCGAGCGCTTCAGCCTCTCGTGAATAGGGGCGAGCCGCCTTTTGTCGTCATCTGTCGCAAATATCTGTCCCTTGTTCTGCATCATCGCCGCCATCGCCAGGGTCTTGCCGCCGGCGCCGGCGCAGAGATCCATCACCTGCTCACCTGGCCTCGCGGCGGACAGCAGCGCCGCAAGCTGTGATCCTTCGTCCTGGATTTCGACAAGCCCCTTGAGAAAAGCCGGCTCGGCATGAATAGCCGGGCTCTTCGCGTCGGCCGGTAGACGAACCCGCAGACCCCAGGGCGACCACCGCGTCGGTTCGGGGTGAAGGTCCGCAAGCATTCCGACCGCGGCATCGCGCTCGGCCTTCAATGTATTCGTTCGCAGATCGAGCGGAGCGCGCGATGCAAGCGCCGCCCCTTCCTCAACCCTAGCCTCACCGAAGACCCGCGCCAGATGCGGATCGAGCCATTCCGGATAGTCGCCGGCGACGTGTGCCGGCGCGTTCGAGATGTCCGCGGCTTCAAGGCGCGCGCGCTCGTTGCTGCTCAACGCCTGCGGCGCATATTTCGAGCCGTCGGCGAGCCTGGCGATGGCTTCGCTGTCGAGCCCCCGCTCGCGCCTGAGCATGCCGAGGACAATGCCGCGCGGCGTTTCCTCACCCATGACGAAAGCGCTCGATGCCCGGCGACGCAACGCGTCGTACAAGAGGCCCGCAATGGCGGCGCGGTCGCCGGAACCTGCATAACGATGCGTGAGGCCCCAGGCCTTCAGCGCATCGCCTGCAGGCCGGCGTTCCTGTTCGATCGCGGCGAAAACGTCAATCGCGGCAGCGAGGCGGGCCGCCGGCGTCATGGCAAAGCGAGGACGATACGCACGATGTAGATCACCCACATGATGAACAACACGAGCGCGCCAACGCCATAATATGCGCCACGCACGCGGACATTGTTGTTCGTTACGTGCACCGTCGCCTGCAGAATGCGCATCACAACGAAGATCCAGGCGAGGATAACGAACAGCAGATCGGCATGCCGCGTTACGATCTCAAGGATTGTCAACACATAGAACAGGACCGGCAGCTCGAATTGATTGGCGAATGCATATCCGAATTGCGTCGCGCGCCGCGGCCAGTTCGGCTCGCGCAACGAAATATCCTCACACCGCGTCTCGCCTTTGCTCAACGTCGAGGTGCGGAAATACATCATGCCCAGCATCACACCGAAGGTGAGCAACACCTCGACGAACAATGGAAGCAGTACAAATTGAATAGACATGGTCCAGCCCTCATCCTCTCCCCCGGGACAGGATAACTATACACGGCTCGGATAGTTCGGGCTTTCACGCGTGATCGTCACATCATGGACGTGACTTTCACGCAGGCCCGCACCAGTGATGCGGACGAATTCCGCCTTCGCATGGAGCTCGCTGAGGGTCTTGGCCCCGACATAACCCATGGCGGCGCGCAGCCCGCCGGTGAGTTGATGCAGCACGGTTGCTGCAGAGCCTTTGTAAGGCACCTGACCTTCGACGCCTTCCGGGACCAGCTTGAGCGTGTCCTTGATGTCCTGTTGAAAGTAACGATCGGCAGAGCCGCGCGACATCGCGCCGACCGATCCCATGCCACGATAGGTTTTGTACGAACGGCCCTGATAGAGGAACACTTCGCCGGGGGTTTCGTCGGTGCCCGCAAGCAGCGAGCCGACCATCGCGCAATCGGCGCCCGCGGAGATTGCCTTCGCAAGATCGCCGGAATATTTGATTCCGCCGTCGGCAATCACGGGCGTGCCGCTTGCTTTCGCCGCCTCAACACAGTCCATGATGGCGGTCAATTGGGGCACGCCGACACCTGCGACAACACGCGTGGTGCAGATCGATCCAGGTCCAATTCCCACTTTGATGGCGTCGGCGCCACAGCCGATCAGCGCCTTGGCGCCCTCGGCGGTCGCGACATTGCCGGCGACGACCTGAACTTTGTTCGACTGCCGCTTGATCCGCGTCACCGCGTCTAGCACGTACTTGGAATGTCCATGCGCAGTGTCGACCACCACAAGGTCGACGCCGGCAGCGATCAGCGCCTCGGTGCGGGCAAAGCCCTTGTCGCCAACGGTCGTGGCTGCGGCGACGCGCAGGCGGCCCTGCTCGTCCTTGCAGGCATTAGGATTGGCAACCGCCTTTTCAATATCCTTCACCGTGATCAGGCCGACACAGCGATACTGCGCGTCCACCACCAGAAGCTTTTCGATACGATGTTGGTGCAGCAGGCGCTTGGCTTCGTCCTGGCTGACGCCTTCGCGGACGGTGATCAGCTTCTTCGTCATCAACTCGGAAATCTTCTGCCGCGGGTCGGTAGCAAAACGCACATCCCGGTTTGTTAGGATTCCGACCAGCTTGCCTGGTTGGGCGTTGCCACCGCTCTCGACCACCGGAATCCCGGAGATGTGATTGTCTTTCATCAGATCGAGAGCTTGTTGAAGGCTCGCACCGGGCTCGATGGTGAGCGGATTCACCACCATGCCGGATTCGAATTTCTTTACCTGGCGGACCTGCGCGGCCTGCTCGTCCGGCTCCATGTTGCGGTGAAGCACGCCGATGCCTCCCGCCTGTGCCATGGCAATCGCCATTTGCGCTTCGGTCACTGTGTCCATGGCCGAGGCGATAATCGGGATATTGACGGGGATCGAACGCGTGATGTGGGAGCGGATATCGACATCTGCGGGCAGCACCTCCGACAGACCGGGCTTGATCAGCACGTCGTCGAATGTGAGGCCCTCGCGAGGACTTGCGTTGTATTTCACGGCCATCGCCAACTCCGTCACGCCCGAAAAGGCAAAAGGCCGGTCGGCAAGGGGTTAAAAAGACCCGTGGCGAGGGGGTCCTCGCCTTCCGTCACGGCCCGCTTTTGGGTTGGCGTGGGTCGATAGCACGGGATGCCGCCGATTCCTAGGGCAATCGCGGATAGCTGTTATGAACTCGTAAACGGGAACGGGCCTTTCTTCCGCCGCTGCTTTAAGCTTCAAGACGCATATTTGATGCCTCGCGCCTGCCGGATTTTCCATGCTCCGTGACCGCATTGTTCCGCTGATCATCGCGGTCGCCCTTTTCATGGAGAACATGGATTCGACGGTGATTGCGACCTCCCTGCCCGCGATCGCCGCCGATATCGGCACCAATCCACTGGCGCTCAAGCTCGCGGTCACATCCTATCTGCTGTCTCTTGCAATATTCATCCCGGCCAGCGGCTGGACCGCGGACCGTTTTGGCGCACGTACGGTGTTCCGCGCCGCCATTGGCGTGTTCGTGCTCGGATCGATTGGATGCGCACTCTCGAGTTCGCTGACCGACTTCGTCATCGCCCGCATCGTGCAAGGAATGGGCGGCGCGATGATGACCCCGGTCGGCCGCATGGTCGTGGTGCGCACGATCAGCAAGCGCGAGCTGATCGGGGCGATGGCCTGGGTGACGACGCCGGCGTTGATCGGGCCAGTATTGGGGCCTCCGGTGGGCGGATTCATCACCACATATGCGACCTGGCATTGGATCTTTCTCATTAACGTTCCGATCGGCTTGCTCGGTATCGTTCTTGCGACGCACTATATTCCCGATGTTCGAGCCGAAGAGCACGAGCGATTCGACGTTCTCGGTATGATTCTCGCCGGCCTCGGCATAGGCGGCATGGCGTTCGGCCTCTCGGTGCTCGGACTGAACTTCCTTCCCTGGTTCGTTGTCGTTGCACTCGTGTTCGGTGGCGCCTGCTTCGTCGCGGCCTATCTTGCGCACGCGCGACACACGGAAAATCCGGCGCTCGATCTGACGTTGTTTCGCCTGCCGACGTTCTTTGCCAGCGTTGTCGGCGGATTCATTTTCCGCCTTGGGCTCGGCGCGCTGCCGTTTCTCCTGCCGCTCATGTTGCAGATCGGCTTTGGCATGACGCCTTTTCAGTCAGGCATGATCACTTTCGCAACGGCGCTCGGGGCCATGGGAATGAAATGGGCGGTCGCGTTCATTTTGCGCCGCTTCGGTTTTCGCAACATCCTGGTGGTCAATTCGGTGATCAGCGCGGCCTTTCTCGCAATCTGCGCCGGTTTCACCGCGACGACACCGATTGCGCTGATGCTGGTTTTGCTTTTCGTCGGCGGGTTTTTCCGTTCGTTGCAATTCACCAGTATCAACACAATTGCCTATGCCGATGTGGATCCCCGGCGCATCGGCCGGGCGACGGCACTCGTAAGCGTCGCGCAGCAACTGGCCGTTTCATCAGGTGTCGCCCTTGGGGCCATGGCGGTGGAGTTGACCGTCCACTTCAGGGGCGGCGGACCATTGCAGGCTGCGGACTTCCCGCCGGCATTTCTGGCGGTCGCGGCGATTTCTGCGCTCTCGGCGCTGGTCTTTGCCCGGCTGGCGCCGGACGCCGGCGCTGAGATGGCCGACAGGCTGCCGGCCCCAGCGGAGCCTTCCGATCAACGCGCCGGCTGAGTGGTCGCCGGCGCCCCGCGAAATCCCGTTGCCAGCAAATACAATTCGGCCGAATCCGATCGACTCGCCGGCGGCTTGACGTGCTTGACGCTCTTGTAGTCTCGCTTCAAGGAGGCAAGCAGCGCCGCCTCCGTTCCGCCTTGCAGCACTTTTGCGAGGAACGTGCCGCCTGGCGCAAGCACCTCGCGCGCGAATTCGGCGGCCGCTTCCACGAGCGCCATGATCTTGAGATGGTCGGTGCGCGCATGTCCGGTTGCATTGGCCGCCATGTCGGAGAGCACGACATCGGCCGGACCGCCAATCATTTCCTTAAGTTTGTCCGGCGCGGTTCGATCGAGGAAATCGAGTTCGACGAAGTCCACTCCCGGCACGGGGTCCATCGATAAAACGTCGATTGCGACGACCCTTCCCTGTTCGCGCGCTCCCACGCGTTGCGCGGCAATCTGGCTCCAGCCGCCTGGAGCCGCACCAAGATCGATCACGCGGGCGCCTTTCCGGAGAAAGCGTGCCTTGTCGTCGATCTCCATCAGCTTATAGGCGGCTCGCGAGCGCATCCCCTCGCGCTTGGCACGCGCCACATATGGGTCGTTAAGCTGACGTTGCAGCCATTGGCGAGAGGACGCAGAACGGCTACTGCCTTTGCGAACACGGACTTTTTTCTGACGTGGGTTTGCCATTTGTGCGGATTACGATATCGCCGCCTGGTTGCCACCACTCCAGGCACCGTCCTCGCGCATCATCTGCACCAGCATACCCTCGCGCAAGCCGCGATCGGCGACACGCAGGCGCGGACACGGGAACGCGCGCCGGATCGCCTCGAGGATTGCACAGCCGGCAAGCACAAGATCGGCGCGTTCGATGCCGATGCAAGGGCTCGCCACCCGATCCTCGTGTGTCATCGCCAGCAGGCGCTCGATGACCGAGGTGATTTGATCCGCGCTCATCCAGCAGCCATCGACGCGATTGCGATCATAGCGTTTGAGATTGAGGTGCACGCCCGCGATCGTCGTCACCGTGCCGGACGTTCCGAGCATGTGAATTCCGGTCGTTCCACCCCCGCCGTGCTCGCGCACAAAAGGCGCGAGCAAAGAAGCGACTTCGATGACCATCGCTTCGTAACTTTGCCGGGTCACTGTGATCCCGCCGTAGCGCTCGGCAAGCGTGACGACGCCGTGCGGCAGCGAAATCCAGCCGCGAATCTGCGGCAACGGCGGCCCCCCACGCCCTTTCTGCGAGCGCGCCAGCCGTACGATTTCAGACGAGCCGCCGCCGATATCGAACAGGATGGCACCGTCGGCCTGCGGGTCGATCAGCAGCGTGCAACCGGTGGCGGCAAGCCGGGCTTCCGTTTCACGGTCGATGACCTCGAGCTCAAGGCCGGTTTCGTCGGCGACGCGGGCAAGAAACTCGCTGCCATTCTGGGCCGCCCGGCAGGCTTCGGTCGCGATCAGCCGGGCGCGGGTCACGCCCTTGTTTTTCATCTTGTTGCGGCAAATGGCGAGCGCGGCGAGCGCCCGCCCGATAGCGGCGTCGCTCAGGCAGCCCGACGTTGAGACGCCCTCTCCCAGCCTGACGATACGGGAAAACGCATCAACTACGCGGAAACCCTCGCCCGAGGGCCGCGCCACCAGAAGCCGACAATTGTTCGTTCCGAGATCGAGCGCCGCATATGTCGCGCCGCCCCGGTCGCTGCCGAAGCCAGCATCGGGCCGCCCAGGCGACCGCCGACCCCACCTGGCGCGCGATAGCGGCGCCCGGTCAATCGCGGGGTCGAGGCCCGGAATGTCCCCGGCCTCGCCGCTCATGCCAAAACCTTCCTACCGCTGCGCAAGCCAACCTTTTTAGGCGCGTCGCGGTTGTAGCTGTTTATTCTCGATCAGGAAAAGTGTACCAGCGTCTTCGCTTCACGCAACCCTCCCTCCCGCAAGCTATTCTTGTCGCAACATCCACGCTGCTTTAATTGACAGAGGGCCAACCGGAATATCCAGCAATATGGACGACCGAACCACGGAAACCGCCCTGTCGTTGACCAAGTTCGGCATCGGTCAGCCGGTACGGCGCAGCGAAGATCCCAAATTGGTGCGCGGCGAAGGCTGCTACGCGGACGATTTCAGCCGACCGCGCCAAGTCTATGCCGCGATCATCCGAAGCCGGGAAGCCCACGGCGTCATCCGCGCGATCAACACCGACGCAGCGAAAGCGATACCGGGCGTGCTCGGTGTTTATACCGCGGCCGACTTGTCGGCCTACGGGCCGCTCAAATGCAACATGCCGCTCAAGAGCCGCGACGGATCGCCGATCCGTTACACGCCTCGCCCCGCCCTTGCCGGCGACAAGGTTCGCTACGTCGGCGATCCGATTGTCTGTGTCGTTGCGGAAACCGTTGCGCAGGCAAAGGATGCCGCCGAGGCGGTCACGATCGACATCGATCCGCTGCCCGTCGTGCTCTCACCCGCCGATGCAGTGAAGGCCGGCGCGCCGCTGGTCTTCGATGCCGTTCCGAACAACATCGCCCTTGATTATCACTATGGCGATGCCGCCAGGGTTGCCGAAGCCTTCGCCCAGGCGAAACACATCACGCGGCTTGAAACCTCCAATCAGCGCATGGTGGTGAACGCCATGGAGCCGCGCGCCGCGATCGGCGAATACGAAGCCGCGAGCAGCAAATGGACGCTCTATTCCACGAGCCAGGGTGTCCACGGCATGAAGACCTCGCTGATGGATATCCTGAACGCGCCTGCCGACAAGGTTCGCGTTGTGACCGGTCAGGTCGGCGGCTCGTTCGGCATGAAAGCTTCGGTCTATCCGGAATATGTCTGCATTCTGCACGCCGCCCGCACTCTGGGGCGTCCCGTGAAATGGACCGACGAGCGTTCAGGCAGTTTCGTATCCGATCATCACGGCCGCGCGCAGGACATGGTGATGGAAATTGCCTTCGATGAGAACGCACACATCCTGGCAATGCGTCTTACCGGCTACGGCAACATGGGCGGCTATCTCGCGCAGTTCGGCCCGCTGCTGCCGACCGGCAATCAGGTCAAGAACATTGCCAGTATCTACCGCACGGCCGTGATTGAAGTGGCGACCAAGTGCGTATTCACCAATACCAATTTCGTGTCGGCCTACCGCGGCGCCGGCCGTCCCGAGGGCAACTACTATGTGGAGCGTGCGCTCGACCTCGCGGCGAGCGAACTCGGGATCGATCGCATCGATCTGCGCAAGCGCAACATGATCCGGAAAAACGATCTGCCGTTCAAAGCCGCCTCCGACATGACATACGACTGCGGGGACTTCCTCGGTGTGCTCAAACAAGCATTGGATGCCGCGGACTATGCCGGGTTCAATAAGCGCCGGCGCGAAAGCCGCAAGCGCGGCTTGCTGCGCGGCTTCGGCATCGGCTGCTATCTCGAGGTCACCGCTGCTCCTGGCAAGGAGCTCGGCGCGATCCATTTCGAAGCCGACGGCACGGTCACCATCATCACGGGCACGCTCGACTTCGGCATGGGTCACGCGACGACCTATGCGCAGATATTGACAGACCTGCTCGGTGTTCCGTTCGACCGGATCCGCATGATCGAGGGTGACAGCGACCGCATGGCGTTCGGCGGCGGCAGCGGCGGATCACGCTCGGTGATGTTCGTCGGCGCGGCGCTGACGGAGTCGGCGGCGATCGTCATCGAGCGCGGCAAACAAATCGCATCGCATGTCCTGGAAGCATCAGCGAGCGACATCGAATTCAAGGCGGGCCGTTTTGTCATCGCCGGCACCGACCGCTCGATCGGATTGATCGAGCTGGCCGCGCAGCTACGCGGGGAACTCAAGCTGCCGGAGGGCGTGCCAAGCTCGCTCGATGTCGATCACGTCGTGAAGGATCCGGTCCCGTCCGCGTTCCCGAACGGCTGCCATATTGCCGAAGTCGAGGTCGATCCCGAAACCGGCGGCGTGCACGTTGTACGCTATAGCGCGGTCAATGATCTCGGCACGATCGTGAACCCGCTTCTGGTCGAGGGACAAATTCAGGGCGGCGTGGTGCAAGGTCTCGGACAGGCTTTGCTCGAGCAGGCCGTCTACGACTCGGGTGGCCAGCTGGTGACGGGTTCGTTCATGGACTACGCCATGCCCCGCGCGCACGATGCGCCCATGATCAATGTGCTGAGCCATCCCGTCCCGACCAAGAGCAATCCGCTCGGCGCCAAGGGCTGCGGGGAAGCGGGCACCTCGGGCGGTTTGCCGTCGGTCGCGAATGCAGTGATTGACGCGCTGTCCGAATACGGCATCAGGCACCTGGAAATGCCGATGACGCCTGCCCGCGTCTGGCAGGCGATTCAGGACGCCAAGGCGCGGCAAGCGTCCTAAGCGGTCCCCGCCTGCACCGGCGCATACCAGGCCGACATAGGCAACCCACTGCAAATGCATTGGATTGCCGGCGGGGTCCGGGGCATAGTCCGCCCCCTTCATCGGGAGTTTCCGCCGCATGAGCCAAACGGCCGAGGTTCTGACCGCCAGCCGGCCGTCTTACGTGCGTCTCGTCGGCGTCGTCAGTGCCGCGCACTTCGTCTCGCACTACTACATTATCCTGCTCGCACCGCTCATGCCCTTTGTGCGCGCGGACTATGGCGTGAGCTACACCGAAATCGGACTGGCTTTCGCGGCATTTAACATCGTGTCGGCGGTTGGCCAGACGCCGGCGGGATTCCTGGTCGATCGGATCGGCGCGCGCGCGCTGCTGATCGCAGGTTTGCTGACAGGCGCTGCGGCCCTCATCATCGCGGGCCTGATCGATTCGTTCTGGGTGATGGTCGCGATGTTTGCGCTCGCGGGCGTTGGCAACACGGTCTATCACCCGGCCAACTATGCGCTGCTCTCGCAACACGTGCCGTCCGAGCGCATCGGTCAGGGGTTCTCGGTCCACACTTTTGCGGGCATGCTCGGGTCGGCCGTTGCGCCGGCGAGTTTGCTCATCATGCAGAGCCAATGGGGCTGGCGCGGTGCGTTCATCGGCGCAGCGATCCTCGGCATCGCCGTGGCGGCGGTTTTGATCGCCTTTCGCGATCCCTCCCCCGTTCAATCGAAATCCGCCCCGGCACGCTCCGGCTCCGACGACGCCCCGGCCGGCTGGCGGCTGCTGATGTCGGCGCCGATCGTGCTCAATCTCGTTTTCTTTGCGCTGCTCGCGATCATAAGCGCGGGGCTCTACAATTATTCGGTCGTTGCACTCGGCGCGCTCTATGGCACTCCGGTCACGACGGCGAATGCCGCGCTGACCGGCAATCTGTTGTGGTCGGCAATCGGAGTATTGCTGGGCGGTCTGCTCGTCGGCCGCACCACGCGACACGGCCTGGTCGCAACCATCGGGCTTGCCGCCATGGGCGTCTTCACCGCCCTGATTGCCGAGATTGATTTTGGCGCGGTGGCATTGATCGGGGTGATGTCTCTGGTCGGGCTTTTCTCCGGCATCATCATGCCTTCGCGCGACATGATCGTGCGCGCGGTCACCCCGCCGGGATCTTTCGGCAAGGTCTTCGGCTTCGTCACCACCGGCTTCAACATCGGCGGTATAATTTCGCCGCTGATTTTCGGTGCCATCATGGATCACGGGAGTCCGCGTCTGGTGTTTCTGGCAGTCGCCGCATTGAGCCTGGTTGCAATCCTTACGGTCGCAACGCGGCCCCGACGCCCGGTCTGATCAGACGTTTGCAACGGGCGCACTTGTCAAATTGGCCGATTTGCCCCATGTCAGGGCCCTCCGGATGGCTGCTGAGGCATCCCAGCCCCGTTGGGGAATAGTTCAACGGTAGAACATCGGACTCTGACTCCGAGAATCTAGGTTCGA
>DATDLC010000058.1:0-4724 GCA_036519515.1 Pseudolabrys sp. | reverse complement strand
GAGGCACCGTAACGCATGCCGCTCAGCGAGTACGATACCAAAGAAGCTCTTCGGGCTGCCACCGATTGGCTCGTAGCATCGGAACTTCCCGGCAGCGCCGCGGCTCGCGAAGGGATTGCAGATACGATTCCGCTTGTCATGATGGGGTTGGTCGAACCAGACGATTTGGATGACTTAGCGGCGATCGTCGAGGAGCACGGGGGAGCGGTGCACGATGCCGCTACCCCGGAGGACGTGCAGCGCGCCCGACTCAAGGAAGCAGTAAAGGCCGCGTTCGATTACGTGCGTTCGCTTCGGCGCGATGCCGCGCGATGAAGCGAGCCGAACGGCCGCTCTATCCGTTACGTCGCACCAAGGACGAAGATCGTGATGCTCCCGCAGACGACGCACTTGTGTCGCTTTATGACCTGTCGGTTCCGAAAACTCCATCCATTGGATTCGCGATCGCCAGCGAATCAGAACATATTGTTGGATGTTCGCAATTGCCTTCCTTTTCGTCCGCGTGCTGTGCGACGGCTTCAAGTCGCGACGACGGCTAGAAGCTGAAATCCTGGTGCTGCGGCATCAACTCAACGTCCTGCAGCAGCGCGCGCCGCGTCGGCTATATTTAACCTGGGCTGATCGCGCCCTGTTCGTTTGGCTCTATCGCGGCTTTCCGCGCATTCTTGACGCCAATGATTTTAAGGCCTGAAACGATCGTGCGTTGGCATCGCAAAGGCTTTAGTGCGTTCTGGCGATGGAAATCCCGCCCTCTCGGTGGCCGACCGCAGATCGACAAGGACGTGCGCGACCTTATCCGAGGAATGAGCTTCGAGAACCCGCTCTGGGGTGCGCCGCATATCCACGGTGAGTTTCTGAAGCTCGGCTTCGACGTCGCCCAGTCGATAGTCTCGAAGTACATGGTACCGAGGCGAGGTCGCCCGTCGCAAACATGGAAGACCTTCCTGCGCAACCACGCTGACGGGATCGCGTCGATTGATCTCTTTGTCGTTCCGACGATTGCCTTTGAGCAACTCTTCGCATTTCTTGTGCTCGGCCACGGCCGGCGGCAGTTGCTGTGGTTTGCGGTGACCCGCTATCCGACGGCGGAGTGGCTGGCACGCCAAATCACTGAGGCATTCCCCTGGGACCGGGCGCCGACATATATCGTCCGCGACAACGACCGGGCCTTTGGCAGCGTATTCACCCGCCGCCTCCAGGCGATGGGCATTCGGGACCGGCCCACGTCATTCCGCTCACCGTGGCAGAACGGCCATGTTGACCGTCTGATCGGGTCGATCCGGCGCGAGTGTACTGATCATCTGATCGTGCTCAACGAAGAGCACCTGCGGCGGATTCTTGCGAAATTCTCCACCTATTATAATGGGTGGCGTCCTCATGTTTCGCTCGGGAAGGATGCACCAAACAGACGCCCGATCGAGCGCTTCGGAGACATTGTCGCACATGCAATCTTGGGCGGATTGCATCACCGGTACGCACGAATCTAGTTTTTGGAAGCGACAGGGGTGTTCAACACAGCTAATCCAGTGTCGAAAGACGTGGGCGGGCACGGTCCCGCGCAATCCATTGAGAAAGAGGCCGCCAACTGAGGCGGCACTACACGTTTTTGACCAGCACGCTTTCCGAGTGCTCGCAGCTTGGACATATGAAGGTCCGGAGAGCAAATCCCGGTTGATCCGGCTCAATCTGCGCAAGATACGTTTGCGCGGTGCATTTTGGGCACCGAGGGCGATCGTACACGGTCGGGTTTGTAGGCGTGTATTCGAACTGCAGCATGTGCAACTCCAGCTGAAAAAGGCGGGAGTGCTACCGAACTCTCAGCCACCAGCGCCTGGCACAAGACCTTTGCTGATGATAAACAACTGTGCGCCTATAGTGAACAAATAGCGAATCCTTAATTTAGGCCACCACTCCCAATTTCAAACCGACCGGCTCCTCCGGCCACGCTGGCGTCAGCACCAGCTCTCAACTAACATTCCACTTGGACCACTCAATTCAGGCCGGTCACTTTCGCACGTCAGCTCACGCAGGCCTGAGAGCCTCGGCCCACCTGCTCCCGATACGCCTGCGGCAGCCGGCGCGCGAGCAGCGCAGCCCAGGTGCGCTGCCCCTGGTCGCCAGCGATCAGGTCCTGGCGGATCTCGATCGCCACATGATGCAGGCCGCGCCGTTCGCCATGCACCGGAATGGTGTAATCCGTAGCATCGTTGACGTCGTAGGGTTTGTTGTCGCCGACCACGAGTCCCTCTTCTCGTTTCAGCAGCGCCATGAGGAGACGGGCAAAACGCGGATCGCGATTGTAGAGCACGCCAGCATGCCAGGGCCGCGCCACGCCCATAAAGACAGGGGTGAAGCTGTGCAGCGCGATCAGCGCCGCCGGCCGGCCGGCTTGGCATCTGCGGTCGAGTTCGGATTCGATACGATCATGGTAGGGTCGGAAAATCTCGCGCACGCGCGCGGCCTTGCCGCCTTCGCTCAAGCCGATGTTTCCCGGTACCGGGATGCGCTCGCTGATGTCAGAGATCGACTCCTTCGAGCCCGGCGCGCGGTTGCAGTCGATGACCAGGCGCGAATAGTTCTGCTGCACCAGGGTGGCGTCGAGCGCGTCCGCCACCAGGCGGGAAACCGCGGCGATACCAATGTCCCAGGCGATGTGGCGCCGGCGTTCCGCTTCAGAAACTCCGAGCCCGCGCAGTGCGCGCGGTATGACATTGCCGCCGTGATCGGCGACGATCAGGAACGGCGACAGGCCGTTTTCGTTGTGCACCGTGACGGGCGCCGGCTCGTCTGCCGCCAACAGGCTATCCGACATCTCGTTCATCGGCGCTCAGGCTTGTGCAAAAACCACGGGATGGTAGAGACACGCACACTGTTCCTGGCGCGGAATATGCATGTTAGTGGGACTTGCATTATTGTGGGACCGCAATGCCGATTCTCACCATCAGGCACGTCACGGCCTACCACTATAAACGACCGGTCGCGTTCGGCGAGCACCGGATGATGCTGCGTCCGCGCGACGACGACGATCAGAAAGTGCTCGAAACCGAGCTCGAAATCACGCCCGAGCCGAGCCAACTGTGCTGGACGCGGGATATCCACGGCAATCATGTCGCGACCGCCCGTTTCGCGGACCGGGCCTGCGAGCTTCGCTTCGAAAGCACCATTCATCTCGACCACGCGCCGGTCGGCTTCCGAGCCGCCGATATCGAGGACTTTGCCCGTACCCATCCGTTTGCCTACCCAGCGGAAGACAGGCCAGGTCTCGCCCGCGTCATCGCGCCGCGATCCCCGCACCCCAGCGTCGATCGGTGGGCCGCCAAGTTCCTGCGCGCGGACGGATCGGCCGACACTTACGAGCTTCTCGTGGACATGACGCAGACCATCAAGCGGACCTTCAAGCACAAGGCGCGGCGCGAGAAGGGTACCCAGGACCCGGTTCGAACTCTGAAGCTCGCGAGCGGGAGTTGTCGCGACGTTGCCGTGTTCATGATCGAGGCGCTGCGCTCGCTTGGCATCGCTGCGCGGTTCGTGTCCGGATATCTGCATCTTGCCGATGACGATGACGACCGTGTCACCGGTGGCAACACCCATGCTTGGGTCCAGGCCTATGTTCCCGGCCCCGGTTGGATCGACTTCGATCCGTCGAGCGGCATGGTGGGGAATCAGAACCTCGTGCGCGTCGCGGTGGCGCATGATCCGCGCCATGCAATTCCCTTGCAAGGTACGTGGATCGGGAGCGCGTCGGACCATCTCGCCATGAAGGTCGCCGTCAAGGTCACCGCGGCGGCCGCATGATTGGTTGCTGCTTGACGAACGAATAGAATTCTTGTGCCGTCTTCTTTTTAGCACCCAGGACTCCGCTTGCGCGGGCGGAAAAGGCTTTCGATGAAGATTCGGGCCGGCTACGAAATTTCCTATGACTGCCCGCAGCCGACGCCCATGATCCTGCAGCTGAGTGTGCATCCGTCCCGCACTCCCGACCTTTTGACCTGGGATCGCATACAATTCAGTCCGCCCATCCCCGCCAACACCTATCACGACGGTTTCGGCAATTTCTGCCACGTGATCCGCGCGCCCGCGGGCCGACTGACCATGTCCACGGACTTCCTGGTGCAGGATAAGGGCGAGCCGGACGCAATGGCCCCGCAGGCGGAGCAGCATGCCCTAGAAGACTTGCCGGTGGAGGTCCTTATCTATCTGCTCGGCAGCCGTTACTGCGAGACCGATCGCCTATCGAATACGGCGTGGTCACTTTTCGGGCAGGTTCCGAAGGGTTGGCCACTAGTAAAGGGGATCTGTGACTACGTCCACGATCGCATCATGTTCGGTTACCAGCACGCGAGCCCGACCAAGACGGCGTGGGATGCCCATACCGAGCGACGCGGCGTGTGCCGGGACTACGCCCACCTTGCGGTAACGCTGTGCCGCTGCATGAACATTCCGGCGCGCTACTGCACCGGCTATCTTAGCGACATGGGCGCACCCCCGCCCTACGACCCCGGTGACTTCGCCGCTTGGTTCGAGGCGTATCTCGGAGGACGCTGGTATACCTTCGACCCACGCAACAACGTGCCGCGCATGGGCCGCATCCTGATGGGGCGCGGGCGCGATGCAACCGACGTCGCGATCGTGACCTCATTCGGCCCCTGCACGCTCGTGGGCTTCAAGGTGATCACCGACGAGGTCACATCGGCCGCTCCCACGAGTGCGTGATGATTCGCAGC
>DATDLC010000057.1:0-37366 GCA_036519515.1 Pseudolabrys sp. | reverse complement strand
TGCTCGAGCGGCGTTGCACCTGTAAGGGCGAGGACGATGACGGGGAATGCGCGGCGTGCCGGCAATGGGCCGAGCAGCACTCGATCCTTCATAGTGAGTTGCGCCTGCAGCCCTGGCAGTGGCCGGCCTATGAACACCCTGTTGATGCGGATGTAGGATCGCAAGCGGATCATCCCGATCCAGGCGGACCGGCGGCACGTTACCGCCTGCTCAAGCAGGCGGCGAAAGGTAGGACGTAACCGGCTGGCAAGCGTAATGTCCGCTTTCGGGGGTAAAGCGGACATCGGCTGGATTGCCGCAATACTTGCGTTGCGCGGTTCACTTTGGTGACAGCAATGTAGCCTTGTCCACCGCGGCCTGAGCCGGTCTCCCACAGTCTTCCCAATCTTTTCAAAAAGTGTGCGATATGCTGCGGCGTGTTTCAAATGGCTGGAGGGTGCAATGTCAGTTCGCAAACGTACTTGGATGACTTCGGAAGGCGAGAGGAAAGAGGCTTGGATCGTTGATTACGTCGACCAGCATGGCGAGCGCCACATCGAGACGTTCGCGAAGAAGAAGGATGCGGACGCCTACCACGCGACGGTCAAGGTTGACGTTCGCAAGGGTGTTCACACAGCAGCGAGCAAAAGCATCACGGTTACACAGGCTGCGGAAAACTGGCTGAAATACATCGAACTGGAGGGACGCGAGCCAGCGACAATTCTCGGGTATAGGATTCACGTCAATCGACATATCGTGCCCCGTATGGGTCGCGATAAACTTGCGAACTTGACCACCCCGCACATCAACAAATTCCGCGATGATCTGCTCGGGTCTGCTGCATCGCGCAGTCTGGCGAAGGCCGTGCTCAAGAGTTTCAAAGCAATCTTGAAAGACGCGCATCGTCGCGGCGACGTGGCACAGAACGTCGCTCGTGACGTGATCATAGGCACCAGCGGACGCGTCAAGCGCAAACTGAAAGTAGGTGTTGATATTCCGACACCCGACGAAATCAGGAAGATCATTCACGCCGCGACCGGCAAGCGCCGCCCGCTGTTATTGACGGCGGTTTTCGCAGGACTGCGCGGGAGCGAATTGCGCGGACTGCGGTGGCAGGACGTTGATCTGAATAGAGGCGAACTTCACGTTCGCCAACGCGCCGACCGCTACAACGTGATGGGCAAGCCCAAATCACAGTCAGGCGACCGCACGATTCCGCTCGGCCCGCTCGTCCTCAATGCGTTGAAGGAATGGCGGCTTGCTTGTCCTAAGGGAACGCGTGATTTGGTGTTTCCGAATGGGGCGGGAAATACCGAAAGCCACGCCAACATGGTCGGGCGGACTTGGAAGCCGGTGCAGGTCAAGGCGGGTGTCATCGACGACAAGGGCGAAGCCAGATATCCCGGCCCACACACCACACGCCATTTTTATGCGTCTTGGTGCATCAACCGGAAGCAGGACGGTGGGCTGGAATTGCCTATCAAGACGGTGCAGTCTCGGCTCGGTCATGCCAGCATCATGCTCACCAGCGATGTCTACGGCCACCTGTTCCCGGGCACGGACGACGGCAGTGAGTTGGCCGAAGCCGAAAAATTCCTGATGACGGTATGAATGCGACACAGACGCGACATACGGCTAAAAAGTCCAATGAACTCAAGGGCTGCGTGAAGATGCCGAGTATTACCGTCCAGCCGGAATTTCTGCTGGAACGCATTCTCAGTCTAGAGATCGTGCGCGTCACCGAACGGGCCGCGGTGTCCTCGGCGCGCTTGCGTGGCCACGGCAAGGACAAGGCATCCGATCAGGCCGCAGTCGATGCGATGCGCCGCGAACTCAATAAGTTGCCGATTGACGGCACCGTCGTGATCGGCGAGGGCGAGATTGATGAAGCGCCGATGCTTTTTATCGGCGAGAAGGTTGGCACAAAGAATGGCCCGAAAGTCGACATTGCGGTTGATCCCCTCGAGGGCACAACGCTCTGCGCAAAAAACATGCCTGGGGCGATCGCTACGATTGCGATGGCCGAAGCCGGTACGCTCTTGCACGCGCCCGACTGCTACATGCAGAAGATTGCAATCGGGCCCGGCTATCCCAAGGGGATTATCGATCTCGACGCGCCGGCGGACGAAAACATAATGCGCCTGGCCAAGGCCAAGGGGGTCAAGTCTTCGGAAATCACCGCCATTCTCCTCGATCGCCCACGACACGCGGATATCATCGCGGCGGTGCGCAAGACCGGCGCCGCGGTCAGTCTGATCAGTGATGGCGACGTGGCTGGCGTGATCCATTGCGCCGAGCCGAAAACTGGGATCGACATCTATCTCGGGATTGGCGGAGCGCCGGAGGGCGTGCTGGCGGCGGCGGCCTTGCGCTGCATCGGCGGTCAGATGCAGACAAGGCTGATCATTGATACCGAACAACTACGCGAGCGTACTCTGAAAATGGGTATCAAAGATCCGAGACGTAAATACGAAATCGAAGACATGGTGAAGGGCGATTGTCTTTTCGCGGCCACCGGCGTTACCAGTGGCGCCATGTTGAGCGGGGTCAAATTCGGCAAGGATGTGATCGAGACTGAAACCGTTGTAATGCGCTCCGTTACCGGAACGGTGCGACGGGTGATGGCCGAGCACCGGCAATTCGACAAGTTTCACCTCGACTAAGCGAGCCGGCGGCCTCGCAGCTCACTCAGTACTGCGTATTTGGCAAACGCGTAATTCGGCTCCCGTGAGTTGGCATCGAAGACGATGGTGAAACAGCTATGGCAGCCGTTCCCGCTGTGTCATTAAAAAATGTCGACCGAAACTTTCTCGGCGTCGAACAGTCTTTGACCGGTCGGTCGTGGCGCGAGCGACTCGATGAACGCGGGTCGGCGCGGGCACTTTCTATCGCGCAGCGGCACGGCGTTGATGAATTGCTCGCGCGTGTCCTCGCTGGTCGGAATGTCGACGTGGATCAGGTCGACAGTTTCCTCGATCCCACCATCAAGCGCTTGATGCCGGATCCATATACGTTGACCGATATGGAAGCGGCGGCCACGCGCATCGCTGATGCCGTGATCCGCGGCGAACGCATTGCCATTTTCGGTGACTACGACGTCGACGGTGCCACTGCGTCAGCGCTGCTGTGCCGTTACTTGCGCCATTGCGGGTTGGATCCAATCGTTCATATCCCCGATCGCATCTTTGAAGGTTATGGTCCGAATATCGAGGCGGTTCGATCATTTGCCGAGCGGGGCGCAAAGCTGCTGATCACGGTCGATTGTGGTGTTTCAAGCATAGAGCCACTTGCGGAAGCCAGAAAATGTGGACTCGAAACCGTGGTGATCGATCACCACCAGGGTGACGAAAAGATTCCCGAGGCGGTCGCTGTTGTGGACCCAAACCGCGCCGACGATCTTTCTGGCCTTGGACACCTTGCGGCGGTCGGATTGGTATTTCTCACATTGGTTGCCGTCACACGAGAGTTGCGTCGGCGCAGTTTTTGGACCGGTCTGCGACCCGAGCCCGATCTCCTGTCGCTCTTGCATCTTGTAGCGCTTGGCACAGTTGCGGATGTCGTGCCGCTGCACGGCCTTAACCGTGCGTTTGTCGCCAAAGGTCTCATCGCACTGAGGCGGCGCGAGCACGCGGGCCTCACGGCGTTGATGGATGTGGCGCGTCTCAACGGCCCACCCGAGCCCTGGCATCTCGGGTTCCTTTTGGGTCCGCGTATCAACGCCGGTGGCCGGATCGGACGGGCCGACCTCGGCGTGCGCCTTCTCCTGGAGGAGGACCCGATTGAAGCCGCGCGGATTGCCGCCGAGCTCGACCGGCTCAATCTTGAGCGCCAGCAGATCGAGCGGGCGACACTTGCTCAGGCGGAAGCCGAAGCGCTCGCTGCCCTCGGACTGGAAGAAAAAGGCGCGGTGATTGTCACCGCTGCGGAAGGCTGGCACCCGGGAGTGGTGGGCCTGGTGGCCGCTCGCCTGAAGGAGCGGTTTGGTCGGCCTGCATTTGCAATTGCGCTGGAACCAGGGGGCACCGGCACGGGTTCGGGTCGCTCAATTCCCGGCGTCGACCTCGGCCGTTCCGTTCGGCGTGCGGTGCAGGAAGGATTGCTCCTCAAGGGCGGGGGCCACGCCATGGCCGCCGGGGTAACATTGAAAAAGGATTTGCTCGGGAGCTTCCGCGCATTCATTGAAGATGCGCTGGCAGGCCCGGTGGAATCCGCGCGGCGCGACAGCGCCCTGCTATTCGATGGAGCGGTTGCCGCCGGCGCGTTCAATTTTTCGCTGGCGGATCTGCTGGCACGCGCAGGACCATTCGGGGCAGGCAATCCGGAGCCACTGCTGGCGCTTCCAGCACATACGCTCGCCTACGTCGATCCGGCCGGCGACAGCCACATTCGGGCCCGCTTTCGTTCCGGTGACGGAAAAATTGTCAACGCCATTGCCTTTCACGCAATGGAGCCGCTCGGCAAGATCCTGCTGGACAGTCGCGGCCGCGCTCTGCACGCGGCAGGTCACATCGCCGTTGACCGGTGGCAAGGTGAGGAGCGTGTCCAGTTACGGCTTGTGGACGTGGCCACAGTCTGAGCCGCGCCGTAACGGCCCCCTGCAAAGAGATGGTAACCTTGTCGGTCAGGGCGATTCGGTGCGCCTGGTTCGCGTGGGCGTTCGTGCTTATCGAAACGAGCCTACTCACGGGGGCGTCCATGCAACTGTATTTTTATTCGGCCGCAGCGGTCGAGCGGGCGCGGCAGGGAGAAGCTGCAGCGAATATCGACCGGCAAGAGCAAGTTGTTACTGTCGTCGCGGCCTCACTGGCGGTTCTGATTGTGGCGGCGATCGCTGTCCTGATGGGAATGGTTTGACGCGGCACTGCGTTGGTTTCGTCGCATTTCGCACGTTCCAATTACCGCGCGCCGGTAGTCTCCGTGCTTGAGCGGGGTGAACGCCTCTGTCAGCATGGCGGCATCGGGAGACAAGCGATGCCGCAGAACATCACCACTGGATACAAGGCTCTGTGCGAGGCCGCAGAACGCGAGATTGAGACATTATCGGCGGAGCAAGCGGTCACGCTTGCCGGCCGTGACGATACGGTTCTGGTCGACATCCGCGACATCCGCGAACTGGAACGCGAGGGCAGGGTGCCGGGTGCTTTTCACTGTCCCCGTGGAATGCTGGAATTCTGGATTGATCCGCAAAGCCCTTATCACAAGCCGGTATTCGCCCAGGACAAGAAGTTCGTTTTCTTCTGTGCCGGAGGTTTGCGCTCGGCGCTCGCGACCCAGGCGGCGCAACACATGGGTCTCAAACCCGTTGCGCATATTCGTGGTGGCTTTGGCGCCTGGAAAAAGGCAGGCGGGCCCGTCGAATGATTGAGCGAGGTTAGGGTTTATTTCCGAACCTGTTTGCAAGCATCATTGGCTTGTCGCCTGCGGCTGCCTGCGGCAGTTTCGCGAGCTTGAACAAGTGGAGTGCGCATGACTCTTAAGCTGATCATTGGCAACAAGAACTATTCGTCCTGGTCCATGCGTCCGTGGATCGCCATGAAGGTGGCGAAAATTCCATTCGAGGAGACGCTGGTTTCGCTCGACGCGCCCGATTTCAAGGATGTCGTCGGTCCGGTTTCCGGCACCGGCAAAGTGCCGGCGCTGATCGATGGCGAAGTGCGTGTGTGGGAATCGCTGGCGATCCTTGAGTATCTGGCGGAGAAATTCCCCAATGCTCGGCTTTGGCCGGCCGACAGCGCGGCACGGGCGCTTGCACGTGCCATATCCAACGAGATGCATGCGGGTTTCCTGCCGTTGCGTCGACACATGCCGATGAACATGTGGCGGCCGGTGATCAAGCGCGACCTGACGCCCGAAGCGGCGGTCAATGTAAAGCGGATCGAAACACTTTGGTCCGAGTGCCGCGCACGGTACGGCAAGAAGGCCGATGGCCCGTTTTTGTTCGGAGCCTTCGGGGCGGCGGATGCCATGTATGCGCCGGTTGTGGCGCGTCTGAATACTTACGGCGTCGATGTGGGTGCAGCGACCAAGTCCTACATGGACGCTGTCATGGCCCTACCAGCCTGGGGCGAATGGTACTCTGCGGCGCTTCAAGAGACCTGGGTGCTTGCCGCGGACGAGGTCGATTGGCCGACCGTGCATCGCGTCTAGATCTTGAGCCGGGCCACCAATTCCTCGATGAAGGGTCTTTGTCCCGGCAAGATTTTCCTGCGAGCGGCCGCAAGGCCGAAATAGGCGATGCGATCGATCTCGGGAAAGCTCTGTTGCCTTCCCGAGCGCGGCGGCCATTCCATTTCGAACTTGTTGCTTGAAAAGCGGGCCAGATCGAAATCTGCCTCGATCGCAAAAGCGTGGACGATTTTTCCGCTCTTCTGTCTGAGCGGTGCAAGTTCATTGAACGGTCCCTCGGCAACAAGACCGGTTTCTTCGTTGAATTCCCGCTTGGCGCAGGTCAGTAGATCTCCGGATTCGACATTTCCCTTGGGAATCGACCAGGCACCATCATCCTTGTTCTGCCAGTAAGGGCCGCCTGGATGGGCGAGCAAGAACTCAAGCCGCGGTTTGTGGCGGAAGGCGAGGATGCCGGCGCTAATTTCTGATCGACGCGACACGCGCGTTCACCAAGGCCGTTCCAGGGAATTGGTCACGTGCTCGCGGTCCGGCGACGTGAAGCACACTCCGACACAGAGATAAGGTAACTCGGGGTGCGGATTATGTCCCCGGTGAAATTTGGCGATCGGTTCAGAATAGCATTCACCGGCCTTCGCTTTCACCAGCACGCCTTCCTGGAAGTGTGCTTCGAAGAGCCCTTGCAAGGCGACAAAAAAAGCCGCGCCGTTGTGACAATGCCAGTTTGTATAGCCCCCCGGCACAATCTCCGCGTTGTAGATCTGCACCTTCACCTGTGGATCGCGTGGTAGCGAGCTGTAAAGGGCATCGAACAACAGGTTACGGTAGAATCCATGGCCCGGTGGCACCATGCCATCCAATTTGAGCTTGAGGTCCTTGTATTGATCGAGCCTCGCTTCCATCGTTGCGTTCTCCGCGTTCGGGAAGACGCAAGAGTAATATCGCGAGGCGGCGAGTTGAAGCATATGAATAGCCGAAAGCCCGGCTGAGAGCCGGGCTTTCCGACGGCTGCACCGTCCATAAAACTGTCATTCGTCAGCGGCTTCTTTCAACGTATCCTTTATGCCACCGACAGTATTCCGGATTTTTCCGCCAAACTTCTGCGCTTTGCCTTCATTCTCAACTTGGCATCTCCGGTCGCTTTGCCCGCGACTTCCTTAATCTTGCCCTTCGCCTGTTCGAGGCTGCCTTTGATGCGATCCTTGTTCATTGTGCTCATCTTTCTTCTATGTTGCTGACAATTAATAAACATACTCATGCGGAGTGCCGTTCCGTGAAAACGGCACCGCCCTGTAAATCTCGCATGCGACCCGTGCCGAAATAGCCGGCACGGGTCGCGCTATTGAACGACTACTGCTTTGAGCCAGTCGTGCTTTTGTTCGGGTTCGGCGAACAATTGAGGTTCTGCTGCTTCGCGTCTTTTTCACAAGCTGCCATACTTGCATACTTGCAGTTAAGGCCGCCGCTCGCGGACATGTTGATGCAGAAGGGAGAATTACCGACCGTCTGCGACTTTTGCATAGTGCTCCCGGATGGGGGTGAGCCCATCTGTGCCTGGGCGAAAGAGACACCTGCGATGAGTGCGGCGATGGCGGTAAAGGTGGTCAACGTCTTCATCGTCTGACTCCTTATTGGGGCTGATGCCGGCTTGCGGCATTCGGGACAACGAGGGAAGCGGACCGGTGTTCCGGGAACCGGGGGCAAATTTGAAAAAATGTTTCAAAAAATGTCGGCGGCCGGGAAGTTCCCGGCCGCCGGTACAAGATTGCCGCGCTGAGAGATTACGCCTCGAGGATTGCGACAATCTCGTGCGTTCGTGGATTAATGATCACGATCTGGTCACCGACCAGAATGTAGTCATAACCACGCCACTCCGGATAAATAACGATGACCTGTTGCGGTAACGGGTGCACGTGCACGCTTGCCGGGATGCGCGTCCCGACAGTCACTGAAACGTTCAGATTTACCCGTTCCACCTTCTGCTCTTTGATGACCGAGGTGATCTTGGTGCGCTGCTCGGTGCTCAGCTTGGCCGAGCCAGCCGCGCCTTGACCGGTGGTCGCGCGATTTTGCTCCGAACTCGTTGACGGCGAAGCCGCGGGTTTGTTCTCGGTATTTGACTTGCCTACGCCCCCGTTTGCGGGACTCGACTCCTGCGGAGCGCCGCCCGGGCCGCGCTGACCCATGTCGGACTTCGGTTCGGCCTTCGGCGCTTGGCCGGTTGTTTCTTTCGCTTTCCCAGACTTACTGTCTGGTGTGGCCTGACCGGTCGTTTGCGGGGCCTTGTGATCGCCATTTTTCATTGACGGGGCGACCTTTTCCGCCGGCGCGGTTTGCTGCGCTGCGGGCGCGCGTTCAGGGGTATCTTTGTTCATTCCTTGCGCCGATGCGGCACCGACGCCGAGCAATAACGCGGCGGCTACGGTCGACAGCAATTTAGCTTTCTGCACTGATGCCTCCTCTGGATGCCCCTCGAATTCCCGATCTCGTCGAGACCTCGTCACAAAACGTCTGGCGCCAAGGCTAGGTTCCGCACGTTACGGAATCGACATGAAGGAGCCGGCATTGCGTTCCGGGTTCCACCAAGGCACCTTTCTCTTCGATCGGGAGGTGCCTTTGGCGATTCTTTCGTCATCTATCAGTAAAGATGCCGCTGAATTTCGCGCTAACCGTGAGCGCATGCATGCCTTGGTGGTCGAGTTGCAAACACGGCGCGCTGAAGCAGCTTTGGGCGGCTCGGAAAGGGCGAGGGAGCGGCACGTGGGGCGTGGCAAACTGTTGCCCCGCGATCGGGTCATGAATTTGATCGACCCCGGTTCGCCGTTTTTGGAACTCTCGCCCCTCGCCGCCAATGGCATGTACGAGGATGCCATTCACGGTGCAGGTCTCATCACCGGTATTGGTCGCATCGAGGGCCGCGAATGTGTAGTGGTCTGCAATGACTCCACCATCAAAGGCGGCACCTATTATCCAATGACTGTGAAGAAACACCTGCGGGCGCAAGAAGTCGCGCGCGAGAACCACTTGCCGTGCATTTACCTGGTTGACAGCGGCGGAGCCAATTTGCCCCATCAGATCGATGTGTTTCCTGATCGAGAGCATTTCGGACGCATCTTCTACAACCAGGCAACGCTGTCCTCACTTGGCATCCCGCAAATCGCGGTTGTAATGGGCTCGTGCACGGCCGGCGGCGCTTACGTGCCGGCGATGTCGGACGAAACAATCATCGTCAAAAACCAGGGAACGATCTTTCTCGGCGGTCCGCCCTTGGTGAAGGCGGCGACCGGGGAAGTGGTGAGCGCCGAACAGTTGGGTGGTGCTGATGTACATGCTCGCAAATCCGGCGTCGCCGATCACTATGCGCAAGACGATCATCATGCCTTGAGCATCGCGCGTCGCATCGTCGCCAATCTCAATACAAGAAAGAACGTCGGCATTCCGTTGTCGAAGTCACGTGATCCTGCGCATGACGCGAGCGAACTGGACGGAATTGTGCCGGTCGATCTGAAAAAACAATACGATGTGCGTGAAGTCATCGCGCGCATCGTCGATGCGTCGGAGTTTGACGAATTCAAAGCGCTGTACGGCTCGACACTGGTGACGGGCTTTGCCCATTTACATGGAATGCCGGTCGGCATTCTTGGAAATAATGGAATTCTGTTTTCTGAAAGCGCACTCAAGGCCGCTCACTTCATCGAACTGTGCTGCCAGCGGCGCATTCCGCTGTTGTTCCTGCAGAATATCGTAGGGTTTATGGTTGGTCGCGACTACGAAGCGGGCGGAATTGCCAAAGACGGCGCAAAGATGGTGACGGCGGTGGCCTGCGCGCAGGTGCCGAAGATCACCGTGATCATTGGCGGTTCGTATGGTGCCGGAAACTACGGGATGTGCGGGCGCGCGTACGGCCCGCGGTTTCTCTTCACCTGGCCCAACGCTCGCATTTCTGTCATGGGAGGCGAACAGGCAGCGAGCGTGCTGGCGACCGTCCGGCGCGAGAATATCGAGCTGGGCGGTGGCAAGTGGTCCGAAGTCGAAGAAGAAGAATTCAAGCAGCCGCTCCGCGACCAATTTGAAACCGAAGGCAATCCCTATTTTGCCACCGCGCGGCTCTGGGACGACGGCATCATTGCGCCGTCGGAAACACGTCGCGTATCGGCGCTTGCGCTTTCCGCGACTCTGAACGCCCCCATCGCCGAAACAAAATTCGGAGTGTTTCGGATGTAGTGATTACGGGGCGGCCAGATCACCGCCCAAGCATCCCGATCACCGTGTCCCAATTTACGAATGGTTGCTTGGGACCGGCGCGTACGACACCGGTATCGTGCAGGTAGGCACTTCCAAGCATCAGTGCCGCGCCGACGAAGACTCCCAGAATGAATTTCATCGCTCGCCCTCACGAAAGTGGAGAATATTGCCATATACGAACGATACTCTTTTTAGAATTTAGCGATCACCGCAATACCAATCACTCGTAATAGCGAGGGCGATCTCGCCGCTGGCGCGAGCTCTTGCCGCCGCCGATTGTTTAGTTAGAAAGATTCCAAAGTTATCCCGATATCTTGCGTCTGGACCTGCAGGGTGTCAGAGATTTTGCGTACTCTTCCAGATGAGGCCATCCGATGCTGCGCCGAACGATCGGGATCGTTTTTGTTGCGACGCTTCTTCCGCTGACGGCACGTGCGCAAGCGCCGGCACCGCCCGCGGCCAAGGAAACACCAAAGGAGGCGAAAGAAACGCCGAGAGCCTACGTGCCCGGACTCGAGCAGTTCATGAATGTGATCTTGATCGAGCACAACAAACTCTGGTTTGCTGCTCGCGAGCGCAACTGGCCGCTTGCTGCATACGAGCTTGGAGAGATCAAGGAGGTCATGGGCGACATCCAGGATCTCGTGCCGACTTTCAAAAATTTGCCGCTCGCCGACATGCTCGATTCCGTGATTACCAAGGAGATCGTCGCCCTGGAAAAGGCTATCGATGCAAAGGATTTCAAGGCGTTCACAGCCGGCTATGACAAGCTCACCGCCGCCTGCAATGCATGTCACCAGGGGACCGAAAACGGATTCATTGTTATCAAGCGCCCAACGCAACCGGCCTTCACCAATCAGGACTATCGGCCACGCAACTAGGCTGGCGGCCGTAGGCTGCGACGTCAGCGCATGTTAAACGCGGGCGCCATGACCAGTCCGGACGACCTCAAACAGCTTGCACCCACAGGCAAACTTCGCGGCGGGGTCGTTGCCGCACCGGCTGCGTCCGCCTTTTTCGCTATCAGGGAAGGAAAAGGCGAGGTCAGAGGCGTTACGGTCGATCTCATTCGCAGTTTTGCCGCAGCTTTGAAACTGCCCTTGGCGCTGCAAATTTACGACAATTCCGGTCAGGTCACCGATGCAGTGGGCAGCGGCGAGTGTGATATTGCATTCATGCCGCAAGATGCTGAACGCGCGAAGCGCGTTGATTTCGGACCGGCATATTATTTCATCGAAAGCACCTATCTGGTTCCGGCAGGTTCGACGATCAACAGCATCGAAGAGGTCAATCGCCCGGGCTGTCGGATTGTTGCCATTTCCAATACCACGACAGCCCGGAGCGCACGCCGGACCGCGCCAAACGCCAATGTCGAAGAAGTAGCGAGCGTCGACCGGATGACGGAAATGGCGAAGCAAGGCGAGGGGGACGCGTTCGCACTGTCACACGATTCATTCACCGGACTGCTCCCCAAGCTTCCTGGCGCTCGCGTGTTGTCGGGTAATTTCCAGCAGACCGGCATCGCAGTCGCAGTGCCGAAAGGACGACCGGCCGCGCTAAGGATTGCGAGCGAATTGCTCGAAGTTGCGAAGACGTCAGGCCTGGTGCGTCGCGCGCTCGACGCTGCCGGTTTCCCCGAGGCTGAAGTTGCGCCCTAACACGTCGCCACTTTCAAAACGTTACAACGACATTGCCAATGGTGCCGCGCTCGACCGCTTCGTGCGCTGTGACGGTTTCCGCCAGCGAAAATGTCGGCTGGGATATGCGGTTGAGCAGTGCCTCGCTTTCGAGGGCCTCATTGATGCCCTCGATCGCGCGCTCGCGTTCATTCGCGTCCAGCTCGTAAACTAGGAAAAATTGCAAGCGGATGGAATTGACCAGGCAGAACGCTGAGGGTAATGCCGCTTCAAGTCCGGTTCCGTAAACGATGACGCTACCTTTCGGCCGCAGGACACCCGGGAGGAGCTTGGCGTTGGCCGTAAGGTCAAGCTCGATTACGGCGTCCACTCCGCGTTTGCCGGTGATTTCCATCACGCGCTCGCCAACGCTCTCTTTTTTGTAGTCGATGATTTGATCGGCACCCGCTTTCCGGGCGATCTCGGATTTCTCCGGCGAGGATACCGTTGCGATCACCTTCGCCTTCTTGCCTTTCGCAAATTGAATCACGTACTGGCTGACTGCGCCGGCGCCACCCGAAACCAGCAACGTTGTATCTGCAGATACATTAGCAAGACCGACGGCGTGTATGGCCGTCATGGCGGGAATTCCGAGGCAGGCGCCGACTTCGAAGCTGATACCGGCTGGCAGAGGCACAGCCTGAGGTGATGGCAATACGATAAACTCGGCGGCCGTGCCAAAAGCACGCTTCCACTGGCCATTCCAAACCCATGCTCGCTCGCCGATCCGAGACTGCGGCACACCAGTACCGACTTCATCGATTACGCCTGCACCATCGCTGTGGGGGATGACGCGCGGGAACGCAATTTTCCTCGTAGTGCCTTGTCGGGATTTTACGTCAGAGGGGTTGACGCCTGAGGTGGCGAGTTTGACGCGTACTTCGCCGGGCCCTGCATGAGGCGTCGCAAGCTCGCCGACTTGTAACACTTCGCGCGCAGTACCGTTGCGTTCATAAAATACCGCTCGCATGGGCAGACCCCTTGGACAGGGGCACATATAGCATGTCGCATCCTGCAATACGGACCACGAACCCTGGACGCCCGTCAGGCGTTATCGTCGACCAACACCGTATTGGGGGGCAAAACCGCGAGGTTCACAATGCATTACCGTGTTGGCCCCAAAGGATCGCCCGATGTGTTGCCGCTCGAGAGATCGCGCTCCTTTTCAAGGAATTCACGGTACTCGATGACGCGCTGTCATGGGCACGCCATCTGGAAGGAACGGGTCGGATTCCGCTGCTGATCGAAGGCGACGACGGCACACGCATGAATCGTCGCGCCATCATCGACGCGTTGCGCGTAGGGATGCGCGAGCAGTTGGGTGAATAATCAGCGACTGGGTATGTCAGGTCTTGGCGGCCAGGCGGCTCCATTCCGCGCGGGCGCGCTCCGTGAGGCGGTTCCATTTGTTGCCGACAACATCCCAGTTGACCATCGGACGTTGCAGGCTGCTCGTGGCGCCGGAATTGGCCACAGCGGTACGTGAGTCATAGAGGTAGGCGCCGCCAATCGTGATTATGACGCCGAGAATGATGCCTATGAGGACGCGCATGATGAAAACTCCTGTGTCCCGACCTCAAACGCCGCTGGCCAAGACGAGTTCCCAACCCGTTGAGGGGTCAATTGTGACAGCAAAGCAGTCAGATTTTGGTGGTTTGCCGTTAACCTTGTACCGCTGTCCGTTCGGTTATAACCAATTGAAAACACTTAGCTTCTATGCCAAAAAACTTTGCTCGCAAACAAAATTTGCTGCTATATTGAGCTTATGAGCAAACATTCAGCCAAAACCGCCGGGCGGTCCGCCAAAACGACGAGCCGGCCCGCGAAAAAGAGCGCAAAAAGCGCTCGTGCGACGGCAAAGAAGGGATCGGCTCGTCTGCCGGTCGGCAAAGCCACGCGCCCGGCAAGGACGGGTACGCCTGTTGTTATGCCGGCAACAGCCACAAAAATGATCCGCACGCCGAGCCCGCCGGTCCAGCCGGTGGCCATGCACGAGATGCCGGTGCGGTTGCACAAATACCAGGTTGGCGAGACCGTCTACTATACGTCACCGACTTTCGGACGCGCGGCTGCCAGCGGAAGCTACATTGTGGTCAAGCTCTTGCCATCCGAGGGCGACGACTATCAGTACCGGATCAAGAGCTCCGGCGAGGCCTTCGAACGCGTGGCCAAAGAGAGCCAGCTCGATCGCGCCTGACGTTCCGTTGCCGGAATCTCCTGTCGCGATTTTGCCGCGGCTGTTCCATATGATGCCCGGGTCGGCGCAGTTGCTGCGCCGGAGGAGGACCGGGCATGCCGATCTATATCACGCAGGGGCGCTATACCCGTGAAGCCATAAAGGGGATGATCGTCAAACCCGAGGACCGTGCGGATGCCGTTGCGCGCATGTTGTCGAAAATTGGTGGGCGACTGTTGGGTTACTACCTCACGTTCGGGGAATACGATTTCCTGACCATTGCTGAGGCTCCGAACGATGTGCAGATGGCGGCAGTATTATTGGCGGCAGGCAGTGGTGGGGGGGTTACTGGCTTGCGGACCACCGTTGCGCTGACGTCGGTGGAAGCCAAAGGAGCCTTCGCGGCAGCGAGCGATCTTGCGCCGGGGTTCAAATCGGCTGGCGGGACATGATACGGAATTCAAGAAAAGAAACCGCGGCTAACAATCAAATTGAAACAAACTATCGAGGGAGGATTTATGCGCGTCTTCTTACGTCTGGCTACTTTGATATTTGTAGTCTTGCAGGTATTGCCAGCCGCAGCCCAGAACTATCCGAGCCGGTCCGTTAAATTCGTCGTTCCCTTCGGAGCAGGCGGGCCCGCCGACGTATTTGCCCGCGTGCTTGCTCAGCATCTCTCGGAGGAAACCAAGCAATCGTTCATTGTTGAAGATCGTCCCGGTGCGGGGTCGATCATCGGCACCGATGCGGTCGCGAAGTCTGCGCCTGATGGCTATACCCTGCTGGTGATGTCAAATACGCATACGACCAACGAATCTTTGCTGCCCAACAAACCATTTCAATTGATGCGAGATTTTGTTCCGGTGGCAACGATCAACTATTCCGACCTACTGATGGTCGTTCATCCGTCGGTTCCGGCAAAAACTGTGAAAGAATTTATCGAACTGGCGAAGAAGGACCCGGGCAAGCTCAACTACGCCTCGTCCGGTCCCGGCACCCCCTATCATATGGCAGGTGAGCTCTTCAAAGCCATGAGCCAGACCGACATCGTGCACGTCTCGCACAAGGCATCCGGCGACGCGCGTAATAGCGTGGTCTCCGGGACCGTGCAGATGATGTTTGATGCCGTGACGACTATGACGGAACTCGCCAAGGCGGGGCAGGTTCGCGCACTTGGGACGACAGGGCTCTCACGCTCACTACTGACGTCCGATCTCCCGACGATTGCCGAAACGGTGCCTGGGTACGAAGCGACGATCTGGCTTGGCGTCATGGCGCCCAAGGGAACACCCAAAGAGATCGTCAGCTTCTTGAACACCAACATAAACAAGGTCATCAACAGACCTGACGTAAAGGAAGCCTGGCTAAAACAGGGAGCAATTCCGCTCGTCAAAACACCGGAAGAGTTCGAAGCTTTCCTGTTAAAGGACATCGAAAAGTGGGCGAATGTGGTAAAAGTCTCGGGAGCGAAGATTCAGTAACCGGAACCCATGTCGATCACCGATAGCGCATCCATGAACGGGATGCTTTCAATGCCGCTGGTGCTTCCGGCTCCCTTGGCCGGCGCACTCGCGGCTTTGTTTTTGGTGATGGTGGTGATGTTGGTGCGCCGCTCCGATAGCGGCATCGGATCACGCCTGCTGGTTCTCCTCTCAGTGACCGCCGTCTGCGCGCTGGCGGCGATCGGAATCCTCGACCGGCTGGCGGTAAACGAACGGATGGCGGAACAGCGGGCGCTTCTTCAACGCGATGCGCAGCTCAGTATGAGCGCCATAACCTCGGGGTCGCCGCTGGCCTGCCTTGATGGAGTCGCCGGTGAACAGGTCGAAAATGCCTGTGAACAGGCGGTGTTTGCAGATGCGCAGAGTGCGGCCAAGGCGGTAGCCTATGTCGGCGCGCGTCTGGCATTGCTTTTCGACGCGGTCACAGCCGCACGCGGCGACCTCGATTTCCTGGCCGCGTTTGCCACGGGACGCCGCGCTATTGAACTTGATCGCTATGGAATTGCCGCCCACGTCCTCTCGGTGCGCGACGGCTGCACTGCCGAGCGCTGTGCGGCTTTGGCTATGTTTCAGGACACCGGCACACTGAAGGCGAATCTGAAAGTTCGTGCTTTCGACACCTATGTGACTCGCTATGCATCAACCTGGAACAAATACGAACCCGCGACTGACAAAGAGCCCCGGACCTCCGCTTTAACGTCGGGGCCGGTTGCCAATGCCGCCGAGCCACAAGCGCCTCATCCGGTCGATCCCAAATACGATTTCCCCTCCGCCGCCTCGATTCCGCCGGTCAGTATCATGAATGCTGAGCCTGCGGCCCCGAAAGAGCAGACCGGTACAGCCAGTGCGCACCCGGCGGGGGAAAAATCGGGCGCAAGTCCTCCTGTGCCGCCAAAACGTCCACAGGCTCAGGCGGCGACGCCACCGGCGCGCTAATATCGGGCCGATTGACGGCGGGCCCGAATGTTCAAATCCGTCCTGATTGCCAACCGCGGTGAGATCGCCTGCCGCGTTGCCCGAACCGCGAAGCGGTTGGGATTACGCACCATCGCAGTTTATTCTGAGGCTGACGCTCAGGCGTTGCATGTTCGCCTCTGTGATGAGGCGTACGCCATCGGCCCTTCGCCGGCTGCGCAAAGCTATCTGTCGATCGACAAGTTGCTCGCAGTGGCAAAGGCGGCGCGCGCAGACTGCGTCCATCCTGGCTACGGCTTCCTGGCGGAGAATGCAGATTTTGCGCAGATTTGTTTGGAGGCTGGTGTGGTTTTCGTCGGCCCGCCCGCCGAAGCCATCCGAGCCATGGGCCTGAAGGACCGCGCCAAGGCCCTGATGGAGAAAGCCGGCGTACCCGTGGTCCCCGGGTATCATGGCGATCGGCAGGACCCGAAATTTCTCAGACAAAAGGCTTATGAGCTGGGCTATCCGGTCCTGATAAAGCCGGTGGCCGGCGGTGGTGGTAAGGGAATGAGGTGTGTCGACCGCCACGCCGATTTCGATCCGGCGCTGGAAGGTGCACAACGAGAAGCGAAAACCGCCTTCGGCGACAGCCGCGTGCTGATCGAAAAATATGTTTCGAGTCCTCGTCACATCGAGCTGCAAATCTTTGCGGATCGACAGGGCAACGTTATTCACCTGAATGAGCGCGACTGTTCGCTGCAGCGGCGACATCAGAAGGTGATCGAGGAGGCGCCGGCCCCCGGCATGAGCCGGGAGTTGCGTATCGCCATGGGCACGGCGGCGGTCGCCGCCGCAAAGGCCGCAGGTTATGTCGGCGCGGGAACGGTTGAATTCATCGTCGACGGGGCGAAAGGTCTCAAGCCGGACGGGTTTTGGTTCATGGAGATGAACACGCGGCTTCAGGTCGAGCATCCCGTGACTGAGGTAATTACCGGGCTCGATTTGGTGGAATGGCAGTTCCACGTCGCCGCGGGCGAAAAATTGCCATTGGCCCAGCAGCAGGTAAGGCTCGACGGGCACGCGATCGAGGCGCGACTCTACGCGGAAGATCCGGAACGGGAGTTTTTGCCGTCCACCGGTCGTCTGATTGCGCTGCGATTCCCGAAAAACGACAGCTTGCGCGTCGATAGCGGCGTCGAAACAGGCAGCGAAGTGTCGTCATTTTATGACCCAATGATCGCCAAACTGATTGTCCACGCAAAAACGCGCGACGAAGCGCTTGATAACTTGGCGGGCGCCCTTGAGCAGACGGTTGTGATCGGTCCGCGCAGCAATGCCGGCTTTTTAGCGGCGCTCTGTCGTGCCGCGGGATTCCGCAAAGGCCAATTCGATACGGGCTTTATAGAGCGAAATCTCGCTGATCTTGGTGCCGTCCCCAAGGGGTTTGACGCGGCCGCAACTGCGCTCGGAGCTCAAACACTACTGGCACGCCAGCAAGATCGCCTCGCGGCGTTGTCGTATAGCGATGCGGACCAGCCGGCCTCGCCCTGGGACGAAGGCGATGCCTTTCAATTGTCGGGGCGACGACGATTGGCCCTTCCGATTCTCGCCGATGATCAGCCGGCGATGGCTGAGGTGGCCTATGCTCCCCAAGGTCGTGAGGTTTCCGTTTCGGAGAGTGGTCCGGCGCAAGACGCCATGGTTGTGGCCGACGGCGATGCTGTCTATGTCCTACGAAACGGACGTCAGACCAAGGTCACTTTGCGCGACCTCGCTCTTAATGAGGCTGGGGATCAGCATGGAAGCGGGGTTGTGCGGGCGCCTATGCATGGCAAGATGCTCAATATTTTGGTGAAGCCCGGCGAGCCGGTCACCCGAGGGCAACGCCTTGCCATCATCGAGGCAATGAAGATGGAACATACCCTGGTCGCACCAACCGACGGCATCGTGGCTGATATTCCGGTTCGCGGCGATGCTCAGGTTGCCGAGGGCGCAACCGTCATGCGCATTGTTCCGGTGCAAAAATCGGGCGAATGAGACGGAATTTGTGATGCCGCTACATCTCATCAAGCTTTGCGTCGGTTGCGATTCAGTCTCCGATCTCGAGGACTGGATTAGGCAGAAATTGAAAGAAAAGAGACGGCGAGGCCAGAAGGCGGAACATATCCATACGACCCGAATGGTGCCAAAGCGCGCGGCCGAACTGAAAAATGGCGGGTCCCTCTATTGGGTGATCCGCGGCCAGATTGCTTGCCGCGAACGCATTCTCGACGTCCGCCCATTTGTCGATAAGGATGGCATCGGCCGTTGCCGGATCGTACTTGATGGTAAACTGATACTCGTTGAGCCTCGACTGCGGTCGGCGTTTCAGGGCTGGCGCTATTTCGAGGCGAAAGAAGCACCGCGCGATCTATCGCGCGCCGCGCCAGGCGCTGCGAGAATGCCGGAAAACATGCGGCGGGAATTGCAGCAGCTTGGACTGCTCTAGACCGCCAGGTTGTCGATCAGCCGGGTTTTGCCAAGTCGCACGGCGGCGAGTAGCCGGATCGGGCCATCCTTGAGCGTGGCAATGGGGGCAAGCGTCATCGCGTGACGCGCTTCGAGATAGTCGAGCGCAAATCCGGCGAGATCGAACTCAATCCGACCGACATTCAGGACGCGATCGACCTTTTCGCCACTTCTTATCCGGCCGGCGCACCCCTTGAGGACACGATAAATCATCGGCGCCACGGCTCGCTCGGTCGCCGAGAGATACACATTGCGCGAAGAAAGAGCCAAGCCATCCGGCTCGCGCACGGTCGGGACCCCGATCACCTTCACCGGGAGATCAAGGTCCTTGGCCATTTGGGAGACGACCCTCAGTTGCTGGTAGTCCTTTTGGCCGAAAAGCGCGAAATCTGGCGAGACCTGGGTGAACAGTTTGGCAACCACGGTCGCAACGCCGCCGAAGAAGTGCGGACGAAATTCGTCCTCGAGACCCGCCTTGGCGGCGCCTTCGGGGGCGAGACGCGTGGCAAAGCCATCGGGGTACATGACTTCAACCGAAGGCGCCCAAACGAGATCGACTTTGGCCTCGCGCAAGACCTTGATGTCGGTTGCGAAGCTCCGCGGATAGCTTGCGAAATCCTCATTCGGCGCAAATTGTGTTGGATTGACGAAGATTGACACGACGACGCGTTTTGATCGCCGTTGCGCCTCGCGCACCAGGGCCATATGGCCACGATGCAAAGCGCCCATCGTAGTCACCAACGCGACGCGCTCGCTCGGTCTCCGATCGCGTTCCAAGGCGCGACGAAGGGAGGAGACCGTTCGTACGACTTTCAGACGGTTTGCCATAATTGGGGCCCTGTCGTAAATTCTCGCAAAACCGAATTAGGACCCGCGAGACCGCGATTGAATCTGGTGAAGCAAATTCGTAGTTCGGCGAGTTTAACTTGACTAACGCAACCTAATATCTTGAGAATTGGAAGCCAGAGGGGCGGCATGCTGATTCAATCGATCGAAGAAATAGCCCAATCAGCGCACGTTGTTGTGCTCGGTAACGAGAAGGGTGGATCCGGAAAGTCCACCACGGCACTGCATATCGCGGTTGCCCTTCTCAAAGCCGGACAACGCGTTGCCACAATCGACCTCGATTCGCGTCAACAAAGTTTTACGCACTACATCGACAATCGCAGAGCCTGGGCCGAGCGCGCGAGAATTCCGCTCGAATTGCCCACGCACTACTGCATCACGCGCGCTGAAGGCAATTCACTTGAAGCGAACGAGTCACATGAGTTCGCCAATTTTTCGGCGGCGATCAGCGCGATTGAGCACAGTCACGACGTCGTTGTGATCGATACGCCGGGCGCCGATACGTATCTGATGCGGCTCGCCCATTCGATGGCCGATACGCTGGTTACGCCGCTCAACGACAGTTTCCTCGATTTCGATGTGTTGGCTACGCTCGATCCAACCGATTTCAGCGTTACAGGCGAAAGTCATTACGCTGAAATGGTACGTGAAGCGCGGCGCCAGCGACGGCTGGTCGATGGGCAACTCACGAATTGGGTCGTGGTCCGCAATCGTCTCTCGACTCTGACCTCACGCAACAAGAAGTTGGTTGGCGACGGCATCAATGAATTGGCAAAGCGCATGGGGTTCCGCAGCGTGGAAGGATTTGCCGAGCGCGTCGTCTATCGCGAGTTTTTTCCGCGCGGACTGACTGCACTGGACGACCTCGACGAGGAGACGCTCGGTACGCGTCCCAACCTGTCGCATGTAACGGCCCGGGAGGAAGTTGTTGCGTTGCTCAACGCCCTTCAGCTTCCGCTTTCCGAAAACGGAAAACGGCGCGCTGCCGCGCGCGCGGAATGGTACTCGGTCATGGACCAGCCATTGCAGGTCCACGACATTCTCGCCTAGGCCCAACACGCTTGAATCCGGGGACCAATGTCGCCATTTGACTGGGCGACAGGGGACCGCGCGAGTTCCGCTTTTTCAGTGTAGAATTTTCGGTATGAAAAAGGACTCTCAACGAAGTCCGGCGCCGGTCTCGTCCAAACCGGAAATCGAGACCTTTATCGAAAAGGTGCGCGCGCTCGGCCCGGCGACCGCGGCGAGGCATCGCGGTCGATTGATTTTCGCGCTCGACGCCACGATGAGCCGTCAGCCGACCTGGGATTCAGCGTGTGCGCTGCAGGCTGATATGTTTCGCGAGGCGGCAAGCATAGGCGGGCTCGACATTCAGCTCGTCTATTTTCGAGGCCTGAGCGAATGCCGCGCTTCAGGCTGGGTTGCGCAAAGTGAAAAACTTGCGGATCTGATGTCGCGCATCGATTGTCGTGGCGGCCAAACGCAGATTGGCAAGGTCTTGGGTCACGCGCGTCACGAGCATGCGCGGCAGAAGGTGCAGGCGCTGGTTTTCGTCGGCGATGCCATGGAAGAGCCGATCGATACTTTGTGCCAGGCGGCGGGCGAACTGGGGTTGCTGGGCGTTCCGGTTTTCATGTTTCAGGAAGGCGTCGATGCAGTGGCGGAGAATGCCTATCGCGAGATCGCACGGCTCTCTCGTGGAGCTTATTGCCGCTTTGACGCGGGGTCGGCACATCAGCTCGGCGAGCTATTGCGCGCCGTCGCAGCCTATGCTGCCGGCGGCATCAAGGCACTTGTCGATTTGTCGAAAAAGCGATCGTCCGGTGCGCAAAAGTTATTGGCGCAGTTGAAATAGCCATGCCGACGCTCATTTTTGGCGTGGTCGTCCTCGTCCTCGTTTTATGGGCGCTGAGTATCATTTCCAAAGTTGATCCCAAGATCGCCGCGCGCGTCATGAAGCTCGGTGGGGGATTGCTCTCGCTTGGGTTTGCCGTCTTCCTCGGGTTGCGTGGCGAGCTTGGCATCGCCATCCCGCTCGGGGCATTCGGGCTGGGGTTACTCGGCTGGTTGCCTTTCGGCCCGGCCGGCTTCACGGCACGGACGCAGAAGAGGGAAGGGCAGACCTCGCGCGTGCGGTCCGCCTTTTTCGACTTGGAACTCGACCACGATAGCGGCGCCATGCGCGGGCGTGTTCTGGCCGGCCGCTATCAGGGCGTCGACCTCCAGAGCCTTGACGTGGAAACGCTCGTCTCGCTGCTCACCGAGGTCGATGAGGAGAGCAGGGCTCTACTTGTGGCTTATCTTGACCGCCGGGATCCCGGCTGGAGTGAGCACGCGCAAGCGGACGCGGCAGAGCGGCCGCGAGCGTCGGGTACCGGCAAAATGTCGGAACAGGAGGCCTATCAGATCCTTGGCCTGCAACCCGGCGCGGCCGCCGACGACATCGGCCGCGCGCATCGCACGTTGATGAAGAAACTGCATCCCGACCAAGGGGGGTCGACGTATCTCGCGGCCCGTATCAACGAAGCCAAGGAAATCCTTCTCCGCCGCCATCGCTGAGGTACTCCACAAACTCGACCATCAGCGGCTCCTGCGTATTGGCGCATCCCATTGTTGTTATTGTTCGTCAATTTTTGAGCAGCATGCACGGAATGTCGCTGCGCTTAAGGTGCTTGCAGGCGGCTTCCGCCTGGTTCTTCTCGAGACCGGCAAAGCGCGCCCGATAGAGCACTTTGTCTCCCTTTTCCGTGCGTTCAGTGAAGGGGTCGGCCCTGCCGAGAAGCGCCTTTGCCTTGCTTTGCGCATCCTCCAGGCGCTGTCTCGCCTCTTTTTCATCGGGCAAGGCACCGACCTGAATGAGCCAACCGGTCCGTGCTATTGCGACAGGCGCGGCCGCAGCAGCCAGCGCCGGCGCGTCATTTTCGAGAGACGCGACTTTTGCCGGCGACTGCTGTGTGGGGGGCTGCGAGGTCGGCAACGGCGGGACGGGTGTGGGCGCCGCCACCTGAGATATGGGTGGGGGTGGGATCGTCGACGCTGGAAGTTTAGCCGCAGAAGCCGCGGGAGGTGCAGACGGGGCGGCAGCGACAGGCGCGGGAGCGAGCGGTGGTTCGCTTCTGACGGTGGAGATGTTGGTGACACTCGCTGGATTCGAAACTACGGGAGCGGGCACAAGCTGGCGATTGTCAGACGGCAGGGGCGACAAAGAAGCGGTATACATCGTCGCCGGATGGACGACGACAGTTTTGACCGCGGTCGGCTTTATCGGATCTGTCGATCCCGGCGGGGGCCCTTCCGGCACGGACGGCGCGACCGAGGCGACGCGGACCCGCGCGGAACCCGGCCGGTCCTCATCCTTGGTTTCCTTGCCGTCCTTGCGGACCTGTGCGGTCTCCCATCCCTCGAGCACAGGCGGAGCGGTGCGCTTGATCGAGGCAATGTTGATGTTGTTCTCGATCAGGCTGCGTACGCGCGCGTCGCGAGCATCGGCAGAACGACCGCCGAACACGACTGCCACGAGGTGGCGATTGGCGCGGCGGATTGAGGTGACAATGTTGAACCCGGAATCGCGGATATAACCCGTCTTGATGCCATCGACGCCATCAACGACGCCGAGCAGATGGTTGTGATTTCGGATCGATTTGCCCCGGTAGTCGAAGGTCCGGGTGGCAAAGTAATGATAGTAACTCGGAAATCGGTCCTGGATTGCGCGACCGAGCAAGGCTTGATCCCGCGCTGTCGTGATCTGCTCTTCGTCGGGAAGGCCGGATGCATTGCGGTAGGTCGTCTGGGTCATGCCGAGGGCGCGCGCCTTTGCGCTCATCAGTTTGGCGAAGCTCGGCTCGTCGCCACCGAGTGCCTCGGCCACAATGACAGCGACGTCATTGGCCGACTTAGTGACGATGGCCCTGATCGCCGTTTCCACACGGATCGTTTCGCCCGGCTTGAGGCCTAACTTGGACGGGGCCTGTACCGCGGCGTGGGCGGAGACCGGAAGTTCGGTTTGGAGCTTGATCTTGCCCTGTTCCAGCCGCTCAAACAGCATGTAGAGGGTCATTATTTTGGTGAGCGAAGCCGGATGCCGCGGGGCGTCGGCATTGCTCGCCTGCATGACCTCGCCAGAATTGATGTCCACCACGATGGACGAGTAGGACGGCTGGTAGCTTTCGGCGGCCTGGGACTTGTGCCGGTGGCCGCGGCGTGCATCGGCGCCGTCGCAAAAGGCGGCCAGAGCGATGACGGTCGTGAGGCTCAAAGCACCCCAGCGCAAGCTGCGATAGCCAAAGGTCCCCCCCCGCAGCATGCGCGCTTTTCCCCACCTCTTCTTGCGCTGACGTCCCTTGGGCCGTCATTAGGCCGCCATCGTGGCCATTTTGTAGCGATAATTTACGACGTTAGGAGAACGGGGTTTACAAATTCTTAAGGCAATCCCCTGAATTTACATATGTTTTCGCACTGCAATATTTTCTCTTGACTTTATTGTGCAGTGCAGTATAAGTCTTTTCCAGTCCCGGCGAGAACCGGGGTCAATGTTTAGCAGAGGCGCCGCGGTTAGCGGGCCGGGAAAGGATGTCATGGTCAAGAATTTTGAGGACCTTCAGCAGGTCGGCAAAGACAACGTCGATGTCACGCTGAAAGCCATGGGAGCAATCTCGAAGAGCACCCAGGCGATTGCAGTCGAAGTTGCCGACTATTCGAAGAAGGCCTTCGAGGACGGCACCGCCGCGCTCGAGAAGCTGTTCGGCGTCAAGTCCCTCGACAAGGCGATCGAAGTGCAGACCGAATACGCCAAGACCGCCTATGAGGGGTTTGTGGCGAAGGCTTCCAAGATCGGTGAACTCTATGCCGACCTTGCCAAGGAAACCTACAAGCCGTTCGAAACACTCCTGGCGAAGGCGAAGTAAGTCGCGTCGCGTACTGTCCGCGTTGTCTGCGTAAAGTTGCTTAAGCGTTCTGGAATGCAAAGCCCGGCTCACTGAGCCGGGCTTCTTGTTTCACCTGCGTTCGTCAGGGGCTGCGTTACTGAGCGACGCGCAACTTGGTCAGGTTGGTGCCGATCGTGTTGAAAGTCGCGGTCATCTGGTCCGCCGACGTCAACAGGTAGAACTTGTCAGTGCTGCTCGCGCAGTTTTGTAGCAGCGTCGACGTGGGGTCACCGCCCGTGTTGACCTAGATCGTGTACAACTCGACGCTGGCTTGTTTAATATTATAACAAGTCATTGCCTCACGCGCGTCGATGTCGCTTTCCGTGCTGCTCCAGCGGTTCTGCGTATTCAAGCCGTCGGTCAGGCCGCGCTCTGGAGCTGCGTGAGCAGATTGTGGGACGCAGTCTTGAGCGCGCTCATCTTGCCGTCGCTGGCCATCGAACCGGTATTATCGAGCACCAGCGCAACCCGAAGGCGCGTATTGCCCCAAGTCGAGACCGACATCGCATTGATGTTGACCTCGCTGATACCGATGACGCCCAGGAGTGTGGACGACTGCGGAGCCGTTTAGCGTCAGTTTGGATCCGCCTGCCGAGATGAAAACGGGCGTCACCGTGGCGTCGGTGACTTCCGGCCGGTTGAACAGCGCGCTGAAGGTATTCGTGGCTGTGGTCTGGCGCTGTTCGTCCGTCTGGGTCGCCGCAGTTTTCGCCATCATCAGCGCTGTGGAATCCAGGGCGACCTGGAAAGCAGTGCGGGCGGCATTCACCCGCGTGTAATCGACGGCCATGCCAACAGCGCCCATGATGGGCACAGCGACAATCGCCATCAGCGGGGCTACACCGCCCCGGGCGTTTTTGAGGAAACGGGTCAACATGCGGCTCACCCAAAGTTTGTTAAAACGACTTACCTGCAAAGTTCCTCCATATGGGGGTACCCCCCTTGAAAAAGCGTGAGAGGGACAGGGCGAATTTGGGGGAAAGTCGCGTCAATTTGCCCGCAAACGGGTTGCGTTCGTTTAAGCAATAGTTATCTGCGTTTTCTCTCGGGAAATCGCAAAGATTCGCTCCTTGTCCCGGAACGGGGCAGCGTCAAGCGAATTGCTGACTTGGAAAGGCTGTACCCGGGTCTTTATTATAGGGCTTGGCCACGTGCCGGCGGGGCCATGTGCAACCTCCAGGAACGTAAGTTGCCGCGGTCCAGACATGACGCCCCCAACCAGGAAGACACGTCAGATCCTGACCGCCTCGTGGGTCGATGCGCCACGGATGGCTGACGAGGACCGCAAGCGCCGGAACGACCAGGGCGGGCCTGCCACCGGGGTCATTACCAAGACCAAGCCGCAGACCAAGCGGCCGAACATGTACCGCGTCCTCATTCTCAATGACGACTACACACCCATGGAGTTCGTCGTGCATGTGTTGGAGCGGTTCTTCGGGAAGGATCACGAAGCCGCCACAAGAATTATGTTGCATGTGCATCACCACGGAATAGGCGAATGCGGGATCTATACGTACGAGGTGGCGGAAACGAAGGTCACACAGGTGATGGACTTTGCGCGCAAACATCAGCATCCTTTGCAATGCGTGATGGAAAAAAAGTGAGTCGGGGGAGTAAACGCCGCATGAACTGGAAGATTTGAATGCCAACTTTCTCCCGAAGTCTCGAACAATCGCTTCACCGCGCACTTGCAATTGCCAACGAACGGCATCACGAGTACGCAACACTTGAGCATCTGCTGCTGGCGCTGATCGACGATCAGGACGCTTCCGCGGTGATGCGCGCATGCAATGTCGATCTCGACAAGCTTCGGCGCAGCCTGACGGCGTACCTTGAATCGGAACTCGAAAATCTGATCACCGATGGCGCGGAGGATTCCAAGCCGACCGCCGGATTCCAGCGCGTGATCCAGCGCGCGGTCATTCACGTGCAATCCTCGGGGCGCGAAGAAGTGACCGGCGCGAATGTCTTGGTGGCGATTTTCGCCGAGCGCGAGAGTCATGCCGCCTATTTCCTGCAAGAGCAAGACATGACGCGCTATGACGCGGTCAATTACATCAGCCATGGCATCGCCAAGCGGCCGGGCCTGTCGGAATCACGCCCCGTGCGTGGCGTCGAAGAGGAAGCCGACACCAAAGGTGGTGACGAGCCGAAGAAAAAGGGTGATGCGCTAGAGGCCTATTGCGTCAATCTCAACAAGAAAGCCAAGGACGGCAAAATCGATCCGCTGATCGGACGCGATTCCGAAATCAATCGGACCATTCAGGTCCTGTGCCGCAGGCAGAAGAACAATCCGTTGTTCGTCGGCGATGCCGGTGTCGGAAAAACCGCGATCGCCGAAGGTCTTGCACGCCGTATCGTGCACGGCGAGGTTCCGGACGTGCTTAAGGGCGCGACGGTGTTTGCGCTCGACATGGGCACGCTGCTCGCCGGCACTCGATATCGCGGCGATTTCGAGGAACGTCTCAAGCAGGTCATCAAGGAAATCGAGGCGTATCCCGGCGCGATCATGTTCATCGACGAAATTCACACGGTGATCGGTGCTGGCGCCACCTCCGGCGGCGCGATGGATGCTTCCAATCTTCTGAAGCCGGCCCTTGCGTCGGGCACGATCCGCTGCATCGGCTCGACCACCTACAAGGAATATCGGCAGTACTTCGAGAAAGATCGTGCACTGGTGCGCCGCTTCCAGAAGATCGACGTGAACGAGCCGTCGGTCCCCGATGCAATCGAGATTCTGAAGGGACTGAAGCCTTACTTCGAGGCGTATCACAAACTCAAATACACGAGTGAGGCCATTAAGGCGGCGGTAGAGCTATCGTCACGCTATATCCATGACCGTAAGCTGCCGGACAAGGCGATCGACGTGATCGATGAATCCGGTGCGGCGCAGATGCTGCTGCCCGAAAGCCGGCGCAAGAAGACGATCGGTATCAAGGAAATCGAGACGACAATCTCGACAATGGCCCGGATACCGCCGAAGACGGTCTCGAAAGATGATGCTGAGGTGCTCCAGCATCTCGAGCAAACTCTGAAGACAGTTGTCTACGGCCAGGACAGGGCGATCGAGTCGCTGTCGGCGTCGATCAAGCTTGCGCGTGCGGGCTTGCGCGAGCCTGAAAAACCGATCGGGTGCTATCTCTTCTCCGGGCCGACCGGGGTCGGAAAGACGGAGGTTGCAAAGCAGCTCGCCGTCTCGCTTGGGGTCGAGCTTATCCGCTTCGACATGTCGGAATACATGGAGCGGCACACCGTTTCGCGCCTGATCGGCGCGCCTCCCGGTTATGTCGGTTTCGACCAAGGGGGCTTGCTCACCGACGGCGTCGATCAGCACCCGCATTGCGTGCTGCTGCTCGATGAAATCGAGAAGGCCCACCCGGATCTGTTCAATGTGCTGTTGCAGGTCATGGACCATGGCAAGCTGACGGACCACAATGGCAAGCAGGTCGATTTCCGCAACGTCATATTGATCATGACGACAAATGCCGGCGCATCCGATCTCGCAAGGCAGGCCTATGGCTTTACCCGCACCAAGCGGGAAGGGGACGACCAGGAAGCCATCAGCAAGATGTTCGCCCCGGAATTTCGCAACCGGCTCGACGCCACGATCACCTTCGCGCATCTCTCGCAGGAGGTTATTGCCAAAGTGGTGGAGAAATTCGTGCTCCAGCTCGAGGCGCAACTTGGCGACCGCAACGTCACCATCGAGCTTTCGGAAGAGGCGAGCCGCTGGCTGATCGCGAACGGCTACGACGAATTGATGGGTGCCCGGCCGATGGCGCGGGTCATCCAGGAGCACATCAAGAAGCCATTGGCGGACGAAGTGCTGTTCGGCCACCTGAAGGGCGGCGGGCACGTGCGTGTGATCGTCGACAAAGACGAGCAAGGCCGCGACAAGCTCGGCTTCCAGTTCCTCGATGGCCCGGTCACGCCGAAACCGGACAAGCTTCCGGTGGTGCGACCGAAGCCGAAGCGTCGTTCCTCGCCACGGCCCAAAGCGAAGCGCGGCTCGGTGCCGAAGGTGCCGCTGGCCAAGGTCTGAGCGGCGTTGATAACTGTCACCAGGGCCGGGCCTCGCGCCCGGCCTTCCTATTTTGCAGACGGTGTATGTGGTCGGCGCCAGTTGCGGATGTGCCGGTGCCATGAGACAGGTGTGTGCCCGCCATGCCCGCTCCCAGCACCTTTCCGTCGGCAACTGCCGCTTTTTTCGGCGGGTTAAAATCCGCGCTGACCTCGGTGTTCTTCCCGGTGATCGGCGGCACCTATATCGGCATTGGCGCGCTCGCTCACGATTTTGGCTTTTCCGCGGGATGGCTGGCGCTGTCCTCGATATTGGTATGGGCGGCGCCGGCGCAGGTGATTCTGATCTCGGCGCTCGGCACCGGCTCTGCGCTGATTGAAGCGGCGATCGCGGTCACTTTGAGCGCAATCCGGCTATTTCCGATGGTCGTTGCATTACTGCCGCTGCTGCGCCGGCAGGACACGCGCCTACGCGACCTGCTGCTGCCAACGCACTTCACAGCCGTCAGCATGTGGGTCGAGTCACTACGCCTGTTGCCAGCGCAGCCGCGCGATTATCGCATCGCGTTCTGCAATGGGCTCTCGGTCGGCTTGATGGGGACCGCGACAAGCTTCGGCTTCGTCGGCTTCTATCTCGCCGCCGGGCTGCCGCCGCTGCTTGCCGGCACGCTCCTGTTCCTCACCCCGCTGTCGTTTCTGATGTCGACCGCGCGCAATGCTCAAATGCTGATCGATCGTCTGGCGCTTCTGTTCGGTCTCGTGCTGGGACCTGTGCTCACGGCGTTCGATGTCGGTCTTGACCTGATGTGGACGGGCATCGTCGGCGGCACGCTTGCCTACGCGGTCCAGCGCCTGCGCGAGACCGCAACATGAACGCTGTCGAGTTGTCGCCCTATCTAGTGCTGATCCTGGTCGGTTTTCTGCCGAACGAAATCTGGCGCGTGCTGGGGTTGCTGCTGGCACGCGGTCTCGATGAAGATTCGGAAATCGTCGCCTGGTCACGCGCTGTGGCGACGGCAATTCTTGCGGGCGTCATTGCCAAATTGATCCTCTTTCCGAGTGGCGCGCTTGCCAATATTCCGCTCACCGTACGAGTAGCCGCGGCGGTGTGCGGTTTCATTGCTTTTATTTGCATTAAGCGTTCGGTGTTTGCCGGAGTTCTGGGCGGCGAGGCAGCGCTGTTGATCGGCGGCCTTTTGTTCGCGCGCTAGCTCAAGCCGCTTCGATGGCGGCGGCCAGTTTCTTGGCGTGCTCGGCCAGCACTTCGGGCTTTTCCTTTTCGCTTGCCGGCGGCTTCATGGTGACGCCCGCCTTGCGAGGAATGACATGAATGTGCAGGTGGAAAACCACCTGGCCACCGGCTCCCTCGTTGAATTGCTGGATGGTGATGCCGTCTGCTGAAAACGCTTTCATTGCCGCCTTGGCGACCTTTTGCGCCGTCGCGACGACATGCGCGAGATCGTCCGCTCCGATATCGAGAATGTTGCGGGCAGGGGCCTTCGGCAGGATCAGAGTATGGCCGGGCGAGCGAGGCATGATGTCGAGGAAAGCGAGAACCTTGTCGTCCTCATAGACTTTGTAACAGGGCAGCTCGCCACGCAGGATCTTGGCAAAGATGTTGTTTGGATCGTAGCTCGGCATCGGCTTCCCCGATCGGTTTCAATCCGCGTGTGACTTTCACCAAAAACCGCACCAAGCCCACGCCTAGTCCTGTTCGACCAAATCCTTGCGGAATGGCGTTGCCGCCGCAAGCTCCCTGGCTGCCGCCCGGACGTAAGCGCGCTCGCGCGACAAGTAATCGGCGACCGCCCGGTGCAAGGCCGGGTTGGCGATGAAATGGGCGGAGTAAGTGATGTGCGGGAGGTACCCGCGTGCAAGTTTGTGCTCGCCCTGCGCGCCAGCCTCGACCCGCTTCAATCCGTTTGCGATCGCATAGTCGATGGCCTGGTAGTAGCAGAGTTCAAAATGCAGGAACGGATGGTGCTCGATTGCGCCCCAGTTGCGGCCAAACAGGGTATCGGCACCGATGAAATTGATGGCTCCCGCGATCCAGCGGCCGGCCCGGCGCGCCATGACAAGCAAGATGCGGTCGCTCATCTTCTGGCCGACGATTGAAAAGAATTCGCGGGTCAAATAAGGCCGCCCCCATTTCCGCGAACCGGTCTCCATGTAGAACGAGAAGAAAGAATCCCATACGGCTTCGGTCAGATCGGAGCCGGTCAGCCAACAAACCTCGATGCCCGCGCTCAATGCTTCCTTGCGCTCTCGTTTGATGGTTTTGCGCTTGCGTGAGGCGAGATGATTGAGGAAATCGTCGAAGCCTGTGTAGTTGGCGTTTTCCCAATGAAACTGCTGGTCCGTACGCTGCAAAAAGCGCCGCTTGCCAAGCGACCCGCACTCCTGCTCGGTCAGAAATGTCACGTGGGCGGACGACAATTCGCTCGCTCTGGTTATTTCAACCAGAGCGTCGGCAAGAGCTCCCCGAACAGGATCAGCCAGGCGGCCGGGGGCGGAAAGCAGGCGCGGCCCGGTAACCGGCGTAAATGGGACTGCGATCTGGAGTTTCGGATAATAGTCACCGCCGGCGCGCTCGAAGGCCTCAGCCCAGCCGTGATCGAAAACATATTCGCCGCGCGAGTGACTTTTCACGTAGCAGGGCGCAGCACCCAAAAGCACGCCATCTGTGTCTTCCGCCAGCAGATGCCGTGGCTGCCAGCCGGTTCGTCCGCCCACCGAAGCTGACTCCTCCAGAGAAGACAGAAACTCGTGGGAAATAAATGGGTTATTTCGCTGCCCTCGTGTTGATAATTCAGTGCACGAATTATTCCCAGCTGTGGGATCAACTTCATGTATCGCTTTAATAGTTCGCTTGGCCGTGTAGCCGGCGCAATTGTTCCATGCCTCGGCGGAAATTTCGGCTAGCGACTGGGCAATGCGAATGCGCACTTCGAGATTGGTCATCGGGCAGGGCTGTCCTTCCCCGATTCTAAGCCTGAATTCGTCGGAAATTCATCCAAGACTTTACCGGCCCCGCAGAAGCGGACAGACGACGATATCGAACCCCGTTGGGATACCATCCCAATTGTAGCCCATTTGTGGTTGGCAACCGGGCGGAATCGGATGGCAGCCGAGCTCGGTGCATGCGACCTGGCTCGGCGCGCGCCGGCGGGTGGCAGTCGACTTCTTGGCCGCGGCTGACAGCATGAACGTGTCGGCAGCAACCGCCATTCGAACGACGGCTTGGTTCCCTAAGCTTAGACAACCGAGAGCGATCGCGGCCGCCGTGACATGCACGATTACTTTCCCCTTCATCGCCTCCTCCGAAAGTCTCTTTCGCGAGCAAAACGGCCGGGGGTGTCCGCGGTTCCTGACGGGCAGACCTTACGGCCTCCACCCCTCAAATATGATCTGGTCGGCCCAGCGCGAGGCAAGCTTCCGATCTTCTGCGCTGCGCACGGTCCAGGTCAGCAAAGGCAGCCTGAATATTCCGCGCGCCAGCAAGGGCGCCACCGCCGGCAGATCCCTTACGGAATATGCGATGAACTGCGGACGTGAGCGGGGTGCATGCAACAGCCAAGCCATGTTTTGTTTTCGTGAGCGAGGCAGCATGTCCCATTCGGGATGGGAATAGGAACGCTCACTGACGATCCCGCGCCTCAAACTGGGCGCCGCATGCCGGGCGGCCTCGATCAAATCCGGATCGAAGGACATCACCGCCACCCGTCCCGCATAACCCTTGAGCACTTCAATTGTGCGCTCAACCAGGCGCACATCGCCGTCAAAACGGCTTTTCAGCTCCAGCAGCACCGTGGCGCGCCCTCCGACGAGGTCGCATAATTCGCCCAGTGTGAGGATGCGTCCGCCTCCTCCGGCCTTGAAACGAACCGCCTGGATCTGAATGGCACTCATCTCAGTGAGACGGCCGCTGCCTTCGGTAAACCGGCCGAGCGCATCATCGTGATGCACCATGGCCTCGCCGTCGGCGCTTATCTGGAGATCGGTCTCGATACCGTACCCGGCTGCCACGGCCGCGGAAAAGGCGGCGGCGGTATTCTCGATCACGCCCGCCGAGGCGTTGTGAAGGCCGCGGTGTGCGATCGGTTGTGCGGCGAGCCAGTCTGCGCCGCCCATGTCACGCGCTGGCGACTTCAAAAATACCTTCAACTTCGACCGCAGCGTCCGCGGGCAGGGCGGACACGCCGACCGTCGTTCGCGCGTGCCGGCCCTTATCGCCGAAGACCTCGACCATGAGGTCGGAGGCGCCGTTCATCACTTTAGGGCCGTCAACGAATCCCGCCGCTGAATTGATAAATCCGCCCAAACGGACGACTCGGGCGATTTTGTCGAGATCGCCCACAGCTGCCTTGAGCTGCGCCAACAGGTTGATGGCGCAGGCCCTTGCCGCTTTCTGTCCGTCCTCGATAGAGACGGCACCCCCCAGTTGCCCTTTGGCGACGAGTTTGCCGTCGCCGCCGAAACAAATCTGGCCGGATACTACAAGCATGTTGCCGCTGCGTACGAATGGCACGTAGTTGGCAATGGGACTTGCAGGAGTCGGCAGGGTAACGCCGATGCTCGCGAGCCTCTTTTCAATCGTTCCGGCCATCCTGGACCTCCGCCGCGTTTGTAATGGGCACGATCCTGGGCCGAGTGCATGGCGCCGCGCAAGTCATGCACGCTCCGTGGTTGCTGGAATCCCCGGCGGCCTCTATCTTGCCCAGATCCTGCAGCCTTCTGGCCCGCATACCGCCCGTTGGACCGCGAGGAGAGGCCGCAAATCATGAACATCCTTTTTAGCGCCAGACTTTCCTCTCTCATTTTCCTGACGGTTGCGGCCACCGCCGCGACTACCGATCGGCCGGCGGCCGCTCCGCCTGCGGACCGCGTATTGCTGGCGCCGCACCGGGCAATCTACGATCTTACGCTGTTCAAGTCGCACGGCAGCCGTGGCATTGACGCCATCCGCGGGCGCATTCTCTATGATTTTTCCGGGAATGCCTGCGAGGGCTTCGAACTGAAGTTTCGCCAGGTGTCCGAAATCGATTCCGGAGAAGGCAAGGCGGCGCTGAGCGATTTGCGCTCATCCACCTGGGAAGATGGCGACGCCAAAAAGTTTCGGTTCAGTTCTGAAAACCTGTTCAACGAGCGTCAAACCGACGTTGTTGACGGCCAGGCCGAACGCAACGCGAAAACGGTGGCTGTCAATCTGATCAAGCCGAAACAGAAAAAGTTCAGTGTCCCGAGCGGGGCAGTGTTTCCCACCGAGCACATGCGGCGAATAATCGCCGCCGCGCGTGACGGCAAGTCCCTGCTTGAACTTCCGGTCTATGACGGCTCGGAAACCGGCGAGAAGCTCTACAATACATTGACTGTAATAGGACGCCCCATCGCGCCAGGCGAAAAAGTGCCAGATGATGCAGGGGCAAAAATCCCCGCCATGGCCAATCTCACGCGCTGGCCGGTTACGATCAGCTATTTCGACAAATTGGACGAGAAGGCGGAGCAGGGGGGCGAGCAAACGCCCGTCTATTCGATCGGCTTTGAGCTCTACGAGAACGGCGTCTCGCGTGCGCTGATCCTCGACTATACCGATTTCACGATCAAAGGTGAGATGACGTCGCTGGAATTGAAAGACGGCAAGCCTTGCCCTTGAGCGCCTAATCCTCGTCGAGACTCAGGCCCTTTAGCACAGCGTTCCGCCCGAACTTCGACCTCAACCGGTCGACCGCGTGCTCGGCGTTTGCCGCCCGCCGATCCAGGAGATCGGCCAAATCGTCGCCGTCGGCATCTTCCAGGTTGCTGACGCCTATCCCGATCAGACGAAAACGTGTTGCTCCGACTTCATGCGTGAGCAGGTCGCGGCCTGCGGCGAAGATGCGGGCGGCGAGTTGGGTCGGAGCGCTGAGCGCGCGCGCCCTCGTGCGGATCTTGAAGTCGGCACTTTTGAGTTTCAGCGTCACGGTTGAACCGGCGAGCGCGTTGGCCTTGAGCCGGCTCGAGACGCGTTCGGTCAACTCCCACAAATATTGCTCGAGCGGACGAAACTCACCGATGTCGCGTTCGAAGGTGGTTTCAGCCGAAACACTTTTAGTGTCGCGTTCGGGGTCGACGGTACGTTTGTCGATCCCGCGGGCTAGCCGCCACAACCGCGCGCCTTCCTCACCATACCGTCGCATCAGATCGCGCTCGTCGGCGCGTTGTAGATCGGCGATCGTGCGGAAACCATCGGCGGCGAGTTTCGCGGCGCTCACCGCACCGACACCATAGATGAAGCCGACTGGTTTCTCCGCGAGGAACACCGCGGCTTCGGCTTGCCCCAGCACGGCAAAGCCTCGCGGCTTGTCGAGGTCAGACGCAACCTTGGCGAGGAATTTGTTGGCGGAGAGGCCGATGGATATCGTGATGCCGAGCTCGCGTTCGACGTTACCGGCAAAACGCGCCAGCACCTTTGCCGGACACATGCCGTGCAATCGCTTAGTACCGGTCAGGTCGAGAAACGCCTCATCAATCGACAATGGTTCCACCAATGGCGTAAGAGCGAACATGGCTTTGCGGACTTCGCGTCCGACCTGAACGTATTTCGCCATGTTCGGTTTGACCACGACGGCATCCGGACAACGTTGCCTGGCTTCGAACATTGGCATTGCCGAGCGAATACCGTAAGTGCGCGCGACGTAGCATGCGGCGGCGACCACGCCGCGCTTCCCACCCCCGACAACGACCGGTTTGTCAGCAAGCGTCGGGTCGTCACGCTTCTCGATGGTCGCGTAGAAAGCATCGCAATCCACATGCGCAATGCTGAGCGATGCTGCCTCCGGATGGCGTAGCAGTCGCGGCGAGCGACACGTGGCGCAGCGCATCGCGCGATCGTCGGTGTCGGCGAGGCAATCCCGACAAAAACTCATGGCACCTCACGCTCCCAGTTGTTGCCACCGAGAGCAATGTGTCCCTTGTCGATGTCAGAGGGATCGAGACCTGTTTCGCCCGCAAAGGCACCGATGAGCTGTTCATCCGAGGAAATGTAGTCAAGCACGCCTGCAAGGAATCCAGCCTCATGGGCGGCGGCACGAATCTCAGTGGGACCGATGCCAGTAACGGCCAGAAAGCGGCCAAGCCTCCCAGCGTCGCTCGCAATGAATGTCAGGGCCTGAATTGCAAGCCCTTCAGCCTGTTCCCGCGTGAATTTAACGCGGCGTTCCATCGGTCAGATTTGCCTTTCTGCGGGATTCCGAAGGCTTCTTCGGAAACAAATACATCGGCTGTCGGACCTGGGCACATTCGGCATGCGTTTTCCAACGCTTTTTGCGCAAGTGGGCCGGGGGGCTTTTCGGGGCATTGGCCCTTGGTCCAATTCGATTAGCGTCCGCATTGAGTCAAGAATCGGTCCTGTTGAAACCTATCGACAGGGAGATTGGGATGTTCTTCGACGGAGGTTACACCTATTCGAACTTTTTGATGAATGTGATCGCGATCTTTGCATTTGTTGTTTGGTTCTGGCTGCTTGTTGTCATTTTCGGCGATCTCGTCAGGCGTCATGACCTCTCCGGCTGGGGCAAAGCGCTTTGGGTGATTGGGCTGGTTCTTTTTTCCTACCTCGGCATCCTCGCCTATCTGATCACTCAGGGACGGGGGATGGCCGAGCGTAACGTGCAGCAGGCTCAGCAGGCGCGCGACGAACTGCGTCAGGTGGTCGGATTCAGCGTGGCAGATGAGATCACCAAGCTGGACCAGCTTCGGAAGTCGGGATCGATATCGGACGACGAGTTCAAGCGCCTTCGAGCCAAGCTCGTCTAACAAGTGCACATAGTGTTTGTCTTGAAGCGCGCGATGAAGATATTGGGGATGGCCGCGCTGGCGTTGGCGACGACTCTCGCTTGGATGCCGGTGCGGGCCGGCGCGGCGACCGGTTCGATCCGCATTACAATTACCCGGGCGCAGTTCGTTGTTGGCGGTGGCAGCGGCACCTTGCGCCTGTTGGGCGAGCGTTATCCGCTGCGCATAGGGGGCGTTAGCACCGGTCCCTTTGGCGCGCCGCGGGTCGACCTGGTCGGCCGCGCCTACAACCTGCGTAGCGCGGCGAACATCCATGGGATTTATTCGACAATCCCCGAGACGGGACGACCGGGAACATTTCGACTTCGGAATTGGCAAGGAGTTGTTTTGGAATTGCGCGGACATCAGGGTGTCAAGCCGTCCGTTGACCTGAACGGATTGCAAATAACTTTGCGATAGCGTCAAAGACCACCCTGACCGAGCATCGCGCAAAGGCGCTGAATACGACGTCAAGCAAAATTATGCGGATGCTGGAGGATTGAGCCCGGCGGATGTGCCAGAACTCGACCACGTCGAAATAGTTCCGGGATGTCGTTTTGAACGCGGGACTTGACCAAGCCATACCAAGCCCCGTTGAGAATCAACAAAATTTCCCCTTACCTAACAAATCGGCACTAACGTGCAACTATGCCC
>DATDLC010000056.1:0-31645 GCA_036519515.1 Pseudolabrys sp. | reverse complement strand
GGGCAACCCGGCTATGGCGATAAATGGCCGTCGTAATAAACCCATCGGACCCGGGGGCAGTACCCGGCGCCTCCACCAAAGCCCGGCGAGCACAGGTTTCGGCGGGGGCGAAATAGGATCGACGAGGGCGTAAAGGGCGTGTTTTTGCTCGGCATGGTACCGCCGTTATCGGGCCATCTCATAGTTGCAAACGACAACTATGCTCCGGTTGCTCAGGTCGCGTAAGCGGCTTGAAAGACCGATCTAAAGCCCTGACGGGTTAAGCTCCGTCAGGCGGGGTCCGGAGGCACCTGGCAACAGAAGCCTCCACTTTTTCCTTGCGCGGAGCGACATCCAATTATGACAGCGAACTATGTCGGCCTGCGCGGGGATAGCGCTCCCGACCTGCGTCGCGGTAACATTGCGTGATTCATTAGGGCTTCGACCCGTCATGGCCGACCAAATCCGCTACGATCTTCTTACTCAACAGGCCTTGCGCGGTGTCGTGCGCAGCGTGTTGACCGATACCGCCAAGAAGGGCTTGCCGGGCGATCATCATTTCTACATTTCATTCGATACTCTGGCCGACGGCGTGCATCTGTCGGATCGGTTACGTGCGCAATATCCCGACGAGATGACGATTATCCTGCAGCACCAATTCTGGGATCTAAAAGTTGGTGAAGAGGAATTTGAAGTCGGCCTGTCGTTTGGCGGAATTCCGGAACGGCTCACGGTACCCTTTGAGGCCATCAACGGTTTTTTCGACCCGTCTGTTCAATTTGGCCTGCAATTCGAAGAGGTCACCGAGAGCGAGGAACGCCCGGCGCCGGCAAACATGCAGGAGCCGCTCACTACGAGCAGCAAGAAAAAACGGCCTCCCAGCAGTACACCGGTGCCCGCCACCGCGAGCGACCCGGCCGCCCCAACGCGACCGCCTGCTGCGGTCGCCAGGCGCGAGAAGCCCGAAAAATCCGAGAAGCCCGAAAAGCCGACCAACGGCGGCGGAGAAGTGGTTCGCCTTGATCGCTTCCGCAAAAAATAGCTCTGCCCTCTTTCAGTGGCTCGCGACCAGCATTGTTCCGGCCTAGCCTCGTGCTGACACATCATCGGATTTTGGTGACGTCGGATGAATCGGATGGCTAAGGAACACAAGAAATTCGGCAAGACGCGCGTCGAGAGCGACGCTTTCGGACCCTTGAAGATTCCTGCCGACCGACTTTGGGGCGCGCAAACCCAGCGATCGCTGCATAATTTCCGCATCGGTACCGAGCGCATGCCGATAGAGATCGTGCGCGCACTTGGCCTCATCAAGCGCGCATCCGCTGAGGTCAACCGGCAGCTTGGCTCGCTCGACCGCAAACGTGCGGCGGCCATTGCTGCCGTCGCTCAGGACATCGCTGACGGCAAATTGGACGAGCACTTTCCTCTGTCGGTGTGGCAGACGGGATCCGGCACGCAGACAAACATGAACGTGAATGAAGTGATTGCTAATGCTGCCAATCTCAAGCTGGGTGGCACGCTTGGCGCGAAGTCGCCGATCCATCCGAACGATCATGTCAATATGAGTCAATCGTCGAACGATTCGATCCCGACGGCAATGCACATTGCTGCAGCGATGGAGATCGAGCGGCACCTCAAGCCGGCGCTGGCACACCTGCACGAAGCGCTCGATAAGAAAGCCCGGCAGTTCGCGAAGATCGTCAAGATTGGTCGCACCCATACGATGGATGCCACTCCAATTACATTAGGTCAGGAATTTTCCGGTTATGCCGCGCAAGTTAAATCAGCGCTGGCTCGGCTCACACAGGCGCAGCGCGAACTCTATCCGCTCGCACAAGGCGGCACGGCGGTCGGTACCGGAATCAATTCGAAGCTGCAATTTGCCAAAGCTGTCGCTCGTCGCCTCGCGCGGCTGACGAAACTGCCGTTCGTCAGCGCCACGAACAAGTTTGAACACATGGCCGGTCATGATGCGTACGTGTTTGTGCACGGCGCGATCAATTCGGCCGCTACCGCTCTTTTCAAGATTGCCAACGATATCCGCCTGCTCGGATCCGGTCCGCGCTCCGGCCTCGGCGAATTGATTCTGCCGAGCAACGAACTCGGCTCATCGATCATGCCGGGTAAGACAAATCCTACACAGAGCGAGGCCTTGACCATGGTGTGCTGCCAGGTGTTCGGCAACCAGACCACCATCACGATTGCCGGCAGTCAGGGACACTTTGAGCTAAACGTCTACAAGCCAATTCTCGCCTATTGCATGCTGCAGTCCATCAGGCTGCTCGGCGACGCGATGAATTCATTTACCGATAATTGTGTCATCGGCATCCAGGCCAACGAGCCGCGCATCCGCGAACTCATGCAGCGCTCGCTCATGCTGGTAACTGCGCTTGCCCCGACGATCGGCTACGACAAGGCCGCGCAAGTCGCAAAGGCGGCGCATACGAACGGTACAACTCTCCGTGAAGAGGCCCTTCGTCTCGGATTTATCAGCGGAAACGAGTTCGACCGCTTGGTAAAACCGGAAAAAATGACTCGGCCGCGATAATTGAATGGTATCGGGGTATGCAGAATTCACCCCATGACGCAAAGATTCTCAATCAAAACATCGGATTGGGCCCAAGTTTATCCGGACCGCTGCCATGTATTTGATCATGACCGTATATACGTATCCGGCTACTATTCTACGAAAGCGGTATGTCAAATTTCCGAACAAGAAAAACATTCCGTAGAGTTTCGCCAGAGGCCTTTTCATGTCTTCGCTAGTATAAATATTTCAACTTTTAAATATACATTTGGAAGTTCCAGGGTACCGCGCAAATTACATTCCCCATTTCTACTCATTTTCGGCACAGACGACTTGTTTCACTTTTGTGATCAACCAACCGTGTATTGAATTACAGCGCCAATCAGCAGACTGTTTCAAAGCTGTCTTGTGGAGTTCGCCGTAAAGGCACCTTTCCGCCAACGTGTCGGCGCATTTCATAGCAATGCTTGCCCTCTACTGTGAGCGCCGAACTGAAACGTACAACCCGTTACCATCGAGGGGCGACTGAATGGCTGAAGTAATCAATCTTCGGACCGTTCGAAAGCGGGACAAGCGGCGACAGCACAATCAACGTGCGCACGCCAATCGCCTTGCCTTTGGTCAGCCCAAAGACGTTCGCAAGATTGAAGCCGCGCGTCAGGCGAAAGCCGGGCGCGACCTCGATCGGCACCGGGTCGAAATAGGGGACCATCAATGAAATCTCCGGTTGTCAAACGCTCGATCGTAATCGCGGGCCATAAGACGAGTGTGAGTCTCGAAGACGCATTCTGGAAGGGACTGAAAGAAATCGCTAATGGCAGAGAGGTAACGCTGTCAGACTTGGTGGCGTCTATCGACACCGATCGCCGTCACGGAAATCTGTCATCAGCGATTCGTCTATTCGTCCTCGACCACTACCGGATCCACGGCGAAGAACGCATCCCGCAGAGCGAGGCTCGCGAGATGCAAAGCCCGCGCGTGGTTCATTCAGTTCTGCGAGCGGACTGAGGCAGCAGGCTGGCCCGCGCTTCGCGGCGCGGGTACCGGCTTGATACCAATGGGTGCCGGCAGGGCGGGTGCTTGCTTGGTCTTGGGCAAGCCTCGCCCTTGTGGTTGTGACGGAACATTCTCAATCGCACGCAGGCGTTTGGTCTGATTTTCGACCGCCCGCAATGTGAGCCATCCGCTCAGCGCCGAGACGTCGACATTGCGTGACGGCGCTGTCAAAGGCCCCTTCAACGACACAAAAATTTTCGGCCGAGATCCGCTAGGCTCACTCGGGCCCGATAGCGTTAGTCTCGTATCGAGCGATCCGTCTGTGAGATCGAGGGTGCCGGTGACTGACAGTCCTGAATCTTTGCTCTCGACCGAAACATCGGTCAGCCCTAGCTGACCCGAGGTAATCTGCAACGCGGACTCCGCGCGCTTCAAAGAAAATTGTCCATTCGCCAAGGATTTTCCTGCGAGGTCGGAAATGCGGCCAGTGTCGACCACGAGGCCTTGATCCACTGCACGGGTAATCACGTCGAAGACCCGTGCATCGAGGCCGGTGATTTTACCGACGGCAAGCAAGATTTTCCCCGACCCCTTCAACGAGCCTACGAGAGCAACGGGACTGAGGCCGGTGCCCGTCATATCAGTCGACAAGTCGAGCGCGCCCCCTATCGGCGGTCGCGGCAGCCATCCCAACAGCATCGCCGCGTCGGCGCCAGCGAGGGACATTCTTACGTGCGAGGTCAACCCATCGTCAGCACTCCGGAACACGATTCCCCCGGACAGACGCCCTCCCGCAACGTCACCCGTGACGTCCTCCAACGACATTTCATCCTTACCAAGTCGAAGCGCGGCATTTAATTGGCGCGCCGTAAGCTGGGGCAGGACATCCGCGCGGGCAACCTTGAATAAGACCCTGCCTGAGACGTTGCCCAATAAGCCCGCTCCAAATGGCTCACTCGACCAATTCCAGGCGGTGCCCTTGCCCGGGGCTTGCGATTGCAGGCCGATTGCACGACCAATGAGCGCCGGAACATCGGCCACGTCGGCTTCGATCGTTCCGTCGATCCTACGTGGCGTTGCGTGCCCCACTGTTAGGCGGCCGCGAACAGTGGATCCGCCTACCTTCGCGTCGATGTCGTCGAAGTTCATCGCTCCCGCGGCCAGGGAGACACGCGACTTCATTCTGAACGGGAGCGGCCCACCACCCGTGCCGGTTGTCGACCGCAATGGCCGCAGGTCGGCTTCGTTCACTTGCAATCCGGCCGCGCCTTTCATTCCTTGAGCTTCTGAATAGCGGCCACTTCCGTTCGCGCGGGCAGACAGACCATTCGCGGACAATTGCATGTCGAACGTCATGTCCCCATTCATTGGTCCTGTCAGCTGGACTTTCAGCTGGCCCGGGCCGTTTCCGGCGGCGACCACGCGTTCGAGATTGATGAGATTTACCAACTGCGCGCCCCGCGCCGCGTCCATGGCAGCGTCGACGCGAATGTTTGCCGTAGATGGTCTGGTCCATTCGCCGCGCGCCCGCGCGCGTGCGTCGATGCGTAGATCGTCAAGGTCCCCGGTCAGCACCAATTGCGCGTCCGTAACCGGGGACTTGTCATCGCCGGTCACATCGAGTTTGGCGTGCAATTTGCCATGCCCGAAACGCTCAAGCAGCCCGACGATTGGCCGCGTTCCTTCCGGAGCGAGTTTCGCGGCCATACCCGCAAGGCCGGCTGTTTGCTTCGCTTCAAAATCGAGCAACAGTGTGCCGCGCGGCGCATGCCCACCTGTTTCGATGCGCCCGCTCGCGGCAAAATTCCCTCCTGCAAAATCGCCGACCGACAGGCGGTCGATCTGCAAGCCATCGCCATCCACCTTTACGCGCGCGTGCGCATCAGCGGCCTCAATGCCGGCAAATGTCGCACGGCCGATGTCGGCTTCGAGACTTATCGCGCGCGGGCGCTCCAGGACCGATCCAGCAAGCAATGCCTTGCCAAAATCGAGAGCTGCATCGAAATCGAATTGAGCCGCCTTCAATTCAGCGTCGAGCCTGGCCGAGCGATTGCCGGAAGGCAGAAAATAGGCGAAGCGTCCGTTCAGAGGCTGGCGGTTGAACTCCAGCCTCAACCGGTCGACCCCTATCTTCTCTGAGGAGAGAGAGAGGTCGCCGCGCAGGCTCATTGGCCGAAGATCACCTTGCTGACTATCGCCGCGGCCCTCAAGCCATGCCGCCAGAATCTTCGGGTCGGATGCGTCGATCTCGGCAGGCCCCGCAAAAGCGACGCCATTCGCGTCAACCGCGAGACGACCGCTGACGCGTACCTGGGTCGCTCCAGGAGCGCGGAATTCGAAACGGTCGAGAGTCCATCCATCGGCGTTACTGCTTATATCGCCGCGCAAGTTCTGGATGCTGTTCCTGCCGAGCGTAACCAGATCGATGCCGACGCCGAGTTGCACCGGCAGCGTGGTACGAAACGCGGCAGTCCCTAATTCCGCAAGTTTTCGCATGATCGCGGCAGGCGACTGGCTTGTCCCACCGGCGCCGGAAACCGCGCGGTCAACGTCAATCTGCCGTCCAGACAGAACGCCTTGGAAACGCGGACTGCGCCCGAATTTCAGATCGGCAACGCCGGTGAGCTTGAGCCCCTGCTCTTCCGAACCGTACTGGAACTCGACGTTCTCCATCAGGGCCGATTGTCCGGTCGCCTTGATCTTTCCGCCGATCCGCCACGGCTGCGTCAAAGCTTGCGCCGGTTCGCTCGCGTTTCGTCCCGCGATCCCGACAGGCCGCGACATGCTCAACATCCCTTCGAAACGCGGCTCGCCCGCAGCGAAGGCAAGCAACCCGTCGGCCTCAATATTGAGCGGATATTCAACCGGATCGACATTGAGACGCAGCCTCATCGAAACGTCGTCAGCCAAACGGTTCGTTGTAAGCCGGTAGGGATAAAGTTTGCCCGCCACGGTCACACTGCCCTCGCCTTTCATGGGACCGACAAGCGACCGAACTTCACCATTGAACGAAACGCGCCCGAGCGTAACGCTCGCGTCATTTCCGGCATTCGTGAGCGTGATCGTTCCGTCCTCGATTCGGAGGCGGCTTATCGAAAGATCATCGGGCCTGAACGCAACCGCCAGGCTCGGCGCACGTATATGACCTGACGCGTCCAGGCCAAGGCTGACCTGGGGGCCTGCAAGCTGCATCTCCGTGGCGCGCCACTCCCCGCGCATCAAGGAGCCGAGGGCGAACTCGACGTCGAGCGAGCGGGCCCGGATCGCCTCGCCACCTTCACCAACCGCAATGTCATGCAAGGTGAGGCGGGGCGACGGTAACAACCGCGCATCGATGGCTCCGCTCACGCGAACGTTGACACCAGTCAGGCGACGCGCTTCCGCCTCGAACAGGGAGCGATAGTTGCCCAGATCGATCAGCAGCGGACCGACCAGCGCCGCCAGAAGCGCCAGAATGATCGCGATCGCTAATCCAAGCAGGGTAGTTTGCAAAACCCGCTCCGGCGCCGAAGCTGCATCCGGCGCGACCCTCAGCCAGTTATGAAACTATATTGGCGATTTTGGCGGCAAATCTATGTCGCCACATCAGGAAAGCGCGACAATCTTCCCCGGATTCATAATGTTATGAGGGTCGAGCGCCCGCTTGATCGAGGCCATAACGTTCAGCGCCGCCACCCCATACTCGGCGGCGAGGTATTTCATCTTGCCTTGGCCCACCCCATGCTCGCCGGTACAGGTTCCGTCCATTGCAAGCGCCCGCTCAACCAGCCGCTCCGACAGAGCCTTTGCGCGGTTTACCTCATCGTCATCGTCCATATCGACCAACAACGTCAGATGGAAGTTACCGTCGCCGACGTGGCCGACAATCGGCGCGAGGATGCGGCTCGCCTCTATGTCGCGTTGCGTTTCAGTCACGCATTCTGCCAACCGCGAGATCGGTACACAGATGTCAGTAGCCACCATTGCTGCGCCAGGCCGTAGCGCGAAATTCGATAGTGCCGCGTGATGTCGCGCTTCCCATAAACGCGTGCGCTCCTCGGGCCGTGTGGTCCAGGTGAAAGGACCGCCCCCAATTTCAGCTGCAATTTCTCCGAAGCGTTTGGATTGCTCGGCGACCGAGGCCTCCGTTCCGTGGAATTCCAAGAACAACATCGGGGTCTCCGGAAGACCCAGATTCGAATGGAGATTGCACGCTCGCACCTGCAAGGCGTCCAGAAGCTCAATTCGCGCTACCGGGATTCCGGACTGAATCGTATGGATGGCCGTATTGCAGCAAGCCTCAACCGAGGGAAATGGACAGGTTCCGCCGGAAATCGCTTCCGGGATGCCGGAAAGTTTCAGCGTCAGTTGGGTGATGACCCCGAGAGTGCCTTCCGAACCCACCATAAGGCGCGTGAGGTCGTAACCGGCCGACGTTTTCTTGGCACGGCGCGCAGTGTCGATCACGTCGCCGTTCGCCAGAACAACTTTGAGCGCGATGACATTGTCCTTCATCGTGCCGTAGCGCACGGCATTTGTTCCGGAACAGCGGGTGGCCGCCATGCCACCGAGCGAAGCGTCCGCACCGGGATCTATGGGAAAGAAGAGACCGCTATCGCGCAGCTGCTCGTTCAGCGCCTTTCGCGTAATGCCGGGATCGATGACACAATCGAGATCCTCCGCGTGCACGGCGATAATTCGGTTCATGTCGCGGAAATCGATCGAAACACCGCCAATCGGCGCATTCACGTGGCCCTCAAGTGAGGTTCCGACTCCGAAGGGGATAACCGCCACACCATTCGCCGCACAGATCCGGACGATCTGCTGAACCTCGTTGGTGCTCTGCGGATAGACAACGGCGTCGGGCGGCTGATTGGCAATCCAGGTAACGGTGTTGCCATGCTGCTCACGTACCGCTTGCGATGTGATCACGCGGTTGCCGAAGGCGGCGGTCAGCTCGGCCACCGCTTTCCTGATTGCTGCAGGATTTCGGGTCTTTTGCTCGGCAGCGGCTTGCGCCAACACCATACGACTGTCCTCTGTTGGTCCGTTTGGCGAACGTTAGCAGAGGACAGGTAACGGGTGAAACGAGGCCGGCGGTGGCGGGGTTGCGGGGACAACCGCCGTGATCGGTTGTGCCGCCACGCGCCGGCCCCGCCTTACGACGACCTCCCGAGGAAGGGAACGATCATCGATACTCTTTTCCGGTAATGGCGATATTCGTCACCGAACAACGCGATCAAATCAAGCTCCTCGAGCGCGATCCCGACGAAGATGTAGGCCGTTGTTACCGCGGCAAATAGGAGATGGCCCGCAGTCATCATCGGCGTCGCCCAGAAGAAGATGATGAAGCCGAGATAGATCGGGTGACGCACCAGGTTATAGAGCAGCGGGGTTTTGAAATGCATCGCCGGCATCGGTTTGCCGACGAGATTGTTAGCAACTTGATGCAGACCGAATAGCTCAAAGTGGTTGATCAGGAAGGTGCTGATGAACACCAGAACCCAACCGAACAGGCTCAGCCCCAACAGTGAGGTTGCGACTTGCGGGTTGGTTACCTCCCACACCACGGCGGGGATCGGCAGCCACTGCCAGAACAAAAGCGCCAGCGCCAGACTTGAGAACAGGACGAAGGTACTGCGTTCAACGGAAACCGGCACAATACGCGTCCACCATTTCTTGAACTGGGGCCGTGCCATGACGCTGTGCTGAACGGCAAACAGCGACATCAGCAGCAGGTTGATGATGATGGCCTGCATCGGCGGTCCGGCGGGACCGGAGTCGATCGTCTTCGGCACCACCAATCCGGTGACAAAGCCGATTGCGTAAACGATCGTTGCGGCGAACGCGACATAGGCCACGAGGCCATATAAGAGCGCAATGACTCTTCCCATAGCGTTTTTCCTTTCTTCCTCGGTCAATTATTTTTTCGGTTCGGTCGGCAGTAATGGGACTTCGGCCGATACAAATATCGAGCTGGTGCTTGGCGGCAGCGGTTCGCGCGGCGTCAGCAAAGCGTAGTTGGCGATGATCGTCGCAACGCCGATGAGCGGCCGGCCAGCACGCCTGATGCGCCTGAAGAATTTGTTCGTCGCCGCCCTCCGAAGAAGAAAGGCTTCGTCGCGATAGAAATCTATGTCGATCGTGCCGTTGCTGCGGCGTCTGATTTTGTCGATGTGCATCACATCCTCCACTTCGCCGGATCAATTCGATTGATCCGGCGCCTTCCTGTAGAAAACGTAGTCTGCGGTGTAAGGCACGCTCAGGAATGCGCCTGATGAATCGCACGCCGTATCGATGCTGCCGCCCTTCGTGTTCAACCGCTGGATCGTCGTGACGTTGTTTAGTTTTCCCGTGCTGTGCCGTGCGGTGGCTTCGAGCTTGAGGAGCGGAATGTCGTCTGCACTGGCACCGGGCGCGCGAGCGACCGCCTTGGCGCTCACCGCGCTACCATCATTCATTTTCCAGGTCGGGCCTGCGTAGTGGCGGCCAACCGTTTTCCCGGCGATGAACAATGTCGCGATCGGTTCGCGAAACTGCCAAACGAGTTTTCCGGTTGAATTGAATTGGCACTCATAGACCTGTGCGCCGACTGCATGAACAGTAGCGACTGGAATTTCGCCGGGGGCCGCAATCGCCTCCGGCACTTCGGCAGCCGCAGGCAACGGCGACACCAGCCGCACCGCGGAAATGTAGGCCGCTATGATCGCCAAGGTCCCGATCAGTGGTCGAGCCACGCGAAAGAAACGCGTTCTGGTCTGAGCGCGCCGGCTGAGCACCTCCTGGTGCCAGCGATCGATGTCGCCGACCCCATTGTCTCGTCGATGGACAGTTTCGTGCTGCACGCCACGCTCCGTTCGTTTTCTGGCCGCATGGATGCGCCTTTCGCCCGCTAAATGCTTTGAGCCACGCTTGATTTGTCCTTGAGGAAGTCTTGATTTCGCTTTAGACGGCCCAGCCGGTATGATTTGGCAGCGGCGATGCGGGGCGCAACGTGCTGTTTTTGTTTGATAATTTTGCGCTCGACTGCGAGCGCCGAGAGCTGCGCGCGGATGGCGCGCCGGTATCCATTGAGCCACAGGTTTTCGATCTTCTGGTGTATCTGATTGAAAACCGCGGCCGCGTGGTCAGCAAAGATGACCTCATTGCGTCCGTGTGGGGCGGCCGAATCGTTTCGGAGTCTACGGTGGACAGCCGAATCAATGCGGTGCGCAAGGCTATCGGCGACAGCGGCAAGGAGCAGCGCCTGATCCGTACGTCCGCGCGGAAGGGCTTTCGATTTGTGGGCGACATCCAGGAAGAACGCCAACCCGCGGTCGACGAAATCGCTAGCGCTACCAACAGCAAGACTGCTGACGCTCATCCGCCGCTCATCGCCGACCGTCCTTCGATCGCGGTCCTGCGATTCGAGAATATGTCGGATGACCGCGCACTGGAATTGATCACCAACGGTCTCACGGAAGACATTATCGCCTTGCTGGCGCGCGTGCCGGGATTCTTCGTCATCGCGCGCGCTTCATCATTTGCGTACACGCAGCAGCGTGCCGACTCGCGTCAGATCGGTGCCGAATTGGGCGTTCGCTACGTCGTCACCGGCAGCGCGCGCAGTTCAAGCGAACGTGTCCGAATCACCGTGCAGCTCGTCGAGGCCGAGAGTGGTAGCCAGTTATGGGCAGGGCGCTACGACGTCAAGCGCGGCGACACGCTCGATCTTCAGGACGAGATTGCCCGTCGCATCATAGTCGAACTGGAGCCGGCACTGACCAAAGCCGATCTCTCGGTGGTCAGGCGACGAAGGATCGACAGTGTCGATGCCTGGTCGCATTTTCGTCAGGCCGCAGGCGCAATCGCCGTCCAGGGCTGGAATGAAGAGTCCGTCGCCCAGGCCCTGGGCAGGGTGCGCCACGCGCTCGCAATCGATCCCGACTTCGCGTTGGCGCGCGCATTTCTGGCGCTGGTCAATGCCTTCGGTGCCAACCTTTCGCTTGTCCCGGATATCGACGGTGCCAGGAAGGGCGCACGCGACGAGGCGGAACGCGCAATCGCCATAGATCCGAATGCCTCCGATGTCCTTGGATTCGCCGGTTGTGCGTTCGCCGACATTGGAGAACATGAGCGCGGCGTCGAGCTGTTGAGACGCGCGCTGGTGCTTGACCCGAGCAACGCACAGGCGCACGTGGCGCTCGGCGCGTCGCTCGTTCTTTTTGGTCGCTTCGATGAAGGCATCCAAAGTATGAAGTTCGGCATGCGATCGAGTCCCAAGGATTTTCGCCTGACCTTTTGGAGCATGATCCTCGCCTACGCGCTCGGGCGCGCAGGTCGTTTCGAGGAAGCGTTGGCGGAGGCGTCGGCGGCGGCACGGCGTGATGGCCGCTTGTACACGGCTCGTGTCGTTGTTGCCTGGGTGCTTCTGAAGCTCAATCGCGAGGGTGAAGCGCGCACGGCACTGCGCGAAGCGAGGCGTATCAGGCCCGCACTTAGTCTTGACGAAATTCGGCGGTTCTTTGGCCAGCATACCGCGCAAGACCTGCAGCCGCTGTGGATCTAGGCATCAATAGAACGCTCATTGCAGATAAGCTTCGAAGATTGTTTGCTCGACACAGAACGGCGGGAGCTGCGCCGGAGCAATCAGCTTGTGGCCGTCGAGCCGCAGGTTTTCGATGTTTTGATCTACCTCGTCGAAAATCGCGATCGCGTGGTCAGCAAGGACGACCTCATTGCGTCCGTGTGGGGCGGCCGAATAGTTTCGGAGTCGACCCTTACCAGCCGGATAAATGCCGCGCGAAAGGCAATCGGCGACACCGGGGAAAAGCAGAACCTTATCCGTACATTCGCAAGAAAGGGTGTTCGCTTCGTCGCACCGGTGAATGTCGCGGGAGAACATCAAGCCGCCGCGCTCACGGTTCCTCGAAGGCCGTCGATCGCCGTTCTCCCCTTCACCAATATGAGCGGCGATCCGGAACAGGATTCGTTCGTCGACGGCGTTACGGAAGAGATCATTACCGCTCTGTCGCGCGTACGCTGGTTTTTCGTCATCGCACGCGGTTCGACCTTTGCGTACAAGAGCAAGGACATCGCTCCCGACGCGATCGCCCGTGAGCTTGGTGTTCGTTATGTCCTCATGGGCAGCATCCGCCGCTCCGGCGATCAAATTCGCGTGTCAGCGCAGCTTATTGACAGAAACAGCCGCAGCAATGTCTGGGCACGCAGCTACGACCGCGCCCTCTCCGATATTTTTGCTGTGCAGGATGAAATTACTCAGACAATTGTTGGCGGCATTGAACCGGAACTGAGCCGGGCAGAACGCGACCGGGCGCGCGTCAAGCAGCGGGACAGTGTCGACGCGTGGAGCGTTTACCAGCGCGGCATGTTCCATCTCTATCGATACACGCGTGACGATCTGGTGCAGGCACGTACGCTTTTTGAAAGCGCGATTGCCATCGATCCCGATCTAGGACCCGCCTATTCCGCCATGGCCGAGACTTATTACTATGAAGTGGTCTACGGCTTCATTCAGCAGGATGATGACAATCGCGACCGCGCTCTCGAATCGGCGAAAAAAGCCGTCGCGCTCGATCGCGACGATGCCGGCGCGCATTGTACGCTGGGACGAATCCGCTATCTCTGCCGGGACTATGCTGCCGCAATTTCCGAACTGGAGGTCGCATTGGATCTCAATCCGAGTCTGGCTCTCGCACATTACGGACTCGGCGCTGCCTTCGTGTTTTCGGGGAATCCACAAAAGGCCTTTCCGCATTTGGAATCCGCGATTCGTCTCAGTCCTCACGATCCAAACATGGGCTCGTATCTCGTGCGAACTGCCGAAGCCAAGTATTTGATTGGCGACGACGAAGCAGCGGTTCATTTTGCCTTGAAGGCGTTAGCGCAGCCGAGCTTCCAATGGTCCCGCTATGCGATTTTGATTGCGGCGTTGGGGCAACTGGGACGACACGAAGAGGCGCGGCGTTATGTCGCCGAAGTCACTCGGATGAGACCAAACTTCTCAGTCGCGTTTGTTCGAACCATGCATCCATTCAGCGGCGACATGGGAATTGATCGCTACTATGACGGTCTGCGCAAGGCAGGCGTGCCGGAAGCATAAGACATGCGTTCGGATCAGTGAAATCGATTGATCCGAAACGGCTTCGTACGGGCCTGCGCGGAACACCAGGATCTAAATGTCGTTATGACGGCAAGCAAGCGCGGCCACAGGCCAATCCGTTTCGAGCTGACTGGTGCGCGGTCTGATGGCTCCGACATGCTTCAAGCGTGCCGATCACTTTGCTTGCAGTCCTTGTGAAACGATTGATTTGTCGCGAAGGTGCGGTTGATTTCTCATCGATGAGAAGCTGAGATATAGTCGCTTTTTCTGGTAGTTGCGGGCGACAACGTGCTGTTTTCATTCAAGGAATTCGCGCTCGACGGCGAGCGCCGGGAATTGCGCGCGCGTGGCACGATCGTTCCGATCGAGCCGCAGGTTTTCGACGTGCTGGTTTACCTCATCCAGAACCGCGATCGTGTCGTCAGCAAGGACGATCTGATCGCGTCGGTATGGGGCGGTCGCATTGTTTCGGATTCAACGCTCGACAGCCGTATCAATGCTGTACGAAAGGCAATTGGCGACAGTGGCGAGCAACAAGAGCTCGTGCGTACAATTCCGCGGAAGGGCATCCGCTTTGTTGGCGAGGTTCTGCAGGGAGGAAAACCGGCGGACGCAGCCGGCCGCTTATCTGGATTCGCACACAAGCAAGAGATTGCGTTCTGTCGATCTGCCGACAACATCAACATCGCATACGCCGAAGTCGGGAACGGCCCTCCCCTCATCAAGGCTGCGAACTGGCTGACGCACCTCGAATACGACTGGGAAAGCCCGGTGTGGTCGCCGCTGCTTCATCGCCTGGCGGAGAAAAATCGCCTCATTCGATACGACACCCGTGGCACGGGCTTGTCGGATCGCGAGGTGGCGGAATTTTCGTTCGACGGCTTCATGCGCGATTTCGAGTCCGTCGTCGATGCCGTCAAGACAGATCGATTCGCCATTCTCGGAATCTCGCAAGGTGCCGCCGTTGCGGCTGCCTATGCCGCGGCTCATCCGGAAAGAGTCACAAAATTGATTCTCTACGGCGGCTACGCACAAGGGCGCAACAAACGTGGCTCCCCCGATGAGGTTGCCAAAGCCAATCTCTTCCTCTCGCTGATGCAGCACGGCTGGGGTGATGAGCATTCGGCATTCATGCGTGCCTTCTGCTCGTTATTTATTCCCAACGGGACGCCGGAGCAGAACAAATGGTTTGCTGACCTGCAACGCATGACGACAACAGCCGAAAACGGCGCGCTTATTCGTGTCGCGTGCCACGAAATTGACGTCGCGAGTCTGTTGCCGAAGGTTCAAGTGCCGACCTTGGTGCTGCATGCGCGGCACGACAACGTCGTTCCGCTCGAGCAGGGACGCCTGCTTGCCGCTTCTATCCCCAACGCCCGCCTGGTGACGCTGGAAAGCGACAATCACGTTCTGCTCGCGGGCGAGCCGGCCTGGGAAAAATTTCTTGAAGAAGTCGAAGATTTTCTCGCAACCTGAGGCGGGCGTTCACGACATCCACCAAAGAAGGCCTTCAGGAATACATGTGCCAAGTGGCCTGGCTGGGCTGGGTATCGAGTTTGTTAAATGAAACGACCCAGGCGACGATCATCGTCGCGAGAACGACCACGTACGTTCCTCGAGCCACTAAGCCAAGCATCGCCGCCTCCATATTTTTTTATCAGGATAGTCCAAGAGAGCCGCCGCGCGTGCGCGTCGTTAATATTTGGTTAATCTGCTAAGCCTTTGAAATCGTGGACACCGATGGGCTTGCCCGATGGACGCGCAAGAGCCGCTGTCGTAGCTTGCCGCGCCTAATTGACTTCGGAGCGTGTGATGGCCGGCCCTGTTATTGCTGTGACCGATAGTGTTTTCCCCTCCCTCGATCCGGCCAAGGCGGCGTTGGCGCGGCTCAACCCAACCTATCGGATGTCCAAGAGCGTCAATGCCGACGATATTGTTGCCGTTGCCCGGGACGCCGACGCGGTTCTTGTGACCTACGCGAAGCTCACGCGGGATGTGCTCTTGCAGCTGACCCGCTGCAGGGCGATCGGCCGGTTCGGGCTCGGCGTCGACAATATTGATCTGGTCACCGCCAAGGAGAAAGGCATCTCGGTCAACTACGTGCCGGATTACTGCATCCGGGAAGTATCCGACCACGCCATGGCTCTCCTGTTGGCGCTGATCCGCAAGATTCCCTTGTCCAACAAGCTGGTGCAGGGCGGCCGCTGGGAAATGCCGGCCGTCGTGCCAATCCGCCGCATTGAAGGGACTGTGCTCGGTCTTATCGGCTTCGGTCACATTCCGCGGCTGGTTGCGCCCAAGGCACAGGCATTTGGGATCAAGGTGATTGCCTATGACCCATTCGCCAAGCCCGAAGCTTTCAAGGCCGCCGCGGTAGAGAACGTCGACCTCGATATGCTTCTTAAGACCTCCGACTATGTATCCGTGCACGCGCCCTTGCTGCCGGCCACGCGCGGGATGTTGAACGCCGATGCGTTCAGCAAAATGAAGAAGGGGGCTTATGTCGTGAACACCGCGCGCGGGCCCTTGATCGACGAGCCGGCACTGGTCGCCGCACTCGATTCCGGCCAGGTCGGCGGCGCCGGACTCGATGTGGTGGCCGCCGAGCCGCTCGCCAAGGATTCACCACTTCTGGGCCGCGACAACGTCATTATCTCTCCGCACACTGCCTTCTATTCGATCGAAGCGCTCGACGAGTTGCAGACCAAGTGCGCGAGCGACGTTGCACGTGTACTGAGCGGCGAAAAAGCTGTTTATCCGATTTCGGCCTGAGCAGATGCTGGACCGCACCGATCTCGAACCGGTCTTCTTTGCGCCCTTCGTATCATCACTGATGCGGGTCGAACCGCAATGGATCGACTACAACGGCCATCTGAACATGGCCTACTACAATGTGCTGTTCGACCGTGCAGTTGATGAGGTCTACGAACTGATCGGCATTGGCGCTGAGTATATGAAAAACCATCGGCATTCGACTTTCACCGCCGAAGTCCATGTGCGCTATGTCCGCGAGTTGCAGGAAGGCGATCCGGTGCGGGTGACGTTCCAATTGCTCGACTATGATTCGAAGCGCTTCCACTATTTCGAGCAATTGTTTCACGCGACCGAGGGTTGGGTGTCAGCCACCTCGGAAAACATGACGCTGCACGTCGATATGACGGAGAAGAAAGTCGCGCCGTTTCCAGCCTCGATCATGCGCGCGCTTGCACGGATGAAGGCCGCGCACTCGCAATTGCCGCGCCCGGAAGCCGCCGGCCGCCGGATAGCGATGCCGCAGAAAGACTGATCGCTGACATCAGTTGTCCGCTCATTCCCACGCAAGCGGGAATCCAGAGCGCCAATTGGAGTGTCGAAGCTCGTTCCCCTGGGCCCCCGCTTTCGCGGGGACGAGCGGAAGGCGGGCAGTCAGTGCTGTCCGGCGAGTTTGGCCGCTTCGTCGCGCACGCTCGCGTCGATCAGAGTGGAGGTCGGCACCGCCTTCGGAATGACACCGGCTTTGACGAACAATTGCTGCATCCAGTCGATCCGATCCACCGGAATTGCCAGCGTTGGATCGATCTGCTTCTCGCGGATGGCCTGATCGGCGATGAATTCCGCTCGCTTGTCGTCCGGCTTGGCGTTGGTCATCTCATGAGCCACCTTGACCGTTTCGTCACGATGCGTCGCTGCATATTTGTAAGCTTCCATTTCCGCCGCGACGAATTTAACGAGATCGTCGCGCCGTTCGGTCAGGACCTTGCTGCTGGTCGCCACGCACAATCGGATAAATTTGGGCACGGCATTGCCGCCTTTGGCGAGCACCTTGATGTTGGGTGGCATGACGGCTTCGAACTCATTTGAGACCACTGCCGCATCGGTGATACCCGCGACCAGCGATTTGTAGCGGTCGAGATCAGCACCCTGCGTCGCCAGTTTCACGTCTGCAAAGGGAACGTTTGCGGCATCAAGCATTCCGCGAAACAGCAAGTCCGGCAGCGATCCCGGCGAAGAAATGGCGACCGTCTTTCCCTTGAGATCGGCGAGGGTGCTGATGTCCGCCTTGGCGAGAACAACCTGTGGCACGCCCGGCCAGGTACATCCGACGATCTTGACGCCGGTCCCGCGCACACCAGCCACGATCGATTCCGCCGCGCCCATATCGACGCTGTCAATTTCCCCTGACAGCAAAGCCTTCATCAACGTGGCGCCGGCTTTGATCTGGAGGATCTCGACTTTCAGACCGCGCTTGGCGGCGAAGCCGCCTTTGGCGACCATCGCGATGAAGCCTGCGTCGCTTTTGGCTTCGAGGATGCCATGCTTCCAGACTTTGTCCTGCGCGTGCGCGAGGGAAAAGCCGCACAGCAATGCAAAAGCAAGAGTCAATGATTTCGGTGGCACGAACATGAATCCTCCAATTATTTCGGCTCGTCAGAACGCTGCCACATTCTCTGCGTCATGCCCGGGCTCGACCCGGGCATCCATGATGAGCGGCAGCATAGGTGGCCTTACGTGCGGCCGCACTTGTAGAGAGTCATCATGGATTGCTGGGCCAAGCCCGGCCATGACCTGTGAAAGGCGTTGCCCAATTTCAGAGTCATCCCCGAGCAAACAGCTGAGAGGGGTACCAGCCTCAAATTCATGCCGGCCATGACAGCACTTTCCTAGATACGAAACTCGCTGCCCCGTTTGCGGCCCTGGTCGACACCGAGGAAAAGTCGTTCGAGCGTCGGCCGTTTCTTGATCAAGCCCTGCTCGTGTGAATAACCGACGAGCGTCTCGAGAACCTTACAGTTCTTCTCCGTCAGTCCGTATTCCCAAGGATCAGAGCCGAGAATGCGTTCCTGCTCCTCCCACGCGTCACGATACCAGGCGAGTGGAACGATGCGTGGATTGGCTATGCGCTTCATGGCAATGTTTTTCGCCTTGTTGAAGGCCTGGAACAGGTTGACGGCGAGCCATGGATACTCCTCCGCCAGAGCCTGACGGATACCGAGAACATGCATGATCGGGAAAATACCGGTCTTCCGATAATAGGCCTCCTCTTCGGCCTTGTGGTCCGGAAACAGGCGCGCGACGCGCGCATCCCCGGCGACAAACGGCTTGATCAGATCGGAATGAAAAACCGCGTCGAGCTCACCTTCGGCCAGCATGGTTTCGACCGATTTGTCATTGGGCAAGCAGGAATATCTTATATCCGCGGGCAATGTGATCTTCACATCGTCCTCGATTTCCGCAACCCACTCGACGGTGTTCAGCGGCACGCCGTATTCATGTTGGAGAATGCCGCGCATCCACAGCACAGCAGTCGTCATCATTGTTTTCACGCCGATTTTTCGTCCGCGCAAGTCGGCGGGCCTCATAATGCCTTTCGAAGTGTTGATGAACATGAAGCCATGCCGGAAACGGCGATGCAGAAAGACCGGAATGGCGCGGAATGGCATGCCGTTATCGCGTGCCGCCAGATATGATGACGCGGAAACCTCCGCCACGTCGAATTCCCCGTTGCGCAAGAAGCGCCAATGACGGGTAGCCGAATCCATCTCGGTCAGGATCGTCAGATCCACACCATCGGCCTCGACTTTTTCATTGAGGAGCGGGCGGACAATTTCATAGTCGCCACACGCCAGCGTCAGTACGAGTTTCTTTGGCATTAAAACCCCTCAGTCCCCTCTCCGCTCATTCCCGCGAAAGTGGGAATCCAGTTCGCAGATACGGAGTCACAAGATTGCCGCCCTGGGTCCCCGCTTTCGCGGGGACGAGCGGATAATGCAGGTCGGTTCGCAGATCTCAATGTCCTGTGGCCAGTGCTGCGAGTTTTGCGGGATCATCCGGCAAGCTGTTGCCGCGCCAGACCACATGGAGATCGGGCCGCACCAGCAGCAGATCGCGGGCATAAATATCGCGCGCATGTTCGTCATCAATTTCAACGACCGCAAACGGTGCACCGTAGGAGGCAAATCTGCTTGCAAGCGTGGTGCTGTTCGTTCGCGCACCGGCAAGACACAGGAGCGTATAGCCGTCGCCGATGCGGCCATGCAGCGCCGTGCCGTCGGCAAGCCAGACGTGCGGCAGCCGCGCACCCGGCCACGATGTCGGCACGTATGTCATGAAATTCGTTTCCGGCGCGTCCCCTACTTCGGGAAAAATGATCGGTGAATCTGCATAACGATAGCCGAGTTCCGCTCCTATCATTTCATTGCTCTTGCGCTGTTCAACATCGGCGATACGGCTGAGGTTCGCCCTGGTTGTAGCGCCCTCTGGTGTCTTGTCGCGGATGTTGGGCTCGTAGGCCGCACGCCAGGCCCGTCGGCCGCGCGATGCGTGCCGCGAGGCTTCAACATTGCGCGCACCGATTTGCCGGCGTTCGATTTCGTAGGAAGCCAGAAGGGCCGGTCCGCCCCACCCTTCCAGCGTCGCCGCCAGCTTCCACGATAAATCGACGGCATCGCCGACCCCACTGTTCATTCCGAGCCCGCCTGTTGGGATCACAAGATGGACCGCGTCTCCGGCAAGAAAGACGCGCCCATGACCATAGCGGTCGGCCAACAGCAAATTCTGTCGCCACGGCGCACAGGACAGCATCTCGTACTCGACCGGCATGGCAATCGTCCGCTCGAACATCGTCTTCATGTCATCGTCGCTGTCGACAACCGAATGCAGGGTAAAGTGACGGGTCGAGTCCTGTACGATCAGAAAGGTCGAATGCGCGTCGGCGACGTGATAGTGCCGGCCTTTGCCGATCGGGATTCGCTCGAATAGATCGTCGCAACGATAGAGCGCCTGCCTTAATTGCAGGAGATTGGCGTCGCCTTGCAGCTTGATCCCGAGCTGGCGACGCACATCACTCGATCCTCCGTCGCATCCTACAAGATACTGCGCACTCAGTTCTGTCGTCGAATCGCCGCGCTTGATGCGGGCACGCACGCCGGTGTCGTCCTGCTCGAATGAGATGAACTGGTGCCCGTAACGCACATCAACGGTCGGCAAAGTTTCCGCGACTGACTTGAGCAGCGGCTCGAGCGTGTACTGCGATATGAGTTGATAGGGCTCGAGCGGCATCGAGCCGTCGGCACATGCGGCAATCTCTGCCTGCGCCTGCGCGACCGATGGATATGGCAAATGCAAAAGCGGCGGCTCGACGAGCGATGTCACAATGAAAACATCCATCGGCACATCGCGCGGGAAACCTGCCTTGCGTATTGTCTGCGCGATGCCCAGGCGGCGGTAGATCTCCATGGTGCGCGCGTTGCACCGCTCCATTTTGGGGAGAAACTGCGGCGCCTCTTTCTGTTCGAGAAGAATGCAGCGCACGCCACGGCGGCCAAGATCGATCGCCAGCGTCAAGCCCACCGGTCCGGCACCGACAATAATGACTTGCGTATCCAACGCCTAATTTCCCGGACGAGTGAAAGTCGGCGACTCTCTAGCACAGAGCAGCCGGATTTATAGGTCTGCCTAGCCTCTCCCGCTCATCCCCGCGAAAGCGGGGATCCAGTGCAAATATTGCTGACGCCATCTTCCTCCCTCCCTTGATGCCCGCTTTCGCGGGCATGAGCGGAGAGTGGTGCATCCTCATGACCGGGCGCGCCAATCCGTCATTCCGGGACGGCGCGTAGGCGCCGGACCCGGAATCCAGATGCACAGGCGGAGCTAGATCTGGATTCCGGGTTCGCGCGCGATGCGCGCCCCGGAATGACCCGTAGGGGTCAATCGATCCGACCGCCGGAGAACCGACGGCCCGGCACGGTGAGAAAATAACCGACCGCCTGTCCGCCATCGGCGCCGACGACGCTGCCCGTCGTGTAACGCGACTCATCGCACGCGAGAAATACCGCCGGCCCCGCGATGTCTTCGCCCGAACCGACGCGTCCCATTGGTACGCCCTTGCGCCGCCCTTCGTAGATCTCCGGATCTGCGTACATCGCCTCGGTGCCGGGCGTGCGGATATAGCCGGGCGTGATTGCATTTGCGCGGATGCCGTAGGGTGCCCACTCCATCGCCTGCAATTTCGTCAACATGATCAGACCGGCCTTCACCACGCTGTAGGCACCGGCCCAGTTGTAAGAAAAGGCCGGCGATCGAGGCAATATTGACGATGTTACCGGACTTCTGGGCGATCATGTGCTTCGCAGCAGCCTGGCTGACGAGGAAAGCACCCTTGAGTCCGATATTCATCGTCGTGTCCCAGGCCGTTTCCGGAAGCGCTTCCAGTTTTCCGGGAACGATCTTCATTGCGTTGTTGACGACAATGTCGATGCGGCCGCGTTGGTTGATGATTGTTTCGATGAGACGATTGATGTCGGCAGCCGCGGCGACATCAGCGACCACCGGAAGGCTCTTGCTGCCGAACCCGGCGGCCTCCCTTGCCGTGGCTTCGGCCGTCGCTGGGTCGACGTCGTTGACGACGACATGGGCGCCTTCGCGCGCATAAGCCAAAACGATATCGCGGCCGATACCGCGGCCGCCACCCGTAACCAATGCCACCTTGTCCTTCAGTCGCACGGAGTTCCCCCCAAAGCTGTGTGGAAATAAGCAGGAAAAATGACGCTAAATCGGTGGGGAGAGCCCGACAAGAGCGGGGCCGGCCTCGAAATTGGCGCTTGCGGATGCCATCTTTGCTATTGAGAGAATCATTCCGGCGGCCATTGCCGCCCTTTACCGGACAACATGGCCGAGCCGAAGCGTAACGACCCTGCTCCATTGAGCCCGCAACCGCTTGCAGGCGGCATCGCCGCGCGTGCACTTGGCGCCCGGCCCGCGCCCTATTTGGATGACCTCAACCCGGAGCAACGCAAGGCGGTGGAAACACTGGATGGTCCCGTGCTGGTCCTCGCCGGCGCCGGAACCGGGAAGACGCGCGTTCTCACGACCCGCATCGCGCACATCCTCAACCTCGGTCGAGCCCGGCCGTCCGAAATCCTCGCCGTGACCTTCACCAACAAGGCCGCGCGCGAGATGAAGGATCGCGTCGGCCAAATGGTGGGGCAGATCGTCGAAGGCATGCCATGGCTCGGCACGTTCCATTCGATCGGTGTGAAAGTCCTGCGAAGGCACGCCGAGTTGGTCGGTCTGAAGAATAACTTCACGATTCTCGACGTCGACGACCAGATCCGGTTGATCAAGATGATCCTTGAAGCCGAGAAGCTCGACGAAAAACGATGGCCCGCGCGCGTTCTCGCCATGCTGATCGATGGCTGGAAGAATCGCGGCTTGACGCCCGAGCAGGTGCCGTCCGGAGAAGCGGTGAGCTTTGCCAACGGCAAAGGCAAGAAGCTTTACATCGCATACCAAGAGAGACTGAAGACCCTGAATGCTGCCGATTTCGGCGATCTGCTGTTGGAGAATATCCGCCTCTTCCGCCAGAACACGGACGTGCTACGGAATTTCCAGGAGCGGTTCAAATTCATCCTGGTCGACGAGTATCAGGACACGAACGTCGCGCAATATCTGTGGCTCAAATTGCTGGCCCAGACGGCGACTGCACGGACATCCACTGCTGTCATTCCGGGACGGCCCGAAGGGCCGGACCCGGAATCCAGCACAGCGGGTCTTTCCCCGTCATCACCAGGGCGGCGCGAAGCGCCGAGTCCCGGTGATCCCGATCAGGAAGGCACAGACACCGTGCCCATGACTCGGGATGGCCGGGACAAGCCCGGCCATGACGAACGCGAGAACGTCGCGATCGCCGGGCCGACAACCCCCCGCCATCCCAAAAACATCTGCTGCGTCGGTGACGACGACCAGTCGATCTACGGCTGGCGCGGGGCGGAGGTCGACAACATCCTGCGTTTTGAGCACGACTTTCCCGGTGCGAAGGTCATCCGCCTCGAGCGAAACTATCGCAGCACCGGACACATTCTCGCGGCCGCCTCCCATCTTATCGCCCACAACGAGGGCCGCCTCGGCAAGACCCTGCGAACCGAGGATGAGTTGGGCGAGAAAGTTCAGGTGACAGGCGGCTGGGATAGCGAAGAAGAAGCGCGCGCGATCGGCGAGGAAATCGAGCAACTCCAGCGCCAAGCGCGCGAGCGCGGCGAGGACCATCCCCTCGACGAAATCGCAATTCTGGTGCGCGCCTCGTTCCAGATGCGCGAATTCGAAGACCGGTTCATCCAGCTCGGCCTGCCTTATCGGGTGATCGGTGGCCCGCGCTTCTACGAACGCGCCGAAATTCGCGACGCCCTCGCCTATTTGCGCGTGATCGCGCAACCGGCCGACGATCTCGCCTTTGAGCGCATCATCAACGTGCCCAAGCGCGGCCTCGGCGACGCCACGCTGCAGATGCTGCACGACCACGCGCGCAAGAGACGCATCCCGCTGACCGAGGCAGCCAGCCAGCTCTCTGCCACCGATGAGATGAAACCAAAACCGCGCCTTGCGCTGCGCGACCTGATGGCGGCCTTCGAACGCTGGCGTACGAAGAAAGATTCAATGCCGCACACCGAACTCGCGGAAATCGTGCTCGATGAGTCCGGCTATACCGATATGTGGCAGAAGGATCGTTCCGCCGATGCCGCCGGCCGCCTGGAAAACCTCAAGGAGCTGGTGCGCTCCATGGAGGAATTCGAGAACCTGCAGGGTTTCCTCGAGCACATATCGCTTGTGATGGATCGTGACAGCGCGGAGTCCGAACAGGCCGTCAATATTATGACGTTGCATTCCGCCAAAGGCCTCGAATTCGACTGCGTGTTCCTCCCTGGCTGGGAGGAAGGCCTGTTCCCGCATCAGCGTTCGCTCGACGAGAGCGGCCGCGCCGGGCTCGAGGAAGAACGCCGCCTGGCCCATGTCGGGCTTACGCGCGCCCGCAAGCTCGCCAAGATCTATTTTGCCACCAACCGCCGCATCCACGGCCTTTGGACTTCGACCGTGCCCTCGCGCTTTCTCGACGAGTTGCCGGAAGCTCACGTAGAGGTAAAGGAGGCTGCGGGAGGCGCCGGTGGGTTCGGAATGTCCGGCTATGGCGCATCGCGCTTCGACGAGATGAGCGCCTTCGGCTCCGGCTACACAACACCGGGCTGGCAGCGCGCGCAGGCGCGAAAGGGTAAGGGTGGCTTCTACGACAATGGCCAGCCGCGTTACGTCCCGGACGGTGTTTTTGATGATGATGCGAGAGAGCCTGATCGCTCTCCGGGCGGACGATCCCGAGGCCGCGGCACGACGCGCCAAGGTCGCGCGCCGCTCACGATCGAAGGCGAGCTCGTGGCGAAATCGACTGGCACGGTTTTATCCTTCGCGGTGGGCGAGCGCGTATTCCACCAAAAGTTCGGCAACGGCAATGTCGTGGCTGTGGACGGCAACAAGCTCACTATCGCCTTCGACAAGGCGGGCGAGAAGCGTGTGGTCGACAGCTTTGTCGAGAAGATGTGAAAATCTAATAAGACGTCAGCACGTCGATCTTCGTATTGGCGAGGATGAGCCGCTTGGCGAGCAGGACGGCCAGATTGCGGATGATGCGCTCACCGACTTGCGGGTGCTTCTCGCGAAAGCCGGCATAGGCGGCCAGCGGCAGTTCGAGACATTGAACCTGGGTGTCCGCCCACACGTCTGCGGATCGGCGATCTTCGAGCAGCGCCATTTCGCCGAACACCATGCCCGCGACAAGCGTCGCCAGACGAACACCGTTCGGCAACTTCACGCTCACCATGCCGCTCTGCAGAAAATACAGCGACGATGCCGGCTCTTCGGCGCCGATGATGCGCTGGCCCGCCTGGTGAGTCCGCGGCGTCATCAGCGCTTCAAGTGCCTCGATTTCGCCGGCGGCCAGGCCGCCGAGCAATTGCTGTTCCGGCAGCGTCGTCGGATCGTGCAGCCGCCCGTATCCGCCATAGCGATAGATGATCTGGTCTTCGGCCCACTCGATGGCTTCATCGAGAACAGGAAACTTTCGCAGCTTCGAGAGCGGTTCGATCAAAGGCTTGATCGTCGCGTCGACCGGCGACTGCGGGCGGATTCCACACAGGATCACCGTCGTGTTGACCGTTGTCAGCTCCGCGAGGCTTGCTGCAAGCAGGCGACCGGCAGCCCTGGTAATTGTCGGCACACGATGAAAATCAAGCACGACGAGCTGCGACCGCGACTGACCCTGCACCAATCGACGGGAGAGATACTCGATCGAACCGAACGTCAGCGCGCCGGTGAGCTCATAGACGTGGCAGTCCGTGTGATGCTCGTCGAGAATCTGCTGCTCATGCGGCTGCCGGTTGCGGCGTGAGGCGACGCCGCCAATGTCATATTCAGCGACGATGCCGTTTCTCACATCGCCGCCGCGGTTGAACAGGTGCAGATCGAAGTGCGATGACAAGGCCGCGCACACGCGCAAGCCACGGACGCTGTTTCCGTGGCCGTCGAGAAGCGGTGAATAGGTGCCGAGACCAAGTTGCGCAGGCAGCGCCGCCACGATGCCGCCGCCGACACCGCTCTTTGCCGGCATGCCGACGCGATAGATCCATTCGCCCGCATAGTCGTACATACCCGAGCTGGTCATCACGGACAAAGTGCGCGCAACCGCGTAGGGGCTGACAATTTGCTCACCGGTCAGCGGATTCACACCACGATTGGCGAGGGTCGCCGCCATGACCGCGATATCGCGCGCGGTCACGAGAACCGAGCACTGGCCGAAATAGACGTCCAGAACGGCGTCGACATCGCCTTTTATGACGGCATAGTTGCGCAAAAGATAAGCAATCGCCCGGTTGCGGTCTCCCGTCGCACGTTCCGAGGCAAAAACCGCCTCGTCCACGCCGAGTTTCCGCCCGGCAAATCCACTCAGCGTTGCAAGGATACGCCCAAAAGCGTCCTTCCCTTCTGCATCGTAGATAAGACCGGAGCAGGCAATCGCGCCGGCATTGACCATCGGATTGAAAGGCCGGTTATCGGCGCGCAGGCGGATCGAATTAAAGGCTTCGCCGCTCGGCTCGACCCCAATCACGCTTTCGACCCGTTCCGCCCCGACCGTCTCGAGCGCCAGTGCAAAAACAAAGGCCTTTGAGATCGACTGGATCGTGAACGGGACGTCGCTGTCGCCGACTTCGTAGACGTAGCCATCAATGGTTGCGATGCTGATGCCAAAATCGGCGGCATCGGCTTTGGATAGCTCCGGGATGTAGTCGGCGACGGCGCCGCTGCTATCCCCGGCGATCTCCTCGTGACAGCGCTCCAGAAACCGCGACAACGGCGGCTGGACAGCATTGCCCGTGCGAATACCCGAACCAGCGGGCAAATCTGTCCGCGCGTCCATGCCTTCCCCTTTCTACCCTAGAGAAAGCAAGCCCTGTGCCGGTCGGCAAGGCGTAATTGCCGCAGCCTGGTCTGAAATGTGCACAGGTGGGCGCTCAATGTTTATTCCTGCAGCCTTATGCCAATACTTTACGCGCGATGGTTGCTGCAGGGGCACGACGTCGTGGATACCGAACTCATGCATGAGCAGATTGGCGCTTTCGCACGCGCTTTGCTGCTCATCGACCGGACGGCAACAGACACGCTTGGACGGGCTGATCAAGCGAGTTGATCGAAAAGCTGGCGATGCTTTGCAAGCTTGCCCGGATCTTCGTCCGGGTTCTTTGGCGCTCATAACGACCGCGCCTGCGAAAGCTGGACCCTTTCCGCTTCCAGCAGCGTCGCCAGCGCAGCAGGATCGGCCACCGTTCTGACGATCATCGGCTCTTCACGGCCGCGGATTGCGACTTCCGTGCGGGAGAGCGAGTGCGCGGAAATGCCGGCCGTTGCAAAAACTTCGTCGGAAACAATGGCCTTGCAATCCAGCGTCTTCGTCATGTCCTGGAGTCGCGCCGCCACGTTGACGGGATCGCCAAGCGCCGTAAACACGGTGTGATCCTGAAAACCGATATCGCCGATAATCACCTCACCGCCATGAATCCCGATACCGTACTGGATCGGTTCGGGAAGATCCGACGCGAGCTGGCGGTTCATGGTGTCCACGTTGGCTGCGACGTTTGCCGCCGCGCGGATCGCCTGGCGGCAGGCAGTCCTTGCATCGACTTCGATGCCGAACAGAGCAAGCACGCCGTCGCCGACGAACTGGTTGGGCTGGCCGCCTGCGTCGAGCGCGGCCTGCGAGCACGCGCCCAGGAATCGGTTGATGAGAAACACGACGTCGAACGGCAGCCGCGCCTCGGCAAGCTTTGTCGATCCGCGCATGTCCACGAACATGCTGACGATGTAGCGCTCCTTGCCGATGTTCATGTGACTGCCTTTGCGCAGCAGTTCGGCATTCATGCTTGCCGGCAGAATCGGGATGACAGAGATGTCCGTCTGGGGGCGCAGTTGGCAAGCAAGGCGGATCGAAGGGTTTGCGGAAACGCCAATACTTTCGAGCACAAAAGCCTCACGTCCGGAGGGCTGCGGCAGCTTGCTGCGATCGCTCACAACGCGGATGCGACAGGTCGAACAGCGCGCACGGCCGCCGCACACACTGGCGTGCGGAATCTTGAATCTCAGGCTAGCTTCGAGAACGCTCAAACCCTTCGGCACGCGCACCTGCCGGTACGGATATGAAATCGTGACGATGCCGTGCCTGCGTTCGCGCAACGAGCGTACGCCGCGCGCCGCGAATACCAGCCCGATCGCGGCGCCATAGGCGATGGGAAAATAAACGAGACTAATCTGGGTGATCAGCCGTGCCTGCGCAGGGGCGATCCGCTGCAGGTTTTCCTGACGCCAGTCCGACTCCTCGGCGAGCTGAGCGACTTCGCGTCCGCCATGATGCGCGCCAATCATGGCGAGCGCCGGCAAAAGGATGGCGATGGCGAGAAGGATCGGGGCTGCCCAATCGAAAAAAGACTTGAGCCGCAGCCAGAAATAGAGACCGATACAGGCGTGCGTCCAGGCCACCGTCAGCGAAATGAATTGCACGGCGATATTGTAGGGCGCCGCGACCCAATAGGTGTAGAGCGCCGAAGCGTAGTTGAACGGGGGCAGCCCAAAGAGCGCACCGCTAAGCCGCTCGGCTCCAAGATGGCCGGCGAGCCAGAGCGGAATGCTCAGCCCCAACACAAGCTGCGTGATCTCGGCGGTCGAATAGCGAAAATGGCGCCGTTGATAGAGTGCCCACAGGCCGAGCGAGAAATGGACGATGGCGGCCAAATAGAGCGTATCGTTGACGACCGGAATTCGCCAAAACCAGACGTGATATCGCAGCCACGTCTCCATCGCGTCGTAGGAAATATTGCCGAGGGCGTGATTGAAGAAATGCGAAAAAATGTAGGCGAACATCACTAGACCGGTGATGAGTCGTATCTGGCGCACGCCGATCCCGCGCAGCCATGTGGCAAACGAGGTGTGCGCGGTCGCGCCGACGTCACCGATTCCGGGAGCTTGGGCTGTCACGCTGGACCATCATTTGGGAGATAACGCGAAGGTATATCGATAATACGGATCACAGTCCGGTCATGGCAATGCGCTTCAAACAGGCGATATGTGCGCCTGCCTTTGCCGGGTCAGGAGGGAGAGCCGGATCGAGGCTTCTGCGTTGCCTAGAGGCGATGCAACTGATCGGTGCCCGAAGGCACATATTTGGAATTACAATGACCGCGCGTGCACCCGGCAAGCGGCAAACGCGGAACGACATTTCCCATATACTCGTCCGGGGATCGCACCGCATTGCAGGCATCCGGTCCGGACGAAATGCGGACGCTGCGCAATAAGCCGAGCCTGCGCGCGTTTCGAAACGCGCGCAGCGAGCGGGCAGTCCGGTCGTGAGAGTTGTGCATCGGTCGTGCTTTGCCGCAAAACCGATATCACCTGTCGCGCGGCGGCGGAGGTATGTGCGGATACAAGCCTAATCGTTAGTGCTAACGGGCGTTAATGTCCGACGGGACCGCACAAGACACAATTCAACAACGTTAAGCGTAACCGCTGAGAAAAGCGGTTAGCCGCGTGCAGGACTTCTCAATCGAAGCTGCTGCTCAGCGGGGCCAGCGGATTGAATCCGTGGCCGGATGATAACTGACCAGATTGACGGTCCATGCCCCGAACAGGACGAAAGACGCAGTCACAGAGATAATCGCGTTATGGATCATGACGGCTCCCTTTATTCTTTTGCCCGGGTTTTCCGGTGCTGCCGACCACTTTCGTGTCGGCACCCTAAACGTTAAGCGGTGGCCCGATCCGCCGCTGTAATCCGGGATCACAGGACCGGATTTTCTTGCGGGCGAACGCTCCAACAAAAAAAAGCGGCCTGTTCAGGCCGCTTTCGAGTTTGGAGGTTATTCAGGGCCTGCCCCGGTTCAGGGGGCAGGCCAGAAGACGGTCAGGTGGCGGGGACTACTCTGGCCGTCAGGCTGCCGGTGGTAAGGGGATGAACCACCGGTCGCGCAGAAAACGCGTCGCTGACGGGGTTATGCGCTGTGCGGGCCAGGCCGGTAACCGTGGAAACACCGCCGAACGTCGTGGCAATAGCCAGAATGATGGTCTTGCGCATATCCGTCAGCCCTTAATGCCGCGGGAGCAACCGGCTCCCTATGGATGTGGACGTAGGGCGGACGGATTTCCTGTGCTGTGACCCCGATCACACAAAAACGCTTTTTTCAGATACCCGTGAAAAACCGCCCATTAAAGGGCTCTGTTGGCATCGCGCAGGCGGCGGACCAGCATGCTCATGACATCAAGCGCGAAGGTCGGCGCCCGGCTGACAAGGGCCAGAAAATCCTTCTTCGATATGGGAACGAGCGCGACGTCGGTTTTTGCAATGGCAGTGGCGCTACGAGGCGCGGAATCGATTAGCGCCATCTCGCCGAAAATGTCGTTGGCGTCGAGCGTGGCCAGCAGGCGGTTGCCGAGCTGGATTTCCACCTGCCCGCTCTTAATCACATAGAGCTCTTTCGCCACTTCCCCTTCCTTAAAAATCGTTTCACCCGGTTTGAGGTACCAAACCGGCATTTCCGACTCGGCGAGGAAGCCGAACCCGACGACATCATCCAACATGGGCTAGGCCCCCGCCTCGCTCAACACGCCGCGGAAAAATGCGCTCAATTGCATTTTAAATCCCCGCTATAAAGCAATCAGTCCGTTGCCGCGGAAAACCCGCGTGAAAAATGTAGAAATTCAAAGCTTCAGTTCCTTTTCAAGCTTAGGCTTGCTCTCGATGCAATAGTAGCCGGACAATCGTGTGATTAATTTCAAGCGCATCCATTCGTTCAGAATCCGACTGACATTTTCCCGCGCAATGCCGGCCATGGCCGCAACGTCGCTCTGGCTCAACTTCTGTCGGATAACGACACGGCCGCCGTCGACTTCGTTGCCGAAGGCCTTGGCGAGATCGAGCAGCGCACGCGCGACGCGACCCTTGACCGGCAAGAAAGATCCGGCGGCGACAACCTGGTCGGTATCGCGCAAACGTGTGGCGAGCATGCTGAGGAGATGCTTGTAGATCTCCGGATTCCTCTCGGCGACCGCTTCGAATGCTTTGCGGCTGACGAAACTGAGCTTGCAATCGCGAAGTGCGGAAACCGATGCCGACCGAGGGCGCCCATCGATCATCGCCATGTCCCCGACGATCGAGCCGGGCCCGAGTATAGCGAGAATGCGCTCGGCGCCGGTGGGCGCGACCATGCTGACCTTGAGCAGGCCTTCATTCAGCCGATAGCAGCCGTCACCTGGATCGCCGGCAAGAAACAGAATTTCGTCGGCGGCCAATTTGACCGGCTTGGCGTTGGCCAAAATGTCAGCCGACAGCGCTTCCGGCAGGTCCGAAAACAGATCGGTAGGACGCAACGAGGAGGAAGACATCGGACACCCGGCGCGGACCAACTCATGACGCGATGGCCTTTTAGCAGAAATCGTATTGAAAAGCGCACTCGTTTGACGCGACGTGGCAACATGTCCGCAAAGGTCGTTCGAACCGCTTACCTTTGCGACAGACGGACCTTTTGGTGCTTCTTCTTGCTGGCAGCCACTAGCTGGGTGGAACCGTTCTCACGCCTGGCGTTCCGGAGGGCTGGAGCCTTGGCGCGGGCCAATGTCACGCGCGACCGGGTTGCGACCTGGGCGGGTTGCGGCGCGCTCGAGGCGACCAGTCCGGTTGCTTCCTGACAGGGCGCCTGGCTCGGCACATTTTGAACTGGAGT
>DATDLC010000055.1:0-2278 GCA_036519515.1 Pseudolabrys sp. | reverse complement strand
GAGGTGACGGCATACTATTCCGGGCGCGAGCACAAGCCATTTCGATACATTGTCGTTGACGAGGCGCACGATCTCAGTGAGGCGCTTCAGAAGATTCAGGCTAAAAGCCTGAATCTGAAATGCGAATGAGGCCTGTCGCGTTGAAAGGTCGCCTATTCGTTTTCGAGTACGATTACAATTTCCATTAGCTCTTCGGCGAGCTGACCGGGCAACAGTTGCGCAAAAGCGTTGGCTAATTCGCGGTAATACCAAAGCGTATCGTCCTTTGGCTGTTTAAACCGGCCCCACACCGCCGATCCAATGTCAGGCTTGCGCAGGTCGCGAAGAATCGAGCGCGCATTGTGAACCTTATCCGACAAAGAAACTAAACGCGTTTCTGGGTCGACGGTTTTCAGATGATCGATATACCGAACCTTGCGGGTGCGCCAATCTTCTTTCTGCTGACCAGCGGCGGTATTTACCACGCTATCCGAGCAGGAACGCACGATATCCGCGACGCGATCTTCGAAGCGGTTGCGAATATCCGAGAGACGCGGCGGTCCACCCTGATCTTCGACGGCATCGTGCAGGAGGGCGGCGATTGCCATTTCCTCAGAGCCGCCATATTCGAGCACAGTCGCGGCAACCGCGAGGAGATGCGCCACATAGGGGATTGAAGTTCCCTTACGCACTTGGCCGCCGTGAACGTGGGTGGCGTACAGCAGGGCTCGATCGAATCGATCGGTTAGCACCGCTGCGTTTAACATCTAATGACCTCCAATAATCGCATTAACTCGAAGAGTTACTGGGGGAGTTTTGTATCGAATGCCGCCGAACCAAAGTCTGCCAATAAACTTGCTTTTAGTACACGAGACGCGAGTCGAGCCGCATAAGCGAGATTCTCCGCTTTATTTTAGTCGTTAGCTACTGAATATCGTCGCGGGGTCGGACACGAAGAGAATCTGGCAATGTCACATCGGGCGGCATCCAGCCTATTTGTCCACTGGGCCATCTTGCCCACCGCCAGCCTGTATAGGGGCTAAATAGCCACGCGCCGGGGCGGCAATTTCCAAGTCGGCTCGCCTGGACCAGGGCGCACGATTGCGTTGATGCGCTGCAGGACCTCATCCGCAGCCTAGACATCGCGTGTGTTGAGGCGGAGCAGAGCCGCGAACTTTCTGCGGGCGGCATCGCCCGCCGCCGGGCTGAGCTTTGCAATCAGGCGATGACCAAGTTGGCGAGCTTCACGCCGCTCCAGATCGCGGAAAAAGCTGTGACCGAGAATATCGATTTGCTGGACAGGCTGACTGATCAGGATTCCAAAGAAGCGCAGGATGCACCAGAAATTGACGAAGGCGCTGCAAGATCTGCGTGAAGGTGTTGCGGCAACCAAGCGTGTGCTGCTGGAGCGGTGCAAGATGGGCGAGCGGCCGGTGGTCAACTCCGCTTGAACCGAGAACCGTTTCCAGGACAGCGTGCGATGTCCGCTTTCGGTGGTAAAGCGGACATGACCGCGTCTGCTTTTGACCCAAAGCGGACATTTGCGGCAGCGTTCCTGACTTATCCTTTGACGCGTGTAAGAAATTGGACCGAGGTCCAACTCGATTTCAGCGCCCACAACCGAGACAATCAAAACGACAAATTTCGCGTAGGCAGTGCCGCGTGAACCCGTCAGCAACAGGAACATGATGGCTGACCACGGCAAGCAGGATGTCGAGCTTTGGTATCGTGGCAAGGTCACTCGCCGCCGTCTGGTCGGATATGGCGCCGGCGCGCTGGGCGCGACCATGCTGGTGCCGGCGCCATGGCTGGCAGCTTTCGGACAGGCCAAGCCACTGAAGATCGGCACGCTTCAGCCGCTGTCGGGCGCGGCTGCCGCCGGTGGCAAAACCTCGCTGGTCGGCGTTCAAATGGCTGTCGATCGCATCAACAAGGCGGGCGGCGTCAATGGTCGCCCGATCGAACTGATTATCGCGGACGATGAATCAAAGCCCGACGTGGGACGCCGCAAGATCGAGAAACTCCTGGTCGGGGACAGGATCGACGCCCACCAGGGCGGCTTACTTTCCAATGTATGCCTCGCCTGCATGCCGGTATTCGAGGAACACAAGGTGGTCAACATGATCGGGGCATGCCTCGACACCACGATCACCACGAAGAAGTGCAGCCGCTTCACCTTCCGGCCATTCGACTACGCACCGGCGCAGGCGGTGGCGTTCGCACCCTCGCTCGTCAAGCTGGCCAAGAAGTGGCACATTGCCTATGCCGATTATGCTTGGGGCCAGTCCACCCGCGACGC
>DATDLC010000054.1:0-49447 GCA_036519515.1 Pseudolabrys sp. | reverse complement strand
CAGCAGCGCCGACTGCACCATGGCTTCGTGCATCACCGCGCGCGCATCTTTCGGCGCCTTCGCCTTGGCGTTCTCGTCCATCAGCCGCGTCAGAAGCTCCTGATCGAGCGAGCCCCAGTTGGCGCCGATGCGCACCGGCTTAGCGTGCTTGAGCGCCATCGCGATGATGGCGGAGAACTGCTTGTCCTTCTTATCCTTGAAGCCGACATTGCCTGGATTGATGCGGTACTTGTCGAGCGCCTCGGCGCAGCCGGGATGCTCGGCGAGCAGCTTGTGGCCGATGTAGTGGAAATCGCCGATGAGCGGCACCGCCACGCCCAACTGGCCAAGCCGCTCCTTGATGCGCGGCACTGCTGCGGCCGCTTCATCGCGGTCAACCGTGATGCGCACAAGTTCAGAGCCGGCCGCCGCCAGCGCCGCCACCTGCCGTGCGGTCGCTTCCACATCGGCCGTGTCGGTATTGGTCATCGACTGCACGACGATCGGCGCCCCGCCACCCACCGTGACGCCGCCGACCTGCACTGCGACAGTTCCGTGACGTTGCGCGTTTATACTCATAGGGCCTTTCTACAAATCCCGTGCCAGACAAATATAACAGGACGGACGCAGGCGAAAGTCACCTCATTGAACGATTTCCTAGGACTTGTTAACCAGCAGCAATCCCGCTGCAACCAGCGCCACGGCAGCCGCAAACGCAGGCGCCAGCGGTTCGCCGAGCACAAGATGGCCTGCCGTAACGCCGAACAAGGGCGTGAGAAAAGTGAACGCCGAAAGCCGGCTGGCCGAATAGCGCGCGATCAGCGCGAACCAGATGACGAAGGTCACACTGACGACCCAGATCGTCTGGTAGGCCAGCGCCCCCAGCGCCAACACCGACGGCATGTGCGTGACGTGCTCCCCGGTGAGAAGCGCCGCTGCGACCATCATCGGCGCCGACACGACGAGTTGGTAGAGCATCACCTTCTCGGCAGATGCGCGGGTGAGTGGGCTCGCCTTGATGGTCAGCGTGGTCGCTGCCCAAAATAGTGCAGCACCCACCATCATAATGTCGCCGGTCAGTTGTTTCGGATCAGACGCCGGAGCGGGAATGCCGAAAGCGACCACCATTCCGACGGATGACAACCCAAGACCCAACCACTGCGCGAGGCCGAAGCGATCCGCAGGCAGAATTATACGCGCGCCAAGCACCACAAAGAACGGCGCGAGATATATGAACAACGTCGCACGCGAAGCCGTGGTGTAAAGGAGGCCCTGAAAGATCAGGATGAATTCGATCGCAAAGAGAATGCCGGCCAGCAGACCGAACCACAGCGTTCCGTCGCGCTTGAGCAGCGTCATGCCGCGCAAGCGACACCACGCGGAAATCAGCAGCGCAGCAACGGCCGAACGTACCGCAGCTTGCGTCAACGGCGGAATATCATGAATCGCGAGCTTGGTCGCAACCTGATTGAAGCCTCAGGACAGGCACAGGACGACCACGATGCTCGCTGCAAGCGCATCAAGTGGACGCGTGGTCGATGTATAGGCTGGGCTGGACAACGCGTGGATCGCCTCACGCAGCCTTGCAATGCGCGCAGATGCCGGAGATCTCGATCACCGGAGTTTTCGGCACGAACCCCGCCGCGCGTGATGCATTCTTGATCGTGTCGGCCACAGCGGCGGAGGCCGCCTCGCCGACCGTGCCGCATTTTTCGCAGATCAGAAACACGACAGGGTCAGCACTTTCATGATTATGGACACATGCGATGAAGGCGTTCCGGCTTTCGATGCGGTGCACGAGCGCCTGCTCACGCAGAAAATCGAGCGCGCGATAGATCGTGATCGGTGCCGGGCGGGCGCCGCGCACCGCCAGGCGGTCGATCAGCTCATAGGCGCCGAGCGGCTGATGGCTCGCCAGAAGCGCCTCGAGCACCCGACGACGGATCGGCGTCAGCCGCTCCTTGCGAGCGGCGCAGATCGCTTCGGCGTGAGCGATGGCGTCGCTCGCGCACCGCTCATGATCATGATCCGGTTTCGGAAATACCGCACGCGCTTGCGATTTGCTGGCCAAGTTCCACCGTCGACTCAAGTCTAACGTCAAACCGCTCCAATCCCCAAAGTCCCAACAAATATGTTGCACTGCAACAAAAATAGGGGCAGGTTCCCGCGACATTTTCAAAACCATCAGTCTTTTCGGCCCAATCGAAAGAGGACAGCCATGCTCAAAGGCAAAACTGCGTTGGTCACTGGCTCGACGTCGGGCATAGGGCTCGCGACGGCCCGCGCCCTCGCACAGGACGGCGCGAACATCGTGCTCAACGGTTTCGGCGACAAAGCCGAGATCGAAAAAATCCGCGCCGGGGTTGAGAAAGACTTCGGCGTCAAGGCGCGCTACTCGGCCGCCGACATGAGCAAACCCGCCGAGATCGCCGACATGGTTCACACGACCGAAAGGGATTTCGGCGCGCTCGATATCCTGGTCAACAACGCCGGGATTCAATACGTCGCGAATATCGAGGATTTCCCGATCGAGAAATGGGAGGCAATCATCGCAGTAAATTTGTCGTCGTCATTTCACACGATACGCGTTGCCGTGCCCGGCATGAAAGCGCGCAAATGGGGCCGTATCATCAATATTGCCTCGGCGCACGGACTGGTGGCCAGCGCCCAGAAGGTCGCCTACGTCTCTGCCAAGCACGGGCTCGTCGGTCTCACCAAGGTGGTCGCGATGGAAAACGCGAACGCGGGCGTGACCTGCAACGCCATATGCCCCGGCTGGGTGCTTACGCCGCTTGTTCAGCAGCAGATTGACGCGCGCGCAAAAGCCTCCGGCAAAAGCGTGCGCGAGGAAGAAATTGCGTTACTGTCGGAGAAGCAGCCGATGCATCAGTTCACCAAGCCCGAAAGCATCGGCGCGCTTACCGTTTTCCTTTGCACCGCCGACGCTGCGACGATCACCGGCTCGGCCTATTCAATCGACGGCGGCTGGGTAGCACAGTGATCGAATTTCTCGCGCGGGCGTTTGGCGGGGGCAAGTCAGAACAACCTAAGGCTGGCAAACACATCAATCTCGCGTTGCAGGGCGGAGGCGCATTGGGCGCCTTTACCTGGGGCGTGCTCGATCATCTGCTTGAAGATGCGCGGCTGACGATCGAAGGCATTTCCGGTGCTTCAGCAGGCGCGGTCAACGCAATCATACTTGCCGACGGACTGGCGCGAGGCGGGCCGGAGGAAGCACGGAAGCGACTTGCCGATTTCTGGCGCGCGGCGAGTATCGGCGGCAACCTGCCTGAGGTGCAGCGCCGCGCGGTCGATCGTCTGTTTTCGTTCTGGCCGATCGAAGACACACCGGTAGGTCTGTGGATGCAGGCGCTGACGCGATATCTTTCGCCCTACGATTTCAATCCGCTCAATATCAACCCGCTGAAGGATCTGGTCGGGCGCTTCGTCGACTTCGACGCAGTGCGGGCGTGCAAGGACCTGCAGCTCTTCGTATCGGCGACGAATGTGCGGACCGGAGAACTGCACGTGTTCCGTCGCGAGGAAATGACCGCGGACATGATTGTCGCGTCGGCCTGTTTGCCGCACCTGTTTCGTGCCGTCGAAATCGACGGGGAGCCTTATTGGGACGGAGGCTATGTCGGCAATCCGGCGCTCTATCCGTTGATCGGCGCCACGCAGACCGAGAACCTGCTATTGGTCCAGATCAATCCGGTCAGGCGCAAACAAATTCCGAAGACTCAGGGCGAGATCCTCGCGCGAATCAACGAGATCACGTTCAATTCCTCGCTGATGTCGGAATTGCGCGGCCTTACTTTTGTCGGCAAGCTGATCGACGAAGGCAAGCTGCCACGCGGCATCGGGCCAGGCCAATATCGCCGCATCAACGTGCACCGGGTCGCCCTCACGGGTGCGGCACAGACGCTCGATGCGGCCAGTCGTTTCAGCACCGACTATGACTTCTTCGAGATGCTTCGTGCCAATGGCCGACGTGCCGCACGCCGGTTCCTCGACGCGCATTACGACGACATCGGCGTGCGGTCGAGCGTCGATTTCGAGGCTGCACCGGAAGGCGCAGGCGCGTGATATCATCCCGGGCATGACGGAGCTCACCGCCGAGATCGGTCAGACCACCCTCGACATCATTGTCGCCGACATAACGACGCTCGATGTCGACGTCATCGTGAATGCCGCCAATCGCACATTGCTGGGCGGCGGCGGTGTGGATGGCGCCATCCATCGTGCGGCCGGGCCGGAATTGCTTGCGGAATGTCGTAAGCTGGGCGGCTGCGAAACAGGTTCAGCCAAGATGACGCACGGCTACAGGCTCAAGGCCAGACATGTGATCCACGCCGTCGGTCCGGTGTGGGGCGGTGGCGACAGGAACGAAGAGGCACTCTTGGCCGGCTGCTATCGGACTGCGCTTGATCTCGCAGCCGGCAAGAACCTTACATCGGTCGCGTACCCTGCAATTTCGACCGGCATTTATCGCTTCCCGGCCGATCTTGCGGCGCGGATCGCCGTCGGCACCGTCGCCGCCGAAATCGCGGCATGGCCACGCGGTATCACGCGCGTAGTTTTTTGCTGCTTCGCGCCCGAACGCGCCGAGCACCACAAGAGCGCGTTCGCAGAATTGGGACTGGCCTAGACCTTCGGGTCCACGTCCAAGCGTACGATCCAATTCTCCAGGCCGGGCTTGACCGCAGGATAGACCTTCAAAACCTCGGGGTCGTGTCCCGGCACAATGTGGTGACGTGAGCTCGCAAGCCTCTTCAACGTCTTATAGCCCTCGAGCGTGTCGCCGACGCTGTACGTGATCGGAAATACGCGTCCTTCGTCGAGATGCGAATAGAGGTGACAGCAGTCCGATGCGATCACCACCGTGCCGCGTCTGGTCTTGACGTGCACGCATTGAAGACCTTTCGAGTGGCCGCCGATCTTGTGCACCGTGATGCCGGACGCCAGTTCTTCAACGCCGTCGTGAAATTCCACGCGATAAGCAAACACTTTTCGCACCATCGCCAGCACATCGCTCTCGCTGAAAGGAATGCGCAACATCGGATGGCACATGCAGCGCCCGGTGGCGTAGGCCATCTCGGTGTCCTGGACATGATAGCGCGCGTTGGGAAACAGGTCGTAGTTGCCGGCGTGATCCCAATGCATGTGCGTGGCAATCACATGATCGACCTTGTCCGGCTGCACCCCGAGCACCTTCAGCCCCTCACCCACCGGATGAATGATCTTCCGTGCACGCTCTTTTGCCGCGACCTCATCGAAACCGGTGTCGCACACGAACGTGCCGTGCGGACCTTTGATGACCCAGACGTAATAGGCAATCGAGGTCATCTCATCGTGCGGGTCACCGAAGATGTAATTTTCCGAGCGCTTGCGCGCGTGCGTCGCATAACAGACCGCATAGACTTCGTGGATATCGTCGCTCATGATTTCTTGCCCACAATGACGCCCGCGCGCTTCTCGATCATTTTAACAATGGCGGTAAAATCACTGTCTCCGCCGAATTCCTTGTTCGTTGTCTCCCATTGATCCAGCACGGTGCTCATCACCGAATTCGGAACATTCAGGCTTTTCGCTTCCTCGACGCAGAGTCGAACGTCCTTGAGCATAAGCGCGGTCGCGAAACCATGGTTGAACGTGCGCGGCAAAATCGCCTGCGGAAATTTTCCGTCCGAAGCCGTGGTCCGGCCAGAGCCGGCATTGATGACGTCTATCATCACGGCGGGATCAAGTCCCGCTTTCACGCCCATCGCCACCGCTTCGGAAGTCGCAGCCATCGCAGTTGCGGAAAGGAAATTATTGGCAAGTTTCATCGTTTGCGCCATGCCCGGCTTCTCGCCGATGACAAACACTTTTCCGAAGACTGCGAGCGCATCCTTCACCAGTTCGATTTCGGCTTTCGGTCCGGAAATCATTACAGCGAGCGTGCCCTTGCTGGCGCCGCCGACACCGCCACTCACCGGACAATCGATCTGCACGATATTCTTTTTGGCTAGCACCGCTGCGATCTTCGCCGCAACGGTTGCGCCTGTGGTGGATAAATCGATGAAGCGCTTGATGCGCTTGCCCTGAATCACACCCCCCTCTCCGATCGCAACCTTCTCGGAAATCTGCAGCGACGGCAGGCTTGCCATGACTGTTTCGACCCGGTCGGCGACGTCGGCGGGCGACGATGCAACCTGCGCGCCGAGCGCGACCAGCGGTGCAACGGCGTCGTTGCGCGTGTCGTAAACGATGAGCTTGTGCCCGGCCTCAATGAGCCGACGCGCCATCGGTTGCCCCATATTGCCGAGGCCGATGAAGCCGATGTCCATGTGTTGAGTTCCTTCCTAGGCGACGTGCGGGCGCGACTTTGCCCGAGGTCAAACGGCCCGTCATCCGCGCATCGCACGCTCAGCAGCCTTGCCGAATTAGCATATTGAACTTATAATAAGCTTGCATACTATATGCCGATCGCAACCGAGCGCAAAACCATGCCTCCGCAACCCATCAAAAGGGAATTTGCCTTCACGATCATGGACGTAGCACGGCTGTTGAAAACTTATGCCGATCAGCGGGCCCGCCAGTTCGGCATCTCCCGCGCACAATGGGCGGTGTTGATGCGCATCGATCGAAACGAGGGCCTCAAGCAGACGGAACTCGCCGACCTGCTCGACCTGCAGCCGATCACACTGACGCGTCTTCTTGATCGGCTGGCCGATAGCGACCTGATCGAACGCCGTGCCGACCCGAACGACCGGCGCGCCAACCGCCTGTACCTCAAGCCCGCTGCAAAGCCCTTGCTCGACAGATTGGCGAACCTGGGCGCGGAGATGATGGAAACCGTACTCGACGGCGTTTCGGTGGCATCCATCGAGCGCATGCTGAAGGAACTCGGCACCGTGAAAGACAACCTGCGCACAACGCAACACAAATCAACAACAAGCAGTCGCTGGATAAGTCATGAGTGAAAAAGCCTTGAAGATCGGCGGCGAGCAGGTGGGCTGGTTCGATTCCAGGGAAATCTGGATCGAAACGATCGTGTCGGTCGCCGGCTCTTACTATTTCTTCGCTCATTCGTTGACCACGAACGAGCCGTTCGTGCGGTTCGAAATGTTCAAGGATCGAAATTTCATAAGCGGCTGCATCTTCATGCTGGTCATCGGCGTGGTGCTCTTCGGCACAATGGCGTTGGTGACGCCATTCATGCAGAATCTTCTGGGATATCCGATCCAGACGGCAGGCTTCCTGCTCGGCTCGCGCGGCGTCGGCACGCTCATCACCATGTTGGTGGCGCCACGCCTGATGCAGATGGTGCATCCGCGTTACCTGTTTCTGTGTGGCTTGCTGCTGGCCGGTGGGACACTTTACTACATGACCGGTTTTTCGCTCGACGTGACAAAGACGACGATTGTAGTCACCAGCATCGTGCAAGGCATCGGGCTCGGCCTGCTGTTCATGCCGATCTCGACCGTCGCCTTTGCGACCTTGCCAAGCCACCTGCGCACCGGTGCAACCGCCATCACCACGCTGACCCGCAATATCGGCTCGTCGATCGGCATATCCATGGTGATCGCCAATCTCACCAGCAAGACGACGGAAATGCACGCGCGGCTAACCGAACAGGTCACTCCGTTTAACAATGCACTGCAGATGCCCGATGTGACGGGAAACCTGAACGTGCACACCGACATCGGCCGGGCTCTACTCGACGCGATCGTTACGCAACAGGCGGCAATGCTCGCCTACCTGAATGACTTCAAACTGCTGATGGTACTGACGCTCGCCGTGATCCCGTTGGTTCTGATCATCGGCCGCGCACGGCCGGCGTCCGGAGCCAAGGTGGAATCCGCGGCGATCGACTGATTATCTCAAAAATTCGCGTCGGATTGTCGCCGTATGCTCGCCGAGCGCCGGGATCGGCCCGTAGGCACGCTCCTGCCCTGCGCGCAGCGGCGCCGGCGCCGGCATGCTGACGGGCCCGCTCGGTGCGCCGACCGTAATCCGGCGCAAATGCGCATGCTTCGATAAAAGCTCCCAGTCATTGACGCGCGCAAAGGCGATGTCGGCCGACTCCAGCTTCTTCATCAGTGTCGCAAATTCGTGACGCGAAAAACAGGTGGCGACCTTGGCGTCGGTTTCGGCCCGATTCTCGACGCGCTTTGGGTTTGTCGCGAACTTCGCATTCGTTCCTAGCGCCGCGTCGCCCAGTACTTTTTCCGCTAGCACCCGCCACTCGCGGTCATTCTGAATCGCGATCAGGATGTCGGCCCCATCCCTTGTCTTGAACACGCCATAGGGCGCGATCGCCGCATGGGCGAGACCGATGCGCCGAAACGGCACGCCGCCTTCTCCATGCAGCAACGGCACCGTCATCCATTCGGCCATGGCGTCGAACATCGACACCGAAATTTCTGCACCTTCGTTCGTTCTGGAACGCGCGATCAATGCTTCGAGAATGGCCTCGTATGCGTTGAGGCCCGCAGCGACATCGACAATCGATACGCCCACGCGCGCGGGTCCTTCCGGCCCACCGGTCACCGACGAAACGCCGGATTCGGCCTGAATCAAAAGATCGTAGGCCTTGCGTTGCGCGTAGGGGCCGCTCTCGCCGTAGCCCGAGATCGAGCAACAGATGAGGCGCGAGTAGTCCTTGCGCAGGCGAGACATGGCAAAGCCAAGCTTGGCAATCGCCCCGGGCTTCAGGTTCTGCACGAATACGTCGGCCTTCGCCAGCATGGCTTCGAGCAGCGTCTTGTCTTCGGTCTTGCCGAGATCGATCACGACCGACTGTTTGCCGCGATTGAGCCACACGAAATTGGCGCTCTCACCGTGGACGACGTGATCGTAGTCGCGCGCGAAATCGCCTTCCGGCCGCTCGACCTTGATGACACGCGCTCCGGCATCGGCGAGGCGGCACGTGCACTGCGGCGCCGCCACGGCCTGCTCGACCGAGATCACGAGAAGGCCATCGAGCGGCAGCGTCATCTCAATACGACCGCGGCAGACCGAGCACGTGCTCGGCCAGATACGAGAGAATCATATTCGTTGAGATCGGCGCCACCTGATAAAGCCGCGTTTCGCGAAACTTGCGCTCGATGTCGTATTCCTCGGCAAATCCGAATCCGCCATGGGTCTGCACGCACATGTCGGCCGCAGCCCATGACGCATCGGCCGCCAGAAGCTTGGCCATGTTGGCTTCGGCGCCGATATCCTCGCCGGCGTCATACCTGCGGGCGGCCTCGTGCACCATCAGCTCGGCCGCGCGCATTTGCGCGTAGGCACGCGCGATCGGAAATTGAACGCCCTGATTTTTACCGATGGGCCGGTCGAACAATTCACGCTCCTTGGCATAGTGAGTTGCCTTGGCAATGAACCATTTCGCGTCGCCGATACATTCGGCAGCAATCAGGATGCGTTCGGCATTCATGCCGGCCAAAATGTAGCGAAAGCCCTTTCCTTCCTCACCGATCAAATTTTCTGCCGGCACGCGCAGATCATCAATGAAGATCTGCGTGGTCGCGTGATTCATCATGGTGCGGATCGGATTGATGACGATATTGGCCCCTTGCGCGAGCCGCATGTCCACCAGGAAGACCGACAGGCCCTCCGTGCGTTTTTTGGCCTGTTCTTTCGGCGTCGTCCTTGCGAGCAGCAGCATCAGATCCGAATGCTCGGCCCGCGACGTCCAAATCTTCTGGCCGTTGATCACGTAGTGATCGTTGCCCTCGCGCCGCGCCACAGTGCGCAGGGACAGCGTATCGGTTCCCGAGGTGGGCTCGGTCACGCCGAAAGCCTGCAGACGGAGCTCGCCACTCGCTATCAGCGGCAGATAACGTTCCTTCTGCGCATTGCTGCCATGACGCAGGATCGTGCCCATCGTGTACATCTGCGCGTGACAGGCCGCGCCATTACCTCCGGAGGCATGTATCTCCTCCATAATTGCAGAGGCAGCGGCGAGATTGAGACCACTGCCTCCATATTCCTCGGGGATGAGTGCCGCGAGATAGCCGGCTTTTGTCAGCGCGGCGACGAAGTCAGTCGGATAAGTTCGTTCGCGATCGAGTGTCCGCCAGTATTCGCCGGGGAACTTGGCGCAGAGTGCGCGGACGCCGTCCCGAATATCGGCAAATTCGTCGTGTTCGGCGCCACGCTTTTTCATCGTCCCACTCTATGCAGCCGGAAGCGCCTGACAAGTACGTCTAGATCGGGTCCCAATTGAACACATCTTCCGAGCGTTCCAATGGCGTAAACGAAGACGCCAGGGCGGACTTCAACTCGGTTGCAAGCTGCTCCGGCGTCCAGCCTTCGGCGCGGTGGATCGTCTTTATCGGCCGCGGCTGATTGAACAGGTAGATCTCGTTGTTGCGAACCGAAAAAATCTGTCCGGTAATATCGGCTGCAGCATCGGAGGCCAGATAGACCGCAAGCGGCGCAATCTTTTCCGGCGTCATCCGCTGGAAAGCCTCGATGCGCTTCTTATCCTCTTCCGATTGCGTCGGAATTGATTCGATCATGCGCGTGAACGCAAACGGGGCGATGCAATTCGAGCGCACATTGAACCGCGCCATATCGAGAGCGATACCGCGCGACAGGCCCATGATCCCGAGCTTGGCCGCAATGTAGTTGGCCTGACCGAAATTTCCCACAAGCCCCGACGTCGAGGTCATATGCACGAAAGAACCGGAGCCTTGCTCGCGAAACAGCGGCGCGACTGCACGGCTCATGTTGAAGGAGCCGTGCAGGTGCACAGCGATAACGTCCGACCAGTCCGACCAGCTCATCTTGTGAAAGATGACGTCGCGCAAAATCCCGGCATTATTGACCAGGATGTCAACGCGGCCGAAAGTATCGAGGGCCGATTTGACGATGGCTTCCGCATTCTTCGGCTCGGTGATGGACAGTGTCGAGGCAATCGCCTCACCGCCCGCTTTCTTGATGGCGTCCACGGTCTGCCGGGCCGGTCCGGCATCGTTGCCCTCGCCTTCCAGGCTGGCGCCAATATCGCAGACCACCACGCGCGCGCCTTCCCGACCGAGCAACATGGCGATGCCGCGCCCGATCCCCCGTCCCGCCCCCGTGACGATGGCAGTTTTGCCTTTGACGATTCCAGCCATGCGAAACTAACCCCACACCTCATCGGCGAGTTCGACAATCATGCGAAGCTTCGCCCATTGCTCTTCCTCGGCCAGGACATTGCCCTCCTCGGTCGAGGCAAAGCCGCATTGCGGCGAAAGGCACAGCTGATCGAGTGAGACATATCTGGCAGCTTGTTCGATACGGCGTCTGATCTCGTCCTTCGGCTCCAATCGCCCGCTTTTCGACGTGACCAGGCCGAGCACCACGACTCTGTCCTTGGGCAGCATTCGCAACGGCTCAAAACCGCCGGCACGATCGGTGTCGTACTCCATGAAGAAACCGTGCACCTTGATCTTGTTGAACAGGATTTCCTGCACGGCTTCGTATCCGCCCGCTCCCATATAGGTCGATTTGTAGTTGCCGCGGCACATATGCATTGTGATCGTCATGTCGGAGGGAATATCCGACATCGCCGTGTTGACGAGATCGCCATAGAGCTCGCCAAGGCGTTCAGAATCGTCGCCGCGATCTTTCATTGTCTGCCGGTATTTCGGATCGCACAGCATGGCGATGAACACTTCGTCGAGCTGAAGGTAGCGGCAGCCCGCATCGGCGAAGGCGCGCACAGCCTTTTTGTAGGCCTGCCCGAGGTCGTCGAAGAAACGGTCAAGTTTCGGATACGTTTTCTCGTCGATCGGCGTCCGCATGGGCCGGCCATAGGCCGCTGATGGCGCCGGGATGGTGATCTTGGGCGTACGCTTTGTATGGGCCGCGACAAATTTGAAGTGCTCGATCATTGGATGGCCAGAAAAGCCGATCTTTCCGGTCACCTTGAGGCCCTCGTTGCGCGTCGTCACCGCGGCGAATGACACACCTTTGTCCATGACGTGCTTCTCGATGCCGTCGAGACCCCAAAGAAAATCGAGATGCCACCAGGAACGGCGGAATTCGCCGTCCGTGATAGATTGCAGGCCAACCTCCTCCTGCTTCCTGATGACGCGCTCGATCTCCCGATCTTCTATGTCCTTCAGCTGCGTCGGCGTGATCTCGCCTTTGGCGCGCTGCTCGCGGGCTTTCTTCAACGCCTGCGGCCGAAGCAGACTGCCGACATGATCGGCGCGGAATGGCGGTTTGGTACGCTGCGGCATTATTCCTCCCTCCGCTAACCCCAGATCTCTTCAGCCAGCTCGACGATCAACGCGAGCTTTGCCCATTGCTCATCTTCGGCGAGGATATTGCCTTCTTCCGTGGACGCGAAACCGCACTGCGGCGACAGGCATAACTGCTCGAGCGGCACGTATTTTGCTGCTTCGTCGATACGGCGCCTGAGCGCGTCACGATTTTCGAGCCGGCCTGATTTCGACGTGACGAGTCCCAGCACGATCGTTTTACCCTTGGGCACGAAACGCAACGGCTCGAACCCGCCGGCGCGATCGCTGTCGTATTCCATGAAATAGCCGTGCACATTAACGGCATTGAACAGGATTTCCGCGACCGGCTCATAGCCGCCCGATGCAACAAAAGTCGACTGGAAATTGCCCCGGCACAGATGCATGGCGATGGTCATGTCGGATGGAATATCGGAGATCGCGGCATTGATCATGCCCGCATAGATCGTCGGCAGCTTTTCAGGATCCTCCCCGCGGGCGACCACTTGCGCCCGCAGCTTCGGATCGCAGAGATAGGCGAAATTGACTTCGTCGAGCTGCAGGTAACGGCAGCCCGCGTCGGCGAAAGCGCGCGCCGCGCGACGATAAGTCTGCCCGAGGTCGCGGTAGAAATCGGTCATGTCGGGATAGATCGACTCCGGGACCGCATCCCTGCCATAGCGAAAATGCAGCGATGACGGCGACGGGATGGTCATCTTCGGAGTCGCTTTCGCGTGCTCCCGGACAAATCTGAAGTGGTCGAGCATCGGATGTCCGGTGAAAGCGCCGAGCTTTCCCGTGACGCGCAGCATCATGGGCTTCGGATTGACGCCTTCGAATTTGATCTTGCGCTCGCCGAGATAGGCTTCTACGCCCGGCAGCGCGCCGAGAAAATCATAATTCCAGAACGCGCGGCGGAACTCTCCGTCGGTGACGGCACGAAGACCGATCTCTTCCTGCTTTCTGATGATGGCGGCGATTTCGCGGTTCTCGGTTGCTTTCAGTTCGGCTGAGGAGATTTCGCCTTTGTCACGCTTGGCGCGCGCTTCCTTGAGCGGCCGCGTGCGCAAGAGACTGCCGACGTGATCCGCGCGAAAGGGAGGTGCAGTGCGTGGAGGCATATAACTTTCCAGTCACGCGCGAGCGAGCAGGCCCGGTGGTGACACGGTCACTCTTCCCACACCTCATCCGCCAGTTCGACGATCATCCTAAGTTTCGCCCACTGTTCCTCTTCGGCCAGGACGTTGCCTTCCTCGGTGGAGGCAAAGCCGCATTGCGGCGACAAGCAGAGCTGGTCCGGCGAGACATATTTCGTTGCCTCGTCGATCCGCCGCTTGATGTCGTCTTTCGGCTCGAGGCGCCCGCTCTTCGACGTGACCAGGCCGAGCACGAGTTGCTTCTGGCCCTTGGGGAAATGACGCAAGGGCTCGAAGCCGCCCGCGCGATCGCTGTCATATTCCAGAAAATAACCGTCGAGATTGGTTTTACCGAGCAGATGTTCGGCAACAAATTCGTAACCGCCCTGCGCAATCCACGTTGAGCGAAAATTGCCGCGACAGGAATGAATCGTGATCGCCATGTCGGCGGGCTTTCCTTCGAGCGCCGCACGGGTGACCTGCGCATAAATCGCCGGCAATTTGTCAGGCTCGTCGCCGCGCGTTTTCGATTGCTCGCGCTCCCTCGGGTCGCACATCATGGCCCACGCCGTGTCATCGAGCTGCAGGTAGCGGCAGCCGGCATCGTAGAAAGCGCGGATCGCCTTACGCCATGCCGCGGCCACATCGGCGAAAAACTGGTCGATGTCCGGATAGACCTCCTTGCTCACGAGCGCTCGCCCTTGCCGGAAATGAAAGGTGCTTGGCGCGGGAATGCACATTTTCGGAACGACACGGCAATGCGCCTTCAAAAACTTGAAGTGCTCGATCTGCGCATGGCCGGCGAAATCCACCTTTCCGGAAATTTTGATTCCTTCGTGCTTCGTCTCGACACCGTGGAATTGAATGCCTGTCGCGGTGGTAATCGGTGCGACGCCCTTGAGGCCGCGGAAGAAGTCGAAATGCCACCATGAGCGGCGGAATTCGCCGTCAGTTGCAAGCTTCAGTCCGACCTCTTCCTGCTTCCTGACGATCTTCTCGATCTCGCGATCTTCGACCGCCGTCAGCGCGGCAGCATCGATTTCGTTTCTCGCCCGCTTGGCGCGCGCTTCTTTGAGCGGCGCGGTTCGTAGCAAGCTGCCGACATGATCGGCGCGAAAAGGCGGGGTCCTTCGTTGAGTCATGGCTTTTGCTACTTCCCCCACACCTCGTCCGCCAGCTCAGCGATCATCCGCAGCTTGGCCCATTGCTCGTCCTCGGCAAGCACATTGCCCTCCTCGGTCGAGGCAAAGCCGCATTGCGGAGACAGACAGAGCTGGTCGAGCGCGACATATTTGGTTGCTTCGTCAATCCGCTTCTTGACTTCAGCGTGGGGCTCGAGACGTCCGGTTTTCGACGTCACCAGACCGAGCACCACCATCTTTTTGCCCTTCGGCAGGAAACGTAGCGGCTCGAAACCGCCGGCGCGGTCAGTATCGTATTCGAGAAAATAGCCGTCGTAATTGCATCTCCCGAGTAGGTTCTCCGCCACCGGTTCGTAGCCGCCCGACGAAATAAAAGTAGAGCGGAAGTTGCCGCGGCAGACATGGGTCGTAATGGTCATGTCGGGCAGTTTGGCTTCGAGGCCCTTGTTGATGCAGCGAGTATAGGTTTCCTGCAGATGATCGACATCGAGGCCGCGCTCTCTGGCCTTGGTCAGTTGATCCTGGGAGCAGAGATAGGCCCAGGCGGTGTCGTCCCATTGCAGGTAGCGGCAGCCGGCGTCGTAGAACGCGCGCACCGCCTTCTGATACGCCACAGCGAGATCGTCGAAGATGGCATCGCGGTCGGGATAAGCGGATTTAGCGACCGCGCCTGGTTCGAGCCGGAAGTGCATTACGCTCGGCGACGGGATGGTCATTTTCGGCGTGACCTTTGTGTGGGCCTTCAGGAACTTGAAGTGCTCCACCATCGGATGATTGGAGAAACCGATCTTGCCGGTAATGCGAATGCTCTGCGGCTTGGATTGAACGCCCTGGAACTGGATGCCGTGATCGAGCTCGTAGAGCTCGACGCCCTCGAGCATGCTGAAGAAATCGAAGTGCCAGTAGGCGCGGCGGAATTCGCCGTCGGTCGCGAGCTTGAGGCCGATCTCTTCCTGCTTCCTAATGATCTTTTCGATCTCGCGGTTCTCGATGTCTCTCAGTTGCTCGGCGCCAATAGCCCCTTTTTCACGCTTCGCGCGCGCCTCCTGCAAAGGCTTGCTGCGTAGGAGGCTGCCCACATGGTCGGCGCGAAACGGAGGTTTAGAGTGGGCCATCGGAATACCCGAGCACGTTCGATGCGACTGAGAACTGGCGGCGCATTCACAGCACTTCTTTTCGCGCGCGTCAATTTTCCGCTCTTTTCTCTGACCGAGTTGTCAGGCTAATGTCCCGACCAATCGAAAATAACGCCAGCTCAAAGAGGAACGTCAGTATGGCTTACAAGAATCTGGAAGAGGCGATCCAGGCCTCCGGCGGCAACATCGTCAAGATGATGCGCAACTCGCAAATCGGTGCGTACGTCTATCCGGTCGTCGCGCCGGAATTCACCAACTGGCGCGACGAGCAACGCGCATGGGCCGAGACCTCCGTCCTGTTCGATCAGACACACCATATGGTGAACCTGTTCGTCGAAGGCCCCGATGCGCTGAAGCTGCTGTCGCATCTTGCGACCAACTCCTTCAAGAACTTCACCGCCGACAAAGCCAAGCAGTTCGCGCCGTGCAACTACAATGGCCAGGTGATCGGCGATGGCATCCTGTTTTATCTCGCCGAAAATTCTCTGGTCTTCGTCGGCCGAAATCCGACCGCGAACTGGATCCAGTACTACGCGCAAGCCGGCAAGTACGATGTCAAGGTCGAATATGACGACCGCTCGCCGTCGCGCCCGATGGGCAAGCCGGTGTTCCGCAGGTTTTACCGCTATCAGATCCAGGGCCCGAATGCGCAGGACGTCATCAAGAAGCTGAACGGCGGCACGTTCCCCGACATCAAGTTCTTCAACATGGGTTACATCACGATTGGTGGCCGCAAAGTGCGCGCGCTCAGGCACGGCATGGCCGGCGCGCCCGGCCTCGAAGTCTGGGGACCCTATCCGGAAGGCGACGAAATCCGTACGGCCATTTTGGATGCCGGCAAGGATGCAGGCATCGTGCAGGTCGGCGCACGCGCCTATGCGACCAATACGCTCGAGTCCGGCTGGATCCCCTCGCCCGTGCCGGCGGTCTACACCGGCGACAAGATGAAGCCCTATCGGCAATGGCTGCCGAGCACGAGCTACGAAGCGAACGCCTCGCTCGGCGGTAGCTTCGTGTCCAATAACATCGAGGATTACTACACCACGCCGTACGAGCTCGGTTACGACGGCTTCACCAAGTTCGATCACGATTTTATCGGCAAGGAAGCCCTGCAGGCGATACAGGGGAAGGTCCACCGCAAGAAGGTAACTTTTGCGTGGAACAATGACGACGTGAACAAGGTGTTCGCGTCGATGTTCGCCCCGCCCGGCGAGAACTACAAGTTCATCGACCTGCCACTGTCGAATTACGCCTCGAGCTCGTTCGATTCAATCATGAGCGGCGGCAAGGTCGTCGGCGCGTCGATGTTCTCAGGCTACAGCTTCAATGAACGCAAGATGCTGTCGCTCGGCTTCGTCGAAGAGCAGTACGCAAAACCCGGCACCAAGCTGACGCTGGTCTGGGGCGAGGAAAACGGCGGCACCAAGAAGACAACCGTCGAGCGCCACAGACAGATGGAAATGCGGGTCGAGGTTGCCCCCACCCCGTACGGCCAGCAAGCGCGCGAAACCTATCATCAGGGCTGGCGTACGGCCGCCGCCGGCTGACCGCAGAAAACCACCGCGGCGACGCCCTGTCAGGAGTTCGCCGCGGCTTTCTGTCCCGCGCCCGCTTGCGCCACATCGCATGCATAGCGGGCAGTCTGCACCACGCCGCCAAATGAGAAGTAGTGCAGGTGAGCTTCCCCAAGCTCATGCTGCGACCCGCTCAGCATTTCGATGATCCGGTCCGGCCCGACATTGCCGACAAGGCTCGTTGCCATTCCCGACGCCAGTCCGCGCAACGAGGTGGACACGCCACAGCGCTTTGCAAAGCGGATCAGCGCCGGCACGCTGGTCGGGCCGGCAAGCCCGATCCCGACGCGGTTCTTGATGCCGCTGCTGCGCAGTTGCTTGAGCCAGGCAATGATGTGCTCACCCGAAAACGCGAACTGCGTAGCTATGTTTACACGCAAACCCTGGGCAGTCGCGCTGGCGATTTTCTCGTCGAGCGAAGCCTCGAGCCGGGCTGTCGGTATGCGCGGATGACCTTCAGGATAGGCGCCAATGCCGATTTCCTCGATCCCGTATCGACGTAGCTCGCCTTTCTGGATCAAAGCGAGCGCGTCGGCATACGGCCCGGCCGCATCGACGTCGCCGCCGATGACCAGCAGGCGGCGTACGCCGGCTTCGCCGGTGAGGCGCCGCAGGACATCCTGAAGCATATCCGTACTGGTCAATCGCCTCGCCGCGATATGGATGACGGGTTCTAGCCCTGCTCGGCGCAGCGCGGCAGCAGCCGTAACGGTTTCGTCCGGGGCAGCTTTCGGGATCGCCGTGACATAGACGGATGTGCCGAGCGGGAGGATTTCGCCCAGCTGTGCAATCTCGCTCGCGCTTGGCCTTGTGGCCTCGATCGAGAAGTCGCGTGCAAAGGCGCTAACGGTCATGCGAACAGGCCCAATCACGCTTGCCGACGCGAAATCACGAAGGACTCGTCGTAGAACCACAAACCACCGTGCTGCTGGAGAACCTCGCGCGTGGCCTCGATATAGCGACGGTCGCTGTTCACATCGGAAAGCCGATCGTCTTCGACCTGCGCCACATAGATTGCCGCGTTCCACGCGGCCAGCAGCGTCGACGTGCCGATCGATGATGAAATCTCCGATGGCAGCGTATGCATGTCATAGCGAAATAACGACCGTTGATCCGAATAGGCGTTGAAATTGAGATCGCGTCCGGCGGCGCCCAATTCGTGCTTGACCTCCTTCAGGAGGTCGTGGCGATTGTGCAGGAACGGATTGTCGTTCGGCCACACCCTGCTGATGACTTCCATTCCCGGGTCGTGCCCGTGGGAATGGATCGCAATCATGCGGCCTCCTGGTCCGAGCGCACGAGCGAGTGGCGCCAGCACGCGTTTCGCCTTAAACTCGAGTGAAGCGCGCGCACGATAAGGCTGCGAAGCGATCACAAGATCGTATTCGGCAACGGTGCCGCCTGGCCTCGGTACGATCTGGTCGAGAAGGAAGCGGTGATCGTTTCGATAGATCACAAGGATGACCGGACGTTCGTACACCGGATTGCCGCTTTTCGGACTGACGCGCGCTTTCCAGCTTTCGGCCAGGAACGGTTCGAGATCGGTGATCTGTTTCTCGAAGCTGTGCGCGGTGTTGCCTTCCATCGCCAGCTCTTTCCAGACCAGGCTCGTGGCTGCGCTCAGCGATTTCACAGCGAGCCATGGCGCTTCCGCATAGGCGAGATTCGTCAGTACCAGCACAGTGGAGGGATGCTCGATGAAGCGATCCGCCATCTTGTGCAGCGTGAGACGAATGTCCTCCAGGCTGATTTCCTTGCCGACGATATAGAAGGGCGTGGTCGGGAAACGGTCATGCATCGAACGCATCACCCGCGCCAGCACCGTTCCATCGCCCACCCCGGCGTCAAACACGCGCACCGCCGGTGGACGCGGATGGATATTGGCGAGTTCAAGACTCACCCGCGAAGCGATTTCCCATTTCTCCGAGCAGGTGTTGACGAAGAGCAGATACTTTTGCCTGTTGTCGAAGAAACGGAAATTGCGCTGCGGATCGTCATTGGCAAGCCCCGAAGCGACCGGCGGCACGGCCGTCGATTTCACGACAGGCAACACGCCGGGCGGAGTCGGTTCGAAAAGTACGCGCCGCCGCGCCGGCACACCGTCCGAATTGAGCGCCATGAAGGCGCGGATGCGATCGAGCGTGTCGGTGGTGATACGCCCGCCGTTGCGCAGACGGCTTGCCAACTTGCCGTCATTGACGGCCCGGCGGCCGAAGGTCGACTCCGCGAGCCCGCGCGCACGGCAAAATTCACTGATCTCCTGGAGGATTTGTTCGTTCATGACGGCGCTTCCTGCCCGGCTCTCAATGGCCGTTATGGTCGCGAGCGAACCAACTCCGGCCCCTGCCGTCAACTACAAATATGACAATGGGAAAGATGGGCAAGGTGGGTGGGCAATGTGCCCACGCGCTAAAATGATATGATTCAAAGGAGATGGCCTAGGCTTTGGCAGTGATTGTACCGATTCACTACCCAATTGTGGAATATATCCCACTCTTTTGGTCGTTATTATGGGCGAAGTGGGCAACCCAACGCCGAGCGCCGCAAAAGGTAAGGAGGGGCTCAGATCTCGAAGAAAACCGTCTCGTTATCGCCTTGGACGTGGATATCGAAGCGATAGACCGCCATTTCGCCGTGCGCCTCTTTGTGGGCGACGAGCGTCCCCCGCCGGTCAGGTGGGACCAGCGTCAGGATGGGATCGCTGGCGTTTGCGGCTTCATCAGGGAAATAGAGGCGCGTGTAGATCTGCCGCAGCATGCCACGCGAGAAAATGCAAAAGACAATATGCGGCGCCTGCGCCTTGCCGTTCGGCCCCGGAACCGGTCCGGGCTTTATGGTGTCGAAACTGAAGATGCCGTTCTTGTCGGTCGCCGAACGACCGAAGCCCATAAACCGCGTGTTCGGCCGCGGGCGATTGTCGGCAGGATGGGCGTACCGGCCCTGTGCATCGGCCTGCCAGATCTCCAGCATGGCGTCGTTGATCGGCATGCCATCGCCATCGAGCACGCGCCCCTCGATGCGGATCTTTGTGCCCGACGTATCCGCGGTCGCCAGATTGGCGTTCGCGGTGTTCTTCCAGTCATAGACGTCCTTGCCCTGCTCCGGCCGCCATTCGCACCGGCTGTGCGGTGCAAGACCATACGCGAAGAACGGACCGACAGTTTGTGAGGGGGTGATCTCTGACATTAGTGCTTATCCGTGTCCTGAGGCGTGGCTTCACGTCCGCGCAGGACGATATCGAAGCGGAAGCAAAGCGCCCAATCGGGAATGGTGTTCTCCAGATCGAATGTCGAGACCATGCGCTGGCGCGCCTTATCGTCGGTTACCGAATTAAAGATGGGGTCGAACGGAAAAAGGCAGTCGCCCGGAAAATACATTTGCGTCACGAGGCGCGACAGGAACGAGTGGCCGAACACCGAAAAGTGGATGTGATTCGGACGCCACGCGTTGTGATGATTGCCCCATGGATAGGCCCCCGGCTTTACCGTGATGAAGCGGTAATATCCCTTCTTGTCGGTGATCGTCCGGCCCGCGCCGGTGAAGTTCGGATCGAGCGGCGCCGGATGCTGGTCGACATTATGGACGTAGCGGCCGCAGGCATTCGCCTGCCAAATTTCGACGAGCGTGTCGGAAACCGGGCGCTTGTCCTCATCGTATACGTGCCCGTGCACGATGATACGTTCGCCGAGCGGTTCGCCTTTGTGCTGCTTGGTGAGGTCGTTGTCGCCCTCCTGCACAGCGTCGTGGCCGTAAACCGGTCCGGTCAGTTCGGACAATGTATGCGGTACGACGATCAGCGGCTTCGACGGCGAGCGTTTGACCGTACTGCGGTAACCGGGCGTGAGATGCTTGGGAAAAGCACTCAGGCTCTCTTTTGGAAAAACCAGCGTCATTCCCGTTCCTTTGTGACTTTGCTCGTTACGACACCTTTTCGATGGCCAGCGATACGCCTTGCCCTACCCCGACGCACATCGTGGCGAGCGCGAGCTTGCCGCCGTTTTCCTCAAGGCCATGCGCGGCCGTCAGCGCCAGGCGAGCGCCCGACATGCCAAGCGGATGGCCAAGCGCGATCGCACCGCCGTGTGGATTGACGTGCTCGGCATCGTCGGCAAGTCCCAGCTGCCGCAAGCATGCTAGCGATTGTGATGCGAAGGCTTCGTTGATCTCGATCAAATTGTAATCGCTAATTTTGTGATGCAGGCGCGCCATCAGCTTTTGTGTCGCCGGCACCGGACCGATGCCCATGATCCGCGGCGGCACCGCCGCCGAAGCCATGCCCAGTATGCGCGCGCGTGGTTTCAGCCCATGCGCCTTCACGGCCGCTTCCGATGCAACAATCATGGCCGCCCCGCCATCGTTGACGCCGGAAGCATTTCCAGCCGTCACAGTTCCGGGATTGCGAAACGGAGTCTTGAGCTTTGCCAGTTGTTCGAGAGTCGTGTCGGGACGAGGATGCTCGTCCTTGTCGACCTTGGTCGGGCCGGCTTTGCCGCCTGGCACTTCGACCGCGACGATCTCTTTTGCGAAAAATCCGGAGGCGATCGCCTTGCCGGCTCTTTGCTGGGAGCGCAGCGCGAAAACGTCCTGGTCCGCGCGTGTAATCTGGAATTCCTCGGCGACGTTTTCGCCGGTCGCGGGCATCGAGTCGATGCCGTATTGCTGCTTCATCAGCGGATTGACGAAGCGCCAGCCGATCGTCGTGTCGTATATTTCCGCCGTGCGCGCGAAAGCCTCCTGCGCCTTGCCTTGCACAAAAGGCGCGCGCGTCATCGATTCGACGCCGCCAGCAATGGCAAGGTCCATCTCGCCGGCGCGGATCGCACGCGCCGCGGTGCCGACCGCCTCAAGTCCCGAGGCGCAAAGCCGATTGAGCGTCACACCGGGCACGCTGGTCGGCAGCCCGGCCAACAGCAGTGCCATGCGCGCCACGTTGCGATTGTCTTCGCCCGCCTGGTTGGCGCAGCCGTAGTAGACCTCGTCGAGCTTTTCCCAATCGATCTTCGGGTTGCGCGCCATCAACGCCTTGATCGGAACGGCGGCGAGGTCGTCGGTCCGGACCTTGGCCAGCGCACCACCATAGCGGCCGATCGGCGTACGCACCGCGTCGCAGAGGAAGACGTCGCGCGCCATCAAGCAGCCTCCGCATGCGCGCGGTCGGTCCGCGCATGAAGATCGCGCAGCACGTCGAGCTCGCGATTTGTAGGCGGCGGCGTTTCAGCGACCTTGGCCGCAAATTTGATGGGCCAGCCGGAATTCTCCTGGATCTGTTCGCGGGTGACGCCGGGGTGAATGGAAACGACGGTCATTTCCTTCGTTTTCGGATCGGGCTCGAACAAGGCGAGGTCGGTGATGAGCTTGGTCGGACCTTTGGTCTTCACGCCAAGTTTTGCGCGGGAATCGCCACCGGAGACGTGACCGATCGACGTCACAAAATCGAGCTTGTCGACGAAGCTGCGCTTGCCCTGCGCCATGATGATGAAGATCTCGCCACAAGAAGTGGCAATCTCCGGCGCGCCACCGCCGCCCGGCAGCCGCACTTTCGGCTTGTCGTAGGGGCCGACAACGGTCGTGTTGAGATTGGCAAATTTGTCGATCTGCGCGCCGCCGAGAAACCCAACCTTGATGCGGCCGCCTTGCAGCCAGTAGCGGAACATTTCGGGGACCGACACCGTGGTCAGCGCGGTCTCGCACAATTCGCCGTCGCCGATCGACAGCGGAAGAATGTTCGGCTTGGTGGCGAGCGTACCGGATTCGTAGATCAGCGTGATGTTCGGCGCGTGCGTCAGCCGGGCGAGATTGCACGCGGCCGATGGCTGGCCGATGCCGACGAAGCAGACATCGTCGTTTTTCAGAGCGCGCGCCGCCGCCACGGTCATCATTTCATTGCGTTTGTAGTCAGCCATGTGCCTTACTCCGCCGCCATCCGGTGCTTGCGCGCATATTTGGCGAAAGCCTCTGGACCTTTCGACAGTACGTTTTCCTTCATCCAGACATGGAATAAATCGCGTTCGCGAGAGATGCCATCCCATTCCTTGTAGAAACCGTTGTTGCGCGGATAGTAGCCCTGCGCATAAGACGGCCAGGCGCCTCCAGGCACTTCGACCACGTGGCCGACGGTCCAATGCGGCAGCACGACCGCGTTGAGGCTGCGCTCGGGAAGCTCGTCGACAATGTCCTCGACCGTGACCACCGATCGTTTGGAAGAGAGCAAGGCCTCTTTCTGGACGCCGAGTACGCCTTCGATCATCACGTTGCCCGCCTTGTCAGCGCGCTGTGCATGGATCACCGCGACGTCCGGCCGGTGCGCCGGGATGGCAGCAAGCTCTTCGCCCGTGAATGGGCACGTCACGCGTTTTATTTTCGAATTCACCTTTGGCAGATCCCCCCCGATATAGCCGCGGAAGATCGCACAAGGCAGCCCGGCAGCGCCGGCCTCGTAGGCATTGGCCATTGCGGCGTGCGAATGCTCTTCCAGCTCGAGCTTCTGCGGCCAGCCGTTCTCGATCGCGTCTCTGAGGCGATGCAGCGAGCCCACGCCCGGATTGCCACCCCATGAAAAGACCAGTTTCGAGACGCAACCCATGCCGATCAGCTGATCGTAAATGAGGTCCGGCGTCATCCGGATCAGGGTCAATCCTTTGCGGCCCTGGCGGATGATCTCGTGGCCCGCCGCATGCGGAATGAGATGGGTAAAGCCTTCCAGGGCTACGGTGTCGCCATCGCGGACGGCTGATTGAATGGCTTCGGCGAGGGAGGAAATACGCGCCATACGGACTGATCCCGGTTGGGGTGGCCGTATTTACGGCTGCCAATCGGCAGGGTCAAATGGCGATCGCAGCACAAGTTGGGGCTTCAACGGATCGCAGGGTCATGCTGGGCAAAGAGCCGATTTTCACCATTCACGCCGAACTCGAGGCCATCACCAGTCTGGGGCGCACGCCCTACGGCGAACGGCGCATGATCGGCATTCTCGGCGGCACGGTGCGTGGCCCAAAGCTGTCCGGCCGGATTTTGCCCGGTGGCGCCGATTGGCAGATTATCCGTAGCGATGGAATCGCCGATATAAAGGCGCGCTACACCATCCAGGCCGAGGCCGGCGCTCTGATCATGGTCAACAGCGAAGGCCTGCGGCACGGACCGCCCGACGTCATGGAAAAACTGGCGCGGGGTGAGAATGTCGATCCCCGTCATTATTATTTCCGGACCGTGATGCGTTTCGAGACCGCGGCCCCTTCGGTGGACTGGCTCAACCACATTCTGGCCATCGCAACGGGGCAAAGAGAGCCGCGCGCGGTCCGGCTCGATGTGTTCGAAGTGGAGTGACGGCCCTCAGCCAAATTCGCGCAGCAATTCGAGAAGCTGCTGCCTCCGTCTAGGCCCGATGAAGCTGGCGAGCTGCGCTTCGTGCTGTTTGGCGAGACTTTTGATCCGCGTCAGCGCCTTTTCACCGTCCTTCGTCAGATAGAGTGAATGCGAGCGCGCGTCCTTGGCCGATGCCCGGCGACTGATCCATTTCCGCCGTTCCAGCTCATGCAGAAGGCGCGCGAGGCGCGCCCGTTCGATATTCAGGGTCTGCCCGATCGCGGCTTGCGAGCGGCCCGAATTGGCCTCGATCACCAGAAGCACGGAGTATTGTGCAGGGCGCACCTTCATCGGCCGCAGGGTCTGAATGAAGTCCTGGAAAACCCAGATCTGCAGGCGGCGCAGGAAATAACCGAGGTGGTTTTCGAGCTGCCCGATCGAAAGGCCTTCCCGCGGATCGGGCCATTCGTTTAGGGCCGCTTTTTCAGCAGTGCGCATGGGTCACCGTCACGAGTTGCGGCACAAAGGTCACCTTGACCCCAATTGTTGTCAATGACAACATTCTGGCCAGCCCGGCAATGCCGAACGAAAAACGACAGTCCAGGGAGGGCCGCGATGCCGCAATTCAGAACAATTGCCACGATCCTTTTCACGCTGATTACAACGCCGCTCCACGCCGAGACTAACGGCGTGCTGCGGATCGGTGTCCTCAACGACATGTCCAGCGTGTATTCCGATTTTCAGGGGCCCGGTTCGGTGGTCGCCGCACAGATGGCGGTCGAGGATTTCAACAAGCAGTCGAAGCGCAGGCTCGAGGTGACCTCGGGTGATCATCAGAACAAGCCCGATATCGGCGCCGGCATTGCGCGACGATGGCTCGACGTCGAAGGCGTCGACATGATCATCGACTTGCCGAACTCGGCGGTCGCGCTCGCGGTGGGCGACATCGTGCGCGAAAAGAACAAGGTTGCGATCGGGTCGGGCGCCGGCACGGCGCTGCTCACCGGCGCGAAGTGCTCGCCGAATTTCGTGCACTGGACCTACGATACATGGGCGATGGGTCATGCATCGGCACGAGGCGTGCTCGCCTCCGGCGCCAAGACCTGGTTCTTCGTCACCGCGGACTACGCGTTCGGGCACGATCTCGAGAAACAGGCGAGCGAAGAGGTGGTGGCCAACGGCGGCAAGATCATCGGAACCGTGCGTCACCCTCTCGGCGCTTCGGATTTCTCGTCTTTCCTGCTGCAGGCGCAGGCATCGGGCGCGCAAGTCGTTGCGCTGGCGAATGCCGGCGGCGACACGACCAACAGCGTCAAACAGGCTGCCGAATTCAAGATCGGCGGCAAACAGAAAATCGTTTCGCTCATCTTCGATCTGCAAAGCGTCCCGGCGCTGGGGTTGAACACCGCCCAGGGACTGATCGCCGTCAATGCGTTCTACTGGGACATGAACGATCAGACCCGCGAATGGTCGAAGCGCTTCCAGGAGCGGCATGCGAAGAAGATGATGCCCAACCACATGCATGCCGGCGTCTATGCGGCCGTACTGCATTACCTGAAGGCCGTCGACAAATTCGGCTCGCCGGCCGACGGCGCGGCGGTTGTCGCGGCGATGAAGGCGATGCCGACCGATGACCCGCTTTTCGGCAAGGGCACCATCCGCGCCGACGGCCGCAAGGTGCACCCGATGTACTTGCTCGAGGTCAAAACACCGGCCGAATCGAAAGGCGAGTGGGATGTCTTCAAGGTCGTCCAGACAATCCCGGCCGACAAGGCGTTCAGGCCGCTGAACGAAGGCGGCTGTCCGCTGGTCAAGAACTGAGCGTTGCGCAAGCGGACTCATAACGACATGATTGTCTGGCCGCTTACACACCGTGAGCCAGAGAATGTCGTCTAAGGTCTTTTCCGCGCATCTGCCCGCTTCGCTTGCCGCCGAGCAGTATGGCAGCGTGGCCGTGCTCAAGCTCAATCGGCCGCAGAAACGCAATGCGCTCGACGACGAGACGATCATCGGCATCGAGCAATTCTTCACATCGCTGCCGGACGGCGTCGGCGCGGTGTTGCTCGCCGGCGAAGGCGAGCATTTCTCAGCGGGTCTCGACCTGACGGAGTTGAAAGAGAGGGACATTGCCGAGGGGATTGCCCATTCGAGCCTCTGGCACCGGGCGTTCGAGAAAATTCAATTCGGCAAAGTGCCGGTGGTCGCCGTGCTGCATGGCGCGGTCGTCGGCGGCGGCCTCGAGCTTGCCGCCGCGGCGCATGTGCGCGTTGCCGAGCGTTCGGCTTACTACGCTTTGCCGGAAGGCAGCCGTGGCATCTATGTCGGCGGTGGCGGCTCGGTGCGCTTGCCGCCGCTGATCGGCGTTGCGCGCATGATGGACATGATGCTGACCGGCCGCACTTATTCCGCGGAGGAAGGCCAGGCCATCGGCCTGACCACATATCTTGTCGATCATGGCAAAGGTTTCGCCAAAGGCCTCGAACTGGCGCAACGCATCGCCGGAAACGCCCCGCTCACCAATTTCGCGGTCATGCACGCGCTGCCGCGCATCGCGGAGATGAATGCGGCACACGGCTTCGCCATGGAATCGCTCATGGCGGCGATTGCGCAAGCCGATGACGAGGCGAAGGCACGTTTGAAGGATTTTCTGGAAAAACGCGGCCCCAAGGCGACGCTCGACTGACGGAGTTGGCAATAGAAATGCCGGGTGCGATCCGCGAAACCGACCCTGCGAGCGCCGCTCCGCTGCGCCCCGTGCGGCTTGGTGCGCCAGACGCCGTCCTGGATCGGCGCGCCGACGGCACCATTCATATTCGCGCCGGTCAATCGCTCGGCGCCTACCATGGCACGTTGAGCGAACCGCTCGACCATTGGGCCAAAAGCGTACCGGACCGTCTGTTCCTTGCGCAGCGCGATGCCGACGGACAGTGGCGCAAACTCTCTTATGCGGAGACTCTCGCCCACGTGCGGCTTATCGGCGCCGCCCTGCTACGGCGCGGATTGTCCGCCGAGCGACCGCTCGTGATATTGTCTGGCAACGATATCGAACACGCTTTGCTCGCTCTCGGCGCGATGTATGTCGGCATTCCCTATGCGCCGATCTCGCCGGCCTATTCGCTCATGTCGAACGATTTCGGCAAGCTGCGCACCATCATCGGTCTGCTCACGCCCGGCCTCGTATTTGCCAATGATGGCGGACCGTTTGCGCGGGCCATTTACGAAACAGTGCCGGACGAGATCGAGCTCGTCGTCGCGCGCAATCCGCTCGGCGATCGCAAGACCACGTTGTTCGCCGATCTGCTTGGTGCCGAAGATGCAAGCGGCGTCGCCGTGGCGCATCGCGTCGTGTCGCCCGACACGATCGCCAAATTCCTGTTCACCTCGGGCTCGACAGGAAATCCGAAGGCCGTGATCAATACCCATCGCATGCTTTGTTCAAACCAGGCGATGCTCGGGTCGAGTTTTGCTTTCGTGAAAGACGAGCCGCCGATTGTTGTCGACTGGTTGCCGTGGAGCCACACGTTCGGCAGCAACCACAATTTCAATTTGGTGCTGACCTATGGCGGCACGCTTTATATCGACGACGGCAACCCGACGCCGCCGGGCGTGCCGAAGACCGCAAGAAACCTGCGCGAGATCGCGCCGACGATCTACTTCAACGTTCCCAAAGGCTACGAGGCGCTGATCGCACACTTCCGCGCCGATGAGGCGCTGCGCCGAAACTTTTTCAGCCGGCTGAAGGTCCTGTTCTATGCCGGCGCGGGCCTGAACCAGACGACCTGGGATCGGCTGACACAGCTTGCGGTCGAAACCACCGGCGAACGCGTTATTTTCTTGTCCTCGCTCGGCTCGACCGAAACGGCACCGCTCGCGCTGGCCTGCTCATGGGACTTTGATCGGCCAGGTAATATCGGCCTGCCGGCGCCGGGCGTCGAACTCAAGCTGGTGCCGAACGAGGGCAAACTCGAAGCGCGGTTGCGCGGGCCGCACATTACGCCGGGCTATTGGCGGCAGGGAGACCTGACGCGCGAGGCCTTCGATGACGAGGGCTTTTACAAACTCGGAGACGCGTTGAAATTCGTCGACCCGAACGACCCAGCCAAGGGTCTTCTGTTCGACGGCCGTATCGCGGAGGACTTCAAGCTGTCGACGGGAACCTGGGTCAGCGTCGGGCCCTTGCGCGCGCGTTTCATCGACCATTTTGCCCCTTACGTGCGCGACGTCGTATTCGCCGGTGCCGACCGTGACGACCTCGCGGCGCTGATATTTCCCGACCTCGAAGCGTGCCGGAAACTGGCCAACCTGGGCCCCGATTCGTCGCTCGGCGATATCGTTGGCGCCCCGCCCGTGCGCGCAAAATTCGCCGAGCTGCTGACGAAACTCGCGGCGCTCAGTCCGGGCTCTTCGACGCGTATCAACCGCGCAATCCTGATGGCGGAGCCGCCATCGATGGACAAAGGCGAGGTAACCGACAAGGGTTCGTTCAACCAGCGCGCCGTTCTGCGGAGTCGGGCGGCCATGGTGGACGAACTCTACGCAGTGCCTCTATCTTCGCGGGTGATCGCAGCCGAAGGACAGCGCTGATGGAAATCAAAGGACAGGCGGCCATCGTCACCGGCGGCGCGTCGGGCCTGGGCGCCGCAAGCGCGCGCGCGCTGGCTGCAGCAGGCGCCAAAGTCGCAATCGCCGACGTCGACGAAAAGGCCGCGGCCGAAGTGGCCGACAGCATCAAGGGCATCGCCGTTGCCTGCGACGTCGCGGACAGCGCCAGCGGCGAAGCTGCCGTGAAGAAGGCGGCGGCGGCTCACGGGCCGGCGCGCATTCTCGTCAATTGCGCCGGTGTCGGGCCGGCCAAACGCATCGTCGGCCGCGAAGGACCTATGCCACTCGCGGACTATGAGCGCGTCATTCGCATCAACCTGATCGGCACCTTCAACATGATGCGGCTCGTCGCTGCCGCCATGCAGACCGTACAGCCGCTGCCCGATGGCGAGCGCGGCGTCATTGTTTCCACCGCCTCAGTCGCCGCTTTCGAAGGGCAGATCGGACAAGCGGCCTACTCTTCCTCCAAGGGCGGTGTCGCCGCCCTGACTTTGCCGGCGGCGCGCGAATTCGCTCAGTTTGGTATTCGCGTGCTCACGATCGCGCCCGGCATATTCGGGACGCCGATGCTGCGCGCCTTACCGCAGGAAGCACAGGATTCACTCGGCGCCTCCGTGCCATTCCCGAAACGACTTGGCGAGCCGCGTGAATTCGCGGCGCTCGTACTCCACTGCGTTCACAACGGTTATCTCAACGGCGAAGTGATCCGCCTTGATGGCGCGCTGCGCATGGCGCCCCGCTGACGCATGCTTGCACGACCTCGCACTCTCTTTCGCTCATTCCCGCGCAAGCAGGAATCCAGTGCAAGAAAGATCACGCTTGCATTTCTCCCCCTGGGTCCCCGCTGGAGCCTGTGCTCGGGCCGGCCGAAGCCTGGACCCGAGTACGGGGACGAGTGGATGGAAGTTCGACGATGACCACTTTCGCCAACACCCGCACCGTGCGAATCGAATGGGGCGACTGCGACCCGGCCGGGATTATTTTTTATCCGCGCTATTTCGAAATCTTCGACGCTTCGACGGCGCAGCTGTTCGAGCGCGCGCTCGGAATGACCAAGATCAATATGCCCAAGGTTTTCGAATTCGCCGGTTTTCCGCTTGTGCGCACGCGCGCGCGGTTTCTGAAGCCGACACGCTACGGAGACGATGTGGATGTCACCAGCAAGATCGCCTTCGGCACCTCCAGCTTCGATGTCGAACATCGGCTGAGTCTCAACGGTGACACGTGTGTCGATTGTTCGGAGAAGCGCGTCTGGGTCGTCCGCGGCGAAGACGGCAAGCTGAAGTCACATCCGGTACCGGAATCGGTGCTGAGCAGATTTCGGGACATCCGGCGCTGAGATGTTGGCATGCCTGCGGCAGCGACGGCGATCGCGAAGAACATTTCTGTCATTCCGGGACGGCGCGAAGCGCCGGACCCGGAATCCAGATGCAGGCGCGGTCTTTGTACATGGATTCCAGGTTCGCGCCTTCGGCGCGCCCCGGAATGACGGAGTTCTGAGTGGCTGCCTGCTACTACTCGATCTCGGCCGCGATTTTCTTGAGGATGCGGATAAATTTCTTCCGGTCGCGCTCGCCGATCAACTGATCCAGGTTACGCTCGTGGCGGCGCGCGCAGCGCGTCATATTGGTGAGAACCTTCTTTCCAGCCGGCGTCAGGTTCAGGGAATAAGCGCGCCGATCATTGTCCATCCGCCTGCGCTCGACGAGACCGCGCCGCACCAGATCTTCCACGACCGGCGTTAGACTCGACTTGTCGCGGCCGTTGGCGAGTGAAAGCTCGGTCTGGCTGATCCCGGGATTGCGGGCGATCAATGTCAGCGTGGCAAAGCGGCCGGGGCTTTCGCCGATCTCCTGCGAACGGTGTGAAAAGGCCTGGAACGCAGCCTCCTGCGCCATGCGCAGATTGAAGCCGACCCAATAGGCAAGCGGCCCGAAATTGATCGGCAAGCCAATGGCTTCACCGTTTCTGCCGCGCCGGCGGCCGCCCGTGCCACTCGTTCCGTGCACCCGCGTATCCCTTTTCCGGAACGGACAGACCGGACTGGCCGCGCCGGCATTTAGTTTGATGTCAAACTATAAGCTTTACAACGGCGTCTGCCTTCGGCTGAATATTGCAAAAAGGTCGGTGACCCAACCAACCGCCCAGCCCAAGGGAGAAAACCATGAAACCCCGTTTTGCCGGTTGTGTCTACGCTGCCACGTTATTGATCGGCGGGGCGAGCGGCGCGCTCGCGCAGGACAAGACCTTCGAACTCAAGCTGTCTCACTGGGTGCCGCCGTCGCACCCGCTGCAGAAGGCGCTTGAGGATTGGGGAAGTTCCGTCGACAAAGAATCCGGCGGAACGATCAAATACAAGGTCTATCCCGCCCAGCAGCTCGGAAAGGCCTTCGACCATTACGACATGGCGCGCGATGGCATCGCCGACCTCACCTACATCAATCCCGGTTATCAGCCCGGCCGTTTTCCGATCATCGGCGCCGGCGAATTGCCGTTCCTGATGACCAACGCCAAAGGCGGCACGCAAGCGCTCGATGCCTGGTACCGCAAATACGCGGCGCAAGAGATGAAGGACGTCAAGTTCTGCCTCGCCTTCGTGCACGATCCGGGTGCGTTCCATTCGCGCTCGAAGAAGATCGTCGTGCCCGACGACATCAAGGGCATGAAGATCCGTCCGGCGCACGCCACCATGGCCACCTTCATGACGCAGCTTGGCGGCACCAACGTACAGGCATCGGCGCCGGAAGTCCGTGACATCCTCGAAAAAGGCGTTGCCGACGCGGTGACATTCCCCTGGGGGTCGGTCCCGCTGTTCGGAATCGACAAGGTGACGAAATTTCACCTCGATATGCCGCTCTACGTGACGACCTTCGCTTTCGTCTTCAACAAGGACAAGTACAACCAGATGTCGGCGGCGCAGAAGAAGGTGATCGACAATCACTGCACGCTCGAATGGGCGCTGAAGGTAGCCTCGCCATGGGCGGATTTCGAGCACGCCGGCATCGCCAAGATCAAGGCGGAGGCGGGTCACGAGGTCTACGAGCCGACGCCCGCGCAGGTCGCCGAGTGGAAGAAGGCCGCGCAGCCGCTTGAGGAAAAGTGGGCGGAGAACGTCAAGAAGGCTGGCGTCGATCCGGCCGTCGTGATGAAAGAGCTGAAGGCGCTACTTTCGAAGGAAGGCGCCGGCTACTGAGAAGACACGGCGCAGCCTCGACGAAATCAGGAACGAAACGGCGGCGGCGGGACGTCCCGCTGCCGCTTCCTGCAAGGGGTCTTGCTGGAGGCTGAGGGCGCATGAAACGCGTCTACATGGATCGTTTCATCGATTCCATCGAATGGGTCGCCGCCGCATTCGTCGGCATCGTCGCCGCCAACATCTTCATCGCGGTGCTTCTGCGCAATCTGTTCAGCTATTCGATCCCCGATTCCTATGACTTCGGCCGGCTGATGCTGGGCATCCTCATTTTCTGGGGCATCGCGGCCACCTCCTATCGTGGCACGCATATCACCGTCGATCTGGTCTGGAGCAATGTCGGCCCGCGCTATCAGCGCATGATCGACGTCTTCGCCACGCTGGTGCTGCTGTTCGTCGTCACGGTGCAGACCTACACCTTGTTCGATAAGGTGATGACGACGCGCGCCGACAATGTTCTCACCTTCGACCTGCGGCTACCGACCTGGCCCTTCTTCCTCATCGCGTGGCTGGGTGACGTTTCCGCTGTGCTGCTGATCGCGATCCGCACCTATCGCCTGATCTTCCATCCCGACTACATGGTCGATCCGGCCGTGCAAAAAGAAATCAAGCCGGTCGAATGACATGAGCACCGACGCCGTCGCGATCATCGGTTTCGTGGCGCTGTTCGCGCTGATGCTGCTGCGGGTGCCCGTCGGCATGGCGATGGGTCTCGTCGGCGTATCGGGCTTTGCTTATCTGAACGGCGGCGTGCCGGCACTCAAGCTGGTCGGGCAGACGTCGATGCGCACAGTCACCGACTACACTTTCGGCGTCATCCCGATGTTTTTGCTAATGGGCGCCTTCGTCACCCATTCCGGCATGAGTCGCGAGCTGTTTCGCGCCGCCAACACCTTTGTCGGCCATCTGCGCGGCGGGTTGGGCATCGCAACTGTCGCCGCCTGCGGTGGATTTGCCGCCATTTGCGGCTCTTCGGTCGCCACGGCCGCGACGTTTTCGACCGTTGCCTATCCGGAAATGCGCCGCTTCGGCTATCCGCAGAGCTTCGCCACCGGCGTGATCGCGGCGGGCGGCACGCTGGGCGCCATGCTGCCGCCGTCAACCGTACTGGCGGTCTACGGCATCATCACGGAACAAGACATCGGCAAGCTATTCATCGCCGGTATCATTCCCGGCCTGCTGGCAATCTGCATGTACATGACGACGATCGCCATCATCGGATGGATGCGGCCGAAATTCCTGCCAACCGGCCCGCGCAGCAGCTGGCCGGAACGTCGGGCGGCGCTGAAAGACATCTGGGCGCCGCTGCTGCTGTTTGTTTTCGTGATCGGCGGCCTCTACGGCCTGCCCTTCCTGCCGCGTTTCACTCCGACGGAAGCCGGCGGCGTCGGCGCGAGCGGCGCTTTCCTGATCGGCCTGCTGAGCGGGCGTCTCGACAAGAACGGCATTCTGAGCTCGCTGCTGCAGGCGACGCGCACCGCCGCCGCGGTGTTCACTGTGCTGATCGGTGCGCTGCTGTTCGGCTACTTCCTCACTGTCACGCAGACGCCGCAGAAGGTGACGGAGTTTCTCACCGCACTCGGGCTCGGCCGCTACGGCGTGCTCGCCCTGATCATGGTGATGTATCTGGTGCTCGGCTGCCTGATGGACGCGATGGCCATGATCATCCTGACCATCCCGATCATCTTCCCGGTCATCACGCATCTGGGTTTCGACCCGATCTGGTTCGGCGTCATCATCGTGATGACCGTCGAGCTCGGCCTCATCCACCCGCCGGTCGGAATGAACGTGTTTGTGATAAAAAGCGTGATCAAGGACGTCACCTTTTCAACGATTTTCAGGGGCGTCATTCCGTTCATCCTGACCGACCTGATCCGGCTGGTGATCCTGATCGCCTTCCCAGTTCTCGCCCTCTGGTTGCCCTCGCAAATGCCGTGAGGTTCGTGGTATATAGTTTGGGTCCCAACTATCTGCGCAAGGCCTGACGCGATGGAACGTTCGTTCAAGAAAGAAGTGCAGGCTCTGAAACTCGGCGACGGCGAGACCTTCCGCGGAGAAGGCATCCTGGCCGTCACCAAGGCGCTGCTGCAGTCGGGCGTCTCTTACGTCGGCGGCTACCAGGGCGCACCGGTTTCGCATCTTCTCGATGTGCTGGTGGACGCGGAGGACATCATGTCCGACCTCGGCGTGCACCTGGAAACCTGTTCGAACGAGGCGTCCGCCGCCGCCATGCTCGGCGCGTCGATCAATTACCCGCTGCGCGGCGCGGTGACCTGGAAGTCGATTGTCGGCACCAATGTCGCCGCAGATGCGCTGTCGAATCTCTCCTCGCCCGGCGTGATTGGCGGCGCCATGATCATTCTCGGCGAAGATTACGGCGAAGGCGCGAGCGTCATCCAGGAACGCTCTTACGCCTATGCGCTCAAGTCATCGATGTGGCTGCTTGACCCGCGGCCCGAACTTGCCGCGATCGTGCGCACGGTGGAAAAGGGCTTCGAGCTGTCCGAGGCCAGCCACGCGCCGGTCATGCTGGAATTGCGCATTCGCGCCTGTCACGCCACCGGCGAATTCGCCGCGAAGGACAATCGCAAAGGTGTCGTGTCCGGGCTCGACAAGCTGTCCGGCCCGCCGCACTTCGAATACGGACGACTTGCGCATCCGCCTGTCATCTTCACGCAGGAGCGCCTGAAGGTTGAGGAGCGCCTGCCGGCCGCGCGTGCCTTCATTCGCGAGCAGAAACTGAACGAGACGATCGACGGCGATCTCGCCGACATCGGCATCATCGTCATGGGCGGGCTGACCAACAGCGTGCTGCGCGCGCTCGAGCGCGTTGGACTTGCCGATGTGTTCGGCAAGTCGCGCGTGCCGATGCTGGTGCTCAATGTCGTCTATCCGCTGGTGCCGGAGGAAATCACCGGATTCTGCGCCAGCAAACGCGCCGTGCTGGTGGTCGAGGAAGGCTGTCCGGATTACATCGAGCAGTCGGTCAATGTCGAACTGCGCCGCGCCGGCATCAACACGCGCGTGCTCGGCAAGGGCCCGCTTCCGCGCGCCGGTGAATATGCCTCCGATGTCCTGCTCGAAGGGCTCGCTGCGTTCCTGCAGGACGGTAAGCCGGCCGGCATCGATGCCGACACCATCGCGGAAAAGGCGCGCGGCCTCTTTGCGCACAAGGCAAAGGCCGCCGCGGCGCTCGGCCCCCTGCCCCCGCGCCCGCCCGCCTTCTGTACCGGTTGCCCGGAGCGCCCGGTCTTTTCCGCCATCAAGCTGATGCAGCGCGAGCTCGGCCCGACCCACATCAGCGCCGACATCGGCTGCCACTCGTTTGCGACATTCGCGCCCTTCTCGCTCGGCAACTCCATCCTCGGCTACGGCATGTCGCTTGCCAGCGCCGCGGCCGTTGCGCCGAACATGGAGAAACGCCCGATTGCGATCATGGGCGACGGCGGCTTCTGGCATAACGGGCTGATCACCGGCGTTGCGTCGAACCTGTTCAATAAAGGCGACGGCGTTCTGATCGTGATGCAGAACGGCTATGCCTCCGCCACCGGCCAGCAATACATCCCCTCGAGCGCAATGAGCCGCAGCGGCTCGGCGCCCGGCATGGACATCGAGCAGACGCTGCGCGCCATGGGCGTGCATTGGTTGCGCAAGGTGCGGACCTACAGCGTGAGCGTGATGGTCGCAACGCTCAAGGAAGCGATGAAGACCGCCGAGCGCGGCCTCAAGGTGATCATCGCTGACGGCGAATGCCAGCTGGCGCGCCAGCGCCGCGTCCGCGCCGAGGATGCCGAGAAGCTCAAGCGCGGCGAGCGTGTCACGCGCACGCGCTACGGCGTCGACGACGAAATCTGCACAGGCGACCATTCCTGCATTCGGCTGTCCGGCTGTCCGTCACTGACGGTGAAGCCTTCACCCGATCCGCTGCGCACCGATCCGGTGGCAACCGTGATCGAATCCTGCGTCGGCTGCGGACTGTGCGGGGAAGTTGCGCACGCGGCGGTGCTGTGCCCGTCGTTCTATCGCGCCGAGATCGTGCGCAACGCGACCTGGGGCGAGCGCGCGAAGCATCGCGTGCGGCAGAAAGTCATCGGCTGGCTCGGCGGCTATAACGGAAAGGCGGCGGCATGAGATCGTCGCGCCCGATCACCCTGCTGATCGCCGCGCTCGGCGGCGAAGGCGGCGGTGTACTGACCGAGTGGATCGTGTCCGCCGCGGCGCACGCGGGCTATCCGGTGCAGAGCACGTCGATCCCGGGCGTCGCGCAACGCACGGGCGCCACGACCTATTACATCGAGATTTTACCGGTGCAGGCGTCCGAGTTGGAGGGAAAGCGCCCGGTGCTCGCGCTCACCCCCGGCGTCGGCGATATCAACGTCGCGGTGGCGAGCGAATTGCTGGAGGCCGGCCGCACGGTGGCGAACGGTTTCGTCACGCCAGAACGCACGCATGTCATCGCTTCGCTCAGCCGCTTCTATGCCATGGACGAAAAGATCGCCATGGGCGACGGCCGCTTCGGTCAGGACAGGCTCATCAAGATCATCAGGGATTATTCGAAAGACTCTCTGCTCGTCGACATGGATGCTCTGGCAAAGCAGAGCGGCTCGATCATCAACGCGGTCATGCTCGGCGCCATCGCCGGCTGCGGCCAGCTGCCGATCAAGCCGGAGCAGTTCGAGGCGGCCATCCGCGAAGACGGCAAGGCGGTCGAGAGCAATCTGCGCGGCTTCCGTGCCGGCTTCGAAGCGGCGCGCGCGAACCTGCCGCCGGCCAAGGCGGCCGACAGAAAGAGACGCGCCACGACAACGCCAGCCATGGTCGAGCACGAGGTCGCGCGCACATTTCCTGCGGTCGCGCAGACGACCGGGCTCGAAGGTGTGCGTCGCCTGATCCATTACCAGAGCGTTCCCTATGCGTGGCTTTATCTCAGCCGCTTGCGGCCGATCGTCGAAGCCGACCAGATCAGCGGCGCGCAGGGGAAACTGCTCAAGGAAGTCGCGCGGCACCTTGCTGTACGCATGTCGTACGAGGATGTCGTGCGAGTCGCGCAGGCAAAAATCGCGCCGGCACGCATGCAGCGCATCGCGCGCGACGAGTTGCACGTCACCACCGAGCCTTATTCCGTGCACGATTTCCTCAAGCCCGGCATCGAGGAAATGTGCCAGCTTCTGCCACCGTTTTTGGCAAAACCGATCCTGCGGCGCGCCGCGCGCAAAGGCTGGCTCGGCCGCGTCCATTTCGCCATGGAGGTCAACTCCACATCGGTGCGGGGTTATCTGCGTTTCCTGATGCTCGCCAAGCTGCGGCGCCTGCGCCCCTATGGCTATCGCTACAAGCAGGAGCAGCAACAGATCGAAAGCTGGCTTGCGTTGATCCGTGAGGCCGCGCGGCGCTCACCCGAGCTTGCGCTCGAAGTCGCCGAATGCGCGCGGCTGATCAAAGGCTATGGCGATACGCATGCGCGCGGGCTTGCGAATTATCGCGCGATCGAAGAGCGCGTGATCCGCCCCGCCCTTGCCGGTCAGATTCCGCCGGCGCGTACGGTCGATGCGCTCGCCAGCGCGCGCACGGCGGCGCTTGTCGATCCCGAAGGCGAAGGCCTCGCCAAATGCCTCGCCGATATCGACGGGCCGGCGCTGCGCATTGCGGCGGAGTAGAGAGATCTGCGTCCATGCGACGCAACCTCACTTCGTCATGCCCGCGCTTGTCGCGGGCATCCACGTCTTTACGATCACGAAACAACAAAGACGTGGATGGCCGGGACATAGGCGTGCGAAAGCACGCCGTCCTTCGGACGGTTAAGCCCGGCCATGACGTTGGAGTGGGTGGCTGACACACGTGTCCGCTCGTCGCCGCGAAGGCGGGGACCCAGCCTTTTTCGTAAAAACTGGATTCCCGCTTACGCGGGAATGAGCGGGACTTGGGCAATGTTTGCCACGCATCGCTTGCCTTTCGCCGCCCATGCCAGGATTGCGGTAGCATCCGTTGTCACCTTCCGCTGCGTCGGATAAGACTTTGCACCAACAAAAAACGCCGTCTTTTCGGGCCAAATGGCCCGAACGGACGAGAAACTGACCGCGGACGGAACGACCCAAGGAAGAAACGCATGGCGGCGACACCGACCGGACAGCGGCCAACGATCGCCGCCGAAGCGTTCCTGCGCGCGCTGGCCGATCACGGCACCGACTATTTCTTCGCCAATCCGGGCACGGACTTTCCGCCGATCGTCGAGGCCTTCAGCCGCGCCAATAAGACCAATGCCAAAGTGCCGAAGCCCATCCTGGTGCCGCACGAAAATCTCGCGGTGGCCATGGCGCACGGCGCCTATCTGATGAACGGGCGTCCACAGGCGGTGATGGTTCACGTGAATGTCGGCACCGCCAATACGATCAACAATCTCACCAACCTCTCGCGCGACCGCGTGCCGCTCATTCTGGCCGCCGGCCGCACGCCGATCACCGAGAAAGGCAGCTTCGGCTCGCGCAGCCGCCCGATCCATTGGGCGCAGGAAATGTTCGACCAGGCCGGGATGGTGCGCGAACTGGTGAAATGGGACTACGAATTGCGCGTACCGGGCCAGATCGGCGATGTGGTGGCGCGCGGCGTCGAAGTCGCGATGGCGCATCCGCGCGGCCCGGTCTATCTCGTGTTGCCGCGCGAGCCGCTCGCCGCATCGCTCACCGAGCCGATCGCCCCGATCAAGCCGCGGCCGCAGGCGGCGCCCGCCCATCCCGATCCGCGCACGATCGCAACGCTCGCCGAATGGATCGCTGCCGCCGAACGGCCGCTGATCGTCACGGCGGCGATACCGGCCGAGGCGGTGCCCGCGCTCGATCGCCTCGCCGAGCGCTGCGCTATTCCGGTCGTCACGCACAACCCCCGCACGGTTTGTCTGCCCTCGAGCCATGCGATGCATTTCGGCTTCGAGCCCGGCGCGCTTTTGACCGACGCCGATCTCGTTATCGTCATCGAGTCCGACGTGCCGTGGATCCCGCATCTGCAGCATCCGCCCGCCGGCTGCCGCGTCGCGCATATCGGTGAGGATCCGTTCTACGTACGCTATCCGATGCGCAGCTTCCCGAGCGATCTCGCGGTGCAGGCCGGCACCGCGCAGGTGCTGGATGCATTGGCGCGCGCCGTCGAACCGCGCCTGCAGATGGCGGATGCGCGCATTGCGGCACGCCGCGCGCGGCTCACCGAACGCATGCGCACACGCCGCGCGCAGCTCGCGAAGGATTCCGCTCCCGGTACGACGATTTCACCCGAATATCTCTCGCACGCGATCGGTGAAGCGGTGGGCAAGGACGCGATCATCATCAACGAATATCCCTTGCGTCCCGATCATTGCGCGCGCGAAACACCGGGCACTTTCTTCGCGCTTGGTCCCGCCGGAGGACTCGGCTGGGGCTTCGGCGCCGCGCTCGGCGCAAAACTGGCGGCGCCCGATGAGTTTGTCGTCGCGACGCTGGGCGATGGCTCCTATATGTTCGCCAATCCGATGGTCGGCCACTGGGTCTCGGCCGTGCACAAGCTGCCGATTCTCACTGTCGTGTTCAACAACAGTCGCTACGGCGCGGTGCGCCGCGCGACACTCTCGATGTTCAAGGACGGCGTCGCCGGCGAGACCGATGGCCGAATTCTCGCCGATCTCGACCCCTCGCCGCCATTCGAGGAGATGGCGCGTGCCCAGGGCGCGCATGCCGAGCGTGTGGAAAAACCCGCCGACCTGCCCGAGGCACTCGCCCGCGCGCGTTCGGTCGTCGTCAACGAACGCAAGCAGGCGCTGCTCAACGTCATTACGCCTTATTGAAACGGTAACCCGCCCCGGAACAACCGGGAGTCACGGAGAAGTTCATGCGCATCGACGCCTACACCCATTTCATTCCGGAGAACTACTTCAAGAAGATTGTCGAGAGCGGCCACGCCGACATCGGCAAGCGCGTGCGCGAAATTCCCTGCATTCACGACCTCGATGTCCGGCGCAAGATCGTCGACAGCTTTCCGGACTATGCGCAGATCCTTTCGTATCCCATGCCTCCGCTCGAGGTGATGACCAAGGGCGACGGCAAGCTGACCGAGGAATATACGAAGCTCGTCAATGACGGTTTTGCCGACATCTGCGCGAAGTATCCCGACCAGTTTCCCGGCTGGGTGGCGCAGGCCGCGCTGATTGCGCCGGACGCCGGCGTGCGCGAAGCCGAGCGCGCGGTGAAGAACGGCGCGCTTGGCGTGCAAATCTATACCAATATCGCCGGCAAGCCGCTCGACGATCCCGCGTTCGAGCCGTTCTTTGCGGCGATGAACCGGCTCAACAAGCCGATCTGGATGCATCCGGCGCGCGCCGCCAATTTCCCGGATTACCTGACCGAGCAGAAATCGAAATATGAAATCTGGTGGACTTTCGGCTGGTCCTACGAGACCGCGGCGGCCATGGCGCGGCTGGTGTTCTCGAAGATCCTGGACAAATACCCGAACCTGAAGATCATCACGCACCATTTTGGCGGCATCGTGCCGATGCTGGAAGGCCGCATCGGCCCGGGCTGGGACCAGCTGGGCGCGCGGACTTCCGACGAAGACCTCAGCGTCATCCTCAAGCAGCTGAAGAAGCGCCCGCTCGATTATTTCAAGCACTCATTCTATGCGGACACCGCGGTGTTCGGCGGCGTGCCGGCGACGCATGCGGGCCTTGCGTTCTACGATGCCGACAAGATCGTGTTTGCCTCCGACTGCCCGTTCGACCCCGAGAAAGGCACGATGTATACGCGCGAGACCCTGCGCATCATCGAAGACATCGACATGCCGAAGGCTGACAAGGAAAAGATCTGGCACGGCAACCTCGAGGCGATCACCGGCGTGAAGTTCAAGAGTTGATCGGGGCGACGTTTTTCCGCATATAGCGGCACGGATTCTCATTCGTCATTCCGGAACGGCGCGGTAGCGCCGGACCCGGAATCCAGATGCAGGCACTGTCCTCGTTTCTGGATTGCGGTGAAATGTGCGTGGCCTCTCTATCCGTCATTGCCGGGCTTGACCCGGCAATCCATGCTGACGTTCAGCGACGGCAGCGTTGGTAAGGCCCTCGATCGCTGCAAGCGTCATGGATGCGCGGGTCATAGGCGTGCGAAGCACGCCGTCCTTCGGACGGCTATGCCCGCGCATGACGTGAGGAGAGCTTTCCGACAAAAAGTCATTCCGGGACGGCGCGGTAGCGCCGGACCCGGAAATCCAGATGCAGGCACTGTGCTCGTTTCTGGATTCCGGGTTCGCGCTTTCAGCGCGCCCCGGAATGACCGGTGATTGGGACGCATCGACTCGCCACGCGGTCATGGCCGGGCTTTAGGACGCAGTCGTTCCCAAACTCCGCTCGTCCCCGCGCAAGCGGGGACCCAGTCTTTTCGTAAACTGGATTCCCGCTTACGCGGGAATGAGCGGACTGAACCGCAACAAAAATCCCAAGGTCTCAAAAATCCCAGGTGAAGGCGCCCTTGATGGCGTGCGCCTGCGCGTTCGCGGCAAGTTCGCCCTGATAGGCAAGACCGAGCTTCGCCCAGGGGCTGAAGCGCCAGTCGAAGCCGGCCTCGACCAGCGCCGAGTTGCGCGCGATCGGCACCCCGGCAACCGTGAACGCAGCTCCCGTGCCCTGGAAGGCGAGTGCCGCCGATGGCGTCACATCGCCGAAGGCATATTGCCAAGCGAACGTCGCGCGCGGCACCAGCACCGTGCCCTTGGCGAGCGGCATGAAGGTCGCCATGCGCACCCCGAGCGAGGAATAGCCGATGTTTTCGTGTGAGCTTGATCCTGACAGGGCGGCAGCCCCGCCGCTCTCGAGGAACCCCAACCCCTTCCACGCGGTTCATCCGCCGTTCTTTCCAGCGCGACGTGTCAGCTCGTGCCGGGGTGACGCGGCACTGCGCCGATACTAGCTTGGCGCGCTTTATGTTTAGGGAGGGCTAGGCAGGAAGACTTGGGTGATTGCGACAGTTATTTGGACAAAACGAAAAACGGAGATTCGCCGCGCGGGCGATGCAAATTTGCGACAGTCGAGCGCATGTCATTCGTTTGGTGGATGACATGTTGTGCGATGCGCGAAGAGAGAAGAGAGACGTGGATGCCCGGCATAAAGCCGGGCATGACGGGTGAGGTGACGCGCCTGCTCCGCTCATTCCCGCGTAAGCGGGAATCCAGTTACATAAAAAGACTGGGTCCCCGCTGGAGCCTGTGCTCGGGCCGGCCGAAGGCTGGACCCGAGTACGGGGACGAGCGGAAGTGTGTGAAGGCACCGCCATGCACCCCTAAGCCAGATGCCCGGCATAAAGCCGGGCATGACGGATGAGGTGACGCGCTTCAACAACGTCATGGCCGGACTTGTTCCGGCCATCCACATCTTGCTTGAGTGAAACAATGGATGGCGGCTTTGTTTACATAATGAGCAATCGCCGCAACGGGACGCTTTACGTCGGAGTCACCAGTGATCTCGTCCGTCGCTGCTACGAACACCGGAGTGGTTTGCTGCGCGGTTTCACGAAGCAATATGGGCTTGAAGGAGCTCGTCTATTTTGAAGAGCACGAGGATATTCGCTCTGCGATTCAGCGCTCGAAGGCAATCAAGCATTGGCCGCGGGCATGGAAGGTGCGGCCGATTCACGCCCAGAACCCCGATTGGCGGGATCTATTTGAAACGCTGATTTAAGACGTGGATGCCCGGCACAAGGCCGGGCATGACGGTGGAGAGATGGTGCCCCGCCCCTCCGTGAGACAAAAAACCCGTGGATGCCCGGCATAAAGCCGGGCATGGCGCATCGGTCTCGGCCCCGCGTCGGTAGAAGCCGAAGGCCCATCTGCTAACCTCCGCGCCCATGGCGCTCACGCAACCCATCGGCTTGTCCGAGTCCAGCCCTTCGCCGCCGGCCGATGAGGGACGCGTTACGCCCGCAATGGCGCAGTATGTCGAGATCAAGGCCGCAAATCGGGATTACCTGCTGTTCTACCGGATGGGCGACTTCTACGAGATGTTCTTCGAAGACGCCGAGGTCGCAGCGCGCGCGCTCGGCATCGTTCTCACCAAGCGGGGAAAATATCTCGGCAAGGACGTGCCGCTGTGCGGCGTTCCCGTCGTCCGCGCCGACGAATACCTGCACAGGTTGATCGCGCTCGGCCACCGCGTCGCGGTGTGCGAGCAGCTCGAAGACCCGGCCGAGGCCCGCAAGCGCGGCGCAAAGAGCGTCGTGCGGCGCGACGTCGTGCGGCTGGTGACGGCAGGCACGCTGACCGAAGACACGCTGCTCGATGCGCGACGCAACAACTACCTGCTCGCCGTCGCCCGCGCGCGCACATCATCGGCCGACGATGATGCGCACTTCGCGCTCGCCTGGATCGATATTTCGACCGAAGAATTCCGCGTCGCCGAATGCGAGCAGACCTCTCTGTCGGCCGAGATCGCGCGGCTCGAGCCGGGCGAGATCATCGTGTCCGATGCGCTGTTCGACGAAGCCGGGCTCGCGCCTTATTGGCGCTCGCTGCCGGCCGTGACGCCGCTTGCACGCGATGTCTTCGACGGCGCAACGGCGGAACGGCGGCTCACATCTTTCTTTGCGGTTGCCACCAGCGAAGCCTTCGGCGCGCTCAGCCGACTCGAGCTGACCGCGGCTGCGGCCTGCGTGACGTATGTCGAGCGCACGCAACTTGGCAAACGCCCGCCTTTGTCGCCGCCTCTGCGCGAGAGCGCCGGCGCGACGATGGCGATCGACCAGGCCACCCGCGGCAACCTCGAACTGATGCGTACACTTTCAGGAGAGCGGCGCGGATCCCTGCTCGATGCCATCGACCGCACGGTGACCGCGGCCGGTTCGCGGCTGCTCGCGCAACGGCTGGCAGCGCCGCTCACCGACCCGGCGGAGATCGCGAGGAGACTCGACGCGGTGCAAAGCTTCGTCGCCGACACGGCGGCGCGGGCGGAGACGCGCTCGCGCCTGCAGGCGGCGCCCGATCTTGCCCGCGCCCTGTCGCGACTGGCGGTCGCGCGCGGCGGGCCGCGCGATCTTGCCGCGATCCGCGACGGCGTGCTTGCGGCGGCGGATCTCGCCCGCGCGCTTTCATCGCTCAAGGATGCGCCGGACGAAATCGCCGAGGCGATGCGCGCCTGCCGGAAACCCGACGGTATGCTGGCCGCCGAACTGTCGGCCGCGCTCGCGGCCGAGCTGCCCGCCTTCAAGCGCGATGGCGGTTTTGTCCGCGAAGGCTACGACAGGACTTTGGATGAAACCCGCGCGCTGCGCGATGAATCGCGCCGCGTCATCGCGGCGCTTCAGGCACGCTACGCGGAAGACACGGGCATCCGCATCCTCCGCATCAAGCATAATAATGTGCTCGGCTATTTCGTCGAAGTGACGGCCCAGCACGGCGAAAAGTTGATGTCCGCGCCCTTCAACGGCGTCTTCATCCACCGCCAGACACTCGCCGGGCAGATCCGTTTCACCACGACCGAACTGGGCGAGCTCGAATCGAAAATCGCCAGCGCCGCCGAGCGCGCGCTTGGCCTGGAGCTCGAGATGTTCGAGCGCCTTGCGGCGAGCGTCATCGCGCAAGGCAGCAATATAAAAGAGTGCGCCGAGGCGCTGGCGCGGCTCGATGTCGCGAGCGCGCTTGCGCATCTTGCGGCCGAGCGTGACTACGCGCGGCCGCAGGTCGACGACAGCCACGCCTTCGTCGTTGAAGGCGGCCGCCATCCCGTCGTCGAGCAGGCGCTGTCGCGCGACGGCACGCCGTTTGTCGCCAATGATTGCGACCTGTCGCCGCCGCAGGATACGGATGCCGGCCGTATCTGGCTGCTCACCGGCCCCAACATGGCGGGCAAATCGACGTTCCTGCGGCAGAACGCGCTGATCGCAATCCTCGCGCAGACGGGCAGCTTCGTGCCGGCCAAGCATGCGCATATCGGCATCGTCGACCGCCTGTTCTCGCGCGTCGGCGCCGCCGACGATCTCGCGCGCGGGCGCTCGACCTTCAGGGTCGAGATGGTGGAAACCGCCGCCATTCTCAACCAGGCCGGCGAGCGCGCGCTTGTCATCCTCGATGAAATCGGCCGCGGCACTGCGACCTTCGACGGAGTGTCGATTGCCTGGGCGACTGTCGAACACCTGCACGACGTGAACAAATGCCGCGCGCTGTTTGCCACGCATTTCCACGAACTCACCGCGCTCGCCGCGCGGCTTGCCCGGCTGCACAACGCCACGGTACGCGTGAAGGAATGGCAGGGCGAGGTCGTCTTTCTCCACGAAGTCGTGGCGGGCGCGGCCGACCGCTCCTACGGCATCCAGGTGGCAAAGCTCGCCGGCTTGCCGGCGAGCGTGATCGAACGCGCGCGCGTCGTGCTGGCCAAGCTCGAGCAGGAAGACCGTGCCGCGCCGAAGGGCTTTGAGGACCTGCCGCTGTTTGCGGTTCCCGCGCGGCCCACACCGGGCGAGCCGCAAGCCGTAGAAGATCCGCTGGCCGCCGCCCTTGCTGCGCTCAATCCGGATGACCTGTCGCCGCGCGAGGCGTTGGATGCGCTCTACCGCCTGAAGGAACAGGCCGCGAAGAAGAGGTGATCCTGTCATCATAAGTGAATGCACTGCCTCCCCGCCGTCATGCGTTATGCCGAGCATCCACGACTTAACGCCCTCGCAAGAACAAAGACGTGGATGGCCGGGACATAGGCGTGAGAAGCACGCCGTCCTTCGGACGCCTATGCCCGGCCATGACGTCGTTGAAGCGTATTGCCTCTCATCCGTCATGCCCGGCCCTGTGCCGGGTGAGAGGCGGTGCGCCCTCATCGTCGTTTGGGAAGCATGAGAGGCACTTGTTGAAACGTCATGGCCGGACTTGTTCCGGCCATCCACGTCTTGCTTGAGTGAAACAATGGATGGCGGCTTTGTTTACATAATGAGTAATCGCCGCAACGGAACGCTTTATGTCGGCGTCACCAGCGACCTCGTCCGTCGATGCTACGAACACCGGAGTGGCTTGCTGGGTGGTTTCACGAAGCAATATGGCTTGAAGGAGCTCGTCTACTTTGAACAACATGACGACATTCGCTCTGCGATTCAGCGCGAGAAGGCAATCAAGCATTGGTCGCGGGCATGGAAGGTGCGGCTGATTCACCCCAGAATCCCGATTGGCGGGACCTATTTGAAACGCTGATTTAAGACGTGGATGCCGGGCACAAGGCCGGGCATGACGGTGGAGAGGCAGTCCGCCTCATCGTCGTTTGGGAAGAATGAGAGGCACTGCAACGTCATGGCCGGGCATAGCCGTCCGAAGGACGGCGTGCTTCGCATACCTCTTGTCCCGGCCATCCACGTCTTTACTGTTGCAGCGTGTGAAGACGTGGATGCCCGGCATAAAGCCGGGCATGACGGGTGAGAGGCCCGGCGGGCAAGCAACCAATGATGAACGTCGCCGAACGAAAGCAGACTACGGCGCCGGCGGAGGCGCAGCGCTGGCTCGCGAGCTTCGAAGCGGCATTGCAGGCGAACGACACCGCGGCCGCCGCGGAGCTGTTTCAACCCGATGGCCTCTGGCGCGACGTACTGGCCTTCACCTGGACCATCCAGACAATGTCTGGCCGGCCGGCAATCGAAGCGACGCTGCGCGACACACTCGCGCGCACGGCACCGCGGAACTTTCATATCCCGGCGAAACGGACGCCGCCGCGCTGGGTCACGCGCGCCGGCACCGAAGCCATCGAAACGCTGTTCGAATTCGAACCCGCATTCGGCCGCGGCGCCGGCGTCGTTCGCCTCATCCCGGATGCCAACTCGCGCTTGCGGGCCTGGACGATCGTCACGACGCTGGAAGAACTGAAGGGACACGAAGAGGCGTTCCGGGTCAGGCCCGAGCCTGACAGCACGCGCGACTTCGGCGCCGACAATTGGAGCGACCGGCTCGCCAAGGCGCGCGCCTACGCCGATCACGATCCGACTGTCATTGTCGTCGGCGGCGGACAGGCGGGACTTTCAATCGCCGCTCGGCTGCATCAGCTCGGCGTTGATACGCTGATCGTCGACCGCCACGAACGGATCGGTGACAACTGGCGCACGCGCTATCACTCACTGACGCTGCACAACGAAGTGCACGTCAATCACCTGCCCTATCTGCCGTTCCCGCCGACCTTTCCCGTCTACATTCCGAAGGACAAGCTGGCGAACTGGTTCGAATCCTACGTCGACGCCATGGAGCTGAATTTCTGGACGGGGACGGAGCTTGTCGCCGGAAGCTACAACGAAAAGCGCAGGGAATGGCGCGTTACGCTGCGGCGTTCGGATGGCATCGAACGTGTCATGCTGCCACGTCATCTGATTTTCGCAACCGGCGTCAGCAGCATTCCCTACACGCCCGACCTGCCCGGTCTCGACGCCTTCGCCGGCACCAAAGTGCATTCGGGAGACTTCAAGGACGCGCAGACATGGAAGGGCCGCAAGGCTCTCGTGCTCGGCAGCGGCACCAGCGGCCATGACGTCGCGCAGGAACTGCACGCGCACGGCGCCGACGTCACCATCATCCAGCGCAGCAAGACCTATGTCGTGAGCCTGAAGGAAGCGCAGAGCGTCTACGCGATCTATTCGGAAGGCATCCCGTTCGAGGACTGCGACCTGCTCGCGACATCGTTTCCCTATCCGGTGCTGCAGCGCTCGTACCAGCTGTCGACCGCGAAGGGCCGCGAAGTCGACAAGGCGCTATTGGAGGGGCTCGAAAAGCGCGGCTTCCGCCTGCACTACGGCGAGGACGAGACCGGCTTCCAGATGATGTATCTGCGCCGCGGCGGCGGCTACTACTTCAACGTCGGCTGCTCGGACCTGATTATTTCCGGCGCTGTCGGCCTGCTGCAATTTGCCGACATCGACACCTTCTTCGCCGAAGGCGCGCGGCTGCGCGACGGGCGCATCGTGCCGGCCGAACTGCTCGTGCTTGCGACCGGATACAAGAACCAGCAGGAAACGGCACGCGTCTATCTCGGCGATGACATCGCCGATCGCATCGGGCCGGTCTGGGGATTCGACGACGGCGGCGAACTGCGCAACATGTGGCGGCGCACGGCACAACCCGGCCTCTGGTTCACCGCGGGAAGCCTCGCGCAATGCCGGATTTTCTCGCGCTATCTGGCACTGCAGATCAAGGCGCTGGAGCTGGGACTGGTGGGGTAGCACCAGGACGTCATCGCCGGGCTTGTCCCGGCGATCCCGATCAGGCGGGCACGACATTGCCTCCCTAAGCGGGATGCCCGGCACAAGGCTTGTGCTCGGGCCGGCGAAGCCGGACCCGAGTGCCGGGCATGACTGTGTGAAATGCCGAGCGCCAACTCTCCGCTCATTCCCGCCCCCGCCTTCGCAGGGGCAGGCTCCAGCGGAAATCCAGAAAATACTACTATCTGGACATGGGCCCTGGGTCCCCGCTTTCGCGGGGACGAGCGGATCCCGATGCCTGCCACGCACGCAACACCCAGAGCAGCGCGTTTCATGCGAGGCCGATCGAAAGGCCCACCACATAAGACCACCAGACGCCGATCGGCACCGCCAGCAGATGCACGGCGAGGAGCCCGAGGCCAAGCCCGATCAACGGTGTAAGCACATGCGCAGCGACGCTCGCCGCCGCCGGCCCGCCGATGCGCGGGTGCAGGATGATGAAGAACGAACCCATGGCTACCGGAAAGAAGGCGAAGACGCCGGAGAAATATGAGCCGATCGAGTTGCTTGCCGCCGTGACGACGATCACGCAGAATCACCACGCCGGCACGCCAGGCAAGATCGGCGCCCGTCACCTCGACACGTTTGACCGCGCCGGGAATGCGATAGCGGCGCGCGGCCAAAATGGCGAGCGGGTAGATCACCGCGTTCAATATGACGGCGCCGGTGGCGCTCCAATCCACGAGCCGCAACAGAAACACGGTGACAAGCCAGACCAGAAATGCGCCGCCAAGGCTGAGCCGCAGCGCGTGCTTTTGCGCCAGCGCGGCATAGCTGAGCGCGAACAGCGCGCAGGCGGCATTGGCGATCAGGCTGCCGACCGCGCTCTGCGCGATGAACTGCGGCGTATGCTCGAGCGCAAGAATGATCATGGCCGCGCCGCCGGCTGTCGGCAGCGCGGCGATCAGCGATCCGATGAAAGGCCCGCTGCGCTCGACGACC
>DATDLC010000053.1:0-26870 GCA_036519515.1 Pseudolabrys sp. | reverse complement strand
TTCCGGGAAACGCTCCTATCTAGTGCGTAGTCAGTTTCAGGCCGCGAGGTGCAATGATGAAACTGCTCTGCATTATTGCTGCCGCTATGGCTTTGGTAGTCGCGTCAAGTACGGCCATGGCAGCACCGAAAAAACAGTCTTTATCTGATAAAGCAACTCATCGTATGAAGTCGCCACGGTCAGTACCTGCGCCACTTCGTCAATGGCCTCCGAACAATCCAACATTCAGGGAATACGAGGAACTTAAACGCCAAGGTTGGTACAAAGAAGATAAGTCTTGATGCCGATGCCGGTCACGGCATCGACCACAGCAGGATCGCCACGACAAAAAGTATCAAAGTTTGTTCTTGTATCGGCACGCAAGAGCCGTGGTGCGGATCATTGGGACAAGGACGACTACGATGTACGACTCGGTGATGTCGAGCGGAGCAGTAGTTGGCCGCATCATGCGCCACTCGCAGGCACCAGAGGAACAGCCGTGGTATTGGACGATAACCGCGCGGGTTAGGACCTTCCAATTAACCCACGTCCGGGAATCAGACACGCGCGGGGCATTCCTTAGTCCGGCTAATGTTCCCGGTTGTCCGTTGCATTTAGCGGGCGTAAGCGCCGGAAGCCACTCCGCTCATTCCAATCCCGTCCCCGCTAGACTAGGCTATGGTTGGTTAGACGGAACTGTGGGCTGTGGGGCTAATACAGGGAGGTTGCAATGCGTACCGCCGTCTTTCCGCGTGTCCTAAAGTCTGATATTTGCCATCACCGCCCTCGGCTTCCTTGATAATAGAGCCTCGGCTGGGACCAAAATCTTCCCGGCACTTGGCAGGTCAGAGTCGTTTACACCGATTGCATCAATGCAGGCGGAACTGCCACCAGTGGCACAGGCGAAGGTGGCTTTGGATGCAAGACATCAAAAGGCGAAGTGTCCTGCACTAAAGACGGAAAGTGCACTGGCACATGTGGAAATTGTACCGCCCGAACAATACGCCGCGTCGGCCTCCAAGGAGTATTGCATGGCGGCAAAGTAACGGCGAAATCGAGCGGCGGGATGTAGTTCGCAGGCCTGGCCCCTCCATCTCCCCTATACCCACCTAGCCCGGCGGGGGGCCGCCATCGGTGTCCGATGGGGGCCCCCACTTTTGTGAGCGGACCCGGTCGAGTACGAACAGGCGAATCGCGGAGGACAGGTTGCCGTGTTGGCGCGTCTTGTCTATCTCTGTAACTATCTTCGACAGGGTCGTACCTTCGGCCTGCGCGATTTCCTCTAGGAGGCTCCAAAACGCATCTTCAAGACTTACGCCGGTCTTGCGTCCATCGATGTAGATAGTGCGACCGATGACTGATTTCATGGTGCCCTTTCGGCCACAGGCAGTTCTCATAGAATATCCGAAAGCTCCGGCGGCAACTCGGGCGATCGATGGTACGTTCTGAGGTCAATGAGACACAGCTTGTTCTTGTATCGGCACGCAAAAGCCGTCGCGAGATCATTGGGACAAGGACGACTACGATGTACGACTCGGTGATGCGAGCGGAGCAGTAGTTGGCCGCACCATGCGCCACTCCCAGGCACCGGAGGCACAGCCTGGTTTTGGACGATAAGCAACCGCCCTCGGTCTATAATCGCGGCTACGCTGAGCCGCGAACAGACGATGCGATATTTTAAGGCGCGGTACTTAGGACCTTCCAACTAGGGGTCTTACTTTAGTTAGTCACTGATTGCGGTAGCTGTTGCCGCAACTGCACAGTTCCGATCAAAGGGAAATTAGGAACCACGGGAAAATTCCAGTACACCGTTAGGCCTTCAGTTGGAGTGTCCTGTGAAGTCCAATTTTGGATCTGGGGCTGAAGCTGAAACGTCACAATCGTGCCATCTCTACTACTTGAGATCCAGCTGCCGTCATTTGTTTGTTGCAGCCTGCCCTCATACCAAACTGTAAAGGCCCCGTTCAAAGTTAAACCTAGATAAATGCCCTCCATTTCGCTCAAGCGGCGAAGATCATCCGGCACTGCCATTGTTCCCCCCTATGTTTCTGCACGACATTGTCGCGAGCCATAGCCAGTATAAAGGAGGGGGCTGCAAGGAGCATAGCACTGGTCAGGGCATCGAAAACAGCAGGACCGCCACGATGAAAAGTATTGCTGCGGTTGCCAGCACATCGCCGCGCATCATCATTCTGAGATCAGCTTTAGGTTTTTAGCGACGCTGCGACCCTGCCGATCCGAAGCGTTCCGTCGCTTTGTTCGAGGATCAAACCTACAAGATTGAATGGGCCGGTAATGGCTACGCAGTATTCCGCAAGAGCGACAACGTGCGGATCGGTGGTCAGATGCATTAAACTAATTCAAACAGCCGTTTGAACTCGCGATTGCCGCGATGGCGCAAGGGGTTGGAAGACGACCTCGGCGCTTTTGGGCTCCCCAGAGCGCGGGGCGCGGTTTCGCGCCAACTTTCCGGCAATTCATTGGGATAAGCGCGGCGTGGGAATATCCCATGTGCGCGTCCCGCTTGCTGGTGTGCGCATGAATGCGCATGAAGCCTAATGGCCCCTTCGGCTCGCGACCCATCCCGCCGCAACTGCTGCCAATACGAGGACGACTGCAGCGATATAAGCCACCCATGCCGCCCAATCCTTGCCATGCTCAATCGCAAAGCTGAGCAAGAATGGAATCGGAAAGAGAAAGAAAACGATGTTACGCAGCATGAGGCCAAAATTGTTCATGCAGGCCTTATCATTTCGCCGGACTTTCGTAAGTTTGCCCTTTTTGTGTCACCGCCGCGGATTGGTGTCGGCGGGGTTTGCATCACGCGATTTCTTCACGTCGCGTCTCATCTCAAGGCAGGTCACAAGCTCGGTGTAGGTGGGCGAGAAAGTTAGGGACTTCACGCAAGCGATGCGATCGGCTGCCGGGAACGTCGACCAGTTTTTGTTGAGTTCCTCGCGTGTGCGCTGCTCGCTTGCGAGACAGCTTGTCAATCTGTCACCGGCCGTTTGGGTAATTGCAATCGCGGCTGCGGCGCGGCAGCTTGCGGTTACATCCCAGTCTGGGACGCCGTCCGCTACGGCCGCACGGGTCCGACGCGCCGAAGCGTCGGTTGGACAAAACGAGATGCCGAGCGCAATGGCAATAATTAGTCGTCGCAACATGACGATCTCCAAGATGACCCTTATGTTGAAGTGTGCCTTGGCTACCCTCTGCATGAGCCGCATGACTTCCGGTCCAGATGATTTTTGCGATTTTGCTGCCGGAAGTAGATTCAGAGGCAGCAAGGGGTAGATAGGGAACTGTACTAGTTAAGTATAGCTAAGCATTATTGCTTACCGTGCCCCCTCCAAACATAGACCACTGGCTTGCCCTGGCTCGGCTTTGTAAGTGGCCGTACCTCGCCGGTTTGGATCAGTCGGCGGCGTGCGTTGACAAGACGTCTAATTGGCCAGCCAAATCGATCTGCGAGGCCATTGGCAATCCAGAATCGCGCCGTTCGCCCCTGATGCTTCCGCAGGTACGCGAGCAGGAAGAATGAATCAACATCGTCGGTCCAGTCCTCCACGCCGTCTAGCGGCAAGTAGGCCTTGCGCCTGCCAAACCAGTTTTCGCCGCGTTGTTCATAGCCCCACGCCGACTTTGCCGTTGAGATCATCCTGTATTCCTCCATTGGCGGTTCGCAGTTATCGTTAAAGGTACGGGCCACGTCGAGCAGGCTATCGAAGTCGTCAACGTGAGGCGCGGCCCTCATCAGGTGTCTAAAAAGCTTGTCGCCCCGCTCGCCGTCCTTTGCCCCCTCCGCTTTTGGTAGGTCCAGATTGCGCATGACCGGCAATCCGTCGAGATCATCAAGGCCGCCTTGAATGAACTGGTAGCTGCCCCTCTCAACGCTGGAGGGCGGTGCGACGTACGTAGCCAGCACCAAGCAGGTCAATCGGCAATCCTCGTCACGGCCTGATAAGGCGGTGCTCGCCATTGTGCCGGTACCAAGCCTGGTGATTGCCTGAGCCAGAGCGAACGATGATCGGCGTTGCTCCGTGGCGGTCGAGCGCAGCGGCCAAGGTCCGTTCGCCGTTGTCATCAATATCGAGCACGGTGATCTTGCTGCGCTTGCCGACCATGGACCCGAAGGCGTTGTCATTCGCAAACTTCGTCGCCGGTTGGGCGCTCGCTGGGAGTCCTATCTGGTCGTAATGCTTGACTGCGGGGCGCTTGGTAGCCGTCACCGGAAAGGTGGCGATACAACGCGCTGCATATTCCGTGCCACGTTGGAAATAATCCGGGCAGGCGTTTAGACCGAGTGGTCGATATAACTTTCATCTTCATTGATCCTTTGCCCGGTTCACGAGCCAACGTGTGCCGGGTTTTTGTTTCCCGGCGCGGGCAAGTTTGAGTTTTCGGGTTACGGGCTGCAGACGTGTTCGCGTCAGATGACGCAAATCGGAAAATTGTTTTGTTCGGGGGTATTGCCGGCGCCGTCGCAGCGCGGCGCTGGCGGCGTCTTTTACCGGAAGCAGCCGTGGCCCTTCCTTATAGTGCGGGTTTTTTGCCTGCCTGCGGTGCCACTAAAAAGGTTTGGCACTCACGCGCAAAAAGTCTTGGAAAACGATAGAAAGAAACGCCAGGGTTTGGCACCCCAACGCTTTCAAAATTCAAGCGATGATGGAAAAGTTTGGAATCCCACTAATTCCCGAAATCGGTATGCCGCCCACTCTTGCTAAACTGGACTAGTTCGGCGCCTTTGGTCAATCGGCATCGGCGCGGCAGCGCGTCTCCTCCACGCAATACAGACAGGGCTATGAATGCGATTGCGTCAGGCGGCGCTTTTCGCGCCGAGGGCTGCCGAACCGGCGGCCCGGGCAGCCCCTTGTTCCCTTCGCTCCAGCAACATGTCGAGCGAAGCAACCTCCACCCGGTTGCGGCCACGCTCTTTGGCAAAGTAGAGGGCGTGGTCGGCCTGGGTCAGTAATTCAGGAATATCAAGTGTCCGCTCCAGGCAATGAACGAGACCGATGCTGACCGTCGCACCGACCTGATGGCCGTCCACATTTTGCGTCATCTGCGCGAATGTTGCGCGTATCCGTTCGGCCACCTCGACAGCCTTTTCCCGGTTGGTCTCGAGAAGCATTGCAGCGAATTCGTCGCCGCCGAACCGACCGATCAGATCCGATCCGCGCATCGATTTTCGAGCGGCTTTCGCGAATATCGCCAGAACCCGATCGCCGACCGTGTTCCCGAAGCGGTCATTGATTGTTTTGAAGTGATCGAGATCGATCAGTAGAACAGCCGGTCGTGGATTGCCGCTATGGCGCTTGGCGCCAGCGCCGCGTCCTGCAGGAACGACCGACGGTTGGCGATGCCGGTGAGCGCATCGACCATCGCGGCTGTGCGGTGGCGCAATTCCGTGCGTTCCTTCGCCATGGCCAGCAGGATGAAAGCATCCGAGATGGTGAGCAGCAGAGCCTCGGAGCTGAGGACGGTCATCCATACGCTGCCGAACAGGCTGTCGCCGGTCGAGCCCGGCAACAACGCAACCATGGGAGTGCGCAACAGGAACAATGCGCCATGCGCGAACAGGATGAAAATCGCCGGCCAGCGCGATACCAAAGGTTCATCCCGGCTGCGCCAGAATTCGTAAGCCGTCAGCCAGGTATAGGCCGTGATGATACCGGAAGCGATCAAGGATCGCAGGTTGTTGTCGTCCGCCAACATCGGAAGGCGGCAGATCAACAACCAGAGTACGGCGCCCGTTACCAGATAGACGGGCTCGACCGGACGTCCATCAAAGAGGCGCGCGCCTGTCCAGGTCACGGCAAACGCAGTGAAAAGCAAGGCGTTGGCAAGGTCGACGCTGAGCAGGTCGGGGACCTGCCCATACATCCCGAACAGCGCAATCGAGGCAAGCCGCAGGAGATGCGCAAAGCCCCACCAGCAGACCGCGCGAAGCGCCAAATTCTGCCCAAGGATGGCCTCTACGTAGATCGTCACAAGGAACATGGCCTCTACGTAGATCGTCACAAGGAACAATGTATGGAGGTCGAGGGTCATCGGTTGGAGTAGCCAGTCCGCCAGTGCGCCGCCTCCTGGACCAGCTCCGGAAAAGAACTCATGAATGCCGACGTTCTCGCGCCGGGCCATGCGCCGGTATGGTTTCAAAGACCTTTCCACGGTCCGTGCAATTGTCGTGAACCGGGACATTCGCCCCGATTTGTAGAGCGATCCGGCCCTGCAGGCGGACTTGTGGGGCCCCCGCCCCTCCACTAGGTTCGAATACCCACATCAGCCCCCGGAACCGGGCATGCAAATCCGCAAAGGCATCCTCGAGGCCATCGGCCATACGCCGCTCATCAAACTGGAGCGCGCCTCCAAGGCAACCGGATGCACCATCCTCGGCAAGGCCGAATTCATGAACCCGGGCGGCTCTGTGAAGGATCGCGCCGGCCGACAGATGATCGTGGAGGCGGAAAAGCGCGGCGAATTGCGTCCAGGTGGGCTTGTCGTCGAGGCGACCGCCGGCAACACCGGAATTGGCCTCGCCCTGGTCGCTAACGCGCGCGGCTATCGCACGCTCATCGTCATTCCCGAGACGCAGAGCCAAGAGAAAAAGGACATGCTGCGACTCTGCGGAGCCGAGCTGGTGGAGGTCCCCACCGTTCCATATTCCAACCCGAACAATTATCAGCACGTCGGCCGCCGCCTTGCCGAGCAATTGAAGAAAACTGAAAAGAACGGCGTGATATTCGCCGATCAGTGGAACAATCTGGACAACCGCAAGGCACACTACGTCTCGACTGGTCCGGAAATCTGGGACGAGTGCAACGGCAATATCGACGGCTTCATCTGCGCAATCGGCACCGGCGGCACTATTGCGGGCGCTTCGTCGTTCCTGCGCGAAAAGAAAAAAGGCATCACGATCGGCGTCGCCGATCCACGCGGCGCTGCGATGTATCATCTGTTCAAGGATGGTCAGGCCAAAGCAACGGAAGGCGGTTCGATAACCGAAGGCATCGGGCTTGGCCGGGTCACTCCGATCATTGAAGGCATCAAGGTCGACAAGGCCTACCTCATTCCCGACGAAGAAGCCCTCCCTCTCATTTTCGATGTACTCGAGCACGAGGGACTCTGTCTCGGCGGCTCGTCCGGAATAAATATTGGCGGCGCAATCAGGTTGGCAAAGGATCTCGGGCCCGGCAAAACGATCGTTACGATCCTTGCCGATTACGGCACACGCTACCAATCGAAATTGTTCAATCCGGAATTCCTGCGCGCGAAGAGATTGCCGGTGCCGGAATGGCTCGAGCGCAAATCCGACATCAAGCCGCCGTTCGAAAAGAGCTGACGATGCCGACTGAGTGCCTGTTCCGCGACGATTCCTATCTCAAGTCTTGCGAGGCCCGTGTTGTCGCGGTGACCGAACAAGGCGGTATCGTGCTCGACCGAACCGTTTTCTATGCGACATCAGGCGGGCAGCCTGGCGACACCGGAGCGCTTACAACTGCGGACGGCACGCGTATTCCAGTCGAGACGGCAATCTATACCGACGCGGCCAAGAGCGAGATCGCGCACGTGCCGGCCGCCGGTGCGCCGGTGCCGAGGATCGGTGACAGCGTTACGGCCGAAATCGATTGGAACAGGCGATACTCCCGCATGCGCATGCATACGGCGCTGCACCTTCTCTCTGCGGTGTTGCCATACGCCGTCACCGGCGGTTCGGTCGGCGACAGCGAGAGCCGTCTCGATTTCGACATTCCGGAGGCAGGTCTCGACAAGGACGCCATCACCGCAAAGGTCGCGGAGATGATTGCGAGCAATGCAGCGGTCAGCAGCCGGTGGATTACCGATGCCGAACTCGAGGCCAATCCGGGCCTTGTCAAAACCATGTCAGTGAAGCCGCCTATGGGCACCGGGCGCGTCCGCCTGATCGAGATTGCCGGGCTTGACCTGCAGCCTTGCGGCGGCACGCATGTCCGCGCGACCGGAGAGATCGGCGCCGTGCGCGTCACCCAGATCGAAAAGAAGGGCAAGCAAAATCGCCGCGTACGGCTTGCGCTCGCCTAGCGCGCTTCGCGCACTTCGTAGTGCCGCGACCGCCCGTCGAAACGCTTGAGTACCGCGCGCGCCTTGGGCGGCACCACCGCGGTTTCATAATCCGCGCCGGCAAAAGCCTTCACCGACTCGAGCGAGTCGAACCACATCACGGTTGCAAACTCAACCTCGTCACCGAGCGCTCCACGCAGCAGCTCGATGCGCCGGAAGCCGGCGATATTGCGCGCGAGAATGCCCGGAAAAATCTCGTTCTTGAGCAAGGCCTCGTAGGCATCGGCATTGTCCGGGGTTGTATAGCCGTACCAGATCCTCACAATCATCGCGGCTCCTCGTTGTTGCAATGATGCAACCTAAATGCGGCCTCAATCGTTGCACTCGGACGCAAGATCGACCAAGCTTGCGTTATACGGAGTTTGCAATGGCAACATCAACATCGAGCCGCTGGCTCAAATCGACCGAATGGCTGGCCGGCCAGCTCGGCAAGGCGGGCGTCTCCGTTGTGGATGGCTCGTACTACCTGCCCACGCAAAAGCGCGATGCCAAGGCCGAGTACCTCGCCGGGCATATCCCAGGCGCGGTTTTTTTCGACATCAACGCCATCGCCGATGATTCAACTGACCTGCCGCACATGCTGCCCGGACCAGATCAATTTGCCGAAGCCGTGGGAAATCTCGGCATTACGGAGAACGACACGATCGTCGTCTACGATGGCAACGGCTTTTATTCTGCGCCGCGCGTTTGGTGGACATTCAGAATTTTCGGCGCGCGCAATGTATTCATTCTCGACGGCGGCCTGCCGGCCTGGAAACAGGAAGGACGACCAATCGACTCAGGCGAGGTGAAACGGCCCAAACGCACGTTCAATGCCAGCATGGACACCGGCGCCGTGGCAATGCTCGGCGACGTGCAGATGGCGATCAATGATCGCAGCGCCCAGGTTGTCGACGCGCGTTCGGCCGGCCGCTTTGCCGGCACCGAGCCCGAACCTCGAGCCGGCCTGCGCTCCGGTCACATGCCGGGCGCGCGCAGCGTGCCCGCGACCGAAATCATCGAGAACGGCCGTCTGGCATCGCAGGAAAAGATCGCCGCCGCTTTCAAGAAAGCCGGCATCGATACCGACAAGCCGATTATCACCACCTGCGGCTCCGGAGTCACCGCCGTGATTCTTGCGATGGGCCTTGACGCCCTCGGCAAGAAGATGCCGCGCATTTACGACGGATCCTGGTCAGAATGGGGCGCGCGCCCCGATCTCGCGGTCGAAAAGGACTGAACGTACCACCTCAGTGTAAAATCTGACTCAGGAAGAGCTTTGTGCGCTCGTGTTGCGGATGCGCGAAGAATTCTTCGGGGGCGTTAGCTTCGACAATTTGCCCCTCATCCATGAAAACGATCCGGTTCGCCACCTGACGGGCGAACCCCATTTCATGCGTCACGACCAACATGGTCATACCATCGTGAGCGAGTTCGACCATTGTATCCAGCACTTCCTTGACCATTTCAGGATCGAGAGCGGATGTAGGCTCATCGAACAACATGATCTTCGGGTTCATGCATAGCGCGCGAGCGATCGCGACCCGCTGCTGCTGACCGCCCGATAATTGGTTGGGGTATTTGTTGGTCTGTTCCGGGATCTTCACCCGCTTGAGGTAATGCAAAGCCACCTCCTCGGCCTGCTTCTTCGGCATTTTCCGCACCCAAATCGGCGCTAGCGCGCAGTTTTCTAGCACGGTTAGGTGGGGAAACAGATTAAAGTGCTGGAACACCATGCCGACCTCGCGGCGGACCTCATCGATCTTTTTCAGGTCAGCGGTCAATTCCACGCCGTCGATAAAGATGCGGCCGCTCTGATGCTCTTCCAGACGGTTCATGCAGCGAATCATCGTCGACTTTCCCGATCCGGATGGTCCGCAAATGACGACGCGCTCTCCGCCCATCACCTTGAGATTGATGTCGCGCAGGACGTGGAAATCACCATACCACTTGTTCAGTTCGGCGAGTTCGACGGCAACGGCGGTCTTGAGCTTTGCTGGCTTGAGCAGCGATCCGTGGTGTTCTGATCTGTCGTTCAACGTCGATCGCCTTTCGTCAGCCGCTCCTCCATGGCTCGCGCGTAGCGCGACATGCCGTAGCAGAAGATCAGATAGAAGATAGCAGCCACCGCATAGCCCGTCGTGCTGGTGACCGGCGTCGCCCATTTCGGATCGATCCGCGCAATTTCGATCGTGCGCAGAAGATCGAATATGCCGACGATGAAAACGAGTGTGGTGTCCTTGAACAGGCCGATATACGTGTTCACGATATTCGGGATCGTGACTCTCAACGCTTGCGGCAGGATAACGAGGCGCATGATCTGCCAGTAGCGCAGACCAATCGCCATCGCGCCCTCGTATTGGCCTTTCGGAATGGCTTGCAGGCCCGCGCGCACGACCTCCGCCATATAGGCCGAAGCGAACAGCGCAATGCCTACGAGCGCACGCACCAGTTTGTCGGGCGACCACTGCTCGGGAATAAACAGCGGCAGCATCACACTCGCCATGAAAAGTACGGTTATGAGCGGTACGCCGCGCACAAATTCAATGAACATGACCGAAAGCACTCGCACGGTCGGCATGTGCGATCGCCTGCCGAGCGCGAGTAGAATGCCCAGCGGTAGCGAGAACACAATGCCGACTGCCGCAACCACGATGGTCACCAGCACGCCACCCCACAGCACGGTGTCGACCGGACGCAGACCGATCGTCGACCATCCCGTCAGCAGAATAAATGACGTCACCGGCAGGATCAGGAAGAAATAGATGGCACCGAGATCGCGCCGGGGCGCGTTGAGCCACAGGAGCCACACGACTCCCACCGCGAGCATCACGAAAAACACGTCGACGCGCCAACGCTCGGGAATCGGATAGGAGCCGTAGATGAAATACGGCAGCCGCTCCCAGACGAAAGGCCAGCAGGCGCCAATCTCGCGATGCTGCACGGATTCGAGGCAAGCTTCGCGGTCATTCCCTGTCCAGACAGCGTCGACGACGAGGAACTTGACGATTTCCGGAATGGCCCAGGCCAGCAGCAATACGATCAGGATCGTCAGCACGATATTGAACGCCGACGACAGAAGGTTTTCGCGCAGCCAGCCAAGCGCACCGGTCATTGTTGCCGGTGGCGGCCTCGGCGCAATGGTCGAGCGGCGCACGAAGGCCAGTTCGGTAACGGCAAGATCGCCCTCGGCCATGGTCATGAATGGGCCCTCACCGCTCTTTCAGAGCCATGCGGCTGTTGTAGATATTCATCAGCAACGAGGTGATGAGGCTGATCACGAGATAGACCAACATCGTGATGGCGACGACCTCGACCGCCTGGCCGGTCTGGTTGAGCACGGTCCCGGTGAAAATCTGCACCAGATCGGGATAGCCGATCGCCACGGCCAGCGTGGAATTCTTGGTCAGGTTGAGGTATTGGCTGGTCAAAGGCGGGATGATCACGCGCATCGCCTGCGGCACCACGATCAGCCGCAGGGTCGGTCTCGGTCGCAACCCCAATGAATAAGCTGCTTCGGTCTGGCCACGCGACACCGCCAATATTCCTGCGCGAACCACTTCGGCGATAAACGCCGCAGTGTAGATCGACAAACCAAACAGGAGGGCGACGAATTCCGGTAGCACCTCGGTTCCACCGGTGATGTTGAAGCGTCCGGCTTGAGGAAATTCGAAAGTGAGCGGAGAACCCGAGAGGATGAAGGTTGCGAGCGGAAGTCCGATCACCAGGGCAAGCGTGACCGACAACACTGGGGCCTGTCGGCCGGTGCGCTCCTGTTGTTCGCGTGCCCAGACACGAAACGCAATCGCGACGACGATCGCGACAAGCAAAGCGATCTCGGCTCCGCCGAACCCGTCTTTGAAAACCGGCGTTGGCAGAAACAGGCCACGATTGTTCAGAAAAGCGCCCCCGGCAATCGAAATACTTTCGCGGATATCGGGTAGCGTCTTAAGGACGGCGTTGTACCAGAACAACAACTGCAGCAGCAGCGGCAGGTTGCGGATAATTTCGACGTAACAGCCTGCAACTTTGGCCAGCAGCCAGTTGCTGGACAGCCGCGATATGCCGACGACGAAGCCGAGAATGGTCGCGAGAACGATGCCGATCCCGGCCACAAGCAGCGTATTGAGAAGTCCGACCCAGAACGCGCGGCCGTATGTCGAGCCGCGCGAGGAGTATTCGATCAGAGTCTGGCTGATGTCGAAGCCCGCGGTCTGATCCCAGAATCCGAATCCGGAGGCGATGCGGGCGCGGGCAAGATTTTCAATCGCGTTGCTGGCTGCGCCATAGACAAGAAAGACAACCACCGCGCCTAGCGCAACCTGATAGGCAATGCTGCGGACCCGCGGGTCGTTGTAAAACACGACAGGCGCGGGGCGCGCCGAGGCCGGCAGGTCACTCGACATTTACCCCTCGTCGAACGTGCGGCGGCAATAACTCCCCCAACGGCGTGACCGCAAACCCCGCCCGCGGTCGGTCTGCGTGGCCTCGGGTCAGCGGATCGGCGGCGCGTACTGGATACCGCCCTTGGTCCACAATTTGTTCAGACCACGTTCGATTTTGAGCGGCGAGCCCAGCCCTACATTCCGCTCAAACGACTCGCTGTAGTTGCCGACCTGTTTCACGACGCGCACGGCCCAGTCCTTGGTCAGGCCAAGCTGCTCGCCGAAATTGCCTTCGGTTCCGACAAATCGCTTGATTTCCGGATTCGCCGATTTCAGCGCCTCATCGAGATTCTTGGATGAAATATTGAGCTCTTCGGCGTTCAACATTGCGAACAGTGTCCACTTCACGATGTCGAACCACTGATCGTCGCCGTGACGCACTGCCGGGCCGAGCGGTTCCTTGGAGATGATTTCCGGCAGAATTATATGATCGTTGGAATTGGCGACCCGCAGCCTCTCCGCGTACAGAGCGGATGCGTCGGTGGTGTAGGCGTCGCAGCGGCCAGCGTCATAGGCCTTCAAGGCCTCAGTCGCCGTGGCAAAAGTCACTGTCTTGAGCTGCATCTTGTGGGCGCCAAAAAAGTCCGCGAGATTGAGTTCAGTCGTCGTACCCTGCTGAACGCAAACCGACGCCCCATTGAGCTCAAGCGCGGAGTTCACCTTCAGCGTCTTGCGCACCATGAAGCCCTGACCGTCGTAGTAATTCACGCCGGTGAAATTCAGGCCTAGCGAGGTATCGCGCGACGAGGTCCATGTCGTGTTGCGAGCGAGCACGTCGACTTCGCCGGATTGCAGCGCGGTGAAGCGATCCTTCGCCGACAGCGGGATATACTTGACCTTCTCGGCATCGTTCAGCACTGCAGCTGCGATGGCTCGGCAAAAATCCACATCGAGGCCGGTCCATTTTCCCTGTGCGTCGGGGAGCCCGAAGCCGGCGAGCGTACCGTTGGCCCCGCAATTCAGCATGCCGCGATCCTTGACGGCTTTCAGCGTCTGAGCGGATGCGCTCTGCGCGACGACGGCAAGCAGCAATGCAAGTAATGTGCTAAATCGCTTCATGTGACTGTTCCTTCAAACATTCTTTGGAAATGCGGCCGTTCGGGACGCCCAAAATTTGGTTTGCCGGACATGGCATCCGGCAATCACACCTATCGGTTTCCGACCCTCTCTCCCCGATAGCCACTGTCTCGGGCATCACAGAACGATCAGATTGCCGGGTCAAGGGGTTGACGCTTGCGGCTTGTGCGGACGTATATGTCTGCGCCGCGCAACTCGCGATCAACAGGATGCCGCGTTCGCATGTCGAAGAAGCTCAAAGGCCCGATCAAACCCGATACCCGGCTCGTCACCTCCGGCCGCGATCCGCAGGCTTATCACGGTTTCGTAAATCCGCCGGTCTATCACGCCTCCACCTTGCTCTATCCGACCGCTGAAGATCAGGTCGCCCATCGTGCCCGCTACAATTACGGACGCCGCGGCACGCCGACCTCCGAAGCGCTCGAGAAAGCCTTACGCGAAATCGATGGCGATGTTTGCGCGGGCGTTGCCCTGCTGCCGTCCGGTCTCGCCGCAATCTCCGCTGCCCTGCTTGCCACCACCCGCGCCGGCGATCATGTGCTCGTCCCCGACAGCGTTTACCGGCCGACACGCAATTTCTGCAATGGTGTCTTCAAAAAGTTCGGCGCGGAGACGACCTATTACGATCCCACCATCGGCGCCGACATCGCCAAGCTGTTCAAGCCGAACACCCGTGTGGTTTTCGTCGAGGCTCCCGGGTCGCAGAGTTTCGAGATGCAGGACATCCCGGCCATCGCAAAGATCGCCCACGACAGAGGTGCGCTCGTGCTGATGGACAACACCTGGGCGACGCCGCTTTATTTCCGCGCCTTCGAGAAAGGCGTCGACCTCGAAATTCAAGCCGGCACCAAATATATCGGCGGCCACTCGGACATCATGTTCGGCTGCGTATCGGCCAATGCGGCGATATTGCCGGCATTAAAAGACACGGTCTATTCGATGGGGCTCTGCGTCGGCCCCGACGACATGTACCTCGCGCTGCGCGGATTGCGCACGCTCGGTGTGCGGCTTGCGCGCCACTATCAATCGGGCCTGCGCGTCGCGCGATGGCTCGAACAGCGGCCGGAAGTCCTGCGTGTGATGCACCCGGCGCTCGAGAGCGATGCGGGCTACAAAATCTGGAAACGGGACTTCACCGGCGCCAGCGGCCTGTTCAGCGTCGCATTCAAGCCCACAAGCGAACCGTCGGTGCACGCTTTCCTGAACGAACTGGCATTGTTCGGCCTCGGCTATTCATGGGGCGGTTTCGAAAGCCTGGCGATCCTGTTCGACTGCAGCGAATACCGGACCGCCACCAAATGGGCGCCGGGTGGACCGACGGTACGGTTCCATATCGGTCTCGAAGATCCCGACGATCTCATCGCGGATCTTGAGCGCGGATTTGCGGCGATGGCCGCGCTCGCCGAACGTCGCTCGTCGTAGTACCTTAAACGGCCGTCGTTGTCCCTCCGCCGCGCATGACAAATTGCAGATTGCGCAAATACACGAACACGCCAAAGGCCTGTCCTATGATAAACACCGGATCCTTGCGGTAGAGCGCGTAGCCGAGCAGCATCAAACCGCCGCCGATGGAGAATACCCAGAACGCGGTGGGCACGACGCTCTTGCCGGCGCGCTCGGATGCAATCCACTGCACGACGAAACGCATGGCGAACATGGCCTGCGCGACATAGCCAACCAGAATTCCCCAGTCCGCCGTGCCGACGAACACGTCGTGCAGATAGCCGCCAACGGCCTGTGCGATATCGATCAGCATTTGTATTGTCCTTCAAAGGCGCATGACCTGATCCGAAAAACGGGTCCCATTTTTCGCGATTGTGCGCTAGTCCTCAATTTCCGGAATTCGTTTTTTGCGCCGGATCAGCCACCACACCCCGGCCAAATCCAGGATGCCGACCCACAGCCTGTCCCACATTCCGTAGTTCGACACGCCATGGGCGCGCGGACGATCGACGACATCGACGTAGCCGATGGCGTAGCCTTCGCGCCGCGCCAGCGCTGGCAAGAACCGATGAAGTCCGTCAAAGCTTGGCAGACCGAGAAATACGTCGCGGCGAAAAGCCTTCAGGCCGCAGCCTGTATCCCGGGTGCCGTCGCGCAGCACCGCGCCGCGCACGGCATTGGCTATACGTGACTGAAACTTTTTGAACCCGCTCGCCTTGCGCCCGACGCGCTGTCCGGCGACAAGCCCAGTGCGCGGCATGCCCGCCTCCAGCGCGCGGATCAGCGCCGGGATGAATGCAGGATTGTTTTGTCCATCGCCGTCGAGCGTCACCACGATCGGAGCGCGCGCCGTGACGACACCTGTACGCACCGCAGCTGACTGGCCGCAGGATTGCCTATGGCGGACGCGGCGCAGCCAGGCGTGCTGGGTCATCAGTTGTTCAAGTTCGGCGCCCGTCGCGTCGCTTGAACCGTCGTCGACGTAAATGACCTCGAACGGCCATTGACCGTTCAGGGCCTTGGCAATTTCCGTTACAAGCGGAGCGATATTGCCGGCCTCGTTGCGTACCGGCACCACAACGGAGACCGCCGGATCGATTGTCGTCATAAGACGATGTCTTATGGGGCCAGAAGCTCGCGGGCAACTGCCTTGATGCGCCTCAGGGAAGGCCCCTGGTATTGATGAACCCTGCCGGCAGGCCCGATCGCAAAGCCAAGATGACGTTGCGCGAAATAGCGCCGGACCAGGACCGCGCCGACTATGCCGACAAGCGCGCCCGCCAGCACATCGGACGGATAGTGCGCGACCAGCACCACCCTGCTGATGACGATCAGCAATGCATAAAGAAGCAGCACCGTCCGGGCGCGCGGCCATAGCGTGCCGAAAGCCACCATCACCGCGAAAGCGGTGGTGGCGTGACCGGACGGCATTCCGGCATAGGCGGGAACCCAGGCGAATGGATCGAATAGGAGCGGATCGAGGCTGCCGCCAACATAGGGCCGCGCCCGCCCGATCATGCGTTTGACGATCGTGACGAACAGGCTGGGCACGGCGATCGCCGTGAACAGAAATCCGACGCGCACCATGATCGATGCCAGTACCCGTTGTGAAAACGGCGTCAGCACGGGAGGCAGCGCGGCCAGCAAAAGGAACAGGATCCCGAGTGGCCACAGGAACCAGCCGGATTTTCCATAGTCCGTGATTTCATCGAATACCGACACCACCCATCGCGGCAGATGCGCGACGGACCGGGTCACGGCGGCATCGACAGCCACCATCAGAAACAGGATCGCCGCAATGGAAATTCCAACCGCGATAGCCAGGTCGCGGGCTGATAGCGGCCAGGCTTGCACGGTCGGCTTATCTGCAGAGCGTGTCAGCAGACCGAGGGCCGTCCTAACATTGGTGACGCAGCGTCGCAGCGTCGCGACTGCCTCGCTTTCCACCCGGTTGATTCCGTTAGTGACACTCATGATCCCGCCTGCGAACGGAAGACGGACAGCGATACCGGCTTTCCAATACTGATATTATATCCCTCTATGCGACCCACGAGCGAATAGCGCGCGCCGATCGTTTCAGCGCGCTGCACGAAACTGCGCTCGCTGCGCGCATCGATCAGCGCGAACTGGCACGGTCCCATCTGCAGGAAATCGGCAGCGCCTGCTCCGTCAGTGAAACGGGTCTCCGTGCCAAGGAGAAACACGAGGCTCGGCTCCTGATAGGCAAATGTCGATGCGACGTGCGGCCGCGCGCAATCGCCTGCCTTGATTTCCCCCGCGATCAAGGCGCTGGGAAACAACGACGGCAGCAACGGAAATGTGACCGCATAGACCGTGACTGCGACAAATAGCGAAGCCACCATCGCGCGCAGCAACGAGCGTTCGGTGCCGTCCACTTCGTAAAGCCACCATGCAAACAATCCAAAAATCACGGCGAGCGCGGCGAACGGCCAGGCGATCAGACCGAGGTCCCGACCGAATACAATGAACAGGACCAGCGTCCCGACTGCAATGGCTCCGGGCAGAAGAAACCAGCCGATCGTGCCGCGCACCATCCAGCGCTGCTTCGTCAGGCCGTAGGACTCGAGAATGCCGGCAATCATGATGGCAATGGCGGGATACAAAGGCAGCACGTAATGCGGCAACTTGGTCATCACCGCCTCGAAGACCAGCCACGACGGTAATAGCCACGCAAGCAGAAAGCGTATACGCGGTTCGTGCCGCGATTTCCACACAATCGGCGCCGCCAATCCTGTCAGCACGGCGCCGGGCCAGAACGTCACCCAGAAGAGCAGAAGATAGAACCCGGGCGGCGCGCCGTGCGCCTCCTGACCACTTGCCACCTTGTCGAGCATGTCGTGGCCGATCGCCTGCACAAAGAAACTGGCGCCGGACTTTGCGATGATCGCGACGAACCAAGGCGACACAAGGAGAATGAGCCAGGCAATGCCGGGTATAGGCCGCAGTGACCACAGCCAGCGGGCCGATTTATCGACAACCGAAAGTACGATGAACGCAAGACCTGCGAACATCGGGACCAAAGGCCCCTTGAGCAGCACGCCGGCGGCGATCGCGGTCCACAGGATCGCGGGCTGGATCCATCCGACTTTGGCGTCGGGCTCAATTTGGCTCGCAAGATAAATCCGCGCCAACGCTCCCATGGCGGCGACCGAAGTCAACAACAGCATCGCATCAGTCTTGGCGAGGCGCGCTTCAACGCCGAGCAGAACGGAGCTCGCCATCATCAATGCGGCCAAAAGCGCGGCGCGGCGAGGGACAAACGCAAGTGCGGCCCAATAGGTCAGCAGAACGGCACCGATCGCGCCAAGGAGAGAGGGCAAACGATAGAGCCAGATGGTCGTCCGTGCCTGCGGGACACCGAGGGCCTCTCCGGCTTTCACCGCGGCCGCCTGCAGCCAGTAGATTCCGACCGGTTTTTTGTATCGAACCTCGTTCTGAAAGCGGATATCGACGTAGTCTCTCGTCTCCAGCATCTGCTTTGTGGCCTGGGCAAAGCGCGCTTCGTCGCGATCAACCGGCGGTATCTGGAAGAAACCCGGCAGGAACGCGAGCAGCGAAAACACGACGAGCAGTGCAACCGCGCGCCAGTGCGACGCCACGGCAAAATCCAGCGTGGCCGTCAGGCTGCGTCGCAAGCCAATCTGGGAATTTGCTTCGCCGGTGGTCGTGCTCACGTTGTCGATAACCTTGACCCGTTAAATTCTCCGGACAATAGGACCAAGGCCCCGCCCTGTCATTCGCGGCTATTGCAGACGCACTGAGACACTGTCGGAAGCGCCACGGGCGTCCATCACCGTCAGCCGAACAAATCCCGGCCCGTCGGGCTGGAAAAATAGCGTGCCGCGGCCGCCTGCGGCAATTATGGGCACCCCCATGGGAACCCCGTTGACCAGAACCGTGAGCGGCCCGCGCCCGCCGCTTATTTTGAGTGCAACCGGATCAGGCTGCGCTCCGGCGGCGATCTCCAGCCGTGCGCCGTCCGGTGGAAACATGATGCGCGGCGCTTCGGCCGCCTCGCTTGGACCGGAAACGCCGAAGCGCTGCAGCGGAGGTGGCAGCCTGTTGCTTGCAGCAAAAATCGCACCCTTAGGAGCGCGCGGCAAAGCCACAGGAGCTGACCCCGAGCGGGCGAAAGCTTCGAAGAGAATCGGTGCGGCCGAAGCGCGGCCGACGAGGCCCGGAACGGATGCGCCATCGGGGCGTCCTACCCACACACCGACCGTCATTCGTCCGTCGAATCCGATCGCCCAGGCATCGCGGTAGCCGTACGAGGTGCCGGTCTTGAATGCGATGCGGCCGTGGGGCGCGTTATCGGGCGGTGGGGCGCCCAAAAGGATATTTCCGACGTACCAGGCGGCGTCAGGACCGAGGAGCCGGCGCGGCGTCTGTCCATTGTCCGCTGGGTCCCCTTGACGCTCGGTCAAAGGCAGAGCCTCACCCTGCCGGGCAAGGCTCGCATAGAGCATGACCAGATCCGCAAGCCGTACGCCTACGCCACCGAGGCCCATGGCCAAGCCGGGTGCGTCCCCTTTCGGCAAAACTAGCGCGGCGCCCGCCTGGGACAATCGCGCGCCCAAACGGTTCACTCCGACCTTGTTAAGCACTGCGACCGCCGGAACATTGAGCGACAATTGCAGTGCACGGCGAACCGTGACCACGCCCTGGAAAGTCAGATCGAAATTTTCCGGCATATAGCTGCCGTAACGGGTCGGCCTGTCGTCAATCAGCGTGTCCGGATGAATGACTCCGTCTTCGAAACCGAGGCCATAGATGAACGGCTTGAGTGTGGAGCCCGGAGAGCGCAGCGCCTGCGTCATATCGACCTGTCCGGCACGACGCGTGTCGAAATAATCTGCGGACGCAACGCGCGCCCTTACCTCGCCGCTCATATTGTCGACCGCGAGAATGGCGACCGATATATCCGGTCCAAGAGCCTGTGCGCGTTCATGCGCGAGTTCCTGCAGATTCTTTTGCAGGAAAAGATCGAGCGTGAGGCGATGCTCGCGCCGATCAGACTCCATGAGGACCACCTGGTCTGCCGCATGCGGTGCCAGAACCGGCAATGGTTTGCGATCGTGCGGGACCGGCTGGGATTTTGCGCGCGCGATTTCGTCGCGCGCCACGAGACCCGCCAGCGCGGCCCGGTCGAGCACACGGTCGCGCGCGGCGCGCGCAGCACTCGGGAAACGATCGGGCCGACGCAATTCAGGCGATTGCGGCAAGGCAACCAGTAGCGCCGCCTCGGCCAACGACAGCTTGCGCGGCTCCTTGCCGAAATAGGCGAGCGACGCCGCGCGAACGCCCTCGAGATTTCCGCCATAGGGCGCAAGCGTCAGATAAAGCGCAAGGACCCCGTCTTTGCCGAGCGCGCGTTCGAGTTCCAGCGCGCGCACGATCTGGCGCAATTTGGCGCCCAGACCGCGCCGTTCGCGCGGCTCGAGGAGACGCGCCACCTGCATGCTGATCGTCGAGCCGCCCGAGACGATACGGCCCCGAGAAATGAATTGAACCGCGGCACGTCCCAAAGCGAGCGCATCGACGCCTGGATGATCGCTGAACCGCTTGTCTTCATACGCGAAGAGCAGTTTGCGAAAACGCGGATCAACGTCACGCTCGTTGACCGGCAGCCGCCATCGTCCCTCGCTCGTCGCATAAGCGCGCAAGAGCCGCCCTTGGCGATCGAGGACGACGTGCGAATAGTCGAGATTCTTGCCGAGCGGCACCGGTCCGAGCGAATGCACCCAGATCGCGCAGGCGAGCACTGCCGCGGCGGCGCAACCGCCGGCAATTGCCAGAACTGGTCGCCAGCGTTTCATCTTGGCGTAATCTCGATCGTGCCGGTCGCTGTGCGACCAAATCGGTCGGGCCGATACATGTCCTCGACCTTCGCCTGCGGCAACACATATCGTCCGGGTGAGACCGCCCGCACGACATAGGCAACGCTGAACACGGGCGACGAATCCTGCTTGCGATCGAAGGCTGCCGTAAAGCGGTCGTCGCGGAATTCGGTGTTCACCGGCTCCACCGCGTCGATGATCCAGGCAAGCGTGCCCGTCTCTCCCGACGACACCAACCGCGAGTTGTCAATTTCAAAACCGGCCGGCAAATAATCGGCGACGATGACGCGGCCGAACTGTGGTTGCGGCTCCGTCATTTTCAGCACGACGACGAAGCGCTGGTTCTGCCGGGTCTTGCTGGGGTCGGCCGCGTCACCATCCAGCGTGTGGTAGCTGCGCTCGATCTTGAAGCCTTCCGCTGCCGCGGGCTCCGGCGTGAGCGGCGCCCCGCTGACAGAGATGACCGCCTGCACATTGCCCTCGCCCTGGTTTGCAACCGCAACCGGGCTTGCGAGATCATCCGGGCGCAGAGTGCGATACAGGGCGCCCTGACGCGACTCGCCATTGACGGCGAGCGAAATTGCGTTGAGCTGCTTGGTGAGTGCGCGGGCGGCCAACACGAGCCAGGCATCCTCCTGGGTCGATGTGCTCGCACTGAGAGAGCGCGCAGCATCGATGCGCAGCACCGCGTCGTCGATGGTCTTCTGCGGCGCCTTTCCCTCCGAGGCAAGCGTCACCAGAGCCGCGGCGTCGCGCAAGGCAGAGCCGAAATCGGCGCGGCCGAGATCGAGCTTGGGCTGTGGCGAAATGGCGTTGAGCGCCGCCAGATAGACGTTCTCGGCGCGTTCCTTGTCGCCGACCATCGCCAGCGCCGCGGCAATCTGCGCTTTCGCAATCGGCGCCACGTCCGAAAGCCTGACATCCGCGAGGTAGCGCAGATCGCCCACGGGCGCCGCGCCATTGCGCGCCAGCACGTAGAGCGCATAGGCCAGTTCTCGCCCGCCGTTCTTGTTCGCCTCGGGCGCCGTGGCGACGTAGTTGCGCAGCCGATCGATGGCGAGCGTATATGCCGTCGCCGGGACCTCAAAGCCGCGCTCACGCGCACGCGTCAGGAAATCCGTGACATAGGCATCAAGCCACGGATCGTCACCGCCGACCGACCACAGACCAAACGAGCCGTTTGAATTCTGCCGCGCGAGAAGGCGCGGAATGGCATCCTTGATGCGCTGATCCGTTTCGCTATCGGGAGCAAGCCGTGCCTGCTGGGCAAGCTCGTTCACGTAGAGCATGGCCATTGCGCGGCTTGCAATCTGCTCGGAGCAACCGAATGGATAGCGATCGAGCGCGTTGAGTAACGTTGCCGCATCCAGCGAGGTCGAGACGGCGACGGAAAGACCCGCCCGCCCGGTCCCGGGCACGAAATCGGCGAACAGGTCTTTCGACAGCGTTAGGGTCTCGCCCTTGGCAAGTTGGCGCACGCTACGGCGCGTCAGAATTTGCGTCGCCGGACGCACATCGAGGGCGTAGCTACGTACGAGAGCAAAATTATTCGGCCCCGTCACTTTTACGCTGACCGTGCCCGCCCCCGCCCCGGCCGCTCCAACCGGCAGGGCAATTTGGTCGCGCTGTTTCGCGGCGAGCTTGAGTGTTTGCGGCTGGCCGCCCTCAAGTTTGATGGCGCCGTCGGCGACCGCGGCAAAATTGTAATCGCCGGGAGCGCCTTCCACGTTGTCGAACTCAAGCTGGACGGCGCCCTTGTCGCCGGTCCGCAGGAAACGCGGCAGCGTCGCAGTCAGCACCACTGGATCTCGTATGACCACGTCGCCGGACGCCTTGCCGACCTTATCCTTGCTCCACGCAATGGCCATCACGCGAACCGTGCCAGCGAAAGCGGGAATGTCGAATTGCACCTGCGCCGAACCGTCGCGGCCGACCGCGACGATGCCTGAATAGAGCGCAAGTGGTGCTTGTGTCGGCGGCGAGCCTGACAGTTCAGCGCGGGCACTGTCGCCGCCCGACCGGATTTGTCCGCGCGTGCCCTGCATGCCGTCGATCAATTGGCCGTAGAGGTCGCGTATCTCGGCCGTCAGGCGCCGTTGTCCGAGATAGTAATCGTCCAGCGCCGGCGGCTTGTAGTTCGTGAGATTGAGTATGCCGACGTCGACCGCAGCTACGACGATGCGGGCCTCCTCGCCGGCTGAAAGGCCGGTGAGCTTGATCGGCACCGTCAACGGCGAACTTGGCCGCATCGTCGCGGGCAACTTCATGTCCAGCGCCAGCGTGCGTGCCGCCCGATCGATCGAGAACCACTGAACTCCAACCGCCCGGCCTGGCATGCGCTGCGCCGGTGCATCGAGCGGGCGCCGCAAGGTCGCAACCATGTAAGCGCCTGTGCCCCAGTCGCGGCCGACATTCAAGCTGACGCGCGTGAGGCCGGCTTTCACGTCCTGCGATTGACTTACGACCAGACGGTCGGTGAATACGTTAACCGTGAGACGCCCGGCCGTGCGTGCGGTCACCGCCACATTCATAGACTCGCCCGGCTTGTAGTCCGGTTTGTCGAGCGCGACTTCCAGAAGATCCGGCGTGTCGGCATTCGCCTCCGCATAGAAGCCGGCATCGAAGCTGAGCGAGGTGACGGGGCCGTTCCCTTCGCCCGTCGAAACTTCCAGCCGATAACGTCCCCATTTGACGGGAACGGAGACACGCCCCGGCTTGTCAGCGGCAAGGTCCACTGTGCCGCTGGCGACCCTCTCGGTTCGCTTGACCGCCTCGAACTCCCATTGGCCGCTCTGGCGGTACCACTGATAGCTACTCTCAACCTTGAGCAGATCGTACCGCATGCCGGTCTTAGCAAGCGGCTTGCCATCAGGCGCAAGCATGATGACTTCGAAATCGGCATTGGCGCCGTCGGCAAGCGAGCCGCCGGAAAACATCGGCTTTATTCCCAGCATCGCCGCATCCGAGGCGACCGGTAGCGTGAACTTGCGTTCGACGGCGCGGCCACCCGATTCCGCCATCCGCACTGTGATCTGTGCCTCTAGTGGCCGGCTGCTTGCCGGCGTCGTGTCGAGCTTGACCGGGAATTTCGCTTTGCCGGCAGCGTCCGTATTCGGCAAATCGTCGAGCTCCTGACGGACCGGAGTCACGTCATCGTCAAACAAGCCGAAGGCGTAGCCGGGAAAGCCGCGCAGCTCCTTGGCTGCGGCAATCGTCAACTCTCCGGACAGCTCCAGATTTGAGGCGGGCGCGCCGTACAGAAAATGTCCGTCGACGCTGAGCTGCGCAGGTCTCGCACGCGAAATATTTTCCGCAGCCGAGGAGAGATCGAATTCAAGACGATCCGGTACATAGTCCTCAACCATGAAGGTCGTCTCGCCGACCGCTGGGCGCTTGGGATCGGTATAGGCCGCCACACGCCAGGTGCCGGTCGAAGCTGACGTGACAAGCGGCACGTTCATCGAACGGCCTCCGAGGCCCTGATCGGCCACAAGCGCGCGCCGATATTCGACGCCGTCGGGCCGCGTGATCGTCAAAGTCAATGGAACGTTCGGGGCCGCAGCCCCGCGTGCGTCGCGGAGCAGTGCCGTCACGGCTACGGTCTCGCCGCTGCGGTACACACCGCGCTCCGTATAGACGAAAGCATCGAGGCCGGCCGGGACCGGCCTTCCCGCGACACCGCGGTCGGAGAGATCGAACGCCGGCGATTTGAGGCTTAGGAAAGCATAGTCGCCCTTCTCGCTGGCAACGATGGCAGCTGGGGCAACGCCGCCCTCGCCGCGCGCCAGTCCTGCTTCGAAATGGATAAAGCCATTGCGGTCGGTCTGGCGGACAGCGAGCACCTCGTTGTTGCGCGCGATCAACCGCACTTCGACGCTGCCGCGCGGATCTGCGCTCGCAAGCGAGTGGATGAAGACGTCAATCCCGTCATGCGTCGTGTAGGCGGTGAGTCCAAGATCGGAAACGATGAACCACTGCGTCGCCTGTTGACCGTAGTCACCGGAAACGACGTCCTTCGGCTCGGCGGTCATCGCATAGAGGCCGGCAGCGAGCTCCTTCACGGCCTGATCGAGCGGAAAAGCGGTGGTCACTTCTGTGTTGAGCTTGGACTCGACCGCTAGTTCGCCGTTCCAGATTTTCGTGCCCCGCTCGTTGGCCAGCCGCTCGGATTGATAGCGGCTCATATTGCGCTGGAACTCATAGCCCAGAAGCGAATCGAGGAGATTCCGATCTCCGATCCGATAGATCGCAAGCACCACCGCCTGGGTGTTGACGCTGAGAACGGGAATGCCCTTCTGGCCGGTGCGCGGCAAAACATAGGCCTTCCCCGAGAAACGTACGAACGGTTTGCGGTCGCGGACAAAGATCGTGAATTCAGCCGACTTCGCGAGCGTTTCCTTCACAACCGAAGGAAGCCCCGCGCGCAACGTCACCGAATAGCGTTCTCCGTGTTTGAGACCCTCGACGCAGAGTTGTTTGTCGTTCGCTGAAATCGCCGGCCGATCAACACCGCCAACCGCGACAAAAGGTGAGAAATCCGTACGACGACCGGGCAAATCCTCTGAAAACTGGAAACACGCGCGCGGCGAGATCGAGTCGGCGTCGACGGTGAAGTCGAGCAGCCGGAAACCATGCTCGGACCGCAGCTTCTCATACTGTCCACGCAGGTCCGCGGTCTCGCGCAACTCAAGTGATGCACGCATCGCGTTGAGGGCGCCGCGCCACTGCTCGCGGTCCGCGAGAGTGCGGCCAAGGACGGACAAGCTGTCCGCTTCCAGATTGCGGTCCCCCGCGCGTCCATATGCGATGTATGCAGCGGTCGAAGCACGATCGAGCAACAACGCTTTCTCCCGGTCATCGCGCGGCTTGATCTGCAGAATAGTGCGGGACAGCCGCAACCAGCTCGACGCATCGTCGGGAGCGACGGTGACCAGCTGGCCGAGCACCAGCATGCCGGTGCGGAAATCGTTCTTCTGGAAGGCGGCGTCGATATCGCGACGCAAGGCCGCCGGCGGCTTGGCAACGGTACCGGCATCGCTCTTGATCTGCGCTTCGAGCTTGATTGCAGCCTCGTCGAGGGAACTCTGCTTAAAGAGTTTCTCGGCTGCAGTAGCCGGAGACAAAACAAGGGCGAGGAACGCGGCGGCAAGGCCGGCGCGAACAAAGCGAAGCATGGACTAGATCCTCCCGAAGCAGCGGAGCGCCGCCGCAGCCATTTCATGTCCCGATGGTGTCGAGCGCATGGCGGCCGGCCGCCTTGCCGTGTCGAGAATGCCGCGCCGTTGCCTAAATTGATACGATGATCAAAAGGGTCGGTTGATATCTTGAGAACTCACGTGAGCGGCTTAAGAAACCGCTCTAAGATCTTCATTTTCTGGTTGAATTTCGATTCCGATAGATATTTGGTTCTATCAAGTTCTCGCGTGTCTTGGGCCGCCTGGCCACATTGAGAATTTGGGGCCGAGTTAGCAGTGCAATTCTTGCCGCGGCATCTTTGCACCGCCGGCCCGCTACGGCTAAACCCTGTGCGCCGACCCCGTAGCTCAGCCGGATAGAGCATCAGCCTTCTAAGCTGAGGGTCGCTGGTTCGAATCCAGCCGGGGTCGCCAACTTTTTCAATAACTTACAGACAATTTCGCGCCGCGCTTGAGGCCCAGAATCGGCGCTGGGCAGCACATGGGCAGCAGCGCTGGTGCGTTCCTCAGTCTGAGCCGACTGATGGTCCCGGTGAGCGCAACCGGCGCACCACGGGCCGCGGCTGGGCGAATTTCGGGGCAGTCAGCCTTGAGACTCGTTGCCTTAGCTTGGGGTCCTTAACCCGAAGCACCACTTCGCTTGCGCTTATGGAAGGCTAGGCATTTTCGAAGGACGGTTGCCGTAGCCGCGGAGTGGAATCGAGCTCCGATGTAGGGACGTCCTGACGGCGTCACCGGACAAGCCATAGGCTTTTTTGATGGCGTTGGCGCTGTGGCCTTCCGCGTAAAGCGTC
>DATDLC010000052.1:0-2015 GCA_036519515.1 Pseudolabrys sp. | reverse complement strand
TGTGGATGCAGTCAAGCAGGCCCGCGGACGCGCGTTGCTCGCCCAATTCGGCGACAGTCGCGCCGGTGTCGCGAAGGCTATCGAGCGGAATGTAGACGCGATCGAGATCGCGGTAATCCTTGCCGCAATCCTGCAGGTGATTGATGATCTGCAGCGCCGCGCAGAGAGCATCATTGGCAGGCCAGGTGGTCCGGCTCTCCCCGTGCACGTCGAGCACGAAGCGTCCGACCGGCATGGCGGAGTAGGTGCAATAGCCGATCAGATCGTCCCAGTCGCGGTAGCGCAGCTTGGTCACGTCCATGCGGAATGCGGTGAGCAAATCTTGCGCATGGCGCGGCGAGAGATGACGTGCAGCGAGTTGCGCGCGCAAGGCGACAGCGACGGAGTCATCGCTGTTCCGGCCGAGCAGTGCCGCCTCGAGCCGGTCGAGCAGCGCAAGCTTGTCCTGCGGGGCCAGCGTCGCGTGGTCCGCGATATCGTCGGCGGTGCGAACGAATTCGTAGAATGCGAGGATCGGCCCGCGATGACGCGGATGAATCAGCCGCGATGCCACCGGGAAATTTTCGTCCCGATGGCCCTTGCCCGAGCGCGCTTCGACAGGAGTGATCATCACCGTTCTGACACGTTGGCTTGCACGCGGCCCTTCCACGCTCCGCCACGTCCTCGCACATATTGGTAGGCGGAATCGAGGGTGAAGAGCGTGTATTGCAAGGCAATAGCAGGCAGCGCGAACCCCCACAAAGGGGACAGCCGGTACAACCGTAGCGTCGGCTGGAACGCCACTGCCATCAGTGCCCAAGTTCCGATGCCAATCACGCGGGTGGCACCGCTGCCGAAAATCGCCATGAAAGGCGGGACGAGATAGGTCACCACCATGCCCGCCACGGTTCCCAGGAGCAGAAGCGGCGAATAGCGCAATTGCGCATAGGCCGAGCGCGCCACCATGCGGCGGATATCGGCGAACGCGGGGTAAGGGCGCAGGCTGCGTACGCGCTCGGTCAACCCGAGCCAGATCGGACCGTGGGCCTTGAGCGCCTTTGCGAGGGCACAGTCGTCGATCAATGCGCCGCGAATGACCTCGATGCCTCCAGCCCGGCGAAGGACGTCAGCGCGCACCAGCATGCAGCCGCCGGCGGCAGCCGCGACTGCGCTCTGCGGCCGGTTCACCCAGGGGAACGGATAGAGCATCTGAAAGAAGAAAATGAAGGCCGGAATGTTGGCGTGCTCCGCGAAGCTTTCGCACCGTAATTTGACCATGAGCGATGTCAGTACCAGGCGCTTGCTCTCGGCATGTGCGACCAGCCTGCTGACGGATTCGGGCGCGTGCACGATATCGGCGTCGGTCAGCAGCAGATAATCCGGCGGCTCCTGCGCGGTCATCGCGGCATCGATGCCCTGCTTCAGCGCCCACAGCTTCCCGGTCCATCCCGCCGGCAAGCCGCGGCTGCGCACCACGTGCAACCGCGCCTCGGCATTCGCGGCATTGCGGGCAATCTCGGCGGTGCCATCGGCACTGTCGTCGTCGACCAACACGACCGCCCATCGACCGGCATAATCCTGCCGAAGCAGCGAACCGATGCTGTCACCGATGCAGTCGGCCTCGTTGCGCGCCGGCACCACCGCCGCCACGCGCGGCCATACCGGCAACTCCGACGGCGCCGAATCGTCCCGCTCGCTGCAGCGCCAAAAGGCTCCACGGGCCAAAAGCAGATAGAGCCAGACCACCAGAGCAATCAAAGCAATCACTATCACGCGCGCTCAAAGCCTCCGCTCCACGCCTCAAACCCCGCCAGCGCAGGCCGTCCAGCCGGTTCCCCAAAAACATCTCAACATATTCAATGAATTGGGTTAGGAAAAGTTTGGACGGGCGGGGAGCCCTTGCTAGATTATCGACCCGTGCGCGTTCGGGCTGAGGATATCGCTTAGCGCCCGAAAGCGCGTCAACCTACGAGTCAGAGCACGTTCGAACGCGCATGGCCGGCATCGATGCTGCGAAAAAAGGCGTCGACATCGAG
>DATDLC010000051.1:0-2453 GCA_036519515.1 Pseudolabrys sp. | reverse complement strand
CCGTGCGCACACGGCCTATGATCACGACGGCATCAAGGCGCTCAAACCCAAACCGAATGGCGGACGCAAGCACGAGAACATGAGCTTGGCCGAGGAAAAGGCCTTGCTGGCGCGCTTTGCCAAGGCTGCCGGTGCCGGCGTGTCACCAGCGGCGTGAATTTCACCCAAAACCAGCGGTTTGAATAAGACAATAGGGCTATGCACTTGACTCAAGTTCTATCAACCGGTTGATTTTCGCGGGGCGCCTGCCACCCAGGATATCTTTCGCAGGGACCGGGCTGAGATCGACGGCTTGCTGCATCAGGCGCAGGAACAGCAGGCCGCGCGATCCCGATGTCCGGCGATTGAAGCGGAAGGTGTACTCGTCCAAGTAAACGTCGAGGTGCTCGGCGCTGACCGCTCCCTGGTGCGTGCCGAGTAGCCATCGCTTCAACAGCGACGCCACCCGATTGGCCAATGGCAGCAGGTTCTCGCCCACCTCGGCGCTGGAGCGGACGATCTGGCGCCGATACCCCAGCCGGTCCAGCCCGCTGTAACCCCTCCAGTCGTCCGTCCGTACCTGGCTGCCAACCTCAATGGCGGCGGTGATCGCCGGCTCCAGGCTCCTGGCCGAAGCGTCGACCACGCGCGTCAGCCGGATGCGGCCGATCCCTTTGGCCGCCTGCTGTGCCGCGACCACGACCAGCACCTTGCCCTGCGCCCCGCGCCCTCGCTTGCCCGGTCGCGGCCCGCCGATGAAGATCTCATCGACCTCGACGACACCTTGCAGCCGGTCGCGTCCGGGGCGAACCATTGCCCGGCGCAGCTTGTGCAGCAAATTCCACGCCGTGCGATAGCTCCCCACCCCCAACACCCGCTGCAGGCCCAAGGCGCTAGCCCCGCTCTTCTGGCTGGTCACGTGCCAGAGCGCCTCGAACCACAGACGCAAGGGCAAATGCGTGTCCGCGAACAAGGTCCCCGCCGTCACCGAGGTCTGCCGACCGCACTCCCGGCAGTGACGCAAGCCCCGCGCCGTGACCCAATGATCCGGCCCTCGGCATATCGGGCAGCGGAACCCCTCCGGCCACCGCAGCTTGGCGAGATAGTCCCGGCACGCCGCATCGTCCGCGAACCAATCGCGAAACTCCAGCACCGTGCGTGGATATTCCGACATGACCCAGCCACAACAAATTGTGTCACTTGAGTCAAGTGCATAGCCCTATAAAGTTTTTGTTTTCATAGGTCTCTCCGGATGATTAGAGCGGATTCCGGTCAGGTTCGACCATAGCCTGCATGTCGGAAAAAGTTCCTGCATTCTCGCGGCCTAAAATCGGTAACAATGCGACCAATCCTGCGTGTAAGGCGCTCGATCGTGTGCTCGGCCGCCTTACGCAGATGCGCCTTCACTTTGCTGAAGGCAGGCTCGATCGGGTTGAGATCGGGCGAATATGGCGGAAGATAAATCAGTGTCGCACCGGCCATCTCGATTGCCTGCTCCACGCCGTTGACTTTGTGCGCTGGGAGATTGTCCATGATGACGATATCGCCGCGCTTGAGAGTTGGAACAAGCGCTTGTTTGACATATGCAAGGAACATTGCCCCATTGATGGCTCCCTCGAGAACGAAAGGTGCCACCATTGCGCGTTGTCGCAAACCGGCTACGAAAGTGAGTGTTTTCCAGTTTCCATGCGGCGCGTAGCCAATCAACCGCTCTCCGCGTAGACCGCGGCCCCGAAGCCGAACCATGCTGGTGTTCGTCCATGTCTCGTCGATAAACACCAGCTTGGCAGGGTCAAACATGCCTTGCTCTCGCATCCAGCGCCGTCGTGCGCGAGCTACCTCCAAGCGCTTTTGCTCCGCGGCGTACAAAGTTTTTTTTATAGTTGATATTGCGACGTTCAAAGAACCGCCAAATCGCACTTCGGCTGCCGGCAATCCCTCGCTTCTCCATAGCTGCGACGATCTCATCAAGCGTCAGGTCCGATTGCTCGTCTACCAGGGCCAGCAGAAATTCCGCATGATCTTCCAGCGGCGATGTGCTGCCGCCACTCGGCTTTGCGGCAACACTTCCGGTCTCTTCGAATCGCTGAGCCCAAATCACCACGACGCTGGGGCTAATCCCGTAGCGTTCGGCGGCTTCGCGCCGCGAGGCTCCCGTTAAAACTTCTTCAATTACTCGGGCACGCAGGTCGCCAGAGTAAGCCTTCGGCATTGATCTCTCCTGTAAAATCGAATCAATGACGACAGACTCCCTCATTGACAAACCGTTGGGAATCCCCCCGATTCAACCTGAGCGAAATATGCTCTAGCCCCAATCGACAGCAAAATTCTGGTTATGCTCGTCGCCATTAGGCATTGAGCGTTCATTCCTGCGCCGTACCGCTGTGACTTGGTCCTCTTCCTTTGAAGAAATTTTAGAAATCACAATATCGACGTGATTGGCTCGGAAGCTTGCAAGCCGTCAGTGCGGCTAC
>DATDLC010000050.1:0-32534 GCA_036519515.1 Pseudolabrys sp. | reverse complement strand
GCCCGGCTCGAGATCTATAGCGGCGAGCACGATTGGTGCATTTGCGAGATGGCTTGCCAATGCACGGCGCTGGCGCGGCTGCTGATTGCGTGTTTGCCGTAACCGGCGCCAGGCGACGGTAAAAAAACCATCGCGTCGCGTGCGCGCGGCCCGTTCGGTCAGAGCGCCCTGGCCCGCATGTTGCAAGTCGAAGGCGAGTTGAGCGGCGGTTGCGTAGCGCTTCTCCGGATCGACCTCCAGGCAACGCAGAATAACCTCCTACAGCCAGGGAGGGACGTGAGCGTTCCGACCACGTGGGGGCACAGGATCGCGCCACAGCCGTCGGCGCCAATTTTCCGCAAGCTCGGGCTCGCCGAACGGGGCCTTGCCGGTCGCCAACAGATAGAGGATGACGCCGAGAGCAAACAAGTCGCTGCGCGGATCGGTGCGGTCGCACAGCACCTGTTCGGGCGAGATATACGCGCCAGTTCCAACCGGGCCCTCCGCCTCTTCCTGCACCAGGTCCGGCAACTGGTCATGCCGCGCGAGGCCGAAATCGATCAATACCGCTTCGTCTCCGCGCAGGATCACATTGCCGGGCTTTAAATCGAGATGGGTCACGTGCTGTCGATGAATGTCGTGCAAGGCGAATGCGATTTGCGCGCCAATGCCGCGACTTCGTCGGGTGGCAGCGGCGCTTTTTCCAGCAGCGACTCCAGCAAAAACCCAGAAACAAATTCCATCACGATATAAGGCCGCTCGAAATCGCCGGCAGCAACGAAGCGCGGCACGTGCGGGCCCGTGAGACGGGGCAGGATTATTTGCTCGACTTCATAGCCGATGATGGTGAGAGGTGCTTCGCCGGGCCGCAGCAGCGGTATCTTCATCAGCATCGGTTGGTCCTCACCGTTTCGCGCTACGCGCCAGAAGCTTGCCATCCCGCCTGACGGCAGTTGTTCGAGCAGGCGGAACTCGTCAATAATTTGGCCGGCTTCGAGCGCGCGCTGATTCACCTCTCAAGCCCCCTCGAGCAGCCGGTAGCTGAGGATTGCCGGCAAGCCGGCGTCGCGCACTTTGCGAGCTGCCGTTTCGTTGTCGTACGGCACGCGGACATAGATCAGCACGTTGCGGTCAAGGTCGAGCGCGCCGTAACACGCGGCCGGGTTATAGTCGCGCGGTTGCCCGACCGAGCCAAGCACGGCTACCCAGCGCCGCCGCGCGAGGAGGGGAATTTCCACCGACTGCACCGGCTCGAACCCGGCGATTTTTCCGGTCGGTGATAGGTGGAAAAGCGCGGGAACATGAACGTGCCCGCAGAACGTGGCTTGTGCGCGCGTGGCCATAAAGCTGCGAGAAGCACTTTCGACGCTGGCGACGTACTCCCAGTGTATCGGCACATGCGCGCTGGCATGCACGAACAGCCGTTGGCCCTCTTCGAAGGTCAGCGGTAATTGAGTGAGGAATTCGCGCTGGGCGCTACTGAGCTGAAGTCGTGTCCAGTCGAGCGCTTCGGCTGCGACTGCATTCATGCCGGCGGTGCCGCTGGCGATGGCATCGTCATGGTTGCCGAGTAACACCACCGCGCCTCCCTCAGCCTCGCGCATGATGCTATCGACTGCGAAACCGGGATCGGCGCCGTAACCGACATAGTCGCCCAAAAAAATGAAACGGCTGATGCCGGCGCGTCTTGCGTGCTCAAGGCTCGCCTCGAGCGCTTCTCGGTTGGCGTGAATGTCGCTGAAGAGCCCCACCCACATCTCATCACTGCCCGGCTTCGACCTAAATTCGGCAACGTTTCTTTAAGTTTAACCGCCGTTAATGGCGTTGATCCGCAGCAATACAGCGCCAGGGGAGGATTTGAGCCCAATTAATTGACGGCCATCTAATCCCATGATATCCCACAATTTCCCAAATCGGGACACAACGTTGCCGAGCCCCGGGCTGCCGGGAAATGCAGGTCATCTGTGGCGTGCCAGTGCCCCTGATTGCGTCCAGTCGGTGAGGAGTACGGGGTGTGGACCGCTTTGTGTCGAATTTCACATTGCGGCTCGACTCCAAAGGGCGCGTCTCGATCCCTGGTTCGTACCGCTCAGTCCTCGGCCGCGACGGCTTCGAAGGTCTTTATTGCTACCCGGCGCTGGGTCGTCCCGCGATCGACGCCGGGGGGAGCATGCTGATGGCGGAGATCGAGGCTTTGATAGGGCGCTACGCGCCTTTCTCCGACCAGCGCGAACAGTTTGCCCTCGCGCTGTACGGGACCAGCGAGACGCTGAAAATCGACGGCGAGGGGCGCGTGGTGCTGAGCGAGAACCTGAAGCGTCATGCGGGAATTATCGAGACGGTGGCGTTTGTCGGTCTCGGTCACAAGTTTCAGATCTGGGAGCCCGGTCGTTTCCAAAACGAGCTCGCGGAGGCCACCCAAAAGGTGCGCGCGCTCAAAGGCGAACTGGGTTCCCGGTCGGCGGCGCGCGATGCGCCCGGGGCACGGGAATGATGGCGGGCGGCGGCGGCTCTGCTGTCGCTGGCGGACCCGCCCCCCACATTCCCGTGCTCGGCCGCCCCGCGGTCGAGTTCCTCCAGCCTCGACAAGGCGGCGTCTACATCGATGGCACGTTCGGTGCGGGGGGCTACAGCCGCGCGATCCTCGCTGCGACCGATTGCAAAGTGATCGGTATCGATCGCGATCAGACCGCCATCGCACTTGGCGCCGATCTGGTCGAACAGGCCGGCGGTCGCCTGACACTGATTGAGGGCAGATTTTCAAATCTCGATGCGATTGCACGCGAAGTGAGTTTCCCGACGGTCGACGGCGTGGTGCTCGACCTCGGCGTCTCGTCCATGCAGCTCGACTCGGCGCGTCGCGGATTCTCGTTCCGCCTTGATGGCCCGCTCGACATGCGCATGAGTGGGGAAGGCGCAAGCGCAGCCGATATCGTCAATAGGGTAAGTGAGCGAGACCTCGCCGATATTATTTTCACTCTCGGGGAGGAGCGGCATTCGCGTTCCGTTGCACGCGCCATCGTGAAAGCGCGTGTGATCGCTCAGTTTGAAACGACCCGTGCGCTCGCGGAAGTCGTTGCCTCGGTCGTGCGTTCGCGTCCGAGCGACATCCATCCGGCCACACGCACGTTTCAGGCGTTGCGCATTTTCGTCAATGACGAGCTTGGCGAATTGGTAGCGGCACTTCGCGCTGCCGAACGCGTCATCAAGCCGGGCGGCCGGCTGGTGGTTGTTTCGTTTCATTCACTCGAGGATCGAGTCGTCAAGACATTTCTCGTCGATCGCAGCGGAAGCCGCGGCGGCTCTCGTCACGCACCTGAGGTCGATCGCCCGGCATCGACATTCCGCACGCTCACCAGGCGACCGATCACGGCGGATGACGATGAAGTTGCGCACAACCCGCGCGCCCGTTCCGCCAAGTTGCGTGCCGCCGAACGAACCGATGTGCCTGCACGCTCAGACATGCCGACGAATCTGTTGCCTGTTCTGCCGTCCATCGCCGATGTTCTTGGAGGGCGCTGAGGATGCGCCTGGTGAACATTCTCGTCATCGCCGCGCTGATCCTGGCGGCTTCCTTCGTCTACAAAATCAAGTTCGACTCGACCCTTCAGGCCGAGCGTGTCGCCAAATTGCGCGGTGAACTGCGCCGCGAGCGCAACGCCATCGCGGTTCTTCGCGCCGAATGGGCGAAGCTCGATACTCCTGGCCGCATTCAAGGACTTGCCGATCGCCATTTGGCATTGCAGCCCGTGAAATCGGCCCAATTCGACAAACTTGAAAAGCTGCCCGAGCGACCTCCCGCTGCCGCACCGACGCCTGGCAAGGATCCGATCGGTGCCATGCTCTCACCTGTCCCGGAAATTACTGGCAGCGTGCTGCCGTCTGCGCGGCGGTGACATCATGCAGGGACCGAGGAAACAAACCGAAAGCCGCTGGCAGCGCGCTCTGCGGTCACTGCTCTATGGGCAGGGTGTTGATCGTAACGTGAAGGCGAGGGCGCGGCTTGGCCTCGCTATCGTCGCGTTCGCTGGCATCTTCGCGGTGATCGCGGTGCGCCTGGTGATGTTCGCGACGGTAACCGAAGGTCATGGCGGCCGTCGCAGCATCGCGCAGGACGCGGTGGCCACGGCGCGCCCCGACATTCTCGACCGCAACGGCGAAATCCTCGCGACCGACGTGAAGACACCGTCGCTGTTTGCCGAACCGCGCAAGATCATCGATGTCGACGAAGCGGTTGAATTGCTGACCGCGGTCCTGCCGGATCTCGACGGCAACGAGGTGCGAGAACGCCTTTCATCGAAACGGGGCTTTGTTTGGCTCAAACGCGAAATTACGCCGAACCAACAGCAGGAGATTCATCGACTCGGTATTCCGGGCATAGGCTTTCTGACTGAGAACAAACGTGTCTATCCGAACGGACCGGTGGTCTCTCATGAAATCGGACACGTGAACATCGACAACCAGGGTATCGCGGGCATTGAGAAGTGGTTGGATGGTCAGGGCCTCGCCGCATTGCACATGGCCGGTCTTGCCACCGATCAATTGCAACGGCCGGTCAATCTCGCGGTCGACCTACGTGTACAATATGCATTGCGCGATGAATTGATCGCTGCGCGTGAAAAGTACAAAGCCAAGGCATCGGCTGGCATCATCACCGACGTCAACACCGGCGAAATCATCGCAATGGTGTCCGAACCGGACTTCGATCCGAACAATCCGCGCGAAGCGAACGATCCAAACCGGCTCAATCGACTCACCACCGGCGTCTACGAAATGGGCTCGACCTTCAAGGCTCTGACGCTGGCGATGGCGCTCGACAGCGGGCGCATCTCATTGTCGTCTACCTTCGACGCGCGATTGCCGCTGCGTTACGGCAAGTTCGAAATTAACGACTTCCACGCCCAGAAGCGCGTGCTCTCGGTTCCCGAGATTTTCACGTATTCATCCAACATCGGCACTGCGCGGATGGCGCTCTCGCTTGGTGTCGACTACCACAAGGCGTTTCTAAAAAAGTTGGGACAGCTCGATCGCTTGCGTACCGAGTTGCCGGAAAGCGCCGAGCCCTTGGTTCCCAAACGTTGGGGTGAGCTCAACACCGTGACCATTGCTTTCGGGCATGGCCTCTCGGTGGCTCCGCTGCAGGCGGTGATGGGGATTTCGGCGTTGGTCAACGGCGGCAAAATGATTCCGTCGACGTTTCTCAAACGCGACCAGGCCGAGGCCGACAGCCTGGCAAAGCGCGTCATCAAGCCGGAAACGGCCGAGAAAATGCGCTATCTGATGCGCCTGAATGTCGAAAAAGGCACCGCGACGCGGGCCAATGTCCCGGGTTATTATGTCGGCGGAAAAACCGGCACTTCGGAGAAAGTGGTCGGGGGGCGCTATTCCAAGACCAAAGTCTTGACCAGTTTCACCGCCATATTGCCGGCCGATAAGCCGCGCTATCTCTTGTTGATCATGCTTGACGAACCGCAGGGTCTGCCGGAGACCCATGGCTTCAGCACCTCGGGTTGGAACGCCGTACCTGTAGGCGCGCAGGTGATCGGACGCGTCGCCTCACTGCTCGACATGCCGCCGCGCTTCAATCTACCTAAGGCCGATCAAATGCTGCTGGTGAGCGCGAAGGAAACGCGGTGAAGCTGCGCGATCTTTTGGCGGAGGCGGCGGCCGATACGCGGATGGGTGCAATCGAAGCCGCCGGTGTTACGTCCGACAGCCGCAAGGTTAAACCAGGTTTCCTGTTCGTCGCAATCGAAGGCGCCAAAGCTGATGGTGCGCATTTCGCAAAACAGGCCGCGAGTGCCGGTGCCATTGCCGTCGCCGCCGAGCAGCGCCCGGATACGCTACCTGATACGGTCGCGTTTGTTCGCGTTGCCAATCCGCGTCGCTCACTTGCGCTTGCCGCGGCGAAAGTCTTTCCGCACCAGCCGGCAACGATCGCCGCCGTCACCGGTACCAGCGGCAAAACATCTGTTGCGGCATTCACGCGTCAAATATGGAACGAGCTTGGATATCGCGCGGCAAGCATCGGCACGGTCGGCGTGGTTTCGCCGGCGGGCGAACGCTATGGCTCCTTGACCACACCCGATCCGGTCGAGCTTCACCGGACACTCGATCAATTGACAAAAGAAGGTGTCACTCATCTCGCCCTCGAAGCTTCGTCACACGGTCTCGACCAGCATCGGCTCGACGGAGTGCGCATCGCGGCCGGTGCGTTTACGAACTTGTCGCGAGATCATCTCGACTATCATGCAAGCATCGAAGCTTATCTGGCGGCCAAACTCCGTTTGTTCGAAGATCTGATTGTGCCGGATGGCACGGCCATCATCGGCGTTGACGATTGCTATGCAGAGCAGGTCGTTAAAGCAGCAAGGACGCGCGGCCTGAAAATCATGACCGTCGGCGAGCAGGGCGCTGACATAAAATTTGTCGGCACAGCTATCGATGGCTTCAATCAGATCGTTACGATTGCCCATGAGGGACGCACATACAAAGTGCGCTTGCCGCTCGTTGGCGCGTTCCAGGTGCAGAATGCCGGCATTGCAGCGGGACTTGCGATAGCAACTGGTGCAGAGCCTTCGCGTGTGTTTGCAGCATTGGAAAAACTCGTGGGTGCCAAGGGACGACTCGAGCTTGCCGGCACTCACTGCGGCGCGCCGATATTCATCGATTACGCGCACAAGCCCGACGCCCTCAAGAAAGCGCTTGAAAGCCTGCGTCCCTATGCGCGCGGGAAACTGGTCGTCGTATTTGGCGCTGGCGGCGACCGCGACACCGGCAAGCGCCCGATCATGGGTCGGATCGCGACAGAAAACGCCGACCGTGTCATCGTGACCGATGACAATCCGCGCAGCGAGAGCCCGGCCGCAATTCGCGCCGCCATTCTCGCTGAAGCGCCAGGTGCCGTGGAAATCGGCGACCGCGCCGAGGCGATCCGGAAAGCGATTGCGGCGCTTACCACCGGCGACGTGCTGCTGGTCGCGGGCAAAGGTCATGAAGTGGGGCAGATCATCGGCGACCGCGTCGTACCTTTTTCGGACCACGAAGCGGTAGCGGCGGCTTTGCAGGGCAAAGTGGCATGAGTGCGCTCTGGACCCTCGACGAGACCGCAACGGCGATGCATGCCGCACGCGCGGACACTTTGCCCTCGAATGTGACAGGCATTTCTATCGACAGCCGTACACTGACGAAAGGTGATGCGTTTTTCGCCATTCAAGGCGAAAACCGCGATGGCCACGATTTCGTTCAGAGCGCTTTGAAAGCCGGCGCCGGATTAGCCGTTGTGGCGAAAGGCCAGGAGCAGCGCTTTCCCGGTGCGCCGCTTCTGATCGTTCCCGACGTGCTCGAAGCCCTGCGCAATCTCGCGCGTGCGGCTCGTGCCCGCATGCGCGCGCAGGTCATTGCCGTAACCGGCTCGGTTGGCAAGACCGGCACGAAAGATGCGTTGCGCCTTGCCCTATCGGCTGACGGCGAAACTCATGCCTCCACCTCGTCATACAATAATCATTGGGGCGTGCCTCTGTCACTTGCACGCTGCCCGGCGAACGCAAAATATGCCGTGTTCGAGATCGGGATGAATCACGCGGACGAAATCACCCCGCTTACCAAACTTGTGCGTCCGCATGTCGCGATCATTACAACCATCGAACCGGTCCACCTCGAATATTTTGGTTCGCTGGAAAAGATTGCCGACGCCAAAGCGGAAATTTTCGCGGGCATCGAGTCAGGCGGTACCGCCGTTCTCAATCGAGACAATGGCCAGTATGAGCGGCTGGCTGCCGCGGCGCAGGCGGCAGGAATCGGACGCATCGTTTCCTTCGGCGAGAAGGACGGCGCCGATGCGCGGTTGCTTCGCCTTTCACTGCAGGCCGATTGTTCGACGATAGAGGCCCGCATACTCGGGCAGGCCATCACCTACAGGCTGGGCGCGCCGGGGCGGCATCTTGCGCTCAATTCACTTGCTGTGCTGGCCGCGGCCTCGCTTGTCGGGGCGGATCTCGCGCTGTCGGCACTCGCTCTGAACAATCTCAAGCCCGCCAGCGGGCGTGGAGCGCGGGTCGTATTGAAGGTACCTGGCGGAACCGTACTGCTGATCGATGAAAGTTATAATGCCAATCCTGCGTCGATGCGTGCCGCGTTGGCCCTGCTCGGGCAGGCAGAGGTTGGAACGCGTGGCAGGCGCATTGCAGTCCTCGGCGATATGCTCGAACTCGGCCCATCCGGTGTCGAATTGCACCGTGCAATCGCCGAGACCGTCGAATCAGCCGGCATCGACCTCGTGTATTGTTCCGGACCGCTCATGCATGCGTTGTGGGAGGCTCTTCCCTCGCGGGTCCGGGGCGGCTATGCCGACACTGCGGCGCAGCTGGAGGCATCCGTGCTGGATGCCATCCAGGCCGGCGACGCGATCATGGTGAAGGGCTCACTCGGTTCAAAAATGGGCCCGATCGTCGGGGCGTTGGAACGGAAATTTCCCAGGCAGGCTGCGCTCGCTCAGGCGTCGGCGCAGGGGTGAATACTCAGGGTTCGACCCAATGTTCTACTGGCTGACCGAACTGTCCGATAAGATCTCGTTCTTCAACGTGTTTCGCTACATCACGTTTCGCACCGGCGGTGCGATCGTCACCGCGCTGGTCTTCGTATTTCTGTTTGGCGGCCCCATCATCGATCTGCTGCGGCTCAAGCAAGGCAAGGGCCAGCCGATTCGCAGCGACGGCCCACAATCGCATCTGCTCACCAAGACGGGGACGCCCACGATGGGTGGCCTGATGATCCTTTCTGGGCTGCTGGTATCGACCCTGCTGTGGGCGAATCCGAAGAACCCTTACGTCTGGGTGGTTCTCGGCGTGACGCTATCGTTCGGGATGATCGGCTTCTATGACGACTACCTCAAGATCACCAAGCAGACGCACGCGGGGTTCGCCGGACGAACGCGTCTGATCATTGAAACGATCATCGCGGTGGCGGCCTGCACCGCGCTTGCCCAGCTCGGCCGCGGGACGATTGCCACTTCATTGGTATTCCCGTTCTTCAAAGAGCTCGTTTTCAATCTGGGATGGGCATTCGTGCTCCTTGGCGCGTTCGTGATTGTCGCCGCCGGCAATGCGGTGAATCTCACCGATGGTCTCGACGGCCTCGCGATCGTGCCCGTCATGATCGCAGCGGCGAGCTTTGGTTTCATTTCCTACCTCGCAGGAAACGCCGTGTTCGCGGAATACCTGCAGATCCACTATGTCGCCGGCACCGGCGAATTGGCGGTTCTTTGCGGGGCAGTGATCGGCGCCAGCCTTGGTTTTCTCTGGTTCAACGCGCCGCCAGCATCGATCTTCATGGGCGACACCGGCTCGCTGTCGCTAGGCGGCCTGCTCGGTACGGTCGCTGTGGCCATCAAGCACGAGATCGTGCTGGCGATTGTCGGTGGCTTGTTCGTGCTTGAAGCGGTTTCGGTGATCGTGCAGGTCGTCTCGTACAAGGTGTTCGGCAAGCGCGTATTCAAAATGGCGCCGATTCACCACCATTACGAACAGCTCGGCTGGACCGAGCCGCAAATCGTGATCCGCTTCTGGATCGTCGCCGTGGTGTTGGCGCTCGCCGGCCTGGCGACGCTCAAGTTGAGATGAACCTTGATTCCCGTCACCACGTTCGCGGGAAAGAGGGTCGCGGTCTTCGGCCTCGGCAGTTCGGGTCTGCTTGCAGCGCGCGCAATGAAAGAAGGCGGGGCTGACGTCGTCGCCTTCGACGACGATCAGAAGAAAATTTCCGATGCGCAGGCAGCGGGTTTAAAGACGCAAGATCTTCGCGAGGTCGACTGGTCGGGCATTGCCGCTCTTTTGCTGGCCCCCGGCGTGCCGCTGACTCATCCCGAACCGCATTGGACGGTGACCTTAGCGCGCGAGGCGAATGTCGAGGTGATCGGCGACATCGAATTGTTCTGCCGCGAGCGCGCGATATCGGGTCGCGAGTGCCCCCTGATCGCCATTACGGGCACCAACGGGAAATCGACGACCACCGCACTCATCGCCCACCTGATCAATAGCGCTGGACGCGACGCGCAGATGGGCGGGAATATCGGCGTGCCGGTTCTCGCACTGCAGTTGTTCGGGCCCGGTCGTGCCTACGTGCTCGAAGTGTCTTCGTACCAGATCGATCTCGCTCCTTCGCTCAGGCCGACCGTGGGCGTGCTCCTCAATGTCACCGAAGACCACATCGATCGGCATGGAAGCATCGAAAACTATGCCGCCATCAAGGAGCGGCTTCCTGCGAATGTGGAGGCGGGCGGCACGGCCGTGATCGATGTCGATGACGCTTATACGCTCTCGGCCGCTGACCGAATCGGGCGAACGGGGAAAAATATCGTGCGCGTTTCCGTCGTGGCGCCGCTAGCCGACGGTTATTATGCGGACGGCAGCTGCATCTTTCGCGCGATCGGCGGCAAGGCAGAAACCGTGGCTGACCTCACCGGCATCGGTTCGTTGCGCGGCGTGCACAATGCCCAGAACGCGGCCTGCGCGGTCGCAACGTGCCTCGCGCTCGGTATTGATGTGGCCACGATCCAAAAAGGCCTCGAAGGTTTTCCCGGCCTGGCCCATCGAATGGAGCAGGTCGGACGCAAGGACAACGTTCTCTTCGTCAACGACTCGAAGGCAACCAACGCGGACTCTGCGGCGAAGGCGCTGGCAAGTTTCCAGGACATCTTCTGGATCGCGGGCGGAAAGCCAAAAACGGGCGGAATCGACAGCCTGACTGAGTTCTTTCCGCGCATCCGCAAAGCCTACCTGATCGGAGAGGCCGCGAACGATTTTGCGAAAACGTTGGAAGGGCGGGTGCCTTACGAGGTCAATCGCATCCTGTCGGCGGCGATCGATGCGGCGGCGCGCGACGCGCAGGCATCGGGGCTAAAGGAGCCGGTGGTACTATTGTCGCCGGCCTGTGCCTCATTCGACCAATACCCGAACTTCGAAGTGCGCGGCAAAGCCTTCACCGACCTCGTGATGGCGATTTCCGGAGTGCACCCGGTTTGAGCGCGTATGGCGTGGCGTTCGTCCGGGCAGGGTCGCGATGATTCGCTTTTTACCGGAGAGTCATACCGATTTTGTTGTCTCGGTGGATTGGCCTGCGATCGCCCTTGGCCTTGGCCTCATGGTGCTGCTGTCATTCGCCCTTGGCCTTGGCCTCATGGTGCTGCTGTCATTCATTGTGATTTGGCTATTACGCGCCACGCGCAGGAGCGATTCCGGAGGTGACGCCGAGCGTTAATGCTTCCTAAACCGCGAAGCGTCAGCTTGGGCAGGGGAAGTGGATGATTTCACGCGCACAACGAACGCCCTTTGGCGAATGGTGGTGGACGGTCGACAGGCTCACGCTCGCCGCCCTCGGCGCGCTGATGCTCGCCGGCATTGTGCTGTCCCTCGCCGCAAGCCCGCCCGTCGCCGCCCGGCTGGGCCTTGATCCGTTCTTTTTCGTAAACCGGCACATTTTTTATGTGCTGCCCGCAATCGCGGTTATGCTGGGGGTGTCTTTTCTCAGCCCACGCCAAATTCGTCGGCTGTCATTGGTCATATTTATTGTGAGCCTCATCATGGTGGCCGCGACGCCCTATTTCGGTCCTGAGATCAAGGGAGCGCGGCGCTGGCTTGTACTGCTTGGCGTCAACGTCCAACCGTCCGAATTCCTCAAGCCCGCTTTCGTTATCATCGTCGCGTGGTTGTTCGGAGAATCTGAAAAACGTCCCGACATGCCGGCAAACACATTTTCACTCATATTGCTGCTGGCGGTGATCGCTCCGCTTGTTGCACAGCCCGACTTCGGCCAGACGATGCTGATAGCGGTGGTCTGGAGCGCATTGTTCTTCATGGCCGGTATGCGGATGGTCTGGGTGGCGGGAATCGGGGGCCTCGCCGGGATCGGACTGCTGAGCGCCTATTATACGGTGCCGCACGTGGCACGCCGCATTCAACGCTTCCTCGATCCGGCCTCCGGCGATACCTTCAACATCGATATCGCCACCGAAAGCTTTATGCGTGGTGGTTGGTTCGGCAAAGGTCCGGGCGAGGGCACTGTGAAGCGCATCCTCCCGGAAAGTCACACGGACTTTGTATTCGCCGTCGCGGCCGAGGAATTTGGCGTCGTGTTGTGTCTCGCACTGGTGGCGTTGTTTGCGTTCATTGTCATCCGCATGCTGGTTCGCGCAATGCGCAATGACGATCCGTTCGCTCGCTTTGCCGCCGCCGGCCTGACCATCTTGTTTGCCACACAGTCGGCGATCAATATGGCGGTCAACTTGCATCTCATGCCTGCCAAAGGCATGACGCTGCCATTCATTTCCTACGGCGGGTCGTCGATGATATCGGTCGCCTATGCAATGGGCATGTTGCTGGCGTTGACGCGCGAGCAACCACGAGCGGCGATGACGTCCCCTGAAATGGCGATGGCCGGGAGCCGGATCTGATGGATGCGAGCGGCGCGCCGCTCGTTCTGCTCGCGGCCGGCGGCACCGGAGGCCATCTGTTTCCCGCCGAGGCACTGGCGGACGCGCTTCACAAGCGAGGCGTAACGATCGATCTCGCGACCGACCATCGAGCCGCTCATTTCAAGTTTCCAGCGCGGGCGGTGCACGTCGTTCCGAGCGCCACCGTACGGGGACGCGATCCGTTCTCGCTGTTGCGCACTGCGACCTTGCTGGCTCTTGGCACCGCCAAAGCCTGGTCGCTGCTTCGCCGTATCAGGCCAAATGTTGCTGTCGGCTTTGGCGGCTACCCGACTGTGCCCCCGCTTCTGGCGGCAAGCTTGTACGGGGTGCCGACCGTTTTGCACGAGCAAAACGGCGTGATGGGGCGCGCCAACAGATTTCTAGCGCCTCGCGTGACCGCAATTGCCACTGGATTCCGCGTTCTAAAAAACCTCAACCCGCACTGGCAGGACAAAGTAACGTTCACCGGCAATCCGGTGCGTCCACAAGTTATCGCCGCCGCCGGCGCTGGCTATGCAGCGTCGAATGCAAAACTGAATTTGCTTGTCTTCGGCGGCAGTCAGGGTGCGCGTGTGATGGCCGAAATCGTGCCGTCGGCAGTCGGACGCCTGAGTGCCGATCTCCGCAAGCGACTGTCGATCGTGCAGCAGGCGCGAGCGGAAGACGCAGATGCCGTACGCTCGTGCTACGACGAACTTGGCGTTGAGGTCGAGATCGCGCCGTTCTTTTCCGACTTGCCGGCGCGCATGGCGGCGGCACAGTTGGTGATCTCCCGTTCCGGCGCCTCGACAGTCGCCGAGCTTTCGGCCATTGGCAGGCCGGCCATCCTGGTGCCCCTGCCGCATGCCCTGGATCAGGACCAATTAGCAAATGCAGGGGTTCTGCAGGAAAGCGGCGGCGCAATCCGCATTGAACAGCGCGACTTCACGTCCGAAAGGCTGGCCACGGAAATCACGGCGCTTCTAAACGACCCCGCGCGGCTTGCCCGCATGGCAGAAGCTGCCAAAGGAGCGGGGACTACGGCCGCGGCCGAAAGGCTGGCCGATCTTGTGTTGAAAGTCGCACGCAATTAACCATTACATTTATGGATGGCCTTGTTTCGGCCTTGCGTCTCCTGCAGACATGGCCGCTGCGCGCGCCAGCGCGTACTGCGAAGGGCTAAGGGCGACCTCTATGAAGCTGCCGCGCGACATCGGTCCGGTGCATTTCGTTGGCATCGGCGGCATTGGCATGAGCGGGATCGCCGAGGTGCTGGCCAACCTCGGCTACAACGTGACGGGGTCTGACGTCGCGGACAGTGCCAACGTCAAGCGCCTGCGTGACAAAGGTGTCAAAGTCGCCATCGGTCACAAGGCGGAAAACATAAACGGCGCCGACGTGGTCGTCGTCTCCTCCGCAATCAAACGTGACAATCCGGAGCTCGTTGCCGCGCGTGCCAAGCGCCTGCCGGTGGTGCGACGTGCCGAGATGCTCGCCGAGTTGATGCGGTTGAAAAGCTGCATCGCGATTGCAGGCACGCACGGCAAGACCACGACAACGTCGCTTGTTGCATCGCTGCTTGACGCCGGCGGCCTCGATCCGACGGTGATCAATGGCGGGATCATCAATGCATACGGTACCAATGCGCGGCTCGGCGGCGGGGACTGGATGGTCGTTGAGGCCGATGAATCGGATGGGACGTTTTTGAAACTGCCGGCCGATATCGCGATTGTCACGAATATCGATCCGGAGCACCTCGACCATTTCCAAACATTCGATGCGGTACAGGATGCGTTTCGTGCCTTCGTCGAGAATGTCCCGTTCTATGGCTTTGCCGTGATGTGCACCGACCACCCTGTGGTGCAGACTTTGGTCGGCAAGTTGGAGGATCGGCGTAGTGTCACCTACGGCGAAAACCCGCAAGCCGACGTTCGCCTGGTCGACCTCGATCATCTCAACGGCCAATCCCGCTTCTCCGTTCTTTTCCGTGACCGGGCGGGCAAGACATCGCACGTGGTCGACAGACTGACGCTTCCGATGCCGGGCCGGCACAACGCGCTGAATGCGACGGCTGCCGTTGCCGCCGCACACGCGCTGGGAATAGAAGACGAGTCGATCCGCGGCGCGCTGGCCAATTTTGGCGGCGTCAAGCGACGCTTTACGCGTGTCGGCGAATGGAACGGGGTGCAGATCATCGACGACTATGGACATCACCCGGTCGAGATTGCGGCAGTGCTGCGCGCGGCGCGGGAGAGTGCCACAGGAAAAGTCATTGCCGTGATGCAGCCGCACCGCTACACGCGCCTGCACGACTTGTTTGAACAGTTTTGCACCTGCTTCAACGACGCCGACGCTGTGATCATCGCGCCGGTTTATCCTGCCGGCGAGCAACCCATTCCGGGGACTGACCGCGACGCGCTGGTGACCGGCTTGCGCGCGCACGGTCACAAGCAGGCATTCCCCCTCGAAGGTCCCGAAAAGCTTCCGTCGATGATCAAGAAACTGGCAAAGCCCGACGACTACGTGGTCTGTCTGGGCGCCGGCTCCATCACGCAATGGGCCTACGCGCTCCCGGCGGAACTGAAAGCACTATGAGCTTTCCGGACACTGTGCCCGACCTCAAAGCCAGGATGCCCGAACTGCGCGGGCGACTCCTGGGAAATCAGCCGCTCGGAGAATTCACCTGGTTTCGCGTCGGCGGTCCCGCGCAAGCCTTTTTCATGCCGGAAGACGAGAACGATCTGGCCTATTTTCTGCGAAATCTGCCCGCCGAGATTCCGGTCACGGTGATCGGCGCGGGATCGAACCTGATTGTGCGCGACGGAGGCGTGCAGGGCGTGGTGGTCCGGCTGGGCCGCGGGTTCAATGACGTCAAAATCGAAGATCATCGCATCACCGCCGGCACGGCGATGCTGGACGTGATGGTGGCGCGCGCGGCGCAACCGGCGGGCATTGCGGGACTCGCATTTCTGAGCGGAATTCCGGGGACAATCGGCGGCGCGCTGCGCATGAACGGCGGCGCTTATGGCGGCGAGACCAAGGATGTTCTGGTCGAGACGCACGGCATCGATCGTCAGGGAAAACGGCGCACGTTCAACAATGGCGAGATGGGTTTTTCCTACCGTCACAGCAGCGTGCCTGAAGATCTGATTTTCACCGCCGCACTGTTGCAGGGGCGGGCCGGCGCGCCCGAAGACATTGCCGCAGAAATGGCGGCGATCAAGAAAAAGCGCGAGGCAAGCCAGCCGCGCAACCGTACCGGCGGCTCGACTTTCAAGAATCCGCCCGGTCATAATGCCTGGAAACTCGTGGATGATGCGGGCTGTCGCGGGCTTACCATTGGCGGGGCTCAGGTGTCCGAGCTCCACAGCAACTTCCTGATCAATCTCGGTGGTGCCACCGCGGCCGATATCGAAAATCTCGGCGAAACCGTTCGCGAAAGGGTGAAAGCGCATTCGGGCGTTGAGCTGGAATGGGAGATCAAGCGGGTCGGAGTGAAACGCTGAGGCAATGAAGCACGTAGCGGTCTTGATGGGCGGGTGGTCGGCTGAACGCGAAGTGTCTTTGCGTTCGGGCAAGGCTTGCGCTGATGCTCTCGAGCGGACGGGCTACAAGGTCAGCCGGGTCGACGTAAATCGCGACATCGCTGCAACGTTGCGCGCGCTCAAGCCCGATGCTGCGCTCAATGTATTGCATGGACGTCCCGGGGAGGACGGCACGTTGCAGGGCATGCTCGAGGTTCTCGGCATTCCATATTCTCATTCGGGTGTGCTCGCGTCCGCGCTCGCGATGCAGAAGGAAACCGCCAAGACGGTGCTCAAAGCTGCAGGCGTTCCTGTGCCGGGCGGAATGGTTGTGTCGCGCAAGGAAGCGGCAATGCGGCACCTGTTGCCGCTGCCTTACGTGATCAAACCTGTGGCGGAGGGATCGAGCGTCGGCGTTTTCCTTGTGCGTGAAGATCACAAGCACCCGCCGCAGGAATTGACTCGTCCGGACTGGACTTTCGGCGAACAGGTTCTTGTCGAGCCCTATATCCCCGGCAAGGAACTCACGTGCGCCGTGATGGGCGAGCAGGCGCTGGGCGTGATCGAGATCGTGCCGACGGTCAAGTTTTATGACTACGAAGCCAAATATGCGCCCGGGGGTTCGAAACATCTGTTGCCGGCGCCGATTGCCGCGGAGGTCTATCACGACGTGCAACGCATCGCGCTGGCGGCGCATCGCGCGATAGGCTGCCGCGGTGTGACCCGTGCCGACTTCCGCTATGACGACAGCCTTGGTGGAACAAAGGGTCTGTTCTGCCTGGAGGTAAATACCCAACCGGGCATGACCGAGACTTCACTCGTGCCGGAGATGGCGCAACATGCCGGCATTTCGTTTGACGATCTGGTCCGCTGGATGGTCGAGGACGCTTCGCTCGATCGCTGACACATCAGCGTCATCAAATTAGGCCGTGCCACCGGCCATTCCTTCAAATTTTACTAATCATTTACCAATAAGCCCGAAGACTAGGCACTTGGCGGCGCGCCGCGCGCTTGGCGAGAAGTCATGCGTGCGGCTTTCCGCTCACGGCGGCCTCTGGGGGGACGGGGATGGTCTCATCTGAAGCCGGACACGGCCCTTGCTGGGCAAAGTGAAGCAGGTTGCGATGGAGAGTCGAGTGCGCCGCGCTGAATCGCCGGAGCTCAAGCGCCGCTCCGTTGCGTGGCCGAAGTTGTACGGTTGGCGATGGCCGAGGCTTTTGCGGCGTTGGGGTCATTTGCTTGTCGAGCTGAAAATCCCGCGCGGGGCCGGTTCTACGGCTGCTGCGATGCTATTGCTCGCCAGCGCGAGCTACGGCGCGGTCAGGGGCGGGCATGTCCCGCAGATCATGGAAAACGGGCAGACCCTCTGTGACGACGTCGCCAACAGACTCGGCTTCCGCATCGCCGAGGTGGCGCTTGATGGCAGCCACGAGGTTGCACGAGAAGAAATTCTTGTCCTTGCAGGCATCACCGATCGTTCGTCGCTGCTGTTTCTTGATGCCGCACGCACCCGTGCCCGCTTGCTGTCCAATCCGTGGATCGCGGAGGCCACGGTGCTGAAGCTTTATCCCGATCGCCTGCGCATCGAGATCAGGGAACGTAAGCCGTTCGCGCTTTGGCAAAAGGATGGCCGTATCGCATTGATTGCCGCCGACGGCGTCGTGTTGGAAAACAACGTCCCGGCGCGCTTTGCAAAGTTGCCGCGGGTGGTCGGGAAGGGCGCCGAACAGAGCGCTCAGGATTTTCTAGCGCTCATCGCGCGTTATCCGGCGATCGCGCGGGCAACCGAAGCATCGATCCTTGTGGCCGAACGCCGCTGGAATCTGCGCCTCAAAGACGGCGCGGAAATCCTGCTGCCCGAAAATGAAGCCGGACAGGCTCTGCGAATTCTTGTCGATCTCGATCGCAATCAGAAGTTACTGTCGAGAGATATCGTCGCGATCGATCTGCGGCTGCCCGATCGTGTAACCGTACGTCAGTCTGACGCCGCGTCGCTTGCGCGCGAGCAGGCCCTTAAGGACGTCGAGAAGGCAAAGAAATCCAGGTCGGGAAGAGGAGGCGAAGCATGACCGTGCTGCGCTTCGGTGTTACCCCGAAGATGAAGCCGGTTTCACCCAAGCGCGCCGCTGTTGTTGCAGGTCTTGATATTGGCACGAGCAAGATCGCTTGCCTGATCGCACGGCTTGAGCCGCAAGCACCACAAGACGTCCTGCGCCGTCGCAGCCACGGCGTGCGGCTCCTGGCATTCGCTCACACCGCAGCGCGTGGAATGAAGGCGGGCTCGGTCGTCGATTTGGTCGAGGCCGAGCAGATGGTGCGCCAGGCCATCGACATCGCCGAGAGCACCGCCGGCGTGCAGCTCAAGTCGGTCGTGGTGTCGATGTCGGGCGGCCGTCTCGGCAGCGAACGCTTCGTCGCGGCCATCGATCTTGCCGGTCGCGCTGTTACCGAAGCCGATATCGGCCGCGTGCTTGCCGCGGCAAGTCGTCACTCCGTGCGCGATGGACGTGCCGTCCTGCATTCCCTGCCGATCGGGTATGCCGTCGATGACGCCGCCGGTATCCGCGAACCCCGCGGCATGTTGGGACATCGGCTCGGCGTCGACATGCACATGGTTACCGCCGACGTGGCGACCGTGCGGAATCTGATGCTGACGGTCGAGGGCAGCCATCTTTCTGTGGAAGCCATGGTTTCATCCCCCTATGTGGCCGGTCTCGCGGCGCTTGCCGACGACGAGGCCGACCTGGGGGTGGCTACCGTTGATATGGGGGCTGGGACCACGTCTTTGGCGGTTTTTTCGGCCGGCAGGTTCGTTCACGCCGACGGGTTCGCCCTTGGCGGTCAACACGTGACCATGGATCTGGCCCGCGGTCTCAACACGGGTGTTGCCGATGCTGAGCGAATCAAAGCGATTTATGGCAGTGTTTTAGCTGGAGGATCAGACGAACGGGACATGATCACAGTACCGCCGGTTGAGGATGACGAACGCGAGCCACCGCAATTCGTCTCGCGGGCTTCGCTCGTGCGAATCATCCGGCCGCGGGTCGAGGAGATTCTGGAAATGGTGCGCGACCGCCTGGCCGCTTCGCCGTTCGCCGCAGAACCACGCGGACGCATCGTGCTCACAGGCGGCGCGAGCCAGCTCACCGGTCTTGCTGATCTCGCCGCTCGTATCTTGCGGCGTCCCGTAAGGATCGGCCGTCCGCTTGGTCTCGCCGGTTTGCCGGAAGCGGCAAAAGGGCCGGCCTTTGCGGTGGCTGCAGGGCTGCTTGTGTACCCACAGGCGGCCTATCTCGAACACTTCGAACCGCGGCGAACGCGGCACTTGATGACAGGAACGGGCGGTTACATGGCACGGGTCGGACGATGGCTGCGCGAAAGCTTCTGACCCTGAACCAACGAAACAACGAATCGGCCGGTGGCGGACCGGTCCAGTTCGGCGGCGCGCATATGCGTTCGCGTCCAGGGCGCAACGCAAGGCCTGCTGCCCGTGCAATCATGAGGCAAACATGACCATCAACCTGACGATCCCGGATATCCGGGAAATGAAGCCACGGATCACCGTATTCGGCGTTGGCGGCGCCGGCGGCAATGCGGTCAACAATATGATCACAGCCGGCCTGCAGGGCGTCGAATTCGTTGTCGCCAATACGGACGCACAGGCGCTCACGATGTCGAAGGCCGAGCGCATCATCCAGATGGGCACGCAGGTGACCGAAGGTCTCGGCGCCGGTTCGCAGCCCGAGGTTGGTCGCGCCGCTGCCGAGGAAGTGATCGACGAGATTCGCGATCATCTCACCGGCGCGCACATGGTGTTTGTCACCGCCGGCATGGGCGGCGGCACCGGCACCGGCGCGGCTCCGATCGTCGCGAAGATCGCGCGTGAGCTTGGGATTCTCACGGTGGGCGTGGTCACCAAACCGTTCCACTTCGAAGGTCAGCGCCGCATGCGCTTTGCCGAAGCGGGCATCATTGAGCTGCAGAAGGTGGTGGATACGCTTCTCATTATCCCGAACCAAAATCTGTTCCGGGTCGCGAATGAAAAGACAACCTTTGCCGACGCTTTTGCGATGGCCGACCAAGTCCTCTATTCGGGCGTAGCCTGCATCACGGACCTGATGGTCAAGGAAGGCCTTATCAATCTCGACTTTGCCGACGTGCGCGCGGTCATGCGCGAAATGGGCAAGGCAATGATGGGTACGGGCGAGGCGTCCGGCGAGAAGCGGGCGCTCACTGCAGCCGAGGCTGCGATCTCCAATCCGCTGATCGACGATGCCTCGATGAAGGGCTCCAAGGGTCTGCTGATCTCGATCACGGGCGGCAAGGACCTCACGCTTTACGAAGTCGACGAAGCGGCTACGCGAATCCGCGAGGAGGTCGACCAGGATGCCAACATCATCGTCGGCGCCACCTTCGACGAAAGCCTCGAAGGGATCATTCGGGTTTCCGTGGTCGCCACCGGCATCGACGGCGCGCACAATGTGCGGCACGCGCAGCCGGCGGAAAGCGCGCTCAAGGAGCTTGCCGGCAAGATCCGCACCGATAGCCGCCGCCTCGCCGATCGTATCGAGCGTAGCCCGACGCCGGCGACGCACGCCGCGCCATCGCTTGAGTCCGCCGCTCACGCAGCCGTCGCCGCTGCGATCCTGCCACAGTCGATCGAAGACGTTTCGATTCGGCCGATGCCGGTCAAGCCGTCACTCTTTGAGCCGACGCAAAACGATGCGCCAGCCCCAGAGCCGCAGATGCCGGCCGCATATATCCCGCCGGCGCCGGAACGCTATGCGCGCACACCGCGGATGCCGCGCGTGGACGAACTTCCTCTGCCGGCGCAAAACGAAATCCGGGCTCAGCGGGGCGAACTCGCCGAGGATCATCCCGAGAAGCGCCGGATGACACTGATGCAGAGGCTGGCTTCGGTCGGCCTCGGGCGCAGGACAGAGGCCGACGCGCCGCCGACAGCGACGATGCCTCGCGCCCCCCGGCCCATGCCGCAATACGAGCGTCCGCCACAACGTCCGACGGCGCGTCAGCCGGAAGGCCGGCCGGCAGAGCCGGTCTCGGAATATGCCCGCCGGACGGCTCCTCAGGGTCTCGACCCCCACGGCCGCTCGGCGCCTGTGCATAATTCACAGGAGGAGGATCAACTCGACATCCCGGCCTTTCTGCGCCGTCAGGCGAACTGAAGGCCAGCCAAATCCCAGCGGCCCCGCTTTCAAACCGGAAGCGGGGTCAACCGTCGGCGGTGCGTTTATCTGTTAAATTATTGAAATTATTTATGATTCCTGCATCAAAGGCGGCGCAGTCAGGTTGCCGATAGGATCAGCCTCGCGTCTGTGAGTACCCCGCAACCGATCGAATTGCGGAAATGGTACTCGACCGACCGCCAAATACGGCAAAAAAGAGTAACAGTCGGTAAGAAAGCGTGAGTTGGAGAAGGGCTGACTATTGCCTAAGTTTCAGCAGTCAAAAGGACTTTCGGGTCCGTAGGGGATTGCCGCTGAGGCCACTTGGCGGGTGGGACTAAAGGCAGAAATGTGGCCCTCAGGGCCACGGGGATGGGGCCGCTCGGCACCTCAAACGGGCCGGCGGAATGTTGGTAGATGAAGGGCGCTAAGCAGACAACGCTCCGCCATCAAGTCGCCGTTTCCGGCATCGGCGTTCATTCCGGCCTTCCTGTTACACTCACGCTTCATCCTGCCGACGATGATAGCGGCATCGTCTTCCAGCGCATCGCGTCTGAGGGCTCTGTCGAGCGCGAGATCCGCGCCGATGTGCGTGCAGTCACTGCGACCGAATTCGCCACTGTCCTTGGCGATGCGAAGGGTCCTCTTTGCTCAACCGCCGAACACCTCCTGGCGGCTCTACGTGGCCTCTACGTCGACAACGTGATCGTCGAGATCGACGGTCCGGAAGTCCCGATCATGGACGGCAGCGCCATGGCCTTTGTTGAGGCAATCGACCAGGCCGGGCTTACGGCGCGCGCGTTGCCGCGCCGGTACATCGAAGTGATCAAGCCCATAAGGGTAGCCAAGGACGGCGCCTACGGTGAACTCCGGCCCAATCAGTACGGCTTCCGCGTCGAAGCAGAGATCGAGTTCGACCATCCTCTAATAGGCCGGCAAGCGCTCTCGCTAGACGTTGAGCCCGATACCTTCCGTCGCGAGATCGCGCGAGCCCGGACCTTCGGCTTCATGCGCGACGTGACCAAGCTTTGGACCGCCGGCTATGCGCTTGGCGCGTCATTTGAGAACACGCTGGTGGTGAGCGAAGACCGCGTGCTCAATCCCGAAGGCCTGCGCTTTGCCGACGAATTCGTTCGTCACAAGGTGCTCGATGCCATTGGAGACCTGGCGCTCGCGGGCCAGCCACTGCTGGCCACCTACAAGACCATTCGTGGTGGCCATCGTCTCAATCATTCCGTTCTATCCGCGTTGATGGCCGATCCGAGGGCTTGGCGGGTGGTTGAAGCGGCTGCGGAACCGGTGCGCCGCACACGAGGCCACGCCGATGTCGTTACCGGCCTGGTCGCTCCGGCCTATGGGCCGGAAGTAGCCTGAAAACCTGAGGATTTTGGTTTAACCTTCGCCTTAATCCGGGCCGAATGTCGGCTTAGTCGCATGGCTAAACTGGCTGTTTTCGGATAAACCGGCGCGGTTGGCCGCGCAGCGCAAAGGTCTTTTGCGAAGCCGCCTTTTCGGGGAAGCAACTTCGCGTGGATGCGTTCGTGTTCAAGGCTTTCGTAGCTAGGACTATGCCCAGGGGCACGGCTTTACCGTTGAAACGTAGCCGATGGATGCCTGTCGCCCGTGCTTGCGCGATCGCGCTGCTGGCGGGCAGCCTTGGCGCCTGCAGCAGTTTCGATTTTTTCTCCAAGAAGGACGACGTGGCTCCGGATGCGCCAGCCGACCGGCTGTACAACGAGGGACTCTATCTTCTCAACGCGAAGAAAGACCCCAAGCAAGCGGTCAAGAAATTCGAGGAAGTCGATCGTCAACATCCGTATTCGGAATGGGCGCGCAAATCGCTCATTATGACGTCGTACGCGTACTATCAGGCTGGCGAATATGACGACTCCGTCAATTCGGCGAAGCGTTATATCACGCTGCATCCCGGCGGTGCGGATGCCGCCTACGCGCAATATCTGATCGGCTCTTCCTACTTTGACGAAATTCCGGACATTACGCGTGACCAGGCGCGCACCGAGAAGGCGCTTGCCGCGCTCGACGAAGTCATCCGGAAATATCCGGGCAGCGAGTATGCGGTCAGCGCCAAACGGAAAATCGAGGTTGCGCGCGACCAGCTTGCCGGCAAGGAAATGGAAATCGGCCGCTACTATCTGAAAAAGAAGGACTACACGGGGGCGATTAATCGATTCAAGGTTGTCGTTACCAAGTATCAGACGACGCGCCATGTCGAAGAGGCGCTGATGCGTCTGACAGAATCCTATATGGCGCTGGGCATCGTCGATGAGGCGCAAACGGCCGCGGCGGTCCTCGGGCACAATTTCCCGGACAGCTCGTGGTACAAACATGCTTACTCGCTGGTGAAGACCGGCGGCGGCGAGCCCTCCGAGAACACAAGTTCCTGGATCAGCAAGGCATTCAAAAAGGTCGGCCTGGGCTAACCGCTCGACCTGCGAGACTTACCCACACGGTCGCGGTCGGGCTTGTCCCGACCGTCTGCGTCTTTGAATATGCAGAATCCGTACGACGTGGATGCCCGGTCCGAGGCCGGGCGTTACGACGACCAGGACAATGAGGCGCCATGCTATCCCGACTCTCGATCCGCGACATCGTGCTGATCGACCGTCTCGACATCGATTTCGCGGACCGGCTCGCCGTGCTCACCGGGGAGACGGGCGCGGGCAAGTCGATCCTGCTTGATGCATTCGCATTGGCCCTTGGCGGACGCGGGGACCAGGCGTTGGTCCGGCAAGGCGTCGAGCAAGGCCAGGTCACCGCTGTGTTCGATGTCGCGCGCAATCACCCGGCGCGCGCGCTGCTCGCGGCCGATGACATTCCTGCCGAAGATGAATTGATCCTTCGCCGCGTGCAGTTCGCCGACGGGCGAACGCGCGCATTCGTCAATGACCAGCCTGTGAGTGTACAAGTCCTGAAGCAACTCGGCAGTGCATTGGTCGAAATTCACGGCCAGCACGACGAGCGCGCTTTGGTTGACGCCGCCACGCACCGGCGCCTTCTCGATGCCTTGGGCGGACTCGAGGGGCGGGCGGCAAATGTAGCGACACTATGGGACGCCCGGCGAGAGGCGCAGGCCGTGGCCGATGCGCACCGTGCCGAAGTCGAACGGGCCAAACGCGAGAGCGACTGGCTGCGCCATGCCGTCGATGAGCTCAACAAGCTTGCGCCGCAAGCCGGCGAAGAGACCGCGCTCGCCGAGCGTCGCACCGCGATGATGCAGGCCGAGAAAGTGGCCGAAGACCTGCGCAATGCGCACGACGTCATCGCCGGCGCCGAATCCAGCGTGCCGGCGCTCTCGGGTGTGATCCGGCGGCTCGAGCGGCGGGCGACGCAGGCGCCGGGCCTGATCGAACCGACGGTCAAGGCGCTCGATGCCGCGCTGACCGCGCTCGACGAGACCCGCGATCATCTTGAAGCGGCTTTGCGTGTCGCCGATATCGAACCCGCCGAGCTTGAGCGCATCGAAGAGCGGCTGTTCGGTTTGCGCGGAGCTGGCCGCAAATACAACGTTCCGGTCGACGAGCTTGCGGCGCTGGCGCGCAAGTACAACGAAGATATCGCGCTGATCGATGCTGGCGAAGAAAAGCTGAAAACGCTCGAAGCGGCCGCCGTACAAGCTCACGCTGCTTATGAGGCTGCGGCGCAGGCGCTTTCGCAGGCACGCGCCAAGGCTGCCATTGCGCTCGACAAGGCTGTCAACGGGGAACTCAAGCCGCTCAAGCTCGATCGGGCGAAATTCTCCACGCAGATCGAGAGCGATATGGGCGCCGCCGGACCGCACGGCATCGATCGGGTGGAGTTCTGGGTGCAGACCAATCCGGGGACGCGGCCGGGCCCGCTGATGCGGGTGGCCTCCGGGGGCGAACTCGCCCGTTTCCTGCTGGCACTGAAAGTGGTGCTCGCCGACCGCGGCTCGGCGCCCACGCTCGTATTCGACGAGATCGATACCGGCGTCGGCGGGGCCGTTGCCGACGCCATCGGCATGCGGCTCGCAAAACTTTCTCGCGGCGTGCAGGTGCTCGCCGTGACGCACGCGCCGCAGGTGGCGGCACGTGCCGACCACCATTACCTCATCACCAAGGACGCGCTGGAGAACGGAAAACGGGTGGCCACCCGGGTGACCGAACTCGCATCAGAACGCCGGCGCGAGGAGATCGCCCGCATGCTGGCTGGCGCCGAGATTACCAACGAAGCCCGCGCCGCCGCCGAGCGGCTGATCAAAGCCGCGAGTTGATATAGTCCGTGTATGCCGAGTCACGATGCGCTGAAAACCGATCCTGCGAAGCTTAACGAAGCGCAGGCCAAGGCCGAGCTGAAGCGGCTTGCGACCGAAATTGCCGCACATGACAAGCGCTACTACCAACAGGATGCCCCAACCGTAACGGACGCCGAATACGACGCCTTGCGTCAGCGCAATGCTGCGATCGAAGCGCGCTTTCCGCAACTGATCCGCGCGGACTCGCCGTCGAAACGAATCGGCGCGTCTCCAATAGGCAAATTCAGAAAGGTCCGCCACGCGGTACCGATGCTGTCGCTCGACAATGCCTTCGCCGAGCAGGACGTCGTTGATTTCGTGGCTCGCATTCGGCGTTTCCTCAGATTGAGCGAGGATGAAAAGCTCGCTTTCAGTGCCGAACCCAAGATCGACGGTCTCTCTATGTCGTTGCGTTACGAGGGCGGCGAACTCGTTACGGCAGCCACGCGCGGCGACGGCGCGGAGGGCGAGGATGTCACCGCCAATATCCGCACCCTTGAGGATGTGCCGAAGAAGCTCAAGGGCCGCAATGTGCCGAACGTCTGCGAAGTGCGCGGTGAAGTCTATATGACCAAACACGCATTTCTTGCGCTCAATGAGCGACAGAAGGCGGCAAGTGATACGATCTTTGCCAATCCACGCAATTCCGCTGCCGGCTCGTTGCGGCAGAAAGATCCAAAAATCACCGCCTCACGGCCTCTCGGCTTCTTCGCCTATGCCTGGGGCGAGATGAGTGCGATGCCTGCCGATAGACAGTCGGGCATGATCAAGTGGTTTGAAAGCTGCGGTTTCAAAACAAACCCGCTCACGAAGCTCTGCCGTTCGACCGACGAGCTCATTGCTTTCCATCGCAAGATCGAGGAAGGCCGGGCCGAACTCGACTACGATATCGACGGCGTCGTCTACAAGGTCGACCGCGTCGACTGGCAGGAGCGTCTTGGTTTCGTTTCGCGGACGCCGCGCTGGGGGATCGCGCATAAATTCCCCGCCGAGCGCGCGATGACCGTGCTCAAAGATATCGAGCTGCAGGTTGGCCGGACCGGGGCGCTCACGCCAGTCGGCAAGCTCGATCCTGTCGGTGTCGGCGGCGTGATCGTGCAGAACGTCACCTTGCACAATGAAGACTACATCAAGGGCATCGGCGGTGACGGCGAGTCCTTGCGGGACGGCCGTGATATCCGCATCGGCGATACCGTTATCATTCAGCGCGCAGGCGACGTCATTCCGCAGGTTGTGGACGTCGTCATCGACAGGCGTCCGAAGAACGCAAAGCCCTATCATTTCCCGAAGAAATGTCCGTGTTACCTCCACACCGACGTCGTGCGCGAGGAAACCGCGACCGGCGAGGAGGGCGCGCGCACGCGTTGTACCGGCGAATTTGCCTGTCCGTATCAGAAGGTTCAGCACCTGATGCTGTTCGTGTCGCGCCGAGCATTTGATATCGAAGGCCTGGGCGAGAAACAGATCGAACTGTTCTTCGAGAAAGGATGGGTGAAGGAGCCCGCCGACATCTTCACACTGGAGAAGAAGCACAAGGGTGACCTGCTGGGACTCGACGGATTCGGTGAAACGTCGGTCCGCAACCTCTTCAGCGCGATCGAGGCGCGGCGCACAATCTCGCTTGACCGGTTCATCTATGCGCTGGGAATCCGTCAGGTTGGCGAAACGACTGCGCTGGCGCTCGCCCGCGGCTACGGCTCCTGGGAAGCCTTCCATGACGCCGGACTGAAGGTCGCCAAGGGCGACGAGGACACCATTGCCGAGATGGATGCGCTCGATCAGATCGGCGACACGGTGATCCATGCCGTCGCCGCCTATTTCGGCGAAAGCCACAACCGTGGCATTGTCGAGCGGCTGACCAAAGAGGTGAAAATTCTCGACGCGGAGAGGCCGAAGAAAGACACAGCCATTGCCGGCAAGACGGTGGTCTTTACCGGCGCGCTGGAAAAAATGACGCGCGAAGAGGCCAAGGCGCAGGCCGAACGTCTGGGCGCAAAGGCCGCCGGCTCCGTTTCGAAGAAGACCGACTATGTTGTCGCAGGGCCGGGCGCCGGTTCGAAGTTGGCGGACGCGAAGAAACTCGGTGTGAAGGTGTTGACCGAAGACGAATGGCTGAAACTCGCGAGCGGTTGACAGCCGGCTTATGAGGACAAAGGCCGTGTGGCCGTGGCGAGCCAGGTTCGCGTCGGTTTGTCGACCAGCGGCCCGATGATCTCGAGCACGCGCGCGTGATAACTGCCGAGCCAGGCGCGCTCCTTCGTCGTTAGCATCCGCGCCTCGATCAACCGCCGGTCGATCGGAGCGAGCGTCAGCGTCTCGAACGCATTGAGGGGCCTTTCAGCGCCGACCGGCTCCGGTGCGGCGATGACCAGCACCAAATTCTCAATGCGGATGCCGTAGGCGGCTGTTTTGTAGTAGCCGGGCTCGTTCGATAGGATCATCCCGCGCCGAAGCGCGACTGTCCCCAGTTTCGATATGCGCGCGGGACCTTCGTGCACCGACAGGTAGCTGCCGACTCCATGTCCGGTACCATGGTCGAAATCGAGCCCGGCCTGCCATAGCGCCGTGCGCGCCAGCGGGTCGAGCTGGGCGCCGCTGGTGTTCTCGGGAAAGATCGCGGTTGCGATCGCAATATGGCCCTTCAGCACGCGCGTGAAGCGATCACGCATCTCCTCGCTTGGCTCTCCGACAACGATGGTTCGGGTGATGTCGGTCGTACCGTCTTCGTACTGCGCGCCGGAATCGATCAGGAACATCTCGTTCCTTCCGATGCGGCGGTTTGAAGCGCGAGTGACCCGATAATGCACAATCGCGCCGTTCGGCCCGGCGCCGGCTATGGTGGGAAAGGAGATGTCCTTGAGCGCCCCGGTGTCGCGGCGGAAGCTTTCCAGCGCAGCCACCGCGTCGATTTCGGTGAGTTTGCCGGAGGGGGCTTCCTTGTCGAACCAGGCGAGAAAGCGCGCCATCGCCACGCCATCGCGCTTGTGTGCCGCACGGCTGCCGACGATCTCGGCGTGATTCTTCGTCGCTTTCAACAAGGCGATCGGATCGGCACCCCGCTGCGGCTTGCCGCCATTTTCGGCAAGAAACCGCGTCAGAGCCTCTGACGCGCTGGCCTGGTCTAGCCTGATGGTCTTGTCCTTCAGCCTGCCGAGATCGCGCGCGAGATCGTCCGGCGCACGCACATCGGTGAACTTTTCGAGCGTGTGACGGACATGATTGTTGAGCTTGCCCCCGTCAATGTAAAGCGAGGGTCGTCCATCTTGCGGGATCAGGGCAAAGGCAAGTGCCAGTGGCGTATGCGTTACGTCGGCGCCGCGGATGTTGAAAGCCCAAGCCACATTTTGCGGATCGGAGACGAGCAGCGCGTCGGCACGGAGTTTCTTGAGCTCGGTACGCACGCGTTTGAGCTTGTCAGGAGCAGCCTCGCCGGCGAGTTTGAGCTCGCGTAAAGTTGCGGCGCCCGCAGGCGGAGCAGGGCGGTCGTGCCACAGGGCATCAATCGGATTACTGTCGACCGCAACCAGTTGCGCGCCGGCGCTCGTGCAAGCCTTTCGCAGTTTTTCCACCTGCTCGCTGGTGTGAAGCCAGGGGTCGTAGCCAAGCCTCGCACCCTTGCTCAGATTTTGTTCGAGCCACTGCTCGGGTGGGTGTTCCACAACATGCTCGATGGAAAAAATCTTGCCATCGACCTGCGTGTTGGCCTGAACCGTGTAGCGCCCATCGACGAAGAGCGCTGCAACGTCGGCCAGGACCACCGCCGCGCCTGCCGAGCCGGTGAATCCCGTCAGCCAAGCCAGCCGTTCCTCGCTCGCCGGCAGATATTCATTTTGCTGTCGGTCGGCGCGTGGCACCACAAAACCGTCGAGGCCGTGGCGCTTGAGTTCGCTGCGCAGTTCGGCAACGCGCGGCGCGCTTTGCGCTCGCTCGCTCGAATCGTCGAAGGATTGAAACCGAGCTTCGAACATGAAACGGACTCTAGCGCGCCACGCGGACCTAGCAATGCAGGCATGCGCAAAGCGACGCACGCGATCCGAATAAAAACTGCCTGAACATTGTGAATATTTCTTCTGCAGTTTGCGGGTATTGAGCAACAAATCGCTTGTTTGGATCAAATTTGTGCGACGCACCAATCTGGTGCAGTGATGGCATCAATCTCAGCAAATGATTAATCGATTCATGCCGGATTTACGCGGCAACCATGCAGCGTTGCGCGTGGTCGAAGGTGTGCAGGAGTTTATATTGCACTGCGATAGTCGGCAGCGAGAATCATGACGTTTGCCGATGCTGTGATTTTAGAAGGAGATATACAATGGTTGCCGTCACTTATGGCACTGCCCGAATTCCCGCTACCAAAAACGCCGAGCGCGCAAAAGCCGCTGCGCCGCGCAAAAACCTTTTCGCGCGTTTCATGGATGCGCTCGTAGAGTCGCGTTTGCAGCACGTTCATAGGGAAATCTCCAGGCACGCGCATCTGCTGCCGTACACGCTGGATGAACGCGGGAATCGGTTGATCAATACCGTCGGCAAGATGCCATTCGGCGGCTGACGACAGCCGCTTTGCCCGCGAAGCCGCCCCGGTGTCCCCGCCCGGGGCGGTTTTGTTTTGGCCGTCATTTAAGTGCTTCAGTCTCAAAGCATTGGCTGATTCATTTTGAGAACAAACCGGATCTTGGACCCAATTTTGGACCCAACTTTGTTTCAGTTTCCCAAGATTCCCTTTGAAATGCGGCCGATGACACCGGCCGCACTCGTATCGGCTTTGCGCGTCCGCTTGGCGTAGCTGCGCAGCAGAACCGCCGGATCGTGGCCGCAACGAGCGGCGACCACATGCACGGGCACACCACGGTCGAGCAGAAGCGTTTCATGTGTTCCCCGGAGATCGTGAAACCTCAACCCCGGAAAGCCCAACTGCTCGGCCCGGCTGGTAAAGCCATCGGTTACACCCTTTGGGCGCCGCGGCTTCAAAAAATCGGGACTGCGCCTTAGTAGCTTTGGAAACATCAGCGCGCCCTCGGGTAGTTTGACCAAGGACAAGTCAACCGTTGCGCCGTCCGGCACGCCGGCAACAATGCGTAAGTGCTTTTCGCGCTCCGATAGCAGCAGGGCGAGCAGGTCATCGTCGATCGTGATGGTGCGCTTATGGCTCTCTTTCTTCGGTCCCTTGAACCGCCTGCCATGCGCCTTGGTTTCCTCAATTGCGCGTTCAATTCTCAACTCTTTCTTCTGAGGATCGAGATCAGACCAGCGCAAGGCCAGTATCTCGTTTCGCCGCGCCCCCGTGAACGCCGCCACGCTGACAATCGGGAATAACGCCGAACCTTTGAAGCCCTGCACCAGCTTGCGCAGCTCGTCGTCATCAAGCGCAATGCCGTGGTCGCTTTCACAGGGCGCCGGGGCTTTAGTAATGCTCTCCATCGGACTTATTGCGAGCTTTCGCGTCCGAACTGCTGCGCCAAGACAGGAGCCCAAGACACTGTGAACGTGCTGCACTGTCCGGGGGGCTATTTTGCCTTCGAGGTTTAGATAAAGCTTGTCGATGTCGGTCGAATGGATCTCCTGCAGTTTGTATTTGCCGAGTGTCGGCAGGACATGTGTGCGTAGAAGCTGGTCATAGCGTTCGACGGCACGTACTCCCGCAGCCCGCTTCATTCGTCCGGGTGCGCCGGCTTTGATCCATTGCTTGGCCCATTCTGCGAGCGTGCTTCTATCTGGCGCGACGTGTTCGCCGGTATCGCCGGAACGGAGCAGAGCCCTTAGTTCCTTTTGGCTTCAGAGAGAGTGCCATGGAATGTTTTGGCAAAGCGTTGCTTGCCGATGCGGTATCGCAGGCGAAAGATATTTTCGCCACGCCGGTCAATGCCGCCGTCTCCGTGTGCGCGTCTAGTCATTTTCGCCCCCTCTGTGGTTTCGTCGTTTTCGGTTTCAACTCAAGATCGCGTAGCGCTCTTGGCAGTGTGTAGAGCGTACGTAGGAAAGCCTCGCCGAAACCACCCCGATATAGTTGCCTTTCAAAATCGGAAAACGGAGAAGATCGCTGCGATTGTTCCCAAAGCAATTCAAAATTAAAAGCGCCGTATTCTTCTGGGGTGCTAAGACCCTTCCGCATTCGTTCGCCTAATTCATCCGTGCCAAAACGCGCTTTCTGACGTTCAGCCCCGGGGATCGGTGAACGTATCTCGCCCGGCGGTTCCTCTAAGGCGTCAAGCAACTTTTTGACCGCAACTTTAAACGCTTTGAAATGGAATGGATCGGTGCGCCACAAATCTGATGCGTCGATCGGTTTGCCATAATAAGTCGCAACGGTGCCCTTGGCGTCCTCTGACAGCCTCCTCAAGACCACGGGGCCGCTTATTTTTTCTGCTAATTGGGCGATGAAATAAATAAGACCCCGCAGGGCCGGATCGCGGGCATTATCTTCAAGGTCCTGCAACCCATCGCTTATAAGCCGTTCCGTAAACGCAGAGACGTTTTTTTCAGCGCCCCACTTTTCCGCGCCCGCTTTCAGCGCAGCCATGACGTGCGGCTCGAGGCGAGTCGAAAACATGACCTTTTTATTGGGATTAGGCTTACGTCCGCCGCCGGGTGCTCGCTTGCGTTTTCTCGCCATTTATCGGGTTTGCTTTATTTATGTAATACGACTGTATTTATACATGTTGCGAAAAACATGTCAATGAATCATCTTGTGGCTTGCACAGGCCAGATTCGACCCAAACAGGCCTGACAAGTTTGGAGAGGCGAGAAATGACTGAGAAGACTGAGCTTACGATTTCAGTGCCAGAGGCTGGCCGCAGGTATTTCGGCCTGTGCCGGGGCACGTCCTACGAGGCGGCGCACCGTGGGGAGATTCCAACAATTCGGATAGGGCGGCGCATCAGAGTGCCGGTGCGCGCCATGGAGCGGATGCTCGACAAGGTGAGCGAGGGGGCTGACCGAAATGTCTGAAAAATCACTGGACGCCCGCGCTCGTCGCGCTGCCCGCCGCGAAGGATGGTTCGTCCGCAAATCGCGCTGGCGAGTCGGCACTATCGACAACTACGGCGGCTACATGGTCATAGACCTGCAGCACAATCTTCCTGTTGCTGGCTTTCGGTACGATCTGTCGGCGGAAGAAGTCTTGGAGT
>DATDLC010000049.1:0-51998 GCA_036519515.1 Pseudolabrys sp. | reverse complement strand
GCCGCCGATAACTCTCAATTCAAACGTGAGCGCTTCATCAATGCGTGCCAGCCCGGTGCCAACGTGAGGGCACGAACACAACGAATGCAGCATGAACCGCTACTCACGCAACAACATTGAAGCACGGTAGCGGCAATCTATCGGGCACTTTCATATTGGAGGAGCTACCATGAGCACTCAAGGTCAGGTGATTACGCTTGCACGGTACTACGCAAGGCAAGCGGTCCTGCTGGAGCTGCGAGGGCAAGGAATCAAGCTTCATCACGTCGATGCTTGTGAGATTACCAGATCGGCTAATCGATACATCGTCGATCATCCAGAGATCATAGCGTTTGCCACTGAACGTTATGAGGATTTTGTGAAGAGAGGCGCACGAGATCATTTGCTGTTCCTGATGATGTACCGCCATGGTTCGCGCTGTAGCGAAGCCGTGGACCTGCGGATTGAGGATGTAAGCTTTGACAGGGCCACGCTGTGGGTCAAACGATTGAAGGGCTCGAACTCCGGCACACACCCAATTGAAGGGGATGAGCTGCGAGCGATCAGGCGTTATCTCGGGCTTCGGAAAGAATAATCTGCCTTGGTTGTTCTTATCGGAACGTCGAGGAGGCTAACTCGGTTCGCCGTTAACTACCTTGTCAACCGAACCGCTGAGCTGGCGGGCTTCACGAACCTTCACCCTCACTGCCTCAGGCACTCTTGCGGGTACGCTTTGGCTGATCGAGGCGTGGACCTGCGAACGATCCAAGAATGGCTAGGGCATCGGTCGATTGAAATGACGGTGAGATATACGAGGATTTCACAGAGGAGGTTCAATGGACTTTGGAGAAGCTAGAACTCGCGCTGTGCTATCCTCCGCCAGGCGGTAGGTAACAAAAGACGTCACCGCCAATGCCGATGAAGATAATGCCGTGCCCGGTCGGATTGCCACTGCCCCACTTGATCTTGCTGTTGGGCACTGCGACCCGCGTACCAGCCTCAATATGCTGTGCCCGGCCAAGTGGTTTATCGTCGCGTGTGTCGGTGATAATTGCGACGTACTGATCTCCCTTCACCTCATAGCTGTCGGCCCAATAACCGTCAGCCTCTCCGCAGCAGGATAAGTGCGGACTGTCAGGCTGCCTCAGCGCATTGAACCACTGGCGATGTAGCGGATCGATACCTTCCCACTGACCAAGGTCGCGTGCCGAAGCCTTGCTCACCGGCGAGCACAAACACCACCAGCCATATTGAGGTCTTAAGCATCACATGAAACTCAGCAAAATTCGTGCGGTAAAAGGCTGCACGTACGCAAGGCTCATTGCACTTTTATATAAGAGGGCCCATCAGGTCAGCGATGCTTTCCCAAATGTGCTCTAACGGTAACAATTCAGAAAATTCGTAATACGAACCGCTTGACGTCTACCGAGAGGCGTCCGTTCATAGTAAAAATGTCACGCCAGTAGCGTGTAACAGGGAGATCGGGGCCTAGCTCTCGCCCGATCGAGAGCTAGGCCCTGATTTTTATTGTCCTCTTTGTCTCTAGCCGCAACAATTCAGAAAATTCGTGGGCCGCAAACACATTGCGTCCACCGAACGACCACAAATCAGTTTAGAAATGTCGGCCCCGACCTTCTGGGGACATGGGGACGGGGTGAAAGTCGGGGCCGCGCTCTCTTGGGGGAGCGGCCCCGATTTTACGCTCTTCTGGTCCTGGCAAATATGAACACTTTGTAACTATACCGCTATACTTTGGTGTGCCCCCTGCCCTAACTTCAAAGACAAAGCCTCGCCGTGCACGCCGCTGTGGCTGGGAGAATTGCACTACGTTCTAGTGCTTCGTCTGAAACAGCAGGCGCAAGAACATCGACATTACGGGTGGAACGCTTTTTAGGTTTGCTTTTCTTCGCCGTTCGCTTGCGTTTGATTTTAGATTTTTTCGCCTTCCGCTTTTTGGCCATCTCATAGACCCCAATCGCCAAGTCACTCCCGAATCCTATCACACTATCCAATCTTGCTAACGCCGAAATCAGATGATGATTGCGCTAACTGTGGAGGCTGTCGGCAGATGGCGGAGGCTGGAAGTTCCTGCGGCACAATCGTTTATAGCGCAGTCAACGTCTTGATACTGAAATTAGCGAGCTTCGTCGAATGTTGTAATTTGCCGTTATCGCTGTCATGCCGACCGAGAGGTCTTCGAAATAAAGCATCTGCAGCGGCAACATTTTTCAACCCTGCGAGTTATCGCTTCGGCGCTGGGCGCGGACGATATCGGTATAATTTTATGGTCCGTGCGCGGCGCGCCGTTAACGCCTGATCATCAATTCTCGGGATACGATACTGCCAGGTTTCTCATCCGCTTCGCCATCGGCATCTTTGACATCACGCTTTTCGGCCTCGCCCTCTCGTTGGGCTCGGCACAGAGCGAGCAGGACAGCCCGCCAGCGCAAGCGATCGTGATCGCGCGCTAGGCCGGTTTGCGGCACAGCCACCACAGCGAACCGATCAGCACCACATTGATCAGCGCGAAAACTGTCAATACGCCGATGGTCGTTTGCGCGCCCTTTGCCTCGAGCAGAAGCGCGCCGGCGGAGGGCGCCAGGGCCTGAACGATCAGGCTCGGGAAGGCGAGTTTTCCCATCAAACGCGGGAATCGCACCGGCCCGAAAAGGGCAAGCGGCAGCGTTCCGCGACCGACCCAGGAAATTCCATAGCCTGCGCCATAAAGCAGGATGATCAGGATCAATGCAAGGATCGCGCCATAGAGCAGCAGGAGGCCGATGGCCATCAGCGCGCAGGAGGCAACCATCGTCCAGATCGGATGATAACGGTTGCCAAAAACGCGCTCCACGAGACGCGCGCCGACCTGCGCGGGTCCGAAGATCGTGCCGAGGGTGACGGCTGTTGCAAAATCGACGCCCCTCGCCTGCAGGAAAATCAGCAGATGCACGACCACGATCGAGCCGACGCCGGCTGCGATCGACAACACCACGGCGAGCAGGCCGAAAGTGAGCGTTTCATTGCCAATGCGCGCGGCTTCGCCTGGGAGAGCCGGACGATCCTGTCCGGTTTCGGCCTTGGCGGCGCGCACGACACTGACCTGCAGCGGCAGCATCACGAGCAGATGGATCGCGGCATAGATGAAGCACGCGCTGCGCCAGCCCAGATGCTCGATCATGAAGGCGCTCAGCGGCCAGCAAATCGTGCCGGCAAAACCGCCGAACAGCGTCAGGCTGGTGATCGGCCCGCGCGCTTCGCTGCCGTACATGCGACCGAGCGCGGCGAAGACGGCATCATAGAGGCCTGTGCCCATGCCGAAACCAATGAGCACCCAAGCCAGCAAATAGACCGGCAATGCATGGGACAATCCCACAAGCGCGAGGCCCGCGGCGTAGAACAGCGAACTTGCCAGCAGCACGGGCCGTCCGCCGCGAACATCGATGATGCGGCCGACTTGCGGGGAAATCAGCCCTGCGGTCAAAAGTCCGATCGATGTGCCGCCGACAACGAAGCCGAGCGACCAGCCCGTCTCCTTGACAATCGGTTCGGCAAAGACCGCCGGAAAATAGAACGAGGTTCCCCAGGCCAGAATTTGCGCGATGCCCAGCGCGGTGATGACAACGCGGCGATCGAGTGGGCGCGCATCTGCGAGCAAATGCGTAAATCCCTAGTTCGCGGACTCCATGCCTTTGGCTTTGAGAACGGTCACCGCAGCCGGACCGGAAAACGCCTTGATCAAGGCCTGTGCGGCCTCCTTGTTTTGCGCGTTGGCGCTCAAACCGGCCGCATAGGTCGTGGTGTTCTGGATCTCCTTCGGCAATGGTCCGACGAGGACCGCACCTTTGACCGGTACGATTTCACTGATCTGGTGCAGGCCAAGCTCGGCTTCGCCACTGGCAATAAGCTCGGCGACATAACCGCCCTTCTTGAGCTTTGCCTTTGGCCGGATCTGGTCGGCGATGCCAAGGCGTTCGAGCAGTTTATCGATATAGATCCCGCTCGAGCCGCCGCTCGCCGGATCGATATAGGCGACCGATTTGGCCGCGAGCAGCGCCTTCTTGAAGGCCTCGACTGTGCTGATGTCCGGCTTGGGCGCGCCTTCCTTTACCACAACGCCGATTGCAACGGTCGCCAGATTGACCCGGCTATTGGGGGCGACTTTGCCCGAACCGGCCAGGCCGTCGATGATAGTGGGCGTGATGATCGCGACGTCGAACGCTTCGCCCGATTCAATGCGTTTCTGCAGGCCGCCCGCGGTGTCGTTGTCGAGGACGACCTTCGTGCCGGTCTGTTTCTCAAAATCAGGGGCCAGCGCGAGCACGACCTGCTTGAAGGCGCCCGCGGTCAGGACCTTGACCTCGGCTGCGGAACTTGGCGCCAGCGCGGGGACGCACAGCGCGGCAGTGAGGCAAAGCGATCGGAAGATATGCAATTTCACTCCGTCGGTCTAGAGCTCACGGTACGCGAATTTTGCATTCCAGGCGGCTTTTTTCAGAATTTTCCTTACCCAGGCCGTCAATTTGAGGCCAATTCCGGAGGAAAACTGAATGTTTCATGTACAGAGTCCGTTTAAAGCTATGCGTTTTTCGATTAGCTGCAGCGCAACATTGTCGGTTTTCATTCGCCGGAAGATCCCTATTTTCCATTCGAAATCAAAGACCGACTTGTGATGGACTATACGGAAAGAAGGTTCCCATGTTTGCCGCACTCATTCGCTTCATCCAGGAGTGGAAGCGCTACAACCGCAGTTTGAACGAATTGTCGCGCCTAGGCGACCGCGAATTAGCCGATATCGGCATCAGCCGCTCGGATATCCCGCGCGTTGCGTGGAACACCTCGCAGCGCGGCTAATCCTGCCGGCTTATCGATGGCTTGAGAACGCCCGCGAACTGTCGTGGGCGTTTCGCTTTGGGCGCCCTAATCGCCGACCGGCTGCTGTCGAACGCTTTACCGCCATTGCAGCTTTTCGATCGCCGGCCTAGTAGCACTAAATGAGCACAAGGCAATTACATTCAGTGCATGTCGTGGGCGGTGGTCTCGCAGGGTCCGAGGCTGCTTGGCAGCTTGCGCAAGCCGGCGTGCCGGTTGTGCTGCATGAAATGCGACCGTTGCGGGGGACGCCGGCGCACAAGACCGATGGCTACGCCGAGCTGGTCTGCTCAAACTCATTCCGTTCAGATGATTGCGAGCACAATGCAGTCGGTCTTCTGCATGAAGAAATGCGCAGGCTCGGCTCGCTCATTATGCGAGCTGCGGACGAAAACCGGGTGCCGGCAGGTGGCGCCCTCGCCGTCGATCGCGACGGCTTTTCCGCTGCGGTTACGGCCGCACTTGAGGCCCATCCGCTGGTGACACTGGAGCGTGGAGAGATCGTTCCCCCGGACGATTGGGACAGCGTCATCCTCGCGACAGGTCCCCTCACATCACCCGATCTCGCCGCCGCCATTGCCCGGCTGACAGGCCAGCAGCAGCTCGCGTTTTTCGATGCCATTGCGCCGATTGTCCACCGAGACAGCATCGATCTGAGCCGGGCCTGGTTTCAGTCCCGTTACGACAAGTCCGGCCCCGGCGGCTCCGGCGCCGATTACATCAACTGTCCGCTGTCGCGCGCGCAATATCACGCGTTCGTTGCCGCACTCCTGGCCGGCGACAAAACGACCTTCCATGAATGGGAAACAAGCACACCTTATTTCGACGGCTGCCTGCCGATCGAAGTCATGGCGGAACACGGACTTGAGACTTTGCGGCACGGCCCGATGAAACCCTTCGGGCTCACCGACCCGCACCAACCGGGGATCAAACCCTATGCGGTCGTGCAGCTGCGGCAGGACAACAAACTCGGCACCTTGTTCAATATGGTCGGTTTCCAGACCAAGCTTAAGCACGCTGAGCAGGTGCGCATCTTCCGCACTATACCTGGGCTGGAAAACGCGGAGTTCGCACGGCTCGGGGGGCTTCATCGCAACACGTTTCTCAATTCGCCGGCATTGCTCGATGAGATTCTACGACTGAAGGCGAATACCCGCTGGCGGTTCGCCGGCCAGGTCACAGGCTGCGAAGGTTACGTCGAGTCGGCTGCCATCGGCTTGCTCGCCGGACGCTTTGCCGCTGCCGAACGGTGCGGTGAACCGGTCGTCGTGCCACCAGCGACGACGGCGCACGGCGCGCTGCTCGCCCACATTACCGGTGGCCATATCGACGCGATCAATGCAGGCCCCTCCTCCTTCCAACCGATGAACGTCAACTTCGGTCTATTTCCCCTGTTGAAAGAGGTCCCGACATTCGATCGTCACAGCAAATTCGGCCGCTCAACCGCGAAAGCGCTGGCGCGCAAGAGCGCTCTCACCAGGCGCGCACTCGCCGATCTCGAACTCTGGATTGCCGGCGATCTCCCGGCGGCGGCAGCCGAGTGAACGCTAGGCTCCAATTCTCCGGAATGATTTGGCGGCACGCCAGATACGCCACTGGCGCCGCCACGGCGACACCATGGGTGGCTTGAATGGGTCGTAGTCGGGCCGCTCCATGTCTAGAAGCCAACGCCGGAGTGGTGCCAATGGCAAAAAAACCGGCTGTATGGTCTCGGGAATCTCGGCCGCGGCGACATAAGCGAGACTACGACGCGCGCGTAAGCGCAGTTCAGCGAGCGCGGCACGCAATTGCGGTGTCGCGCGCATCGCAAAAATGTCTTCCGGCTCGGCTGAATAACGCCGAAGACTGTCAAAGGGAACATAGAGCTGACGTCGCGCGGCGTGTTGCGGAAGCCGGGAGAGCACATTGGCGATCGTCTGGGCGCTCCCCGATTCTGCGGTTACCGCCGAACTTACTTTGCCGTCCAGAATACGAGCAGCCACATCAAAAATCGTTCCGGCACTCCGTGATGCATACGACTCAAACTCTTCCGCGCTCACCATCGGCTCATTGTGAACGTCAAAGCGACGCGCCTCGACGAGATCGACGAGAGGATCGCGGGCAAACGCGAAGCGCCCGAGTATGTCCATCACCGCCGCCCCGACCGGATTCGCCGTGGCTTCACCTGCGCGCTCCCCCAGAAGCACCTCGCGCCACCACTGCAGCCGGATTTCGCCCGGCATCGTTTCCCGTGCAAGCTCGCGCACCCGCGAAATTTCGATGTCGAACGCGTAAAGCGCAAACAATGCATTGCGCTTATCGGCTGGCGCGAACAAGGTCGCGAGATAGCGGTCCCGATCAGTTTCGCGCACGCGATTTGCGCAATATGCGAAAAACTCTTTCATTCCGCCAGTCCAGCGCAGGTTCAGCCAATCGCAATTAGACCCGCTCCAACACGTCGGTTCTCCGCCAAGAGAATGTTATAAGTCCGCACCGCGGCGCCCGTCGCCATCGCGTCAACAGAAAGCGAAAATTCACGAAATTTCTGCCGCAGATCCTCGGGCAGTGCCCAGGGATCCCGGCCCGCGCCGATCAGGAAAAAATCAAGGCCATCCGCACGATCGAAGGCCGCCCGGAGGGCCCCCTCGTTCAGTTCGGCCACATCATTGACAGGCCACGCCCAAATTCCATCCGGAAAGCAAAGCAATGACCCACGGTGCGACATCCCGGCAAACCGGAAACCGCCGTCACCGTAAGCATCGATTGGCGCAGGGCGCGGCAGGTGTGGAGCGTCGGCGCGACCGCCGAGTGCCATCTACTTCTTCCGGTCAGGGGCAGTCAGGGCGTCACGTCCCGTGCCGACACCAAGGTAAATCAAGATCGGGGAAGCAATAAACACCGACGTGTAGGTGCCGACGAGCACGACACCAAACATCATCGTGGCCGTAAAACTGTGTATGGCCTGTCCGCCGAACAGCAGGAGGGCCAGGAGTGCGAGCGATACCGTAACGTGCGTAATCACTGAACGCGACAGTGTTTGATTGACTGACGCATTGAGCAATTCGGGCATAGGCAATTTCCGGTACCGGCGCAGCATTTCACGAATGCGATCATAAATGACGACGGTATCGTTGAGCGAATAGCCCAGAATCGTCAGCAATGCCGCGATGCTCGTAAGGTCAAAGTCGATCTGAGTGATCGACATGAAACCAATGGTGAGCACGATATCGTGGACATTGGCGATCATGGCGCCGAGCGCGAACTGCCATTCGAACCGGAACCACAGATAGATCAGGATCGCAAAGATGGCCAGCATGAGGCCAACCACACCGTAGGACAAAAGCTCGCTCGATACGCGCGGTCCCACGACTTCCACCCGACGATATTCCACTTCGGTGCCAAGGGCGCCGCGCACCTTGCTGACAGCTTGCTGTTGCGCCAATTCGCCACCAGGCTGCTCGGCGATACGGATGAGCACATCGTTCGGTGCGCCGAATTGTTGCAATTGCACTTCACCCAGCCCAAGCGAGCCGAGCGTGGCGCGCATTTTTGCGAGGTCGGCAGCACCGGCCTTCGACTGCACCTCCATCAAGGTGCCCCCTTTGAAGTCGATACCGAAATTCAGTCCGTGAAAAAAATAAAGTGAGATTGCGATGATCGACAGGAGCGCCGATAATGGGAAGCTGATGCGCCGGAAGCGCATGAAGTCGAATTTGGTGTCATCGGGAACAATGCGAAGCAGACGCACGGCGCGGTTTCCTCAGATAGGTACGCGTTGCGGGCGCCGCCAACGCACCCAGTAGGCGACGATCAACCTTGTCAGGGTGAAGGCGGTAAACACGGTTGTTATGATGCCAATACCGAGCGTAACCGCAAATCCACGAACCGGCCCAGTGCCGATGTAGAACAACACGGCGGCCGCAATGAAGGTCGTGATGTTCGAATCGAGGATCGTTGCGAGCGCTCGACTGAACCCCGCGTCGATTGCATTGATCGGCGTCCGGCCGCCCCGCACTTCCTCCCGGATGCGCTCATAAATAAGCACGTTGGAATCGACGGCAATTCCGACCGTAAGCACGATACCTGCTATACCGGGTAGGGTTAGCGTCGCGTTCAGCAGCGATAGGATGCCGAAAATCATCGCGACGTTGATTGCCACAGCAATGTTTGCGAACAGCCCGAACAGGCCGTAGGTCACCAGCATGAAAGCGATAACCATCGCCGCACCGACGTAGGACGAAAGTTTGCCTTTAGCGATAGAGTCCTGACCGAGGCCTGGACCAACAGTACGCTCTTCAATGATGGTGAGAGGCGCCGGCAGTGCACCGGCACGCAAAAGAATGGCGAGATCGTTGGCGCTCTCGACCGTAAAGCTGCCGGAAATCTGGCCCGAGCCACCCAAGATCGGCTCGCGAATGACCGGCGCCGATATCACCTGATTGTCGAGAATGATCGCAAACGGCCTGCCGACATTCTCCTGGGTGACCTGTGCGAATTTGCGCGCGCCAGATGTATTGAAGCGAAACGAAACGATTGGCTCATTGGTCCGCTGGTCGAACCCAGGTTGCGCATCGGTAAGATCGCTTCCCGATACGAGAATACGCTTTTCGACCAGATACGGCGTTTTCGGCGGCGTGGCACTATAGAGGATTTCGGAATCCGGCGGGACACGACCCTGCAGGGCCTGTTCGGCCGGTATGGAAACGTCGACCATCCGAAAGTCGAGCTTGGCGGTCTTGCCGAGCAATTCTTTCAGTCGCGTCGGATCCTGTAGACCCGGAACCTGCACCAGAATGCGGTCGACACCCTGACGCTGAATCAACGGTTCGACAGTGCCGAGTTCATTGACCCGACGTTCGATGATCTGGATCGACTGCTCAACCGATTGGCGCACACGTTCAAGAATGGCGGGATCGGTCAACGTCAGTCTCACCAAACTTCCGCCTTCCGTTGTAACATCGAGACTACGCTGACCGGTGCTGCTGCCGAGAATTCCCCCGAGCGGCTGGGATAATTCGCGCAGCTTCTCCACCGCCTGATCGAAATTACTGCCTTCGCGAATGCGAACTTCAACGCTGTTGCCGCGAACGACCAAGCCGGTATAGCCGACGCGGGCATCGCGCAGTACGCGACGGACATCGTCGCGTATCGCCTCGAGTTTTTCCTTTCGAACAGCGTTGCTGTCGACTTCCAACAGGATGTGCGAACCGCCCTGCAAGTCGAGACCCAACACCACGTGCCGCTGCGCCCACTTTGGCCAGCTCTGCACCACCTTCTCAGGCAAGAAATTGGGAACGGCGAACAGGCAGATGACGAACGCCGTAAGTATGATCGCCGTCGCCTTCCACCGCGTGAAATAAAGCATGACGTCCCGATTTGCGGCTAAAGGGCAAGGCAGTCGGCGTTAGCCGGCTGCGGCCTCTTCCTTGACAGGTTCCCCTTTGGCACGGACGTCGGCGACCATCTGCCGCATCTGGCGAATGCGCACGTCGTCCGCAATTTCGATCTCGATCTGGTCGTCGTCGATCACCTTGGTGACCTTGCCGACAAGACCGCCATTGGTGATTACGGTATCGCCCCGCCGTACATTCTTGACCATTTCCTGGTGATGTTTCACGCGTTTCTGCTGCGGCCGTAGAATCAGAAAGTACATGATGACGAATATCAACACGAAGGGCAGCAACGACATCAGCATTCCGCCGTCGCCGCCTGCACCTCCGAACAGAGACCCTTGCGCAAACGCAGGCGTTATAAACATTGAAGCGTGTTCCTTGGATGGTTTCCGGGCGCCCGGGCGGCGCTTGAATTTCGCGCGGACTATAGCTGTCGCCCACCCAATTGCAACGTCGGGTTAGCCTTATAAACCCTCCGTTTTCAGCCATTTCTCTGTGAGACCGCTTGCAGGGACAACGCGGCCCCGCTAAGAGCAGCGCGATTTGCGGAAATACCAATGGCCAAATCAAAATCCAGATCGTCGCGGCGCTCCACGCCCAAACCAAAAGGCGCCGTCCGTTCCGCGGGCCAAGCCGACGTATTCGAGCGTATTGCCAGCGCCCTCGAACGGTTGTCGCCGCAACGAAAGACTCTTCCCGATCTCACCGCGGCCGACGCTTTTGTGTGGCATCCCGACGGCCGTCTTGCGCCGGTCGCACGCGTCAACCGCGTCGAGATGTCGCTACTCAAAGGGATCGACCGGGTTCGCGATGTGCTCGTCGAAAATACCGAGCGGTTCGCCAAAGGGCTGCCGGCCAATAACGCGCTTTTGTGGGGCGCGCGCGGCATGGGGAAGTCCTCCCTTGTGAAAGCTGCGCATGCGGGCGTTAATGCAGCTTTCGCGCGCAACACCGAAAACAGCGCTCTCAAGCTGATCGAAATTCATCGTGAAGACATAGACAGCCTGCCCGCGCTGATGGCCCTTACCCGCGGCTCTCCGCACCGCTTTATAGTGTTCTGCGACGATCTATCGTTCGACGCCGAGGACACCACCTACAAATCTCTCAAGGCCGTGTTGGAAGGCGGAATCGAAGGTCGTCCGGACAATGTGATCTTTTACGCGACGTCGAACCGCCGCCATCTCATGTCGCGGGACATGATGGAGAACGAGCGCTCAACCGCAATCAACCCAGGTGAAACCGTCGAGGAGAAAGTATCGCTATCCGATCGTTTCGGGCTGTGGCTTGGCTTTCACCGCTGCAGCCAGGACGAATACCTGGCGATGGTTGATGGCTACGTGGCACATTACAAAATCCCCGCACGCGGGGAAACTTTGCACCGTGAAGCGCTGGAGTGGTCGACCACGCGCGGCTCCCGATCGGGCCGTGTGGCTTGGCAATTCGTGCAGGACCTAGCGGGGCGCCTCGGCGTTGCTCTGAAGAACTAAACGCCGCCGAGATATTGGGTCGGGTCGACGGGCGTCGAGCCTTTGCGAATCTCGAAATGCAATTGCGGCGAGGTCACGTTGCCGGTCTGACCCGCATGTGCAATGACCTGTCCACGCTTGATTGAATCGCCACGCTTGACCATCAATTCGCTCGCGTGAGCGTAGGCCGACACAAAACCGTTTGAGTGGCGGATCAGCACGAGATTGCCATAGCCCTTGAGTTCGTTGCCGGCGTAAGCAACGATACCGTCATCGGCAGCCTTGATCGGAGTACCTTCCGGCACCGCCAGATTGATTCCGTCGTTCTGTGTGCCATTCGGCTTGCTGCCGAATCCGGCGATGACGCGACCGCGGGCCGGCCAGCGGAACGATGGCGTCGCCTCGGCCGTCTTGACCGGCGTTTCGATCGCACGCGGTTCTTCCTTGGCAACGTTCGCAGTCTGAACCGGTCCTATGCTTGCAACCTTCACGGGCGCGCTAACCTTTTCAACCGGAGCCGAGCGCGGTTGCGTGTTTTGCGGCGCGGGCGCAGCACTTGCCACTGCGGCGGAATGGCCGCCGGGAATGGTCAGCCGGTCACCAACACTGAGCTGTGCGGACGTCTGCAAATGGTTCGCCCTCGCCAGCGCAGCAACTGTCACCCCGTTGCGGCGCGCAACATTCATGAGCGTGTCGCCGGATCTAACGATGTGAACATTACCACTCGTCGATTTGGGCGCCGCTGCCGTTTGCGTCCCGCTAGTGACACGCCGCGGAATAACGAGGCGTTGTCCCGGCCTGATCTGGCCAGCATCGCGGATGCCGTTAGTCTGCAGAATTGCCGATGCCGGCACGCCATGTCTGCGCGCGATGCCATCGACAGTTTCGCCATAGCCTACTGTTACCGCAGAGCCGCCGTTCCATGTCCAATGGCTGGACGTGGGCGGCACGCTTGATCCCGTGACGTCAGAATATTGGCTGGAGGATCTATACGCAGCGGGGCTCTGTACGCTGTAGCTAGCTGGTGTTGCCGCAACCGCGGCAGGCGGGCTCAGTGGCTGCGCCTCGATGCGAGCGGAGGTCGAGGGCGCCGGAAGCGAACTTATGGTGTGCGGCGGAGATGGATGATCGTTGGCGTACGAATTGGCCTGGAAACGCGCGGAGTCGGCACAGCCGGCGGCGGCGATACCCACCAGTCCGAGAACTGCAGCGCGCGGCCAAGCACGCAGGCGAGAATCCGCCTTGGGACGCGACATGTGGTTACTCACTCGTACGCATGAAACGTAGAGTTCGAAATAAACCAGTCGCGAGTAAACAAGGCTTTAATAATTAATGCGCGGCTTACGCCGCATTCGGATCCTGAGCGCCTCGCTAAAAGTCACAATTCCTGCGCTTGGCCCGGTAACATCGGCACGAAACGCACCGGAATGAGATTTTCGCGGCGGGTTCCCGTTTGCAACTTGGTAAGCTTGATCAGATGTTGTGAGCCGTCTTGTGCGCCCAGCGGCAGGATCATGATCCCACCATTGGCGCCGAGCTGATCGAGAAGCGTTTCGGGCAGCCTCTCTGCCGCGGCGGTAACGATGATGCGGTCGTAAGGCGCCCCACCCGGCACCCCCGCGAAACCATCGCCAGTCACGACATCGACGTTATCGTAACCGAGTGACTTCAGGCGTTCGCGTGCCCGATCGGCCAGCGTGCGGTAGCGTTCGATACTCACGACCTCCAACGCCAGTCGCGACAGAACCGCAGCCTGATACCCGGATCCAGTCCCGATCTCGAGCACGCGATGGTGCGGCTGAACGCCAAGCTGTTCTGTCATATAGGCCACGACGTAGGGCTGGCTGATTGTCTGTCCGCAGTCGATTGGCAACGCCTGATCGGCATAGGCGCTGCCCATAAAGTTTGCATCTACGAAGCGCTCGCGCGGCACCTCGTCCATCGCCCGTAGCACCGCCTTGTCGGCAATACCCCGGCGACACAAGGTCAACAGGAATTCCATGCGATCGTTATCCTGCTGATGGTTCGGCGTTCTAGACACGTTTGGGCCTCTTTAGTGGCGCTATTGGCATGTTAGCTGAAACTTGCGCTAATCTGGAACTCCGTGGCTCATCCTGAGTTGAAGGGCGGGAGATATTAATGACAGGCAACTCGGCAGCGGCACCACGTGTCCTCGTGGTCGAGGATGAGTATTTGATTCGCATGTTGCTCGAGGACATGTTGGACGAACTCGGCTATGGGGTGGCCGCAGCGGTCGGCACTATTTCGGAAGCCCGCAAGTTCGCCACCGATGGCGAATTCAGCGCCGCTATTCTGGACGTTAATCTCGATGGGCAAGAAATTTATCCCGTTGCCGACATTCTTGCCCAGCGTGGCCTGCCATTTGTCTTTGTCACCGGTTACGGCGAGCGCAGTTTGCCGGAGGCCTATCGTGGGCGCCCTGCCCTGCAGAAGCCATTTCAAGCCGAACAGCTAAAAAATACCCTCGCGGGTCTGTTCGCCTAGTCGAACACCTCAGCAAGCTTCGTCATAAACGGTTCGTCAGTAAGATCGAGCCGCAGCGGTGTCACCGCGATGCGCTTCTCTGTCAGCGCTGCGAGATCGCTCCCCGGCGCCGCGCCTGGATTTCCGCCGCGCTCAAACGCAATCCAATAGTAAGGATTGCCGCGCCCGTCATGGCGCGCGTCGATCCGCAACAATTCCTGATCGCGCTTGCCCTGTACAGTAACCGCGACGCCGACAACCTCGTCAGGCCAGCAATCCGGAAAGTTGACATTGATCAGAACGTCGCGCGGCATCCCGGTATCGAGCACGCGCTTGATCAGATCGGGCGCAAACTTGATCGCGGTGTCCCAAAAAGGATGATGCTTTGTGGTGAACGCATAGGCTTGCGAAAGTGCAAATGATGGAATGCCAAGCACTGTGCCTTCCATGGCGCCCGCAACCGTACCTGAATAGGTCACATCTTCCGCGCAATTACGCCCGCGGTTGACGCCGGAGAGCACGAGATCCGGTTTCTGCTTCAAAATGTGACGAACACCCATGATCACGCAGTCGGTCGGGGTACCTTTGATCGCAAAATGACGCTCTCCAACTTCACGCATACGCAATGGATCGTTGAGCGAAAGCGAATGCGATACACCTGACTGGTCGATTTCTGGCGCCACGATCCATATATCATTCGACAGCACCCGTGCGATCCTCTCACACGCAGCAAGCCCCGGCGAGTGAATGCCGTCATCGTTGGTGATGAGAATACGCATTACATCCGTTCGATCTTCGTTATTTCGCCCATGTAAGGTTCAAGGGCTGCTGGGACGGCGATGGAGCCATTCTCCTGTTGATAGATCTCCGTCACTGCGATCAGTGCCCGACCGACTGCAACGCCGGAGCCATTCAGCGTGTGAACGTGCCGGACACCCTCTTTGGCGCGGTACCGCGCATTCATTCGGCGAGCCTGGAACTCGCCGCAATTCGAGCAGGATGAAATCTCGCGATACGCATTCTGGCCGGGCAACCAGACTTCGATGTCATAGGTTTTTTGTGCTGCAAAGCCCATGTCGCCGGTGCAGAGCGTCACCACCCGATAGTGCAGATCGAGCTTTTTGAGAACCTCTTCCGCGCAAGCAAGCATGCGCTCGTGCTCTTCCGTCGATTTTTCCGGCGTGGTGATCGAAACGAGCTCGACTTTGGTGAACTGGTGTTGGCGGATCATGCCGCGCGTGTCCTTGCCGGCCGCACCGGCCTCGGCGCGAAAGCACGGCGTGCAGGCGGTGAACCGCATCGGTAGCTGCGCTTCTTCGACGATCGATTCCCTTACCAGATTGGTCAGCGGGACTTCAGCGGTTGGAATGAGCCAATAGTCATTCGTCGTCCGAAATTGATCCTCCGCGAACTTAGGTAGCTGAGCGGTTCCGAACATGACTTCGTCCCGCACCAAAATCGGAGGACTTACTTCCGTGTATCCATTCTCTTTGCTGGTATGAATATCGAGCATGAACTGCCCCAGCGCGCGCTCGAGCCGCGCGAGGCCTTTCTGCAGAACAACGAACCGGGCACCAGACAATTTCGCGGCCAACTCGAAATCCATTTGCCCGAGCGCTTCGCCAAGCTCGAAATGCTGCTTTGGCTTGAATGAATACCCACGCTTCTTGCCGTACACATGATGCTCGATATTGCTGCTTGCGTCCGCCCCATCCGGAACATCATCGAGTGGCGCATTCGGAATTTGCGCCAGTTCCTTGTGGAGCTCGGCAGCGACCGCATTTTGCTCTTCCTCCAGCGCTGGCAGTGAGGTTTTGAGCTCGGCCACTTCGGCCATCAGTTTGGTGGCCCTGGCGTCGTCTTTGGCCTTCTTGGCGTCACCGACTTCCTTGGACGCGGCATTCCGGCGCGCCTGAGCCTGTTCGAATTTGGTGATCGCAGTGCGACGCTTTTCGTCGAGCGCGACGAGCTTTTTCGACGACGGCGCGAGCCCGCGCCTTTTCAGCCCCCGGTCAAAGGCATCGGGATGCTCGCGAATCCATTTGATGTCGTACATGGCGGGTTTCTATACCGTCCTGGCCAGGCCGTCTTCACTTGATAAAGCCAAAGACGTGGATGCCCGGCATAAAGTTGGGCATGATCGAGTTCAATAGCGATCCTGACCTATTCCGCGGGCTTCGCTGCCGCCGACGCCGTTTCGGACGCCACCTTCGCGGCCGCCTCGGCCTGGGCCTTTTTCTCCACCATGCGCACCGACCAGATCGAGCCCTCGTAGAGGATGAGCAGCGGGATTGCGAGCGACATCTGGCTGATAACGTCGGGCGGCGTCAGCACGGCAGCAAGGACAAACGCCCCAACCATAAAATAGCGTCTCTTGGCCTTCAGCTGCTCGGCGGTGATGATTCCAATCCGACCAAGCAAAGTAAGAATTACCGGCAACTGGAACGCCACACCGAAGGCAAGTACGAGAGCCATCATCAACGAAAGATATTCACCCACCTTGGGCATCAGCGCGATTGAAGCATCGTTCGTTGTGCCTGTCTGTTGCATGCCGAGCGAAAACCGTACCAGCATGGGCAGGACCAGGAAATAGACCACCATCGCACCGAGCGCGAAGAAGATCGGTGTCGCAATCAGGTATGGCAGAAACGCTTTGCGTTCGTCACGATAAAGCCCGGGCGCAACGAACATGTAGATTTGCGTCGCCACGATCGGAAATGACAGAAAGGCAGCCCCGAACATCGCGAGCTTAAGCTGGGTGACGAAATATTCGAGCAGCGCGGTATAGATGAATTTCGAATTTTCCGGGCCGGCCACCCAAACGAACGGCCACACCAGAATATTGTATATGTCCTTGGCAAACACGAAGCAGATTGCGAACATCACGCCGAACGCAATCAGAGCCTTGATGAGCCGCGAGCGCAACTCGATCAGGTGATCCATCAAGGGTGCTTTGGTCGCCTCGATGTCCTCGTGGGTCATGTCGTGCCTCCGGCCTGCTTGGGAGGCGGCGCCTCGACGGCAAAATCTTTTTCACTGATCGGCGATGGTGGCTCGGGCAGCGGTACGTTCACATCGACCTGTTGTTGAGGTTCTGGCAAGGCGGGCGGTGCGGGCGCGTGCCCGGTCGCGGCCTCGCCAACCTCAGGCATCTCGAAGGCACGCTCGATTTCCTTCTGGGTGTTCGCAAGCGGCTCGAAATTGGTCAGGCCGCTGACCGAGCTCTTGAGATCGTCGGCCTGCTTCTTCAGCTCGGCCATTTCGGCTTCGCGCATGGCTTCCTGAAATTGGCCCTGGAAGTCGGCAGCCATGCGCCGGATTTTGGCCATGTACTGTCCGAGCGTGCGCAACACAGTCGGCAGCTCTTTCGGCCCGATCGCGATCAGCGCGACGATGCCGATGACGACGAGCTCGCCCCAACCAATGTCGAACATGGATTAGTCAACTCCAGGGCGCCGGATCACCAGCGCCGTTGCGACGATCACTTGGCCGTCGCTCTCTATGCGCGCCGACGCAGCAATTAGGAACGCGCGCCCTCGGCGCGCCGTTCGGCTTCTGTCTTGGTCGCGCTGCCACCCGCTTCAATCGTCTTGGCTGGTTCGCTCTTTGCGTCCGCCGACTTCTCGTCTTCGGACATACCCTTCTTGAAGGCCTTGATGCCTTGGGCGAAGTCACCCATCAGCGACGAAATCTTTCCGCGACCTCCGAATAGGACCATCACGACCAGCAGGACAATGATCCAATGCCATATACTTAGGGAACCCATCTGCAAATCCTCCGCAGCGACGGGCTTTTTTCGGCTCGTCCCGCCGTGATTTGGAGGAGAAACTAGGCCTCACACGCGGCAAAAACAAGGACTTCTGACCCGGGCAAAGAGCCGCGCAATCGCTTGAAATGCCGGAATTTACCTTAATTCGGCGCCGTTACTTTTCGGATCGCGTAGGTGGCGCTAAGCCTAGGTCGAGGTCGCCAGGCTCTAATGGATCTTCATCCTCGCGTAACGTTGAATCGTCAGAAGGAAGCGGAACCGCGAACCCGGGAGGCAAATTCCCTTCCAGCATGCCCGCCCCCTTGAGTTCCTCGAGCCCCGGCAGGTCGCCAACCTCTTCTAGGCCGAAGTGAGAGAGGAAGGCTTCCGTCGTCCCGTAGGTTATCGGACGGCCGGGCGCTTTTCGGCGGCCGCGGGGGCGAATCCAACCGGTTTTGAGCAACACATCTAGCGTGCCCGCTGCCGTCACAACTCCGCGAATTTCTTCGATTTCAGCGCGGGTCACGGGTTGATGATATGCGACAATCGCAAGCGTCTCGGTTGCCGCACGCGAGAGCTTGCGTGTTTCGATAACCTGCTTGGTCAGCAGCCACGATAGATCGGTTGCCGTTCGGAAGGTCCACTTCTTGCCGACCTTGACGAGGTTGACGCCCTTGGTCGCATATTCATCACGGAGCTGCGCGAGCGCCGCCCTCACAATGACTCCGTGGGGAAGCCTGCGCGCCAACATCGCCTCATCGAGCGGTTCCCCCGCCGCAAACAGAAGGGCTTCGAGCAGCCGCAACTCCTCCGGTCGCGTTGCCGGCGCCGGTGCAATCTCCGGCTCCGGCTCATTGTTTTGCACCACCACGAGCTTCTTGGCCGCGCCCGGCATGGACGTTTTCCCCTTATGCGTTTTCTTGTGCGTCATGCGTCGTTGCATTTCCATTCACACCGACGCGCTTGCGCATATAGATCGGCGCGAATGACTCCTTTTGATGAATTTCCGCAAGCCCTTCCCGCACCATTTCGAGCGCCGATGCGAACGAAGAAGCAAACACCGTTGCAGCGAAAGCGGGTTCAACCACATAGCTGATCAAAAATTGATCGATGCGAGACCAATCCGTCGATTGGCCCATCAAGCGCTCGAGCGCAGAACGGGCCTCAGCCAGTGACCAGACCGTGCGTTGCTTGAACCGAACACGCGACAGCGCGCTACGTGATCGCTGTGTGGCGTAGGCGGATAGCAAATCGTAGAGTGTCGCCGACCATTCCGGCTGCTTGATCTCGGCGATCGGCTCGGGCAATCCGCGCGGAAAAATGTCCCGGTTGAGTTGCGGGCGGTCCATCATCCGAGTTGCGACGTCGCGAATTGCTTCCAGCCGCCGCAGACGGTTGGCTAGCGCCAACGCCATATCTTCAGCGCTCGGTCCCTCGCCAGGCTCTGCTTCGGGCAGCAACAGACGCGATTTCAGGTATGCAAGCCATGCTGCCATGACTAGATAGTCGGCCGCGAGTTCAAGACGCAATTGCCGCGCCGCCTCAATAAAGGACAGATATTGGTCGGCCAGCGCAAGGATCGAGATCTTGGCGAGATCGACCTTTTGCTGTCGCGCAAGCATCAGCAAAAGATCGAGAGGGCCTTCAAAACCCTCAACATCGACGATCATTGCCGGCTCAGTCGTGCCGCGATCGGTGCCGAGCGTGGTGTCGAATTCCTCGCCGCTCATGAGACGATCTTTCGTTGCGGCGCTAATCGATCGTCGCCCATAATTTGCGCGAATACCCTGCGTGCCGCTTGCGTGTCGAATTCCTCAGGCGCCACTCGAACGTCAAGCGCGGCTTCGGCTCGCCGGGCTGACTCGCCGGCAAGCTCAGGGGTTTCGCCAGCGACGGCCGCCATCTCGGCGAGGTCGCCGTTGCAGTGAAGGACCACGTCACATCCCGCGGTTAGTGCCGCACGGCTTCGCTCAGCCAGAGTGCCGGAAAGCGCATTCATCGAAATATCGTCGGTCATTAGCAGGCCCTGGAATCCAATACTGCCGCGAATCACTTGCCGCACCATTGTGACCGAAGTGGTGGCGGGCGCGACTGGGTCTATAGCGCTAAACACAACATGCGCAGTCATCCCGAGCGGCAAGTCCGCTAGCGGACGGAACGCCGCGAAATCGACAGCCTCGAGGGTGGCGCGGTCCGTATCAACAACGGGCAGCTTGTGGTGGCTATCGACAGTAGCTCGGCCATGGCCAGGCAAGTGCTTTAGCACCGGAAGGACCCCACCGGCCCGCAACCCCTCCGATATTGCTTTCGCAATAGCCGCAACCTTGCCTGGCTGAGTACCATAAGCGCGGTCACCGATAATCGGATCGCTGCTGGCCACAGGCATGTCCGCCAGCGGCAGGCAATCGACATCGATACCGAGCGGCCTGAGATCGGCGGCTATCAAATGACCGGCAAGCCGTGCCGCCGCGATCCCGGCTGCCGGTTCGCGGTCGTAGATGTCGCCGTACCGTTGTCCGGCAGGATAGGCCGGCCAATTGGGTGGTCCAAGCCGCTGGACGCGCCCTCCCTCCTGATCAACAAAAATGGGTGCTTCCCACCCGAGAATATCCCGAAATGAATTAGTGATACCAATCACTTGTTCAGGAGTACTCACGTTTCTCTTGAAGAGTATCAATCCCCAAGGCTGAGCTTCACGGAGAAATGCGCGCTCACTGGCGGAAATGCTCAAGTCCGCCAAACCAGTAATAAACGCGCGCGCCGCCATCGGCGCGGATTAGCCCGTGCCTACCGCAAGGGTCAAGTTCTAGCCGCTCAATTCCTCTGGACGAGGCACTGACCGCCAGCCGCCTTGAGGCTCGAGCACAGATCCGCGGCCTCACCCGGATTGGCAAAGGGCCCAACCATGGCTCGATAATAAGTCCCTTTTGCCCCCAAATCGGCCCTGTGGATCAGCAGTTCACGGCTGCCAAGCTGTGTTGGGTACTTGGCCTGGAGGCTGCGGAACGCAACCTGAGCCTCGGCCTCACTTCGCTGCGAAGAGACCTGCACAAAGCTACCGCTGCCACCGCTGCTGGTCGTCGCAGCCGGGGCAGACGCCTGCGGCGCTACGGCAGCGGTCTGCGTCGGCGCCGGCCGCGCTTGAGCGCGCGCGGGGGAAGCATCTGGGTTCAATGATAGCGGCGTATTGGAAGAAGAAGGGGCGGCTTGACGGGCCGATGGCGCAGAGCGTGTGGCTGGTGCCGGTGTCGACTCCGAATCAGCGTCTGCGGTCGCGTTCTCGGCCGGCCGCGGCACTGCAGCGGGTTTTGCTGGTGCGGTCGATGCCTGCGGTGCGCGAGTGGCGGTCGCAAGCGGCGCGACCGCCTGAGCGGCGTCAGCCGACTGGTCGGGACGAATCGCTATCGTGCGAACCTTTTTCGGTTCGCTTCCAACGACCCCACTACCCAACGCCGATTGCGGCGCGGCCTGTGACAAAACAACTGATGCTGGTTTGTCGATCGGTTGTTCCTCGCGCGACACCAATTTCTCGCTTTGGCCGCGCTCATTCACGCGCTCGGTGATCAATTTATTCGATTGCGCGTCCTTGCCGCTTGCCGCTGGCACAATTTTGCTCGGCCCGGCATCCGCCTTGATAACGGGCGGCGGTTGCGGGGAACTCGAGGAGCCAAACAGGGCGCGATAACCGAATGCACCGGCAGTGCCTATCAACGCCAGCGCAAATACGCCGGCAATCGCCATAACCCCAACGCGACGGCGGGAGGAAGGCGCTTCATCGTAGTATTCGTCCTCACGATGCTGAGCCGCATCCTGTTCGTAGGCGCCGTCCTGATAGTCGGCTTGCCCCGCCGTATAACCATGCGCCTCGTGGCCGGCCTGGTAGACGTCATCCCAGGCTGCATCTGGTACGCCACCATATGACTGGCGTCCATAGCTTTGGTCGCCATCATAGTCCACGGGCACCGCTTGCTCACCAACAGCACCTCGCGCGCCGTAGTAGCCGTTAACTTCGGATCTCTGCGATGCCGTCCCGCGCCAATCGGTCTCGCTTTGCGGTGCGTAGGAGGAGCCGGTGGCCTGTGTGTTCCGATCGGAGCGCTCTGCGGGCGCGACTGAACGACGCGCAGAATCTCTTCCGAATTCTCCAAACGGATCAGTTTGCCCTATGAGACGCGCGAGTTCTGCGAGCGGGTCATTGTTAGCGGTCCTCGCGTGGCTGCGCAAAGGCGGTTCACTTGCACGATAAGGTCTTTGGCTCTGTTCGTCCGCCATTCGGTCCCCGGCTACTGTGCTCGCCCCGCTCTGCTTTATAGCCGCTGGCGATCAACGACGCCAAAAAAGCAGATCCCCAAGGGAGAGACTTATCGCATTTCGTCCGGCGCGCTGACCCCGAGCAATGCTAGACCCGAGGCGAGTACGGTGACTATCCCCTCCACCAGGGCGAGCCGGGCTTTCGTCGTTTCTCGATCATTCTGGATAATGAAGCGTAAATGAGGCAAGTCCTTTCCTCGCGTCCAGAACGCATGAAATTCGCTTGCTAATTCATACAGATAGAACGCAATTCGGTGTGGTTCGTGAGCCGAGGCCGCGGCTTCGATGATACGCGGGTAGAGCGCGATACGTCGCAACAATGAGATCTCGCCGGTATCGCTCAAGCGCTCGAGTGGTGCCTGCCGGAGGTACATCCTGCGTGCCGGTGCCGCCGTCGGAAGGTCGGGCAACTCCTCCCGTGCGTTGCGGACCACCGACATCCCGCGAGCGTGGCCGTACTGAACATAAAAGACCGGATTCTCGCGCGTATGTTCAATGACCTTCGCAAGATCAAAATCAAGCACTGCATCGTTCTTGCGATACAACATGTCGAAGCGAACGGCGTCGGGCCCGACTTCGTCTACCACCTCACGCAAAGTGATGAATTCACCCGCCCGTTTCGACATCTTTACGGGTTCGCCCGCGCGGAGAAGGCGGACAAGCTGTACGAGCTTCACATCCAACATAGCTTTGCCGGCGCTGACAGCTTTGACCGCGGCCTGCAAGCGCTTGATGTAGCCGCCATGGTCGGCGCCCCAAACGTCGATAAGATTCAAAAATCCCCGGTCGATTTTCGATCGGTGATACGCAATGTCGGAGGCAAAATAGGTATAGCTGCCGTCCGACTTCTTGAGTGGCCGGTCGACGTCGTCGCCGAAATCCGTCGAGTGGAACAACGTCTGCTCACGATCTTCCCAATCTTCGAGATTGCCACCCTTGGGGGGCGATAGCCTGCCTTCGTAGACCTCGCCGCTCTTGCGCAGGCCTTCGATAGTCGCCCCGACTTCGTCGCGCTTGCCTTCGATGAGAGATCGTTCGGAAAAAAACACATCAAAATGCACATTGAGCGCGGCAAGATCGTCGCGGATGACATCCAACATCATGGCGATCGCCTTGGCGCGTACGATGGGGAGCCATTCGCTCTCCTTCATCGTAGTCAGCTTCGCGCCGTACTCAGCGGCGAGTTCGCCTCCGACAGGCTTCAGATAGTCGCCGGGATACAGGCCGTCGGGAATCTCGCCGATATCCTCACCAAGCGCCTCGCGGTAACGCAGAAAAGCAGAGCGCGCCAACACGTCCACCTGAGCGCCTGCATCATTGATGTAGTACTCGCGCGTAACATCGTAGCCCGCGCACAAAAGCAGATTGGCAAGCGCATCGCCGAATACGGCGCCGCGGCCGTGACCGACATGCATGGGGCCGGTCGGATTGGCCGAGACGTATTCGACATTGACCCTTTCGCCTTTGCCGATGTCGCTGCGGCCATAGTCAGCACCCTCGGCCAAGACGAGGCGCAACTCCTCAGCCCAGACGTTCGGTTTCAACGAAAGATTAATGAACCCGGGCCCTGCGACGTCGACAGAGGCTACCTTCTCATCGGCGCGCAATTTCGCTGCGATGCTTTCCGCCAACTCGCGCGGCTTTTTACCTGCGTCCTTCGCGAGCACCATGGCCGCATTGGTCGCCATGTCGCCATGGCTCGGATCGCGCGGCGGCTCAACCACGATACGGGAGAGGTCGGCCTTAGCTCCCAGAATCGCGCCACATGCCGCGCACACGCGCGCGAGCATGTCGGCGAACAGATGTCGGGGCTGGGGCTTGGGCATTGGCGCTGCGGCTAACGCAATTCGGCGAGGGAGTCAAAATGATGGAGTGGATGGCGTACGGCGAGCCGCTCTCCTACCAGATTGTCGCCCCGCTATCGACAACAAGGATCTGACCTGTGGTGATGGCCGCCTCATCGGACGCCAAATAGACAGCCATGTCGGCCATGTGGATCGGCAGCCCAAGCCCGAACAAATGCGTGGCGGCAAGCTTCTCGATTTCCTTTGAGCCTTCCAGCAGCTTTTTGACGCGATCCGATAGTGTGACCGACGGAGCAATCGCATTCACACGAATCTTGTGCTTGGCGTATTCGACCGCCATCGAACGCGTCAGTGCCGCAATGGCCCCTTTTGCGGCGGTGTAGCAGTCACGTCCTGGCACCGCGCTCAACGCGATCGACGACGACATGTTAATGATCGCGCCGCCACCGGACCTGACCATGTGCGGAATCCCGATCTTCGAGCAGAGAAAGGTCCCGTATAGATCGAGCTTTATCACGCGCCAGAACTCCTCTTCGGGCGCATCGGTCACCGCCCCATCCTGCAGCGTCGAGCCGCCGGCATTATTGTGAAGAATTGTCAGCTTTCCGAACCGCTCAACGGTTTCCGCAAAGGCCGCCTCGACCATTGCCTTGTCGCGGACATCGCAGTGGATGAAATGAGCACCTCCTCCTGAATTCTTGGCCCGCGCTCGCGCGGATTCGGCGGCCGCCTCGCCGCGCGGCACATCGATCTCCGCGATCACCACCTTCGCGCCCTCTTCGGCAAAGCGTTCCGCGGTTGCCCGACCGATGCCACCGCCTCCACCCGTGATCAAAGCAACCTTGCCTGCGAGACGCGCCATGAGACATTCCCCTACGTGATGATATTGATCGCTTACCCGGCAACTCAAGCCGACTCTAAATTGTGAGCCCACTTGCATGCATGGCAGCACGATAGGCGAACACGATAGCCGGGCCGAGTGTTGTGCCCGGTCCCGGATAGCTTCCCGCCATCACCGACGCCATGTCATTGCCGCAGGCATAGAGACCCGGAATGGGTTTTCCGTCGCTGTCGAGAACGCGCGCGTCGGCATCAGTCGCAAGTCCGGTGCTGACCGCGATGTCGGCCGGCCAGACTGCAAGCGCGTAGAAAGGTGGTCTAGCTAGCGGTCCTATACACGGGTTGGGTTTATGGTCGGCGTCACCGTTGAAGCGGTTCAGCTCGGTCTCTCCTTTGCCGAAATCGACGTCGATACCGGCCTCGGCAAAACCATTATAGCGTGTGACCGTCGCGCGCAGTTGCCTCGGATCAACACCAATCTTGCCCGCAAGCTCGTCGAGCAAAAGCGCGCTGACAAGATAACCATTGTCAACAAACTTTGCAGGATTGCGATGACCCGGATAGACGACTCCCAAGCCGTATTTTCTGAGAAAGGCGGCGTCACAAATCAACCAGGCGGGGATCGACGGCGTCGTCTGATCGCACTCGAACATCGCCAGCACGAAGTCATGGTAAGAAACTGCTTCATTGACGAAGCGCCTGCCCGCCGAATTCACCGCGATCACCCCTGGCTTGGCGCGATCAAGCACGAGATGCGGGAACAGACCTTTCGTTCCTTCGGAGCGCGGCACGATCGAGACCGGCGCCCATAGTCCGCTGGTGCATTTTTCGGGTGTCAGTGCGGCACCTAATCTTTGACCAATTTCAACACCGTCACCCGTATTACCCTCGCAGCTCATGGAATGGACCGGAACAGGTTGAGGCATGAACGCCTCGCGGAAACGTTTGTCGTGCGCGTAACCGCCGGTCGCCAAAACCACGCCCTTGCGGGCTTTCACCAGCATCTTCTTGCTGCCGATCTTCAGCTGCGCACCTTTGACGCCGCTTCGGTCGCCAGCGAGTTCGACGATTGAAGTATCGAACAGGATCAGCACGTTGCATTTGCGCAAACTGTAAAACAGCCGCGCTACGAGCGCGTTGCCCATCATCAGCCGCGTGCCACGCGCGTAGCGTACTCGGTCCGCGAGATAGCGCAAAAACAGTTTCGTCGAATAAACGAAATTGGAGATCGACTCGAAGCGTCCAATGAGCCGGGAAATGTCCACCTTGCCGACCATCATGCCCCCGAACAGCATGAACTCCGGTACCGGCGGACGTACACGCCGAAAGCCCCTGTCTAGCAGACGTCCGTCGAAGGGCTCAGGCACGATCGCGCGACCGGCCAACGCAGCGCCCGGCATATTGCTGCGATAGTCTGGGTGCTTGCCGCAAGGAACGAACTGCACGTCGGTTCGCGCGCACAGGTAATCGATCGCTATTGGCCCGGTGCGAAGATAGGCATTTCGCAATTCGCGATTCGTCCCCTCCCCGATCAGCGCGGTCAGATATCGATCGGCCTGTTCTGCGCTGTCATTGAAACCTGCTGCACGGCTTTGACTGTTGCCAGGAATCCAAAGCGTGCCAGCCGAGGTCGAGCCTGTGCCACCAACCTGGCCCGACTTCTCGCACAAAAGGACATCGAGGCCTTCGAGCGAGGCGACCAGCGCCGCAGTCATGCCTGCAGGTCCAGCGCCAGCAACCAGAAGATCGACTTCCCGAGAAATGTCCGCGTCCGCATCCATTGTTGCACCGGCCATCATCTATCACCCGTTTGGAGGATGTCGCGCGGTAACGACGATGTCATCGCACGTGATGTCTAAGTCATCATCCCTCACCCGATCGGAGGATGCGTCGGAGTCGAGAAGCTGTCACCTTATTACATCCAGTTCAGCCCAAGTTCATGGGTGCCGCGGTAGGTTGGGAATACGGCGGCGCTCGATTTGCGTCGCGCATGTTCACAGACTCCAGCGCGCCCAACAGAACCAACATCGGAGCGAGGAAATGGCGAACCTGACACGTATTCCCAGACTAGCTTACCTGACGACTGCGTTGGCGGCGGGCGCACTGATCGTCTCTGCCAATATCGCGAACCCCAAGGGCGATCATCATCATCAGGGCAACAACACCCAAAGCAATGGCGTGCGACCCCACTTCGTGATCAGTGGCCAGCCGGCCAACGTTAAAAGAGTGCTGTCCAGCACGAAAAGGAAACAAACCGCAAAAAAGAAAAAGGGCTGCGGAAATATCATCGTTCCGACAGCAGAGTACGGCAACAACCCCAAGAACCCCGTTGGAAGTACGGGCCCCACTCTTCCACCGCAGGCTTCCGGCGGAAAAACAGTTCCTAAGGGACCATCCCCTGAATTCACGACCGTGAAACTGTCCAACGGTGTTACGACGTCCGCCATATTCAACGGCAAGGGTTTGACCGTAACATCCAATTCGCCGGGCACGATCACCGTATTCAACGGCAGAAGCAGCGTCACGTTGGCCGGCGGGTCATTGAATCTCTCAGGCGCCACATCCGTGCAGGCCGGCGCGGGCATGCAGCTTGTGCGCCATCCGAATGGCGACGTCACGGTCGCGGCAAATCCGACAGCGACCGCACCTGTGAACCCGACCGCCGGCGCGAACAATGGGCCTCCCGGTGTTACTCCAACCGATAATCTGAAGGAGTTGGGCAAGGTTGCTGGCAACGGCGCCGCGACCGTCGGAGCGACAATTGTCGGTACTGTTGCTGGCGTCGGACTGACCATTGGTGCCCTCGAGTACGGTATAGCCTCAGGACACCCAATCAAGGCGACCAAAGAAATTGCGGAAGAAGTCTGGTCGGACGTAGCGGACACCATCAAGTGGGCCGGCGGCTGGTTTTGAACGCTTTCGTCTGACGTGCTGCGCGCGGGCGACAGACTATCTGTCGCCCGCTTTTTAATGTCCCTCACCGCAATTCCGGCGTCTGTTTAAAATATTGCGCGTGCTCGATGAGCGCGTAGCGATCGGTCATGCCCGCAATATAATCGGCGACAAGCCGCGCGCGCTTTGAAATATCACTTCGAACAATGCCTTCGCCCCACTCGTCCGGAAGATCGGCGGGCGTTTTCGTGTAGTGCGCAAACAAATCCCGCACCACGCGTTCGGCATCAGCCATGACCCGCATCACGCGCTCATGACGATACATGCGCGGGTAAAGAAAGCCCTTGATCTCCCGGTCGGCCTTTTCCATCGCGGGTGAAAAGCCCACAACCGGCCGCGGCGCATCGCGCACGTCAGCTGCCGAGCACGGCTTCAGCATCGCAGCGCGGCGACCGGTTTCACCGATGACATCTTCAATCATGCGTGTAATGAGCGCACGCACGACCTCGTGCGCGCGTCGCGCCGCTTCAATGCTGGGATGTTGTGCGTCGATCTGGCTCAAGATATTTCCGATCAGTGGCACCTCGGCAATATCCTCGAGCGTGAACAGATCGGCACGCAGGCCATCGTCAATATCGTGGGCATCGTAGGCTATGTCATCGGACAGGGCTGCGACCTGCGCTTCAGCGCTGGCGTAGGTCCACAATTCCAGGTCCTGAATTTTCGAATAGGCGATGATCGGCGCGGGTGCGCCAGGTCTCGCATAACGGCCAACTGCTTTGCCTGCACGGTCGACCAAAGGGCCATTGTGTTTGACCAGGCCCTCGAGCGTTTCCCAGCTGAGATTGAGGCCATCAAACTCTGCATATCGACGCTCCAGGTCGGTCACGATACGCAATGCCTGGGCGTTGTGATCGAAACCCCCGCACCCGGCAAGGCATTCGTCGAGCGCCCGCTCGCCCGCATGACCGAACGGCGGATGGCCAAGATCGTGCGCGAGCGCCAGCGCTTCGGCGAGATCCTCATCCAGTCCGAGCGCGCGCGCGAGCGAGCGAGCGATCTGCGCAACCTCAAGCGTATGCGTCAGCCGCGTGCGATAATGATCGCCCTCGTGATAGACGAACACCTGCGTCTTGTGCGCCAGGCGTCGAAAGGCGGCGGAATGAATGATTCGGTCGCAATCCCGGCGGAAGGCATTGCGGCTTGGACTTGCCGGTTCATCGTAGCGTCGACCCCGGCTTTGCGCCGGATCGGAGGCATAAACGGTCCGCTCGCGCCTGGAATCGACCGCCATTGTGCGCATTGACCTCGTTGGCCCGCGCACTTAACTATCCGTTGGGCCATCTGCCAATAGGATAGGCCCTAAAAGGCAGACGATGAACGCGAGCATCACGGTCAGCGAACGGGCGGCACGACGCATCGGCGAAATCCTCAAAGGTGAGCCGAGCGGAACCGTGCTGCGCGTCAGCGTCGAAGGCGGCGGATGTTCGGGCTTCCAATACAAGTTCGATGTCGACAGGGCCAAAGCCGCCGACGACCTTGTGATCAACCGCGATGGCGCCACCATTCTGATCGACCCGATCTCGGTCAACTACATGGCCGGATCGGAAATCGATTTCGTGGACGATCTGATCGGCGCCTCGTTCAAGGTGAAAAACCCGCAGGCCAAGGCGTCGTGCGGCTGCGGCACCAGCTTCGCGCTTTAGCTCCGAAAGTTCGGCTCCTCCGATCTGTGTCGTGAAGCTTAAGCCTTCACTGGAACGAAGACGTACCCGTTTCCGTCCCGCTTGAAGGTGCCGGCGCCAGGCATGCTGTAGTGATAGCCGGTGACCATCAGCTTGTCGGCGATGGCGCGATCCATGATCTTGCGCCGATTGGTCTCGGCCATCGCCGCGTCGGTATCGAACACCGCATGCCAACCCGGATTTTTCACGAACAGCAGATATGTTGGTGACGTCGCCGAGCACCAGCAATTGCTGCTTACCCGAGCCGACCAGATAGCTGGTGTGACCTGGCGTGTGGCCCGGCGTGGCGATCGCACGAACGCCGCCGACGACTTCCTTGTCGCCGTCGATCTGTTGGAACATTCTTCCAGCCGGGCAGCGTTGCCTTGATCCGGTTGCTCAGACCCTGCGCCGGCTGCGGGACCGACGAACCGGTCCACCACGCAAGTTCCAGTTTCGACACATAGATCGTTGCGTTCGGATAAGTCTCGTGTCTTTGGCCATCAGGCCGAAGATGTGATCCGAATGGAAATGCGTGACGATGATGGTCTCGATCTTCGTCGGATCAATGCCGGCAGCCTTCATGTTCTTTGCCGCCAGGAGACCCGCGGTCGGCTGGACCTGCCCGCCGGTGCCTGAATCGAACATCACGTACTTGCCCTTCATCTTCACGACCGTAACCGTGAATGGGATCGGTATGATGTTGTCAGCAAGGCCGCCCGCCTTGAGCGCCGCCTTCACTTGATCGGACGGCGTGTTCTTCACAAAATTGTCTTCAAACGCACGGTTCCAGATTCCGTCGTAGATCTGCGTGACTTCACATCACCGACTTTGAATTTGTGGAATCCTTTATCGACCAGCTTGGCGTTGGCATAGCTCTGCGCCTGCGCCGAGCCGATGAATTCGAGCGGACCGTTGAGGCCGAAACGCGGCGGAGGCCGCGGTGGCTGATAGTACGAAATTCCAGCGTGAGATACTGTGTGTGCGCACTCCCCTTTACGTGAGGGCTAAGGCCCAAGCCATAAACACCACGCGGCCCGGGCTACGTCCATATGGGCGCGCGAAATAATATTACGTCGCTGCCGACGCTATTCCGCCGCGACCGCAGGCGGCGCTTCCTCGACTTCCTTCAGTTGCGGCTCGAGCCGGCGCTTGAGCATTCGGTCGAAGCGGTCGAGATAGAGGTAGATCACCGGCGTAATATAGAGCGTAAGAAGCTGCGAGAGCACGAGGCCGCCGACGACCGCGACACCAAGCGGCTGGCGCAGTTCCGCACCTGCGCCCGTGCCCAGCGCGATTGGCAGCGTGCCAAAGATCGCGGCGAAAGTCGTCATCATAATCGGACGGAAGCGCAGGATCGCCGCCTCGCGGATTGCGGCTTCCGCCGACAGGCCAACGCGTCGCCGCTCGATCGCGAAATCGATCATCATGATCGCGTTTTTCTTGACGATGCCGACCAGCATCACGATGCCGATCATCGCAATCACCGACAGGTCCATGCGGAACAGCATCAGCGTCAGGATCGCGCCGATACCAGCCGACGGCAGACCGGAGATGATGGTGATCGGGTGAATAAAGCTTTCGTACAAAATGCCGAGCACGACGTAGGCGGCAAAAATGGCGGCCAGGATCAAGATGCCCTGCCCGCGCAAGGAATCCTGGAATACCTGAGCAGTCCCTTGGAAACCTGTCGTGATGGTCGCCGGCAGTCGCTCATCGCGCTCGAGTTTTTGGATGGCATCGACTGCCTGACCGAGCGAGAAACCGGGCGCAAGATTAAATGAGATCGTCACGGCCGGCTGTTGCCCTTGGTGATTGACCTGCAAGGGGCCGACGGTGCGCTCAAATCGGGTGACCGCCGATAGCGGCACCACGGTGCCAGTCGACGTCTTCAGGTACACACGCGCCAAATCATCTGGACCGACCTGGTATTCCGGTTGGGTCTCGAGAATGACCTGATAATAGTTCACCGGGCTGTAGATGGTCGCGACCTGGCGGACGCCGAAAGCGTTGTAGAGCTCCTGTCGAACCTGATCGACGGTGAGTCCATAGACGGCGGACTTTTCACGATCGACCTCGATCGTCACCTGCGGATTGGTGACATAGAGGTCGGTGGTTACGTCGAGCAGACCTGGAATACGGGAAATCTTTTCACGCATTTCCGGCGTCACGCGGTAGAGCGCCGCCGTGTCGTTTGATTGTAGCGTGTACTGATACTGGCTTTTGGCAAGCTTGCCGCCCAGGTTGATATTCTGGATCGGCTGGAAATAGATCGCGAGGCCAGGAACGACATTCGCGGTCTGGCGCAGGCGCGCCAATATCGTCTGAAGATCGTCGCGCTCTTTGCGCGGTTTCAACGCAACAAGCATGCGCCCGCTGTTGCCGACCGAGTTTGGCCCACCGGTGCCAACCGTGGAATTCACGTACGCAACTGCCGGGTCCGCGCGCACAACCTCGGCAACCTTGCGCTGAAGCTGTGAGATTGCCGGAAATGAGATATCGGTGGCGCCTTCCGTTATGCCAATGACGTAGCCGGTATCTTCCGTCGGAAAGAAGCCCTTGGGCACGATGACATAGAGGACGATTGTCGCGAAGAAGGTGCCAATCGTTACCATTAGCATGATCGACTTGAATGCGATCACTCGGTCAAGTGTCCACTGATAGGTGCTGAGCATTCCCTCGAAGAACCGCTCAAACCATCGCAGCACGAAAAATTGCTTCTCGCCCTCGCGGTGAGCGCTGAGAACGCGCGCGCACAACATCGGGGTCAGCGTCAGCGACACAAAGCCGGAGACCACGATTGCGACCGCGACCGACACCGCGAATTCGCGAAAGACGCGGCCGACCATTCCGCCCATCAACAGCACCGGAATGAACACCGCGATCAGCGAGAAGGTGATCGATACGATGGTGAAGCCGATTTCGCGTGAGCCCTTCAGCGCCGCCTCGAACGGCCGCATCCCGCCTTCGACGTGACGAACGATGTTTTCCAGCATCACGATGGCGTCGTCGACCACGAAACCGACCGACAGCGTGAGTGCCAGCAACGTCATGTTGTTGATCGAGAACCCGAAAGCGTACATCGCCGCAAAGGTGCCGACCAACGAAACCGGCACCGCCAGCGCCGGAATGATCGTTGCCGACACTTTGCGCAGGAACAGAAAGATCACCATGATGACGAGAGCGATCGCAATTCCCAGAGTTTCCTGCACGTCGATGACAGCCGCGCGGATGGAGAGCGAGCGGTCGAACAAGGGCTCCATCTGGATAGAAGGCGGCACTTGCGCGCGCATGGCGGGCAGGCTTTGGCGCACGAGGTCAACCACCCTCACCGTATTGGCGTCGGGCTGGCGTTGGATCGCGAGCACAATGGCGCGCTCGTCGTTATACCAGGTGGCAATCTTGTCGTTTTCGACACTGTCGATCACACGGGCAATTTGATTGAGTTTCACCGGTGCGCCGTTGCGATAGGCCACAACCACGTCACGATAGTCGGCCGCATGCGGCATCGCGCTGGTGGCAGCGAGGGTCACGCTTTGCTTCGGTCCGGTCAGAACACCGACCGGCGTACTCGAGTTGGCCTTGGCAACAACGCTGCGCACATCTTCAAGCGAAATATTGCGAGCCGCCGCCTCGGTCGGATTGACCTGAACGCGGACAGCGAATTTCTGCGCGCCATAGACAAGCACCTGGGCGACGCCCGGCAGCTGCGATATCTGCGGCGCCAGAACCGTCTCAGCGTAATCATCAACGGTCGACAGCGGAACGGTGTCGGACCGCAAGGAAATATAAAGGACCGGGAAGTCGCCGGGATTAACCTTCCGGAACGAGGGCGGTATCGTCATTTCGATCGGCAATAGCCGCGCTGAGGTCGCGAGCGCGGTCTGTACGTCGAGTGCTGCGCCGTCGATGTTGCGTCCGAGATCGAACTGGATGGTGATCTGTGCGAGCCCGAGCGAGGATGTCGAATTCATCGACGAAATTCCGGAAATCGTCGATAACTGCCGCTCGATTGGCGACGCAACCGACGAGGCCATGGTCTCGGGACTTGCACCGGGAAACTGTGCCGTGATCTGGATGGTCGGGAAGTCGACCGCAGGCAGTGCGGCCACCGGCAGCAGCCGGTAGGCGAAGATGCCAAAAACGATCAACGACGCCGTCATCAGCGTCGTCAGCACAGGGCGGCGGATACAGGTTTCCGAGATATTCATGGATCAGCTGCCTGCGACCTTGGGCGTACGCACGTTCACGCGTGTGCCTTTCGACAGCAACAACTGACCTTCCGTCACGACCGTTTCGCCACCGTTAAGTCCTGAAGCGATCACGCTTTCATTGCCGACCTGGCGCTCGACATTCACCGGCTGAACCTGAGCGACACCGTCGGCGACTACAAACACAAATGTGCCGGTCTGGCTGATCTGCACCGCATTCGCGGGCACGACGACGCCCTCTTCGTTGCGCAGAGTCATGTCGATGGTGACGAGCGTACCAGGCCAGAGCAACTCGTCCTGGTTCGGCATTGTCGCACGAACCACGGCCATGCCTGTCGCCGGATCGACGGTGTTCTCGATCATCGTGACTTGGCCCGTGGCGCGCTTTTGTTCTCCGGGCACGATCGCCTCGACGGTTGCCGTTTCGGCGGCGATGGCCTTTCGGATATCCGGCAGGTTCTTCTGCGGCACCGTGAAGCTGACGTAAACCGGTACCATCTGGTTGATGGTCGCCATCGGCGAGGTGTCGGCCTGACGCACGAAATTTCCGACCTTGACGTTGGCCATGCTGATGCGGCCAGAAATCGGTGCGCGAATTCCACAGAAACCGAGCTGGACCTTCAGGTTCTCGAGCTGCGCACGATTTGACTCCGCAGTCGCGCGCGACACGTTGACGGCGGTTTGCGCATTGTTGAGCGTGACGATCGGCGTAGCGTTCCTGGCGGCGAGATCCGTGTAGCGCTCGACGTCGCGTTGCGCCTGTTCAAGCGTGGACTGCGCGCCGTCGATGACCGCCTGCACCCGCTTCATGTCGGCTTCGATCTGCCGGCAATCGAGCGTGAACAGCAGCTCGCCTTTCTGGACATTGGCGCCGTCGCGGAAATGGACCGCTGTAATTGTGGTATCGACCTGCGTCTTGATGGCGACGCTCGCCATGGGGGTGACGTTGCCGAGGGCGGTCAGACGCACGGGCATCGTTTTGCGCTCGGCGACCGCGGTCTCGACCGGTACCGTACGGGCCTGGGGCGAGCGCGCCGCCACACCGTCTGTCGACCAGAAGCCGCGGGCAAGCACAACAACGCCAATCAGGGCGACAACCGCCCCGCCAAGGAGCCACTTGCGCTTGATCATCGGTAATTTTCGGTCCGGACTCATTTGGGCCTGCCCGGACGCTCCCTAATCCGCGGAATGGCTTGTTTCACATCAATTTGGGGCCGCGTTAGCGCTTTACCTAGCATATAAACGTTACTGAGTGCATATCCCTGCGGTCTCCTATAAACACTGCAAATACAGCCTTATTCGCCCGCCCGGAAACCCCAAAATCCATGCGAATTGCCACCTGGAACGTCAACTCCATCCGCCAGCGCATGGACAACCTGGAGGCTTGGCTAAAGGAACGACAACCGGACATTGTCTGCCTGCAGGAGATCAAATGCACGGACGAGGCCTTCCCGCGCGAGCCGCTCGAGGCGCTGGGCTACAATGTCGCGGTGCACGGCCAGAAGACGTTCAACGGCGTCGCGCTTCTATCCAAGCTGCCATTCGACGAGGTTGCGCCGGGATTGATCGGCGATGATGTCGACGTGCAGGCGCGCTTTCTCGAAGCCATCGTTTCCACAAAATCAGGCGCGCTGCGGGTGATCAGCCTTTACCTGCCAAATGGCAATCCGCCGAACACCGATAAATACGCATACAAACTCAACTGGATGACACGCCTCATTAATTTCTCGCATGAGCGACTTAAACTGGAAGAACCCATGCTGCTGGCCGGCGACTACAATGTCATCCCGACCGCGGCCGATGCTCGCCGCCCCGACGCATGGAAGAACGACGCGTTGTTCCTGCCGCAGACCCGCGAAAAGTTTCGCGCTTTGGTCAATCTCGGACTGACCGATGCCATACGCGCGGTAAGTGATGGGTCCGATCTTTATACCTTTTGGGACTATCAGGCCGGCGCCTGGGCCAAGGACGACGGCATCCGCATCGATCACCTGCTGCTGTCGCCGCAAGCCGCAGATCGGATGATCGACGCCGGAATCGACCGCCACGTGCGCGGTTGGGACAAGCCGTCCGATCATGTACCGGTTTATGTCGACCTGGATATCGCGGGTCGCTGACTCTCATTCGTCATGGCCGGGCGTGACCCGGCCATCCACGTCTCGGGACAGGGCACATCCGTAAAGACGTGGATGCCCGGCACAAGGCCGGGCATGACATGAATATTCGGTGCAACTTGCTTCGATTTATTCGCGCCGCGTCTCCAGCCAGTGGCGCAGATAGACAGCAGCCAGCGCGCGCTCGTCCTCATTCGCCTGCTGCATGGCGCTGTCGTAGAGCTTCGTGATCCAGGCCTGATCGGCGCGCGCATTGTCCTTGGCGAGCGCGAGCCACATCAAACCACGCGCGGCCTGACGCGGAACGTGATCGCCTTCAAACAGCATGGCGCCGAGCATGGCCTGCGCCTCGCATTGGCCTTTCTGTGCCGAAAGACCGAACCATCGCGCCGCCTGACGCGGGTCGCGCGGCGCGCCGGTGCCATTGAGATAGAGCCGCGCCAGAAAATATTGCCCGTCCGGGTCGCGGAAGTACGACGCCGCATAAGCAAACATCTCGCGCGCGCGTTGCGGGTCGCGCTTGACGTCGGTCTTCGGAATGCCGTCGAGGTAGTAATGCCCCAGCGCCACGAAAGCATTGGCGACGAAACGCGCCTGAGGTGTGTCCGGATTGTCCTCGGCGTGGCTGTCGGCGATCTGGCGGAAATACTCAAACGCCTTGAGATCGTTCTGGGCAACCCCGTCGCCTTCCGCATACATGCGGCCGAGTTTCCACTGCGCGATCGCGTGGCCCTTCTCGGCGGCATATTCGAGCGAGTTCACCGCCTTGACGGTTTCGCCGGCCTTGAGCCAGTTCGCGCCCGAACGGAACGCCTCCATCGGCGACATCGGTGGCGGGCCGACGCTCGCATCGGTCTTGCTGCCGTCGAACGCGTGCGCGGGCGCTGCGGCCAGAAGGCCGCCGATCAACAAAGCGCGCAGCGTGCTCTCAAACGTCCGCATAGCACTTTTTCTCACCTGCCTCGCCGGGATGCGTCACAGCGCCATTGACGGCTGGACCAACCTGCTGCGCGTATTTCCACAAATAGCCCGACCCGTATTCGTTCTCGCGCGGCTTCCATTGCGCTTTTCGTTTGGCGAGCTCGTCGGCGGAAAGCTTCACGTCGAGCGAGCCCTTCACGGCATCGATCTCGATGATGTCGCCGTCGCGGATCAGCCCGATCGGCCCGCCAATCGCCGCCTCCGGCCCGACATGACCGACGCAGAAACCGCGCGTGGCGCCCGAGAAGCGCCCGTCAGTGATCAACGCGACTTTCTCGCCCGCGCCCTGCCCGTAAAGCGCAGCCGTAGTCGAGAGCATTTCGCGCATGCCGGGACCGCCGCGCGGCCCCTCGTAGCGGATCACCAGTACGTCGCCGTCCTTGTATTTGCGGTTCTTCACCGCATCGAAGCAGGCCTCCTCACCGTCGAAGCAACGCGCCGGCCCGCTGAACTTGAGCGTCTTCATGCCGGCGACCTTCACGATTGCGCCCTCAGGCGCGAGGTTGCCTTTAAGCCCGACCACACCGCCGGTCGGCATCAACGGCTTGTTGGCCGGATACACGACATCCTGGTCCGGATTCCATTTCACGTTTTTCAGATTTTCGGCAATGGACCGTCCCGTTACCGTCAGGCAATCGCCATGCAGGTAACCGTGATCCAGAAGCGTTTTCATCAAAAGCGGCACGCCGCCAGCTTCGAACATATCCTTGGCGACATAGCGGCCGCCCGGTTTCAAATCTGCGACATAAGGAGTCTTTTTGAAGACTTCGGCCACGTCGAAGAGCGTGAATTCGATACCGCACTCATGCGCGATCGCCGGCAAATGCAGCGCGGCGTTGGTCGAGCCGCCCGTTGCGGCGACGACCGCCGCGGCATTTTCGAGCGCCTTGCGGGTCACGATGTCGCGCGGCCGAATGTTCTTGACGATCAGATCCATGATCATCTCGCCCGCGAGCATGCAGAACTTGTCGCGAATTTCGTACGGCGCCGGCGCGCCCGCCGAATAAGGCAGCGCAAGCCCGATGGCTTCCGATACCGTGGCCATGGTGTTCGCCGTAAATTGCGCACCGCACGCGCCGGCGGACGGACAGGCGTTCTGTTCGAGAATGTCGAGATCCTCGTCGGACATCTGCCCGACGGAATGTTTGCCGACCGCCTCGTACACATCCTGGATGGTGACCGGCTTGCCCTTGAACGTGCCGGGAAGGATCGAGCCGCCGTAGATGTAGATCGCCGGCACGTTGAGACGGCACATTGCCATCATCATGCCCGGCTGTGACTTGTCGCAGCCGGCAATGCCGATCAGCGCGTCATAGGCGTGCCCGCGCACGGTCAACTCGACGCTGTCGGCGATGACTTCGCGCGAAGGCAGCGACGCCTTCATGCCGGCGTGTCCCATCGCGATACCGTCGGTCACCGTGATGGTGCAGAATTCGCGCGGGGTCGCGCCGACCGCGGCCACGCCCTTCTTCACTACCTGCGCCTGGCGCATCAACGCAATGTTGCAGGGAGCCGCCTCGTTCCAGCAGGTCGCGACGCCAACGAAAGGCTGGTGGATCTGTTCTGGTGTCAGACCCATCGCGTAATAGAAGGCGCGATGCGGCGCCCGATCCGGCCCCTCGGTGGCGTGCCGGCTCGGAAGTTTCGACTTCAGACTGGATTTCGCGTCCATCGGTCCCTTGTCGCCCAGCCCCGGTTATCGCTGCCGGGTCGACCCAGCCGGCATATGCAGTGAAGGCAGCCGGCTTGGCGGGCATCGATGTGGTTGAATGGTATGGCCGAATCGCGGCACGCCTTGGGCTAACCTCCTCCCTGGGTTAAATGTTCCAGAACTGTTGCAAAGCGGTCACAAGTGTAGGTAAGCGGCAACACCTATGTCGCTGTAGGCCAAGTGTTATCGCCCATGTTGTTTGTCGAGGCCCCTGGGTAGGCCTGCCTCCGTTTTCCACAGCACCCTCTCGCAAAAGGCGAGGGAGATGGCGCGCCAGGTGGCGCAACCATTGTTCGTTTGATGCCGCGCTCCCTCTCGAGAACGCGGGCGCCTCATGGCGCGCCATCGCGGGCGTCTTCCCTACAGCGCCGGGCCGCGCTTTGCGGGAGCCGTCCGTTCTTCCCGCGCCGGCTTCGCCCATTGGCGAAGGCGCAGGCGGGCGGTATCGGCCCCCGAATGGCCAAGCTCCTGCCGGGCAGCTCGTATTGGCCGCGGGGCGGAGCCCCGGCGCCGCCCGAGTGCGAGAGGTTGCGTTTCCTCCCGGCCGCGGGCGCCGCATCCGATCCCACCCGCATGACGCCTCATGAGAGCGCCCTCTGGCGGACCGGACATCACTAGGAATAATATCATATAGGATTAAAGTCAAGACGGATATATATGCAGGTCGTATTGCCTCTCCACCGTCATGTCCGCGCTTGTCGCGGGCATCCAGGTCTTACGACATGGCGGCGGCAAAGACGTGGATGGCCGGGACTTCAGGCGCGAAGACGGCGCTTCGCGCCTTCGCCCGGCCATAACGTGGGGGAGGACGTGCTTTGTCTCGCACGGTCGTTGTTTTTGGATTCCGGGTTCGCGCTTTCAGCGCGCCCGGAATGACAACGCGCGCGGAATGTGTACCGTGCGCGCACGACACCGAGTTTGTGACGCGGTCATCTACACACGGACATGCCCCCTCGCCTCCGCCGTTCTTTTTTCGACCGCTCCGTGCACGAGGTCGCGCCCGAACTGATCGGCGCGACGCTGCTCGTCGACGGCATTGGCGGCGTGATCGTCGAGGTCGAGGCCTATCACCACACCGATCCCGCCGCGCATTCATTCAACGGACGCACCGAGCGCAATGCCGTGATGTTCGGTCCGGCGGGCTACGTTTATGTCTACCGCTCCTACGGCATACACTGGTGCCTGAATTTCGTGTGCGAGGAGGAAGGCAGCGCCAGCGCCATCCTGATCCGCGCGCTCGAGCCGACACACGGCGTGCCGACAATGCGCCGCCGGCGCGGCCTGCGCGCAGAGCGCGCGCTGTGCTCTGGGCCGGGAAAATTATGCGAGGCGCTGGCGGTCGCCCGCGAGCACAACGGCCTGCCGCTCGACCGCGCGCCCTTCGAATTGCGTGCGCGTAGCGAGACGCCGGCGATCGCAACCGGCGTGCGCATCGGTATCACCAAGGCGGCGGAGAAGCCCTGGCGCTACGGGTTGAAGGGCTCCCCGTTCCTGAGCAAGCCGTTTCGCTAAACCGGAGGCTATGCAGGCGCCTCTCAGCCGTCATTGCCGGGCTTGACCCGGCAATCCATGAGGCCGATCGACGGGCAATTTAGGCCGTTACCTGGCTGAAATTCATCATGGATGCCCGGGTCAAGCCCGGGCATGATGTGTTGCACGTTCGTCGCGCTTTCAGCGCGCCCCTGAATGACAATTTGGTCGTCAATACGAAATCACAAACTCGCAGCCCGCCACGGTCGGAAACTGGCGCGTGATGCCCCGAGGCTATGCACACACCTCTCAGCCGTCACTGCCGGGCTTGTCCCGGCAATCCATGAGGCCGATCAACAGGCAATTTAGGTCGTTACCCGGCTGAAATTCATCATGGATGCCCGGGTCAAGCCCGGGCATGACGCCGAATATGTTGCACGTTCGTCGCGCTTTCAGCGTGCCCCGGAATGACAATTTGGTCGTCAATACGAAATCACGAACTCGCAGCCCGCCGCGGTCGGAAACTGGCGCGTGATCTTGCCGTTTGCCAGGTCGAATTCGAGCGTTACGGCGGCGTCGTGGCAGCAGAGATAGGCGTGCTTGCCGTCGGCGGCGAAACCGAACCCCATGGGCGCTTTTGGCGTGTCGAAGCCGCCGATCTGTTTCAGCGTTGCGGCATCGTAGACGGCCGCGAAACCATCGACATGCGAGGAGGCGCAGACATGGCGCCCGTCGGGCGATACCCGCACCCGGCGCAGCTGATTAGCCTCGCCCGGCGCGCCTTCGATGGCAATGGTCTTGCGCAGCGTATGCGTCCGTGCGTCGAACACATGCACAACACCTTTCCAATGTGCGCAGACAAAGAGCGTTTCGCCGTCAGGCGCGACTGCAAGGCCTTCCGCGCCATGCGGGATGGCGATGGTGCCGAGCACCGTGCGCGTAGCGGTATCAAGGACCGCCACCGCCTCCCTGGTCTTGAACGAGGCAAAAAGCTCTCCCGTCACGTGACTGACGGCGATCCAGTGCGGCGAGCCGCCGATATCGATGCGCTCAACCTTGTTCGTTTGCGGATCGATGGCGAGAACCGCATTGCCAAGCTCGCCGGTCGACCACAGCGTGCCGGCCGCATCCATCATCACTGAATGCGGCGCGATGTTTTCGCCGACATCGATGGTCCGTTCGAGCGATTTCGCGGCGAGATCGATCACCCCAACGCGCCGGTCGGGATCCTTGTTCTTGCCGAAGATGCCGCCGCCATAGACCGACGCGTAGATCTTTTTCCCATCCGACGAGCGGATCAGCTCGTGGGTCGAAGCCGGCATGTCGAGATCGGCAATATGCGCGAGCGTCGACGCATCGAACCACTGGATCTTGTTGGCGCTCTTGGCGGTCAGGATGAGGGTATCGCCGCCGGGGCGGTTGTTGGGATCGATCATGTGGCGCCCTTGAGCCGCTCCAGCGCCTCCGCGATCTTGGCTTTGCGCGCGAGCGCCTCCTCGCGCTTCTCCTTTTCTTCTTCAACCACCTCTTCCGGCGCCCGCGCCATGAAGTTGGGATTGCTCAACTTTGCATCGACACGGGCAATGTCCGCGTCCGCCTTCTTCATCTCCTTTGCGAGCCGGGCGCCTTCGGCGGCGACGTCGATCACGCCCTTGAGCGGCAGAGCTGCCGTCTCCCCGCGCACGACGAGCTGCACCGAGCCCTGAGGGGGCGCTGATGCGGACGCGATCTCTGACACGCGTGCCAGCCGCTTGATGAACTCCGACCAACGGTCGGCCCGCGCCTTGGTCTCGGCTAAGGCGCCCGCGAGCACCAGAGGGATCGCCACGGTAATGTTCATTTCGGCGCGCACGGAACGGATGGCGGTGACAAGATCGATGACCCAACCGATTTCCGCTTCGGCCTTGTCATCGGCAAGACCCGTGAGCTGCGGCCATTTATCCAGCGCCAGCAGAGCGTCGTGCTTGCCGGTCACCGCCCATAATTCCTCGGTGATGAAGGGCATGAAGGGCTGAAGCAGCTTGAGGATCTTGTCGCGCGCCCAGGCCACCACGGCCTGCGTCTCGCTCTTTGCCGCACCATCCGCGCCCGTAAGCAGCGGCTTTGCCAGCTCCAGATACCAGTCGCAGTAGATATTCCACACGAAGCGATAGACCGCCGTCGCCGCATCGTTGAAGCGGTAGGCTTCGATCGCCTCGGTAATTTCGGCCGCGGCTTTCGCGGTTTCGTGTGCGATCCAGCGGTTGAGCGTTTCCTTCGCCGATTGCGGATCGAAATTGGCGACGCTCGCGCAACCGTTCATTTCGGCAAAGCGCGCGGCGTTCCACAGCTTGGTCGCGAAATTGCGATAGCCCTCCACGCGCTGCGTCGAGAGCTTGATGTCGCGCCCCTGCGCCGCCATGGCGGCAAGCGTGAAGCGAAGCGCGTCCGCACCATATTCATCGATCAGCGCCAGAGGATCGATCACGTTGCCTTTCGACTTCGACATCTTGGCGCCGGAGGCGTCGCGCACCAGCGCATGGATATAGACGTCGTGGAACGGGACCACTTCTTCCAACGGAGCGCCGGGGCGCTCCTTTTGCATGAAATGGAGACCCATCATCATCATGCGCGCGACCCAGAAAAAGATGATGTCGAAGCCCGTCACCAGCGTTGAGGTCGGGTAGTAACGCTTGAGCTCGGGCGTATTGTCGGGCCAGCCGAGCGTCGAGAACGGCCACAGCGCGGATGAGAACCAGGTGTCGAGCACGTCTTCGTCGCGCGTGAGCTTTGCCTTTTTTCCATAGTGCTTGTCGGCGTCCGCCTGCGCCTCGGCTTCTGTCAACGCGACAAACACCTTGCCGTCGGGTCCGTACCACGCCGGAATCTGATGGCCCCACCAGAGCTGGCGCGAGATGCACCAGGGCTGGATGTTTTCCATCCAGTCGAAATAGGTTTTCTCCCAATTCTTGGGAACGAATTTCGTTTTGCCCGCGCGCACGGCGGCGATCGCGGGCTTCGCCAGTTCTTTCGCGTTGACGTACCACTGGTCGGTCAGAAACGGCTCAATCACCACGTTCGAGCGGTCGCCATGCGGCACGACGTGCGACTGCGGCTCGGTTTTTTCGACGAGACCTTTTTCTTCCAGGCGTGCAAGGATCGCCTTGCGCGCGGCAAAACGGTCCGTGCCGTGCATGGCAAGCGTCCCATCGAGATCGACCGACTTCGGCACAGCGGCTACGAAGTCAGCATTATCTTTCAGTTGAAGCTTGGCTTCCGCGCTGAAGATATTGATTTGCGGCAGGTTATGCCGCTTGCCGACCTCGAAATCGTTGAAATCGTGCGCCGGCGTAATCTTCACCGCACCCGAGCCCTTCTCCGGATCGGAATACTCGTCGGCGATGATCGGAATTCTCCGTCCGACTAGCGGCAAGGTCGCGTTCTTGCCGACCAGGTTTTTGTAGCGCTCGTCATCCGGGTGCACGGCAACGGCAACATCGCCCAGCATCGTCTCCGGACGCGTCGTCGCCACCACAATGAATGTCAAGCGGTCGTCCGGATTGAAGGTCTTGCCTTCGATCGGATAGCGCAGGTGCCAGAGATGGCCTTTGGTCTCGACCTGGATCACTTCCAAGTCGGAAATCGCCGTCAGCAGCTTCGGATCCCAATTGACCAGCCGCTTGTCCTTGTAGATAAGGCCGGCGCGATGAAGTTCCACAAAAACTTTAAGAACGGCGCGCGACAACCCCTCGTCCATGGTGAAGCGCTCGCGCGACCAATCGCAGGACGCGCCAAGCCGCTTCAGCTGATTGACAATGGTGCCGCCGCTCTCCGCCTTCCATTCCCAGATCCGCTTGAGGAAGGCTTCACGACCCATCTCGCGGCGGCCTTTCTCCTGACGTTCCATCAGCTGGCGCTCGACCACCATTTGCGTCGCGATGCCCGCGTGGTCAGTCCCCGGCTGCCAGAGCACGTCCCTGCCGCGCATTCGCTCGAACCGGCACAGGATGTCCTGCAGCGTGTTGTTCAGCGCATGGCCCATATGCAATGAGCCGGTCACGTTCGGCGGCGGGATGACGATAGAGTAAGGCTTCGCACCGGCGCGTTCGGGCCGGCCGGCGCGGAAGGCGCCCGCCTGTTCCCAAGTCCGGTAGATGCGGCCTTCGACTTCCGAGGGCTGGTAGGTTTTGTCGATCATCTAAAACGTTGCCGACTCCGCGTAGAAAAGGATGCCGTGACGTGACCATTTTCCGCTCATGCCCGCGCAAGCGGGGATCCAGTACCGCGGCTGCTAGGCTGCACTTGATCCCCGCTTTCGCGGGGATGAGCGGTGACACCATATAATCGCGCGGTAGAAAGCCCGCCGGACCCGCCGGAGTCAACTTTGACCACCTCTTCGACCGCTCCGCGCGGCAGCGCCACGTCCGCCATCACGCTGCTGGCCCTGGCCTCCTTCGCCAGCCAGTCGATGGTGCGGGTGTCGGATTCGTTATTGCCGCAGATCGCCGCCGACTTCGGCGTCAGCGTCGGCGCCGCCTCGATCGTGGTCACCGCCTACGCGCTGGCGCACGGCTCGGTACAACTCATCATCGGACCGGTCGGCGACCGCTTCGGCAAATATGCCTGCGTCACGGCAGCGGCGGCCATGTCGACGGTGCTGGTGCTGATGTGCGGATTTGCCGGATCGCTGCCGATGCTTGTCGCGGCGCGCCTCGCCTGCGGCCTGTCCGCCGGCTGGATCATTCCGCTGGCGATGGCATTCCTTGGCGACGTCATCCCCTACGAGCGTCGCCAGCAGGTGCTCGGCACTTTCCTGTCCGGGCAGATCCTCGGTCAGTTGTTCGGCCAGGCCGCCGGCGGCGTCCTCGGCGATCTTTTCGGATGGCGCAACGTGTTCTTCTTTCTCGCCGCGCTCTTTGCGGTTGCGACCGTCGCATTGCTGATTGAGTTCTTCCGCAATCCGATTACGCACGCGGGCCACGCCACGGCCACGCGCTCGCGCGGCTTTGTGAAAGACTATGCCACCGTCTTGCGCGCGCCATGGGCGCGTGCCGTGATCGCAATGGGTTTCATCGAAAGCCTGTTCATGTTCGGCGCCTTCGCATTCGTCGGCGCAGATCTGCATCTACGTTTCGGATTCAGTTTTGCCCTGGTCGGAATTTTCGTCGGCGCCTTCGCGATCGGCGGGTTGATCTACAGCCTCTCGGTGCGGGGACTTGTGAACCGGCTCGGCCAGATCGGACTGGTCACCGCCGGCGGCGCGATGCTCGCCCTCGCCTACCTGACAATTGCGTTCACGCCCCATGCCTATCTCGCGCCTTTCGCCATCACTGCCATCGGGCTTGGCTATTACATGCTGCACAACACGCTGCAGACCAACGCCACGCAAACGACACCGGAAGCGCGCGGCACTGCGGTTGCGATTTTTTCGTCCGCGCTCTATCTCGGGCAGACGCTCGGCGTTGCCATTAACGGACTGATTTTCGACCGCTTCACGGCGGTACCGGTTTTTATCATTGCCGCGGTCGGTCTTCTGGCGCTCGGATTGTGGTTCGCACGCGCGCTGAAGCGGCGTCGCGACGCTGGCATTTAGGATTTCACCCTCACTGTCATGGCCGGGCTTGACCCGGCCATCCACGTCTTAAACTGACCGCGCACCCAAAAGACATGGATGCCCGGCACAAGGCCAGGCACGACGAGACAAATGAGGTCCGCGATTGTTCGCAGGCCGAACTACGGCCTTCCGCGTGACACGCGCTCGATCTCGGCGCGCACGATGCGTTCGACCATGCTGGGCAAATTGTCGTCCAACCACGATTTGAGCATCGGCCGCAGCATTTCCTTCACTAGGTCCTCGAGCGTACGTGCGTTCTGTCCGATGATGGTGTGCGCAAGCGCATTGAAGGCACTGTCAACCGCCGCCATGGTCTCGTTCGAGATCAGCGCGCGATCAATTGGTGGCTCAGGCTTTGTGGTGAACACGACATCTGACGTACCATCGATCGTACGGAAGCCCGGCGCCGGTTTTGGCGGCGGCGGTGGTGGCGGTGCCGGCATCGCCGGCGCGGCCATCGCCTCGGTCAGGTCGAGCACATCGGGCGTCGACGGTTTTTCGGCCCCAGTCGCCCCACCGAGTTCTGCGAGCATCGCGTCGATTTCATCCTGACTGTTGGCCGTCGCACTGACCGGCGCATTGGTCGGCACTACCGGCTTTGGCGCAGGCGGCGGCGCGACCGTTTTCGGTGGCGGCGCGGCAGGCGCAGTGGGGCGGCTGGATGCCGTCGTTACGGCGGGTTGTTGCTTCGCCGGAGCGGCTGCCTCGGGCGTCTTGGCAGGCTTGCTGGCATCGTCATCGGCAATGATACGCCGAATGGAGGCCAGGATTTCCTCCATCGAGGGCTCTCGCGCCTTCGCCGCTTGGGTCATTACCCGTTAATCCCGACACGCTCCCCGCGCTCCGCGCCGCAATGGCTAAGCCATGACCAACGCGAATCACTGCCGTTATACCGTTTATACGCCAGAGACGGACGTGTGTGGCAGATGGAAAACCGTGTCTGCGCTACGAACTGTGGACACGGGACCCTGACACCACGCGCGATTCGGCGCTCAGCGTCCGTCGGGTGTGCGCACGCCGGCCCAGGTATCGCGCACCTGCTGGTAGTGCACGTTGGCGTCATAGACCGGCACCCGCAGCCCGAGCACCTGCGGCGACAGCCGCCCCACCGCCGACAATAGCGTGAAGGAGGCGACCACCCGGTCGCGCTGCGCGCTCACCAGCGCCACCCGCGCATTCACCAGTTCCTGTTGCGCGTTCAAGACGTCGAGCGTCGTGCGCTGGCCAACCCGCGCTTCCTCGCGCACCCCGTTGAGCGCGATCTCGCTCGCCTGCACCTGCGCCTGCGTCGCCTCGATATTGGCTTTCGCGGCGTCCAGCTGACCCCACGACTGCACCACGTTCTGCCGCACCTGATCGCGCGCCGATTCAAGATCAAGCCGCCGCTGGCCCAGCGTCTCCTTCGCCTGCCGGATTAGCGAATATTCCGACCCGCCCTGGTAGATCGGCACGGTGAGCTGGCCGAGCACAGTGGCGTTAAAGGTCTTGAGTGCGTTCTGGCTGCTCTCGTTTTGCTGCAGCACGCTGCCTTGCACCAACAGCGTCGGATAGAGCGCGCCTTCGGCGACCTTCACCTGCAACAGCGCCGCATCCACATTGTACTGCGCGTTCGTCACCGCCGGGTGCGTCGCCGTGCCAAGCCCGATCGCCGCCCCCTGCGTGGACGGCGAAAAGCGGTCGACCGGCGAGCCTGGCGCCAACCGTCCTGGCTCGACCCCGATCACCTGCCGGTAGGTCGCAACCGAGGCCTTGTAGGTCGCCTCGGCGCTCAGCACCTGTGAGCGCCCGGCGGCCAGGCGCGATTCCGACTGCGCCACGTCGGTGCGCGTCACCTCGCCCACATTGAAGCGGTCGCGCGTCTGCCGCAATTGCTCCTGCAGGACCTCGACGTTGCGCCGCTGCAGATCCAAAATCGCGCTGTCGCGCAGCAGGTTCATGTAGGCGGTCACCGCGTTGAGCAGCGTGCCCTGCTCGGTCACCCGCAGGTTCTCGCGCGCCGCCTGCACCTGGCTCTCCGCCTGCCGCGTGCGGTTCGATGTCTGAAAGCCGTTGTACAACGTCTGCGTCGCCGTGATGCCGTAGTTGTTCGGCGTCATGTTGCCGGATTGATGAATATAGACGGGGAGGTTGACGGACGGCTTACTGGTCGTGTCCCAGTACTGCGTGCCGATCGAGCCGTTCACGCTCACCCGCGGCCGGTATCCCGACAGCGCCTGCGGCACACCTTCGTCGGTCGCGCGGGCCGAGGCGCGCTGCGCGTTCAGCGTCGGATTGTTCTGATACGCCAGAACCAGCGCCCCATCGAGCGTGTCGGCAAGAGCCGGGAGGAGCATGAATCCTCCGCCGGCGCATGCGATCGTACCGACCGCAAACCTGCGCATGCGTCTAACAAGGCCTCGATCGGCCATCCAAACCCCGCCCGTCACGCGTCCAGAAAGAGGCCAGATTCGCGCTAAAGAAGCGGAACAATAGGCGTCCGAACCCAGCGCTTAAACCCCTCGGGGCGCTCCCAAATCAGTTTAGGGGCGGACTGGGACATTTCCGCAACGTTTTGGACAGGGTTATTCAGAAGGCGAAAGCCTTGGCCTTGGCGAAGCCGGGCAATACGGCCGCGCCGGCATCGAATATGGGCCGCCCACCCAGTTCGTTACTGCATCTGCAATAAAACATGGCCTTGGCACCGGGCCCGCCGCCCAGGATGCAGACCAGACGCCCGCCTTCGCTCAGCTGAGGCAGAAAAGCCTCAGGTGGCGTCTCCGTCGCCCCTTCAAGAATAATGGCGTCATATGGCGCCCCCTTCGGCCAGCCCCCGGTCAGCGGGCCTGTCACGACGCTGACATTCTGATGGCCGGCCAATGCCGAATGGGCCGCCTGGACAAAGCCTGTGTCCTCTTCGAGCGCGGTCACATGGCCCGCGACGTGGCCCAGCACCGCTGCCCCGTATCCGGTGGCGCAGCCTACGTCCAGAACCCGATCGCGCGATGTCAGCTCGAGCGCATGGATCAACTTGGCAAGGACCATTGGCTTGAGCAGTCTCCGAGTGCCCTTTTCGCCGACCGGAAGGTCGAGATCGAGATAGGCAAGCGCGGCAGAGGCCGGCGGCACGAATTTCTCGCGGGGAATGTCGAGCATCGCGGACAGGATCCGCAGATCGGTGACGTCGGCCGTACGGACCTGGCCGTCCACCATATTGCGGCGTGCGGCAGCGAAATCGGTCATCGCAGACCTCGATCAAAAAGCGCGGGAACCGGTTTCTTCTGCTGCAATGACGGCCAAAACGCAAGGTTCCGCTTGCGATTGTCGTGGCGCTTTCACTCCTATATAGGGCTGAGCTGAACCTGACCGCTTTTTTTCCGGCTGGCGACGTGGCGGAGTGGTTACGCAGCGGACTGCAAATCCGTGTACGCCGGTTCGATTCCGGCCGTCGCCTCCAACAAAACAAGCAGTTAGCGCAATCGGCCGCCGGGCCGCCAAACCGTGTCCGCGCTATGTCCGCAAACTGCCCCCGCATTGCCCCAGCCGTGGCCGCTGGGGCGTTCGCTGCGCTGTCAGGGTGTCTGACGTTTGTCAGGCGCGAATAGGCCCTGAGCTGTGTGAGCTACTTCATATTGGGAGTCGGATTACCGATCCATGTTTGCAACAGGAACTGTGCATGGATGGGAGCGACAAATGTCCATCGAATTCGATCGCAGCTACATTGAGGAAGTTGTCATGCTTAGCGGGCTGGCTTTGTTTCTTATACTAGCCGCCGTGATGCCCGCCTGACCGCGCCGCCATACGGTACCGTTCATTGAAAAGATATGAACGACAGCGGGTCAGGAAGCGCGGCTAAAGGCCGTCCTATCCCTAGGTGCAGGTATCGTTTCCCTAAGTGCAGTACCGCTGCCGCCGTGAAGAAATAGCATTGGAATTAATTCTTCGGGTGGGGACCGCCCATGACAACACGAAATGACCACCATTTAGACTTTGAACTACGTCAACTACAGCTCTTTGGCGCGGCGGCAATTGTGCTTTTGTTCTTCGCGTGGACCCTCGTCCACTAACGCACCACCGCCGTCGCGCTCGGCGCTTGCCGCCAAACGACATGTGCGGTGCAACTTGGGATGTCCGCTTTGGGCCAAAAGCGGACATAGGGACAATTGCCAGTAAGCGGCATTCGTTGCGGATGGAGTTCGCAGCTTGCGACCAGGTTTGACTTCGCCAATCGACTGTCCGTACCGCGGATCTTGCGGCGTTCGCTCAGAAGTCGGTTGCCGGCGCTGCGTCCAACGCGCTGATCGTCCCGGCGAAGCTCAGGATCTGCCCGTAGATCAGGCGTTTGTCGAGCTTTTCGAGGTTCAACAGATCCGGCTGGGTTCGGGAGCCCGCCTGCAACACGTAGGAAGGCAGCGGGCACAGCGAAACCGTCCCGAGTCCGCTGGCGTAGAGCGGAGCGCTCTCGCCGACGAAGAGAGGCTCCGCGCCGGGAAGCACCGTGACGACCGGATAGGCGGTGGCGCCGGAACGGTTCGCGGCCTGGACCGCGGCGAGGTAAGTCTGCTGTTCGAGGTTGGTCTTGTTGACCGTGCCCTGCTTCTGCGTGGTGTAGGTGGTGCTCCACTCGTACCCGCCGGTCGGCGTGTACTCGCCGTTGGCGTTGTCAGCCCACATCGTGCAGCCGAGGTGCTCAATCGTTACGCCAGCGAGCGCGTTCCGGTAGATCGCGGGATGATCGTACATCCACCGGCTGATCGCGTCTTTACCGATCACTTCGCGCGCTTTCGGGATCGGCTTGAGGAACTGCGGCTGTGCAAGCTGGAAGTGCCCGGTCACCATTACGAAATACAGGTCGCGGCGTCGCTGACGTTCGGCGAAGTACCGCGCGAGCGCGAGCATGCCCAGTGCGCCGTTCTCCTCGGGCACGTTCGGGCCGTCGGTGTGTGTGTTCACAATCAGGCCGCGTTGGTGGTCTGAGTCAGTACCCGGCAGCACGCCCCACACCGTCTCGGTCGCCGCATCGGGTGTGATCGAGGCGGTGAGAGTCAGTGTAACCTTGGGATGGCCGATCGCTGCGGAGCGGGCGAGCGAGCGACCGGTGCGATCACCGACCCACAGCGCCGGGCACCCGCGGTCATCCGGCACGGGCACCCCTCCACTGTTCGGGTACGGCTTGTGAACGGGTTGTACTGGTTGGCGACCTGGTCATCCGACATCCCCGTCCAGACGCAGATCACACCGCGCACATCGGCGTTCTTCGCATCCAGCAGATTGACGGCAGCGAAGACCCCCTGGAACACCGGATTCGTCAGCAGGCTCGCGTACTTTGCATAGCCGAGTGCGGCCTCCTGTGAGGTCTTGCCAGGCTCGAAACCACCTGTCGGCGTCTGGCGGCCGTTGAGCGAGAACGTGGACGGAGGTACCCGTACTAGAGCGATCTCGCGCGTCGCGGGCGCCCAGAACCCCGGCGTGTTCGTGTACATGCCGAGGTCGACCAGCCTGCCGCTGACGCCACCCGGTTCCGTGTAGCCCGAGTACGGGTAGTAGTAGCTAACCGGCACCGACCCAGAGGGACCCACCGAGGCGTCCTGATCGATCGACAGCGACCAGTTTTGCGCGAGCCATCGATGGAAGGTGATCCGGTCGGTGTGCAGCTGAAAACCCCGCACGGCCGAGAACTGTTGTTGCAGCCAGTCGGTAAAGCACACGTGGCCCGGGCTCCCTGTATACCGGGTGCCCATCGCCGACAGTTTTTGGTGCCAGTCCCAGACCTCGTCCATCGACGGCAGGCCCGCAAGCGAGGCATCGCGCGCCATTATGAAATCTCCTGGTGCATGCGACCATCCCAGTCGAAGGGCTAGGGACGACGCTAACCAAGCGTAGCAAATTGGGAAGCAGCCGTAAGGGATGTCTGATCCGGCGATGTCCGCTTTGGGTCATAAGCGGACATTTGCAGCGCAAAACGGCATGTCCGCTTTACCCCCGAAAGCGGACATTTGCGGCGCAACAGCTCAGCCAAGTGCCATCAGCGGACGTCGCGGCATGTCTATGAGTCAACGCGCGGCATTATAGGCATCGCGTAGGACGTTCGTCTCAAGCTCCAGATCGTCCAGACGCTGCTTGACCACATCGCCGATGCTGATGATGCCGGCGAGCCTACCGTCGCGCAGCACTGGTATGTGGCGCACGCGATGGTGCGTCATCAGATTCATCACGCGACTGACACTCTCGTTCGGGGGCACGGTGGTCACGCCGTTTTGCATGATTTCCTTCACGGGCATCGACCCGGTTGCCTCGCCGTAGCGAGAAAATGCGTGAACGATTTCGCGTTCGGAAACGAGACCAAGAACTGCGTTCCCACTCGTCACCACGAGAGCGCCAATATTCTTTGCGCGCAGCCAGTCCGCCGCACTCTTGATGCTGGTTTCCGGACGTATCGTTGTGACGTCGGC
>DATDLC010000048.1:0-6616 GCA_036519515.1 Pseudolabrys sp. | reverse complement strand
CGGTTTCGGCTCGGTATGGAAAAATTTATGCGCCGCTGCCTATTTTCGAGCGATTCCGGGACTTACAAATTTTAGACCTGGAGCCTCAAGATCGGCTGGACGCACCTGAGCGATTGCCAGCACCACGGCCAACGCAAAACCTGCAATTAACAGGCCCAATGCAACGCCCCGTGGTTCTGGCTTCATGCAAGCCCGCCATCCAAACGGTTCGATGTAAAGAATTACGATAGTCAGAGAATGTTCCCATCGAATCGAACGAGCCCGGAACCAATCCTTCAAAACTGAATTATAGGAATTGCCACCGGCTCGTCCCCCACCCCGAACCCCCCAGAAGCTGGTGGCTCGCACACAAGGGGCCGCCATCGATGCCAGATGGTGGCCCCCACTTTTTGGAATAATCTTCTTTATCCGCGCAGCCAAAAAGAAAGGGCCAGGCGGTTGGCGAAACCTGGCCCAAAGCAACCGCGTTTTGGCTTTTCGGGGACGCGGCCTCGATGATGTTGGCCTGGCTTTTCCGTCGCCGCATTTAAAAAAGACAAACGACTGTAAAATTTTTGTTCCGATGTGAAAAAGCATCAGCCCCGATCAAAGGGCACGCGCGATAGACGGAATTTTTTAACTCGACGAACGACGCAACAGGAACGGGTCCCCTAGTAAAACTCGCATCCGGGCACTAATTGAAGCGCAGGGCGACGCACCGGATAGCCTCATGTCGCGCAGAGACGAATTACTGAAACTGGCAAGGCTGCTTTATTCGCAATGCGAAGGGCACGGCTCTTCGAAGCGGAATTTGCGCAAGCTGGCCGATGACTACCAGAGTGAAGCCGATCGGTTTTTGGAACGCCCAGCCCACAGTGGCGACAAACACAAAAAGCATAACCGGGCTGCCTAGTTCGTCATGGCGGTTCACTTGAACTGAACGAATATCGGGGCTTGGCTGCAGCGACTCGTGTTCACGATGGCACATTCTGAGGTGAATGACGCAAAGCTTGTTCTTGTATCGGCACGCAAAAGCCGTGGTGAGGATCATTGGGACAAGGACGACTACGATGTGAGGCTCGGTGACGCGAGCGGAGCAGTATGCGGCCGCATCCTGCGCAACCCGCAAGCACCGCAGGCACAGCCGTGGTTTTGGACGATAACCGCACGGGAGCAACCGCCCTCGGTCTATAATCGCGGCTACGCAGCGAGCCGCGAACAGGCGATGCGATATTTTAAGGCGCGGTACATAGGGCCATCCAACTAATGTTCCGGCGAGTATTACCGCGCGGGGAAAATGCAGACGGCCTTACAGACGGACAGCGGGTTGAAGAATGAGGTCGCACCGCATCCAAGTCACTGATAAGGCGGGTCACGGATAAGGAACGCGAACTGCGCGCGGTTTTCCTTCTTTGGCGCTGTCCAACAGCACCAGAACCCGCACGCCGCTGGTGTCGCGATCGAGCGGTAGCAGCGCTTCGGGCTTCCACTGCTTGCCTTTTTCGCTGATGAAATCGGGCAGATCCATCAGAAGTTTTGCGCTGCTGCTTGCGCCGTCCCACCTATAGACCGAGTAGGTTCCGCCGACGTCTTGCATGGGTCCGGCAAGGATCAGGATGCCCTGATCGAAGGCCGCGAGGTCGCGCACGCCGCGCCCAGGCCCGAGCGGCAGCAGATGCAGCGTCACTTCCGCCGGCTTACCGTCGAAGAAATGGCCGAGCGCGGCCGACAGGATCACGGCGCGCTTGTTTTCGATGACCGGCCCACGAAAGCCTGCAAACAGCCGCTGGCCGCCGACCGCGACGCCCTCCACCGTCACGCCGCCGTCTTCCAGTGTCTTGCCTTCGGACGGCGCTAACAAAGCTTCGGCCGCGATCAACTTGGCCAGCGCGCTCGACGGCGGCACGGCGGGCTCGCGCGCGATCTCGCCGGTCGCCGGATTGAATTTGAGCCGGATCAGCTTGCTGGAGGCGGCGAGCCCGGCGGCAACCCGGGCGGCTTCCTTGGCCTGATCGGTCGCGTCCTTGTCGTGGCGGGGTCGCCCGTGCGAGCCGATCACGTAGAAAAAATTATCGGCAAAGGCGACGCCCTCGCCGTCCAGCTCGACGGGGTTGCCGTCAAACCGATCGTCGATCAGTGGGATCAGCCGGCCGGCTGTGATCTCGCCTTCGCTCAAGGTCGCGACTTGCGCCGATTGCTGCTCGTCGTCGATAAGCAGACATGTACGCGGGAATCCACTGTCGGTCGTGCAGGCGATGCCGCTGAGGTCTTCAGCCACCTTGTCCTTCTTTCCGATCAGATCGCCGTTGACCTTCCACTCGCCATTGTCCTTGGCGACGACAGGGGCGGGTGCGGCGAACAATGTGGTTAGCGCCAGCAACGCGGACTTGAACAAGGGTATGATCGGTTTCATCGCGCTGTCTCCGGGGAGATGTGCGTCCGCCAACGGGATGCGGGTGCCGACGGCAGCAATGCTGATCACGCCTGTGACTTTGGTGTATCCCTTTCACAGACTGGCAGATCAAACTATACCCTCGGCCGCGTGCGCGGAAGGGCGCTTGCGCACGCGGCAATGACGCACAGCCTGGCTCTGGTTTTAGAGTTTTAGTAATAGGATAAAGAAAACGAAGATTAGCGCGCATAGCGTGCCGTAGAAATCAGGTCGAAGAAACATGTCTGCTACTCTTCTCCGTTTGATTGTTGATCGAGTAGTGCTTGTGCGGCGAGATCAGTGTCTGCGAAAATCCCGACGGGCTTGTCGTTGGCATCGTAAGCGACAAAGCCGCGCGCGGTGCGCCGAAGATGGCCCGCACAGCCGCTCGTCGCATAGGGCGCATTCCGGTTGTTTGCTCATGAGAAAGTTAAATCCAGTTTGGAAAAAGTCGCCGCGCGGAGAAGTCCCCCACCCCGCGCGGTTACGTCCGCCGTCACGAGGTGGGGGGAGCCGCGTTCCAGAGCGCGGGAGGCCGTCAACGGGGAACGCGGTTTGTTTTATTGTGGCTGATCTTTCGCGCTGTCCACTATCCTCGCGAGGCGCTGGTTCCACTCGGCATCAGCTTCCGAATCTGGTGCCGGTGCTGCGTGCAGTCGCTTCCACTCGTCCAGGTCTTTTACTGGCGCTGGCATCTCGACTACATAAGTTCGCTGGTCCTTGATATTGCTGTCGACGGACTGCAACGCTGGACGCTCCCTGGTATTGGCCATCTCAGCGGCGCGCATGCGAACGTCGAGGGGAAACGATTCAGTTTTATAAATCACAGCCAGCAGGGCCTGTGCGTCACCGGGGAAAACCCCGCTGCCATCAGCGCTCGCGATTTTCTTGCTGGCCTCCTCGATTGCAGCCAGTCGAGCCAGGGTCGACTTGTTCTTCGACCCCTTCTTCTTACCGCCGCTCTTAGTACCGTCCTTATATGCCATTTCAAATTACCTTTCGCATGGCTGAAGTTTCAAACATTCGTCCTCGTTCGGTTTGCGCAAAACCGTGTCAAGCATGTCACTATCGAAATGCAGGACGGCCGTATGCTCGAAGCAAGGATCGCGCACGGCCGTGGCACGCCCAAGCGGCCGTTGAGTGATGCCGAGATCGAATCCAAGCTCCGCGCGCTGGCAAAATATGGCTGCCCGTCGCTCGATCCCGAGCCGCTGATCGATGCCGTCTGGTCGCTCGACCGCAACGATAGAGCCGGAAGGATTCTGGCTTTGTTCAATTGAGATCTTCTGTGCAGCGGCAATAGCGGCGATGCGCTCAGTGATGGCAGGCGATGGCACCGTGCCCGGCGCGACCGCGTTGCAGGTCACGCCCGTCTTCGCCGTTTCGGCAGCGATGGCCCGCGTGAATCCGAGCAGCGCCGTCTTGGCGGTGACATAGTCGGCGCGGTTCTCAACTCCGCGTGCGCCGTAGATCGAGGACATATTGATGATGCGGCCCCAGCGGCGCTCCAGCATTCGGGGCAGCGTGAGCCGGACGCAATGGAATGCCGCCGACAGGTTTACTGCGAGCGAAGTGTCCCATTCCTGCGCGGTAAAGGCCTGGATCGGCTTGAAATGCCGCACGACAGCGTTGTTGACGACAATGTCGATCGTGCCAAACCGCGCCACGCCGCCCCGGATCATTCGTTCGATGGCGCCAACGTCGCGCAGATCGGCGCCATCGAAGGCTGCCTCGTAGCCTGTGTCCGCCGAGAGCCGCGCCGCAGCCGCCTCCCCCTGGCCCGGCGCCGCCAATCCGTTGAGAATGACTCGCGCGCCGGCTCGCGCGAGGCTTTCGGCGATGGCATAGCCGAGCCCCGCAGTAGAGCCTGTCACCAGTGCGCACTTTTCGGAAAGCATAGGGGTCTGTCGTCTGATGGTGGCCGACTCTAGGGCTCTTTGTAGGTCTTCACCGCGCGGTCGGCGATACGCATCGCTTCGGCCGCGACCGGCACGCCGCCATAGACGCCTGCCTGCAAAATGATCTCTATGATCTCATCTTCGGTCACGCCATTGTTGAGCGCGCCGCGCACGTGTACCTCGAATTCGTGCCAGCGTGCCATGACCGACAGCATGCCAAGATTGAGCATGCTCCGCGTTTTGCGCTCCAGGCCCGGACGCACCCAGACGTTGCCCCAGCAGTGCTCGACCGTGAAATCCTGGAAAGCCTTCTGGAACTTGCTCGGATTTGGCCCCGGCTGGCTGACATGCGCTTGGCCCAGAACCTCGGCCCGGATCTGGGCACCGCGTTTCATTCGATCGTCCGTCATCTGTTTTCCTCCTGACCTGCGGCACGTCGCGAGGCTTTACCCTCAATGCTGCCGCGGGCCCATAGCCTTACGCGCTTATCGCGAAAGCCTCGAAGAGCCAATGCTCGGTTCAGGGGTAGAACTAGCAGCCATGCTGGTGAGTCAGGAAGAGCTCTTTCAGCAGGCGTGTAGCGGCTGCGGCGTGCACGACCGACGGCTCCCAGCAGGAGCAGGATTGGCGGCTACTAACTAACTGCCGCGTCTGGTAGGCATGCGCTCATTGGAGGAAGACAGTGATTGATTGTTTATTGGCCCACCCTTTCAGTCAGGCTTCCGATAAACACGGTTATCGGAAGCAACCGGATGTCAGCTTTGCCCCTGAAAGCGGACTCCAACGCCAATTCCGAATTGTCCGCCAGGGCCAAAAGCGGTCAAACGCGCATTCTCGATATGCGCTACTCATTGATTCAAGTTCAACGCTGCGGCATTAACCTTATTAGTTCGAAGCACATAAATTCGTTCGGGCTCCCGTATAAGGATTGCGTTAATAGGTGCGGGAAAAAACGAGTGCTGCGCTTCATCGTTGCCGTGTTTGTTTGCATTCTGGGCGGCCTGTCCGTCTCGGCCTCCGCGGAGACGTGCCCCGGCAATCCAGACGCCCTCGGCACCAGCCGCGAGCTGACCATCAATCCCGGCGAATTTACCCTGCTTGGTACCATTCAGTACAAGCGGACGCTGCCGCTGAAGGACCACGAGGTGGTAATCACCTTCGATGACGGCCCGCTCCCGCCTTATACCGACATCATTCTCGATACGTTGGCATCGCAATGCGTGAAGGCCACCTATTTCCTGGTCGGCCAGATGGCGCATGCCAATCCGTCCGTCGTCCGGCGCATCTACAATGAAGGCCACACCATCGGCACTCACAGCCAGCGCCATCCACACGCCTTCGAACGCCTGTCGATGCAGAGGATCGAGCGCGAGGTCAACGGCGGCATCAATTCTGTCGCGGCTGCGCTCGGAGACGCCAAGGCGCTCTCGCCCTTCTTCCGCGTGCCTGGCTTGGGCCGCACCAATGCGATTGAACGGTTCCTGGAGGGCAAGCAGCTTGTCACCTGGAGCGCGGACGTCGACACGAACGATTGGTGGCGCGGCAGCACCCCGCGCGCGATCGTGCAACGTGCCATGCGACGGCTGAATGCGAAAGGCCGTGGCATCATTTTGATGCACGACATCCATCGGGCCACGGCAATGGCGGTACCGATCCTTCTCAAGGAGCTGAAGGCGAACGGCTATGAGGTGGTGCACGTAGTGGCCGCGGACGAGCGGCCGAAGTCTGTACCTGAACTATTGGCGTTGCCCGCTGCTGACGGAAAAGCCTCGTCGACCTTGCTCACCAAGGCGCCTAGCGGCGATGATGCTTTGAACGCTCGGCAAAACCACCGCATCAAAAAGCGCAGGGTTAGTCGGCACTCTCCGGCGCATTCGTGGTCCGAGATGACGACTCCACGTCCTTTTTGGGTAATGCATTGAGCGTCCGCTTTACCCTCAACGCGGATGACATTGTGCGCTTCATTGAATATCCGCTAAGCGGACATCCGTCAGCTTTGACATCTTCCGTTATGGGCGGCGACCAACCGGTTTGTACGCACTCCATTTCTTGGCTTTGACATTGCGCATTTATTCAATCACGTGGTGTAGCAAATCATGGCTGATAGTTTGCTGTGGATTGCTCCGATTTGAATTTCTCAATCGCCGCGTAGAGATTAGGCGCTCGGTTGTGCGTGCCACGGACGGCTTCGACATGACCGCAGTCGCGGAACGTACAGCCGTTGTAAAGGCCAGCTTTTTTGACGATGTCGTTCATGTGGTAGACGAATTCGGGCCCGCGATTCCAACCCGTCTGAATGTCACAGGCG
>DATDLC010000047.1:0-2858 GCA_036519515.1 Pseudolabrys sp. | reverse complement strand
TCAACGCCGTGTACCTGAAATATCGACTTGGCGATGTCGAGACCGACTGTCCTAACCACCTGCATGTTGGGGCTCCCCTCAATCCTGGTTGCATCAACTGAAACCATACCCACGCCACTCACGCGCCGGTGGAGGAGCCGTCCACAGCATCAGAAGCGGACTCATGCACCGCAGTAAATAGCATCTTCTATTCGATCAAGCGTTCAGTAGTCCAAATGGCACAGTGAGACCAGCCTGTTCGATGACCTCATCGATATGAGGGCCAGTAGTGCTGCCCGGCACGGCGAGGTCGAGGACCTTTTGACATTAAGAGCCCGGCGCACACGTCCGTCACCGTTCTTGGCGTATGAGCTCCGCGAGATGTTGGGTAACTTGCGCCAAATCAACTTCGGCGAGATTAGCGAGAGCGATGATCGTGAGTTCCTCTTCGATGTACCGCGTCAGAATCGCTTCGAAACCCTGAAACGAACCGTCGTGGCCGTGTACCGTCTGGCCACTTTCCTGTCTGATCTCCCATGCAAATCCGTAGGGATGCGTCTTGCCGCTCTTGAGGACGACCGGCGTAAAGATTTGCGACCAGCTTTCGGGCTTTAGAAGTGCGCGCGCTCGTACGCCTCTCTCCCAGGCTAGAAAATCGTTGAGTGAGAGGCGGTAACATCCGTCCGCCGTTTGATTAAATGTGGGCGACACCCAATCCTGATTCAAAATCCGATCCTTACTCATGCGATAGCCGGCGACTCGATTTGGGACGATGTCCGCGTCGCTCACAATACGAGCCGTCTTCATGCCAAGCGGCTCAAAAATATTCTCGCGAATGTAATTCGCATGGAACTTTCCCGTTATCATGCGGATAATGATGCCAAGTAGTAAGTAACCGCTATTACTGTATTCGAATTTGTGACCGGGTGTCGATCTGCGCGGCAGTAGTCCCACGAGTTCCGTGAGCTGCCTTTCGGAATAATCACGGCGTGAGTCGACCTCATCTTCATACTCGGGTATTCCCGACGTGTGCGTTAGTAGCTGACGCACCGTGATCGATCCCCATCGTGCCTTCGTGGGCGGCAGGTAGCGAGCTATTTTGTCGTCGAGGCGGAGTTTCCCACGCTCTTCGAGGTGCACGATAGCAGCAGCGGTGAATTGCTTACCGACAGATCCGGATTGGAAGATGCTGTGCGTGGTCACGGGCACCTGGTGCTCGAGGTTTGCAAAACCGTATCCCTTTGCCACCACGGCCTCGCCGTTTTTAACAACAGCGACAGCCATTCCGGGAATTTTCTGCCGCGACATCTCCCCAGAGACAAATCGATCTATCTTCATTTTGACGACCGGATCGTTGGCAGTGTGGCCCTCGCGCAGGCCGACGTGCCGCATCCTCTCACCCTGCTGCGCGTGCACTGCAAACGGGCAAGCGACCGAGGACGCTGCCATGCCGCCGAGCATCATGATGACCTCGCGGCGGCGTTTCAGTTGATCGAATTGCATTCGGTCCCCCTATCAACCAGGGCCGTTGCAGGATATCGAATTGGCGTTAGTCAGTCAGGCGGTGTTGCAGCCGCGCTTCATAACCGGCGGCTGGCGACCAAAGTCTGCTTCGCTTCCATCCTGAAAAAGGCTCGCGGTGAGCATATCTCGGCCAGTCTACCCCAGAAAGCGGCCGGATTGCTGTGATGCAAAGGTCGGCAGGATCAGGTTACTTTCTGCCAAATGCAGTGCAGCAGTATTGTCGTTATTCGATCGCCTTGTCGGCGGCCACTAGCAGAGCGGCCGGGACGGCGAGGCCGAGAGCCTTCACGGTCTTCAGATTGATGACGGTTTCGTACTTGGTTGGTGCCTGAACTGAAAGGTCGGCCGGTTTGTCGATGTCGCCGCGCAAGATGCTGTCGACATAGGACGCCGCCCCGCCGCCTGGTTTCAGGCGGCGTCGCGCTCAGGCCGCTACACCTTGCCTCAAAATCGCGCGGCTAGCCAGCTCGGCAGGACACCGCATTGCCCTGAACCGACGCCCACTCCGGCCGCAGCGGCGAAGCGTTTCCTCTTCGCGGCCGGCGCGGGGCTTGCTATCAGCGGCGCGCGGCCATTCGACCGCTGACCCAAGGATCGCTCTTGACCACCGGGGCACAAACTCAGCAGCCGCCGCCCTTCACCCCGTCGCCCGACGACGCGCGGCGCATCCGCCACTTGATGTTCTATTTCGGCATGGTCTTCGTGGTCGAAGGCATCGGCCAGACCGACGGCATCATAGCGCAACCGCTCATCTACTACTTCAAGGAGGTCCATTCCTGGACGCCGGTGCAGGTCACCGCCGCGCTCACGGCGTTCAACTTCCCCTGGATCATCAAGCCGATCTACGGCCTCGTCTCCGATTTCGTGCCGTTGTTCGGCTATCGCCGCAAGAGCTATCTCATTCTCGCAAGCCTGGTCACGATCGGCGCCTATCTTCTCGCTGCGCAAATGGAGGCGCCGAGTCGGCTATTGTTCGTGCTGCTGCTGACCGCCTACGCGATGGCGATCGCGAGCACGCTGTGCGGCGCGCTCTTGGTCGAGAACGGCCAGCGCTACGCTACCAGCGGAGCGTTCGTGAACCAGCAGTGGCTCTGGTTCCACATCGCGGCGATGAGCTCGTCGCTGATCGGCGGCCTGCTGGTACAGAAACTGTCACCGGCCGGCGCCTTGCATGGCGCGGCGCTGATCGCGGGGATCGCGCCGCTGATGATCATGTTCGGCACGTCGTTTCTGGTCCACGAGGAGAACCGGCCGGTCGACCTTCCCGAACTCAAGCTCGCGGCACGCAGCCTGCTCGCCGCCTTTCGCATCCGCTCGCTCTGGATCGTCGCGCTGTTTCTCTTTCTCTATTGGTT
>DATDLC010000046.1:0-6845 GCA_036519515.1 Pseudolabrys sp. | reverse complement strand
CTCCGGCGACCAGATCGCCCCTCCGACTCCCGCCGTGACCAGCGAGTTCCTCGACTATGACGAGGTGATGGAGAAATTCGACACCACGATGGAGTGGCTCGCTCGCACCTACGTGCATGCGATGAACTGTATCCATTACATGCACGACAAGTACTTCTACGAGCGGCTCGAGATGGCGCTGCACGACCGCGATGTCCTGCGGACAATGGCCTTCGGAATTGCGGGTCTGTCGGTCGTTGCAGACAGTCTCAGCGCCATCAAGTACGGAAAGATCCGCACAATTCGCGATGAGAAGGGCTTGGCTGTCGACTACAAGAACGAAGGCAATGCCAACATTCCGCAATTCGGCAACAACGATGATCGCGTGGATAAAATAGCATCCGAGCTCGTGACGAGCTTCATGCAGAAAATCCGCAAGCATCCGACTTACCGTAATGCAACACACACCCAAAGCGTGCTGACGATCACCTCGAATGTGGTCTACGGCAAGGCCACCGGCAACACGCCTGACGGGCGCCGCAAGGGCGAACCGTTCGGTCCGGGCGCCAATCCGATGCATGGGCGCGACAACCATGGCTGGCTCGCGTCCTGCCTGTCGGTCGCGAAGCTTCCCTACAAGGATTCGCAGGACGGTATCAGCTACACCGTTTCCGTCTCGCCCCAGAAGGCACACCTGTCCGAACACGAACTCATCGATTCGGCCGCGAAAGCTTTCGACGTCTACTTCGACCATGGCGGGTTCCACATGAACCTGAACGTCATCGACAAGGATACGCTCGAAGACGCGATGAAAAACCCGGACAAGTATCCGCAACTCACCATTCGTGTGTCCGGCTATGCGGTCAACTTCGTCCGGCTGACACCGGAGCAGCAGAGGGATGTGATTAGCCGCACCTTCCACGGCCAGATCTGAGGCACTTGCAATGTCGACCCTTGGGACTTTGGAAGCCGGTAGCCGATACGATCTGCGTGTCGGACTTTCCCCGGATGCGCCTGATGAAGGCGAGCTGAAGGATGAGGCTCAGGGCGCATTCGGCTACGTTCATTCCTATGAAACATCATCCCGCTACGACGGACCGGGCCTGCGCGCGGTCGTGTTCGTTTCGGGCTGCCTGCTCCGCTGCACGTACTGCCACAACCCTGACACATGGCATCTGAAGGACGGGACCTACGTCTCTGCCCAGCAAGTCATCGATCGTCTCGGAACATTTGCGTCGGCCCTGCGTGCGCTCGACGGCGGGCTGACGATCTCCGGCGGAGAGGTGATGGTGCAGCTCGCTTTTACGAAGCGCATCCTGGCCGGCGCCAAGCAAATGGGTCTGCACACGGCGATCGAAACTTCTGGTTTTTTGGGCGATCGTGTCGACGACTCCTATCTTTCCGTTCTCGATCTGGTTCTGCTCGATATCAAGAGTTCAAATCCCGACACCTACAAGGCGGTCACCGGTCGCGATCTGGCGCCAACCCTGCGTTTTGCCGAGCGCCTCGCAAAAATAAATAAACCGGTGTGGGTACGCTTCACCCTTGTGCCGGGGCACACCGATGATCCCGCCAATGTCGAAGGGATCGCCAAATTCGTCGCACCAATGAAGAACGTCGAGTGGGTCGAAGTTCAGCCGTTTCACAAGATGGGCGAGTTCAAGTGGAAGGCGATGAACCTCGAATACAAGCATCTCAACACGCCGCCACCGACGCCTGACCTGGTGAACCGGGTCATCGAGCAATTCCGCGCGGCAGGTTGCCGCGCCCGTTAGCGTGAGTTTCCGCAGATCTGAATCCGGGGAGATTTCGTCATGATCGACTTGGCCCGCGAGATTATCGGGACCCAACCCATCCTAACGGCCTTTCTAGCCATCGGTTTAGGCTATTTGGTCGGTCAGATCAGCATCGGCGGATTTTCCCTTGGCGTGGGAGCCGTGCTGTTTGTTGGACTGGCGCTGGGGGCGTTTGCACCGAAGGCGCAGATTGTTGGGCCGATCGGCCTGACCGGCCTTATCATGTTCCTTTACGGCATCGGAATTCTTTATGGACGACAGTTCTTCGAGGGAATGAGAGGCGTCGGCCGAACCTACAATCTGCTGGCGCTGGTCGGGTGCGTCGCAGGTCTTCTTGTCGCGTTGGGTCTCGGCCATCTCTATGGGGTCAAGGTCAGTCATACGCTGGGCATTTACGCCGGATCGATGACAAGCACCGCCACGCTGCAGGCGGCGCTCGAGGTCATGAACAACAAGGAACCGTCGATCGGATATTCGATTGCATATCCGTTCGGCGTCATCGGTCCGATTCTGTGCATCTATTTCATGACGCAAATGGTGAAGCCGAAATTTCCGCCGAAGGCACAGCGCTTCCACATGGGCGAGATTTCCATCGACGAGAAAGTCTCGGGCCAGAAGCTTGATGAGGTCATGAAGGGCCTGCCGAGCGGCGTGCAGGTGACGATGGTGCGCAAAGGTGGGCGTAATATCGTTCCAAGCGGAGATATTGCACTGTCGTCCGGCGATGCCCTGCTGGTTATCGCCGAGCAAGAAGAAGCGATCGCGGAAGCAGCTACGCGGCTCGGCAAGCTGGAGCCTGGCAGGTTGGTCAAGGATCGCGCTGACCTCGACTATATCCGCGTTTTCGTTGGGAAGGCCAATGTGGTCGGCGTGCCGCTGGCTCGTCTTCCGCTGCCCTCCGGTTATCCCGTCCATCTCTTGCATGTCCGGCGGTACGACGCCGACCTCGTGCCGACGCCGGATCTGATGCTTGAATTCGGTGATCGTGTCGGCGTCTTGATGCCGCCTGACCGGAAGGACGAGATCAGGAAGCATTTCGGCGATACGGTAAAGGCAGCCGCAGAATTCAGTTACGTCTCGCTTGGAGTGGGCATGGTCCTTGGCGTGCTGCTCGGACTGATCCCAATTCCAATTCCGGGTCTGGGCACCGTTACGCTTGGCATCGGCGGCGGCCCGCTCATCGTTGCTCTCATCCTCGGCAAGCTGCGCCGGACCGGGCCCATGCTGTGGACCATGCCGCTGCCGGCCAATATTGTTCTTCGCAACTTCGGCCTTGCCATGTTCCTTGCCACAGTCGGCGTCAACGCCGGCCAGCCATTTGTGCGTACCATCGCGGAATCCGGCTTCACAATGTTTTTCATCGGGATCGCGGTGCTTTTGACCACCGTGCTCATCGTCCTGCTTGTCGGATACTATCTCCTGAAAATTCCCTATGATGATCTGGTTGGCGTTGCATCCGGTGCGACCGGAAACCCCGCCATTCTTGTTTATTCCACGCGGATGGCACCGACCGAACGGCCCGACATCGGGTACGCGATGATTTTCCCGTCTATGACCATCGTGAAAGTCATCGCGGTGCAGATCGTCGGCCTCCTCGTCGCCGCGGGAGCAAGCGGCTGAACGATCGCAATGGGGTGATTGGCCGCCCCGTCGCGGACCGGTCGTTTGTGCTTGGGGCCTGGGATGCGATGAAAAAGCAACCACCTGAAAATTCGGCCAGTCCACCGCAACTGGTCACTTTCGACGCCATCATGCCGGCAACAATGGCTGTGCGCGCCGAAGAAAGCGGCGTGAAGAGGGCTTCTATCGATCCGATAACCCTGTTTGCGCTCAGTATTTTGGCCGGCGCGTTCATTTCGTTTGGCGCGATTTTCGCAACGACCGTCAGCGCAGGGGCCGTCGGGATGCCTTACGGCGTCGTGCGGCTACTTATCGGGCTCGTGTTTTCGACCGGCCTCATCATGGTCGTCATTGGAGGAGCGGAACTCTTTACGGGAAGCAACATCATTGTCATGGCCTGGGCGAGCGGGAAGGTCACGACGCGCGCGCTTCTGCTCAATTGGGTTATTTCATTCGCCGGCAACTTTGTTGGCGCGATCGCGACCGCGGTGCTGATGTTCTACACCACGCAGTACACGTTCGGCGGTGGCGCAGTCGGACTTACGGCGCTGAGCACGGCAAGTGCCAAAACGTCTCTGACCTTCATTCCGGCACTGACCCTCGGGATCATGTGCAATGCGCTGGTATGCCTGGCGGTGTGGATGTGTTTCAGTGCGCGCACGAGCATTGACAGAGTTGTTACGGTCATCCCGCCAATTGCGGCGTTCGCGGCGGCCGGCTTTGAGCATTGCATCGCGAACATCTATTTCATTCCGATCGGCCTGTTCATCAAGGCCGGGGCGCCGGACGTGTTCTGGAAGGCGATTGGAAAGACACCGGCAGACTTTCCGGAGTTGACCTGGGAGAATTTCTTTGTGGGCAATCTGATTCCCGTGACGATCGGAAATATTATCGGTGGGTCGATCATGGTTGCCGCCATCTATTGGTTCATTTACCTGCGCAAAGCAAGGGCAAAAGTCATCTCTGGCTGAAGAAACGGGCTGTGGCCAGGCCCATTGCCAGCGCACCGATAACGAAGCCGCACGCAGCGGAGGCCTGAAGCGCCTCGAGCATTTGTCCGCGATTGAACAACACGATCATCTCGAACGCATATATGCCTGGGATCATGATGACGACCGGTGCCACCGTCATCGCCAGGCGCGGGACGTTGAAGCGTTCATCGACGAAAAGAGCCACAAGCCCGATGAGCAAGGTGGCAAAAAACGCCGCGGGCGCAAGCATCATGCCCATGTCGATCAAGATCAGGCGCAGGTCATTCGCCACCAAAGCCAAAAGGCCCACCGCGAGTACCGTGCGCGCAGATGTGTTGAACAACATCGCGAACGCGCATGCTGCAACGAAACTTGCAATCGCCCGCAGCAACAGCTTGAGCGGATACGCAAGCTCGAGCGGCGGCTGACGCGTGATGTCGACGCCGGCAACAGCGATAACAATGCTGAGGCCCAAGGCGACCGCCAGCAACATCATTACGCCGTAGGCCAGACGGCTCACCGCCGCGACGGTTTGATATTGCAACAGATCGAACAGTCCGGCGATCAAAGGGAACCCCGGAATCAAGAAAAGTACCGACGAGATGAAGCCGGACGGGTAGTGCGCAAATTGAAATCCGGTGCGACGTGCCAGCGCGGCTCCCAGTACATAGATGCCCGACGCCACAATAGCGGCCAATGCGGCAGCGCCGTATTGATTGACCGAGCGATGCGCCAGCCACGATCGCGTCCATTGACCGATTCCGCCACCCAACGCAGTTGCAAGCATTTCCGGCGTGGCGGCGCCGTTAAGAAAGGCAAAGGCAGCGCTTGCCATGCCGACACCTGCCGCAATTTGCATCCTGGAATATCGGGGTGCCATTGATTCGATTTCCGCGAGCTTGGCGGCAATTTCGCGGGGCGCAGATTCGGATCCCATTGTCCTTGCAAGCTGCTCAAGCTCGGCAATGCGGGAAGCATTAATCCCCGGCAGACCGATTTCGCGCATTATCGTAATCTTCTCGCCGGAGCGACGAACGCTGGCCGTGATGCTGTCGGTCGAGAGGCTCAACGATATCGAATGGAAACCCATTGTCCGGGCTATTTCTTCGATCCACTCGCGCGTTCGGGCGGCAGTATTGCCCGCACGCATCATCAAAGCGCCGAACAACAGCAGCGCTTCCACGGCATCACCTGACGCAATGGAATTTCTTTGGGCGTCTTTCTCGGAAGTCGAAGCCATATGGATCCTGAGCAGCATTTACGCTGCGCGGACTGTGGCGTGGCGGACGCATCAATGGCAAGCGGGCCGAGCGTCCATTGGACGGTCGAAACACTCTTGCGCCCATCCGACCCGGGTTTTGACGCAGATCAAACGGACAGGATTTCAGTATGGAATTCTGAAGGCGCACACTGGAGATACGCCGATCGCATTGTATCCCGATACGCTGCTATCCCAGGTCTTGGGCCTCGACTTACCCACTGGAGGTCATCCATGCCGGACGCTGGGTGACCACTGTAATTTTTGCGGCTACTCTGGCGATCACGCTCTATGCTGTTACGGAGATGGAATTTCCGCGGTTTGGGGAAAATTTCGATCACTTTCTGATCGAGGCTTACGAACAAATGCGGTGACCAGCCCCGTCAACTGGAAACCGAAAACGGGTCGGGGAATGAATCAATGAGCCGCGATCGAAAGGCCATCTCCAGGTCTGATCGGACCACAACATCATTTATCGAAGTGGCGATTCGGCTCGGAGCTCTGGCTCTTCTCATTTATTGGACTTTGATCCTTGTCCAACCTTTTTTGTCGATTGCCATCTGGAGTGCAGTGTTGACCGTTGCGCTTTATCCCGTTTTCGAATGGACATCGCGTCAGCTCGGCGGGCGTCGCAGGATGGCTGCCGCGCTGATTACGCTTCTGAGTTTGTTGATCATCATCGGGCCTGCGACCTGGCTGGCCCTGGGGCTGGTCGACGGCCTCCGGCTGATTTCCGAACGGCTTGACCTAGCAAATCTGACGATACCTCCTCCATCGATGTCGATAAAAGAATGGCCGCTGATCGGGGAGCCGATCTATCAGTTCTGGGATCTGGCATCGACAAATCTCAGCGCCGCCATGGCCCAGATCGTGCCCCAGCTAAAACCACTGGGCAGCGGCTTGCTGCGCATCGGCGCGGATACGGGCCTCGGCATTATCATGTTCCTCGCTGCTATCGTAGTCGCCGGATTTCTTTTCTCGCCGGCACCGATGATCGCCGAAGCGATCAAAAAGTTTTCACGCCGGCTCAACCCAACGCGTGGCGAGGAGTTTGTCGAACAGGCCGGCGCGACAATTCGGGCGGTATCACGCGGCGTTATCGGAATTTCCGTGCTGCAAGCCCTGCTCGCAGGCGTCGGTCTGATGGTCGCCGGTATCCCGCAGGCCAGCCTGATCACATTCGGGGTCCTGGTGTTCGGAATTATCCAGATCGGCCCGTCG
>DATDLC010000045.1:0-16890 GCA_036519515.1 Pseudolabrys sp. | reverse complement strand
CGAGGCGCTCATGATCGGCTGCTGGTGGCCTGCGGTTATTGGCTCCGTTGCCATGTGGGGCGAAGTCATAGAACATGAACATGGCTGGCGGTCTGAATATGCCGCCGTTCGGTCGCTCATCAAAATTACTGTAGAGAGAGATTTTTCGAGCAAGCAACGATTGTTGCAAGGTCTGCGCGAAAAGTACGACTGCGCAGTACCAATGAGCGCCGAATACTTTACTGATCGCGGCGCTTAACTAACAGGACGCGCCCGCCCACTATGCGGCGTCCTCTGGCCGGTCGCCTGCCTCAAGTTCACGAATTAGAAGCCGTGCAATACCCTCCGGCGAATGGCCGCCGAGTTGGGTCGCCTTACTGCCGTTGCATGTTCTTACGAATACGATGCCGTCTATGAGTGCCCAACAACCGTTTCCGTTTTCGCACCTCAGGTTGTGCCAAGTGGTAAATTTTCGCATCAGTAAACCGCCTGTTTTGGATAGTTCAGCGGGCGGCGAAAATCGCGATATGCCCGATATTGAGCTGCGCGAGATGATGGTTTGCAGGTTGCTGCATGACCATTACTCCGCCGCCGCCGGTACCGGGTCGCGCAAGCCGTGACTGTCGGCGTTGCGCGAATATTCGTCGATGCGCCGTTCGATCTCGGGACGGAAATGCCGCAATAGGCCTTGCACCGGCCAGGCGGCGCCATCGCCAAAGGCACAGATCGTGTGACCTTCGATCTGCTGGGTCACCTGCATCAGCATGTCGATCTCGCGCTTCTGCGCGCGGCCCTCGGCCATCCGGGTCAATACGCGCCACATCCAGCCCATACCTTCGCGGCATGGTGTGCACTGGCCACAGCTTTCGTGCTTATAAAAATACGAAATGCGGGCCATCGCACGAACGATATCCGTCGACTTATCCATCACGATGACCGCAGCCGTGCCGAGCGCGGATTTTTTGTCGCGGCAACCGTCGAAATCCATGATGAGGGTGTCGGCCTGATCCTGCCCAGCGGGGACGAGCGGCATTGACGAACCTCCGGGAATGACGGCGAGCAGGTTGTCCCAACCGCCGCGCACGCCGCCCGCATGCGTTTCCACGAGTTCGCGCAGCGGAACGCCCATGGCTTCTTCGACGTTGCACGGTCTTTCCACGTGGCCGGAAATGCAGAAGAGTTTGGTGCCCGCATTGTTCGGACGACCGATGCCGGCAAACCATGACGCGCCCCGCCGCAGGATGTCGGGGACGACGGCGATGGATTCGACATTGTTCACTGTCGTCGGACAACCATAGAGCCCGACATTCGCCGGAAATGGCGGCTTCAGCCGTGGCTGGCCTTTCTTGCCTTCGAGACTTTCCAGCAGCGCAGTTTCCTCGCCGCAGATATAGGCGCCGGCGCCGTGGTGAACATAGAGATCGAAATCCCAGCCGTTCACATTGTTCTTGCCGAGAAGCTTCGCCTCGTAAGCCTCGTCGATTGCCGCCTGCAGGCGCTCGCGTTCGCGGACAAACTCGCCACGCACATAGATGTAGCCGGCGTTGGCCCCCATGGCGAAGCCGGCGATCAGACAGCCCTCGACCAGCAAATGCGGGTCGTGCCGCATAACCTCCCGGTCCTTGCAGGTTCCGGGCTCGGATTCGTCGGCGTTCACCACGAGGTAATGCGGCCGGCCGTCCGATTTCTTCGGCATGAACGACCATTTCAGGCCGGTCGGGAAGCCGGCGCCGCCGCGCCCCCGAAGACCTGACGTCTTCACTTCTTCAATGATCGCGTCGCGCCCCTTCGCCAGAATGTCCTTGGTGCCATCCCAGGCTCCGCGTGCGCGCGCGCCTTTCAGGCCCCAGTCGTGCTGGCCGTAGAGATTTCGAAAGATCCGGTCTTTGTCAGCCAGCATGGCTCACGCCTTTTCCTTGAGCGTGGTTGCACCGCCAATGGGTGCCGACAATTGACGATCGATTTGCGGGCCAGGTTTGACCTTTTTGCCTGCCGCGAGAGCGTCGAGAACCTTGCCGAAGCTCTCGGCGGTGAGATCTTCGTAATAATCGTAGTTGATCTGCGCCATTGGCGCGTTGACACAAGCGCCAAGGCATTCGACCTCGACCCACGAGAACTTGCCGTCTTTTGTCACTTCGCCCTGGTCGCCGAACCGCTTGCGGCAGAGCTTTTCCAGATCGTCGGCGCCACGCAGCCGGCACGGAGTCGTTCCGCAAAGCTGCACATGGAATTTGCCGACCGGCCAGAGATTGAACATCGTGTAGAACGTCGCAACTTCCAGGGCGCGGATGTGCGCCATGCCGAGGAAATCGGCGACGTGGCGGATCGCCGCTTCCGGCAACCAGCCGCCATGCTGTTCCTGCGCGCGCCAGAGCAGCGGAATAATCGCCGATTGCTGGCGGCCTTCCGGATATTTGGTGATTTCCTTCTTCGCCCAGACGAGATTGTCCTTGCTGAAGGAAAAATCCTTCGGCTGGATTTCGGGCGGAGCGAGACGGCGAACGCTCATCGGTCGACCTCCCCGAACACAATGTCGATCGAGCCGAGAATGGCGGATACGTCGGCGAGCATGTGGCCGCGGCAGAGAAAATCCATCGCCTGCAAATGCGCAAAGCCCGGCGCGCGAATCTTGCATTTGTACGGCTTATTGGTGCCATCGGCGACCAGATAGACACCGAACTCACCTTTCGGCGCTTCGACGGCCGCATAAACCTCGCCGGCCGGCACGTGATACCCCTCGGTGTAGAGCTTAAAGTGATGAATCAGGGCTTCCATCGAGCTTTTCATCTCGCCGCGCTTGGGCGGCACGATTTTATTGTCGTCAACGGTGACAGGGCCTTGACCTGCGGGGGACCGCAGTTTCTCCAGACACTGCTTCATAATCCGTATCGACTGACGCATCTCTTCCATGCGGATCAGATAGCGGTCGAAGCAGTCGCCGTTCTTGCCGATCGGAATATCGAATTCGAGCTCGGAATAGCACTCGTAGGGTTGCGCCTTGCGCAAATCCCAGGCAGCACCCGAGCCGCGCACCATCACGCCTGAAAATCCCCAATTCCACGCGTCTGGCAGTTTCACCACAGCGATATCGACGTTGCGTTGCTTGAAGATGCGATTGCCGGTGAGCAGCCCATCAAGATCGTCGACCACCTTCAGAAACGGATCGCAGAACGCGTAGATATCGTCGATCAACTTCGGCGGCAGGTCCTGATGCACACCGCCGGGCCGGAAGTAGGCCGCATGCATGCGCGACCCCGACGCGCGCTCGTAGAACACCATCAGCTTCTCGCGCTCTTCGAAACCCCAGAGCGGCGGCGTAAGGGCGCCGACGTCCATCGCCTGCGTGGTGACATTGAGCAGATGCGATAACAACCGACCGATTTCCGAATACAAGACGCGGATCAATTGTCCGCGCTTGGGCACATGAATGCCGAGTAGTTTCTCGACCGCGAGACAGAAGGCATGCTCCTGATTCATCGGCGCGACATAGTCGAGCCGGTCAAAATAGGGCACGGCCTGTAAATAGGTCTTGTGCTCGATCAGTTTTTCGGTGCCGCGGTGGAGCAGGCCGATATGAGGGTCCACACGTTCGACCACCTCGCCGTCGAGCTCAAGTACGAGGCGCAGCACGCCATGCGCCGCGGGATGCTGCGGCCCGAAATTGATGGTGAAATTGCGCACTGCGGTTTCGGCCATCAGGTCACCAGCTCGGCGGCGGCTTTCGCCTTCTCGGCGACTTTCGCATTGAAACGATCCCAGGCGACCACGACGCGTTCGTGACGTCCCTCCCCGATCACGTCCATGCCGTCATGCGCGCTGACCTTGAACCCAATCTTGCGGCTCTGAACTTCGACAACCTCAACATCAACCTTGACGGTCATCCCAAGCGGCGTCGCCGCCAGATGTGAAACGTCGACGTGCGTGCCGAGGCTGCCTTCGCCGGCCTCCAGGTAATCGATGAGGAGTTGCGTGCAGGTCCATTCCATCAGCACGATCATGAACCCTGTCGCGAACACTTTCGGCATTTGCGCAATGATCGGTGATTCTGGATAGGTGTACGGCACGGTCTTGTTCTCCGGCACCTTGTAGGAGAACGAATGCTTGAGGCCGGGCTTGAGTGTCGATTTCATGCTCAGGAGCCCTTGCCTTCCGGCTTCGCCTTTTCGTCACCGGGCAAGCCATAATCGGTGCCTTCCCAAGGCGACAGGAAATCGAAACTGCGGAACTCCTGCGCGAGGGTCACCTTGTCGTAGACGACGCGCTTTTGCTCGTCGTCCCAGCGTACTTCGACAAACCCGGTAAGGGGAAAATCCTTGCGCAGCGGGTGCCCTTCGAATCCGTAGTCGGTGAGGATGCGTCGCATGTCCGGGTGGCCCGTGAACAGAACGCCGTAAAGATCATAGGTCTCGCGTTCGAACCAGTCGGCACCACGGAACACATCGATCAGCGACGGCACAGGCGTCGTCTCATCCGTTATGATTTTGAGCCGCACACGCTGGTTCAAACGCGGCGACAGGAAATGATAGACGACATCAAACCGCTGCTCGCGCGACGGCCAATCCACTGCCGTGATGTCAATAATGCTGATGAACTGGCAGGCCGGGTCGTCGCGGAAATATGTCGCCACCTTGACAACGTCAGCCGCTCGCGCGTCGACGGTCAATTCACCGCGTGTGACCGCGTAGCCGGTGATCGAAGCACCGAGGGCGTTCTTGATCGTTTGCCCAAGCCTGTCGAGCGTGTCGTCCATGTCCGGCTCCGCTCAACGCTCAATCGTGCCGGTGCGGCGAATCTTTTTCTGCAAAAGCATCACGCCATACAGCAACGCCTCCGCAGTCGGAGGACAGCCGGGCACATAAATGTCGACCGGAACGATACGGTCACACCCGCGGACGACCGAATAGGAATAATGGTAGTAGCCGCCGCCATTGGCACACGACCCCATGGAGATCACGTAGCGCGGCTCAGGCATCTGGTCGTAGACCTTGCGCAGCGCAGGCGCCATCTTGTTGGTCAGCGTACCGGCGACGATCATGACGTCCGACTGACGGGGCGACGCTCGTGGCGCAAAGCCGAAGCGTTCGGCGTCGTAGCGCGGCATCGACATCTGCATCATTTCGACGGCGCAGCACGCAAGACCGAACGTCATCCACATCAACGACCCGGTGCGCGCCCAGGTGATCAGGTCGTCGGCGGCCGTGACCAGAAAACCTTTGTCGGAAAGTTCGGCGGTCACGCCGGTGAAAAAGGCGTCATCTGCTCCGACCGGCTTCCCGGTGCGCGGATCCAAAATGCCCTTCGGGGCGGGTGCGACAAGGGTCATGGGTTCATCAATCCCATTCCAGCGCCCCCTTCTTCCACTCATATATGAAGCCGATGGTGAGAACGCCAAGGAACACCATCATCGACCAGAAACCGAACACCCCGATCTCCCGGAAAACGACAGCCCAGGGGAACAGGAAGCTCACCTCAAGATCAAAGATGATGAAGAGGATGGCGACGAGATAAAAGCGCACGTCGAACTTCATTCGGGCGTCGTCGAATGCGTTGAACCCGCACTCATAGGCGGAGAGCTTCTCCGGGTCCGGTTGCCTGTAGGCGACGATAAAAGGAGCAATGAGCAACGCGAGGCCGATGGCGAGCGCGACCGCAACGAAAACGACCAATGGCAGATAGTCCAGCAGCAATGCGCTCATCGCGACCTCAGGCGTGCAGCCCCGCCCTACTGATATACGCCCGCCCGGACCGCGCGGCGGCCCGAAAAGGCGCCGGTATCCCGCACAAACAGGCCCTTGCTAGTTTGGAATAGCCGCAGGACGGGAGCGGCCGAGGCTTAGCGCAGCCCACAATGGGTGGCAAGCCAACATTGGTCGGCATCCACGATGCGATCATATCCAAAATTGCAAAGGCGCTGGCCTCATGATTGATAGGGGCGCAAATAGCTTACGATATTTCGGTTTGTTCTCGAACAGATCGCCAATACTTCAAGCGCTTAGCTTTCGAGCGCGACCCTCTTCATGTTGCGTCGTGTCGCAACAATTCCCCTTGCGTTCCAACGATTCCCAAACGCTGTCGGCAGCTCCGTGCAACACGCCCGCCCATTCCTTTTTGCAGCAAACAGGAGTCCCATAAGCGCTGCGGCCGGATGCGGTAAACACCCGAACGCCACTTGGCGCCACCCGCCGTTGCCTAAGACGAAAGGCTTCCGATTTTCTAAATAAACAAATTCGCTCGGTGCGCTAGTGTTGGGCCGATAAGGCCCATCGCACCACTTCGAATTCCTTAACCGCGCACGCCGAGCGTGCCATAGGGAGTCTTGACCTTGTACGCCTCCGCGCCCTGTGATCCCGTCACAAATCGAAACGTGCCGCGTGCTGCTTCGATAGCGACTGTACCGCCAGATTTATTCGGGTCATAGACGAACTTATCAATCTTGACGCTCGAATTTGAGCCCACTTTGAGATTGCTGTTGTCTTTAAATTGCAAATCAGCCTGACCAGCTTGGCCGGTGCGAACCGTCTCCTTCGAATAAACGTTTGAACCACCGGCAAGCGGCCCCGCGTGGCTACCTTCAGCCTGAGGTCTTACCGAGGTAGCTTTCCCGACGGCTTCTTGGGCATTCGGCGCTGTTGCTTGCAGTGCGAATAACACCGCCAGCGGCAGTGCTGGAATCCAATGACGGCTCTGCATGTCCGTGCTTCCTATTGACCCGGATTTGACCCGGTAGCCCGGCCCACCCGCCATAAACCGTTGTGTTAGAGATGGGACTTGCTGCTCGATTATACAAGGGCGCTTTTAGTACTTAGCGGGCATTCCTGTCGCACGCCGCTCCAGGCTGTTCCGATGGCGCTTTAGGAGTTCGTCGCGATCCGTCGCATCGGCGAGCATTTCCTCAGTGTGTTCACAAAAGACGGCGACGGTGTGCAAAGAGATACTAAAGCCAAAGCTATTGCGCCAGGAGGCGACATCACCCTGTACGGGCTCGCTCATGTTGCTGCCCCTAAAGTCGGTGAGTTCGACGACGACCAACGTCCCGGCAATTCGGGGGCAATTGATGGGACGTTTTAAACTAAAAAAGAAGAACAAGAATATTTCAAAGAAGAATGGCGGATCAAAATTAGCTTTCGCGTGAGCGTGTTAATCGCAAGATCGTGAAGAATTGTTCATTTGTTCAGACCAATGACTGGATGTAAAGATCGAGGCCGCTCTGATCCCCTAGAGCGAGCGGCCCCGATCTTCCCGTCCCCAAAGTCCCCGGATCGGGGCCGCTATTCCTACAGCGAATTGTGACTTTCGCTTGGCGCGATCCGGGTCGTTTACTTCTGGTCGCCGTGTATCTGCTTCAGCCGTTCCAGTAACGGGTCGACGAGTTTTTCGCTGCGACGGAGCGCCCGCGTGTCGAGAGCCTCGTCACGATCATCACTGATCAGCGAAACCCCGAGTTCGTCAGCCCGACGTATAAGCACCTCTTGGCTGGTACGAATCATTTGCCAGTGTCTTGAGGCCGACGACAGTGAACGGTTGCTGCAGATCAGCGCATCATCTGACGGCGTGAAATTTCTTGTGTTCTTGTTGGTCATACCCGCACATCCCTCGCTTCAATGGCGAGTGCGTTGCCGCAAGTTAGAGATGCAAGGCGGTGTACTCGGGAAACACGCGCCCGCTAATGTCAACACGCTGATTAAGACAAGAGCAGCCGCCATCAAACAGTCTCCCTTTGCGGAGTGTCTAGATCAGGCGTGAATGTCTAGTCTTGTGGGTTTCTGCCAATGATTTGTTATTTGGACAATAACCGCGCGGGAGCAACCGCCCTCGGTCTATAATCGCGGCTACGCAGCGAGCCGCGAACAGGCAATGCGATATTTTAAGACGCGGTGGCTCTCATCAAAAGAATTTGTTGTGTGCGGCTTCATTCAGAAGCGGTAGTTGACGCCGAACTTGACCGTGGAGATGGATTCCTTGATGTCAATGCCTGGCACCACTTCGGGGACGTCAGCAATCGTCCCGGGGAATGCCAGATTGCGCATGTTAAAGTTATAGAAATCATACTCAACTTTTGCAGACCAGTTGTTCCAAAAGGCCCATTCGACACCGCCGCCAACTGTCCAGCCTGGCCGTGTAACGCTGGTTTCGATGTGTTCGTTAAAGGCGGATAAGTCTGCTGAGTATTTGTCACCCGCCCATGCCACGCCGCCCTTGGCATAAAGCATCACGCGATCCCACGTAAAACCGAGGCGACCGGTGGCGCTGGCAATCCAATTTGTCTGGGCATGCGCCGTTCCGGTGACTGTTGTGGGACCTGTCGGGCTCACAAAACGAGAAAGATTGATTCACGTCTCCCTTGATGTTGGCTGCTTCGCCGTCGCCTTCGACGCCGATCATGATAGTTACAGCCGGCCTGACCGCCGCCGAGAACTCCGTTGGTATTCCCGGTAACGGGACCGAGGGAAACACCCGCCAACTCCGGCACTCCCGTCGTTTCACCGAGATTAGAAATAGAGACGGTCTCGCGTCCCCAGCCATAGCCGATGTTGCCGCCGATGTAGCACCCGGTCCAACTAAAAAACGGCGTGTATGCAGGTGCCTTGCGTGGGCAGATCGGCCGCCGATGCAATTTGGGTGAATGCGATTGCGGATGCAGTCGCCACTGCCGCAAAGGACGTGCGGTGCATTGCCGTCAAGCTCCTATTAGTCCCCCAGGATAGTTTCCTAGGGATAAAGTACCAAGGCATCCTTAATGGAAATCCTGCTGGGTCCTGGAGGCGTAAAAATTCAATAAAGAAACTATTTGTGTGACTTACTTCACAGTCTGAGGCGCCCGGCCAGGCCCAGCATTGCAAGCACGTGAATTCCCCCATCATCAAAAGGGGTCCGCATGTCTACAAGAAGGGTAATCGGCGTTGCGCTGGGGGTTCTGCTCGTCGCGTCTTTGGTTTTAGTGCCAAAGTTCGTAGTCAGTCGGAGCCCAGATACGCAGTTTGACACGTGCGATACGATCTTCGCCGTTTCAAAGCAATATGTACCGCCATGCTAATTGAACGAGACAGCCTATAGCTAGGCACGGATGGATGAAGGCGGCGGATTGTCCCACAAGTCAGTCCGAAGTCTATCTTCAGATCGCCTGGGCGACGGCACCGCCGCGTCGCGTGCGCTTCAGTTTCCGGGCGATGGTCGGTTCACATCACTCAAGGCAGTGTCTTGAACCAATCGTCGACATCCTTTCTGGCCTGGTCTTTGGCGATGCCGTAGCGCTCTTGGATCTTGCCTTCGAGCTGGTCACGACGTCCATTGATGACGTCGAGATCGTCGTCGGTGAGATTGCCCCACTTCTCTTTGACGCTGCCTTTCATCTGTTTCCAGTTTCCTTCAACTCGATTCCAATCCATGAGATAGCTCCTGTATCATTTGACGCCCGCAACCACCTCAACAATTCACCGGCGCTTACTTCGTTCCGCCACGAGCGGCTTTCGGCAAGGATGGATGAAGGCGGCAGGCGCAGGTTTCGCTCATGTTGCTGCCCCTCAGGTGGTGAGTTCGACCACAACCAGCGTGCCACCAACACCGTCATTGCTGACGGTGGAAACTTTCTGGCCGGCTGTGACTTTGACCACTTGCGTCCAGTTGAAGGGGAGCAATGCCCCATTCGAGGTTGTGCAGACCGGGGCCGTGTCAACGAGATAGCGAACGCCCCCTGTCGTCGTGAATGCGCCGGGGGCGGTGAGCGAAATCCAATACGTCTGCGCACCAAAGCCGGCGGTGGAAACCGCCGTGCCGGCAGAAGTCGCATAGGTTAGATTCGTCACCGTTCCATTGCGGAACGAGTTAGGAGAATTGGACATAATTAAAACCTTCCTGTTGGGGGATAAATTATTTTGCGGTTAAAAGTCCCCTCTGCGATTGGGAACGTGCTCGCGAGTGAGTCTCGCGGCAACCTTGCGGGGCGATTCGCCTGGCACTAATCGCTTTTGGATCAATCTTCCTTTTGCGTCTCTGCGTTTGTTGCCATGGATGTCCACCAGGACGATCAGATCGCCTTCGATCCGGTAGCGCCCTTCCTCGACAACGCCGCAATCGCCATTGCGTGGATTAACGATGGTAACGAAAACAGTTTCAAAGTTTTTGGTCATCAGAACCGACCTAGTGAGGGATATTCGATCTCACGATGGAAATCGCGCCGCTGCCTTTCCGTGCGTGCGTAGCGCAGCATCATGAGGGCATAGCGAGTGGCGGCCATGAGGTCGTCGCCCTCCTTCACAACCCTGCCGTCCTTGCGATGGTACAGGCGGAATTCCTCCCACCAATCGTTCAGCTCTTTGAACTCTTTGAAGCGGCCCGTTTCCATCCGATCCAGCATATCCATGAGACCGGCTTCCACACTCACGCTGCCATCAGGGAATTGCGCGTGAGCATGCAGCATCTCTAAGCCCTGAGCGCTGTACTGTTGTGCCAACGCGATGCCAGCGCCTTCCAGTGTTTCTCTGCGGCCGTCTCTGGGCCAAGCCCAGCGCAAATTGCCCCAGACCTTGATGGCAGCAGCGTGCACGATTGGCGTTGCTTCTTTCAGCCGATGCGTGCGGCTAACATAAACAGTGTCTGTATCGCGGTCCCAAACCAGCTCCACAGCCCCAAACGGGTGCTGCCAACCGAAATCCATTCCGCCGATACGGGGCCAGTGCGATGGGAAGTCGCGGTGTTCAATGGCAATCGTTTCCTCTGTGACGGGAAAGATTCGACCAGACCCCAGTACAGGAATTCCCTTGGTCCGCGCCTCAAGCTCGTGCGCCGGATATGACGCAATGATCTTCTTCTTCTCATCGTCCCTGTAGTGCTCCACGTCATTCTCATGCAGGAAGCGTTTGACGACCGTCGAGACGCCCTGCAATGGCGTGAAGGTCATCCAAACCGGATTGGCGCCGACGTTCGTTCTGGTCAGCCCTTCGGTGTAAATGTCCGCTGGCGGCTCCTCATCGAACCAAACCCAGTCCAACGTCTCGCCCTGAAACTTCTCACGCCCGGAGGCGTAAGTTTTGAGTCCGGTGATCGAGACGCCACCAGACACGTGAGTAACTTTGATCGTGTCCAGCAACTCCGGAATGCCGCGGGCGGATACGAGTTCAACGATGGCGTCCTTCGGGATCGCTCCCGTTCCTGCCCGCCCTGGTCGTCCGACGAGTATCTTTTGCACGGTGTCCCGCACGACTTCGCCTGTCACACCACACGCCCACCCAATGGTCGGCCTGTCGAAGCGGACGGCCCTCCCACCAGTCGGGATAACGGCCGGTCGCGTGTATGGCCGCCTCGAACCCGCCAGCCAGCGTTTTGCCCAACTGATTGCCCGCCATAAGCAAGCGCTCGCGATGTGTGGCGCCTGCTGCATGGAATTTAGCTTGGAGGGCATATGGCTTGTAATACGCAAGCCGGTTCTCCTGACGCCTGCGCTGCTTCTCGCTTTCAAGCGCCGCTAGTGCCAGATCCTCTGCTGTTTTCATGAATCCAACTTCTTGCCCTCGGCGTGTTTGGCACGAAGGGTGTCAATCAGTGCGTCAAGTTCGAAGTCGTCGAGCTGCTGCACTGTGCTGATGTCCTCGACCAGCAATTCCTTCGGGAGCAATTGAATCGCGAGCCGCAGCCACTCGACCGGCTTCTCAACACGCAAGACGTGGATCACGTCCCTGCCATGAGCTTCAAAGTCGGCGGCATACGCATCGAGCACATCTTTGTGCAGTTTGTTGCGTGAGCCTTTGGGCCGGCCGGGATTACCCGGCTGGAATTTTGCCATTGAATATTTCCTCGTTAATCAAAATTAAAACGCCGCCGGTAAGGGCGGCGCTGTGTTGTTCGTTGCAAAATGGTCAATTGATCTATCAAAAAAAGCGGCCGACTGTGGGTTTGGAAACAGCCGGCCGCCCAGTCCCCGTCCCAGTCAACCCCAGGGTAAGAGAGGGTGTGAGCGGGAAGAGAGCCGAATTTAGGCATGGGATTTTTTTACGAACAATCCCCTCCATAAAACTTAAAGGAATTGTGGCCGTTTGGTCACAGAGTCGAGCGCGAGCTTTGCCATCGAAATATGTCTCGTCAATTCACTGTGCCGAAATCCGGGTTATGGTTATAGAGCAGCCAAAACTTCTGCTCCGCCGCATCAAGCTCCGCGTCTCGTTCAAGGACTTTCCGAATCAAGTCCCCATCGAGATTGCCTTCGTCGTCGCAGAAGGCATTAAATAGCCCGCCGTAACGGTAAGCCATCTCACTTGTCCTTGCTGTCAAGGAGCGCGAGCGCAGCCGAGCAGACACACTGATGGCGTGCCATAATCATCTGGCGCAAGACACCGATAGGCACACCGGGACCATCGACCCGCTGCATTCTCTCGGCTTCTGCGTCGATAAGTGCGTTCGCTTCGTCGCGGCAGCACTCGATGCGCTGCGCCAGGTTTTCGTCTTTCGCTTTCATTTCTTGTTCCACGATCCGCTAGTTATGGGGCCTTGATCGCCTACATTGACATTCGACTCCACAATTTTTGAAATATCGCGGCCGGGAGCATTGTCTTTTGTCGGTACGTGTTTCAAGCCCGGGTCATCCTGAGAGTACTTGCCCGCACCTTTTTCAAAGCCCTGTTAGCCATATCAGTTTCCTTTCCTGTTGATGTTTGCAATTTCTTAAGTTCTTCGGCCAACTTGTTCTGCTGGCGTCGCGTTCACTTTCGCGTCGTGCGATAACCGCCTTTATTGGCGCCGGCAGTGCGACGAAAATTGATTTCTCTTCCTTGGTCCACGATCTCGGTGGCTCTGTTTTGATGATCTGGTCGAGAGCGAAATGGACCGCTCTCGATGCTGTCGGATCAGCGAGTGCGGCGGCCGCTCATCATTACAGCAATCTTCACCGGGTTGCGTATGAGCGAACTACGGGGCCTTCGCTGGTCCGACGTCGATCTTGATAATGGCGTGATCCATGTCCGTCAGCGGGCCGATGCATGGGGCACCATGGGGTCACCGAAATCGAAGGCGGGTTCGACATCCCCCAAGCTCAAGCAATGGCAGCCTGATTGCCCCAAGGGCGACCTGGACCTGGTCTTTGCGACACGCAGCGGAAAGCCCCAACCCGGCACCAACATTCATCACCACGTCTGGGTGCCGTTGCTTCTCAAATGCGGCCTGACCAACGAGGCCGGAGAGCACCGCTATAACTTCCACTTGCTGCGTCACGCGGCTGCCAGTCTGTTCATTGCCTACCTCAAATGGCCTCCCAAACGCATTCAGACTGTCATGGGCCCGCCTCCGTCAGGCTGACATTCGATCTCTACGGCCACCTCTTTGAAAGCGTCGAGGCCGACCGCGAGGACATGAAGAAGCTCGAAGCTGCGGTGCGAGCCGCTTAAGCGACAAGGTTGCGACATGCGGGCGATAACGCTAGCAATATCAATGGGTGGGGGGCGAGGGAGCAAATAGCCCTTGATAGTCGCCGCCCAGCCTGGGGCGGCCGTACAATGGAAATGATTCATGGGTCTTGTGCGACGTATTGCTCTGCTTGCGGTTGCTGTTGTCGTCATAAATTCGGGCCCGTCAGCGAATGCCGACGACTATCCCTCACGCCCGGTCAAAATCATCGTTCCTTTCGGAGCCGGCGGACCGACCGATGTCTACACGCGCGCAATCGGCGAAGAGCTGCGCAAGTCCCTGCACCAGCCCTTTGTGATGGAAAACCGCCCTGGCGCGGGCACGACGATTGGCACCGATTTCGTCGCAAAATCTCCACCTGATGGCTACACACTTTTGATGGTGTCCGGCACCCAGACCGTCAATGAGACGCTGTACGTTCATAAGCAATACCAGCTCATGCGCGACCTCGTACCGGTCGCCCCGCTGATCGACACGGATCTGGTGCTGGTCGTACCTCCGTCAGTGCCGGCGAAGAACCTGGAGGAATTGCTGGCGCTTGCGCGGTCGAAGCCCGGGACCATCAACTACGGTTCGTCAGGCCCGGGCTCTAACTACCACATGGCCGGCGAGCTGCTGAAAAACCTTGCCGGTGTCGACATTGTGCATGTGCCTTACAAAGGGTCGACAGGAGCGCGCAACGACATTCTGAGCGGGCAAATCCAGATGCTGTTCGACTCGGTGCCGACCATGGCGCCGATGATCAAGGCCGGCCTCGTGCGCGCCCTTGGAACGACCGGCAAGACGCGCTCCCCCACGCTGCCAGACGTGCCGACCATTGCTGAAGCTGGCGTTGCGGGTTTCAACGCCACGCTCTGGGTGGGATTCATGGCGCCTGCGGGCACGCCGCGACCGATCGTGGACAAGCTAAATCACGAGATCACCGGGATCCTTTCACGGCCCGATATCAAGGAGGCCTGGGAAAAAACGGGTGCAATGCCGATTACGATGACGCAAACCGATTTCAAGGTGTTTATGGATGGACAGGTCGCCAAATGGGCGAACGTCATCAAGGCCAATAATATTCCACCGATCAACTGACGCGCACAGCGTGTGATCCGGGAATGTACAACCCGCCCTCGGGCCGGACCATGCGCAATCCAAAATAGGTGAGTGATGAACGAGATGATCAGCCCCGCGGCCGCGGTAAAGGGCGAGGAGCACTGGACCACCAAAGATGGTGGCGTGAAGCTGTTTATGTTTGAGAAATATGCTCACGATCCTACGAAGACCGTCGGCACGATCCTGTTCGTCCATGGATCGTCCATGGCGTCTCAGCCGACTTTCGATCTGCAAGTGTCGGGACGACCTGATTCGTCCGCGATGGATCACTTCGCCCGCCGTGGATACGACTGCTGGTGTGTCGACATGGAGGGGTACGGGCGCTCTACCAAGGACCGCGACAACAATGCGCCGATCGCGCAGGGCGCCGATGATTGTTACGCCGCTGCTCTTTATATCCAGAAACTGCGCGGAAAACGTCCGTTTCTGGTCTACGGAATTTCCTCGGGCGCGCTGCGCGCGGCAATGTTTGCTGAGCGACATCCGGCGATGGTGGCGAGACTTGTGCTCGATGCCATGGTCTGGACGGGCGAAGGCTCTCCTACGCTGGAACAGCGGCGCAAGAAACTCGCCGAGTTCAACGCGACAAATCGGCGGCCGATCGACAAGGCCTTCATTCGCTCGGTGTTCGACCGTGACCATCCAGATACTGCCGAACGGCACGTGATCGATGCATTCGCCGATGCGGTGACAGCACTCGACGATTCAGTGCCGACGGGAACCTACGTCGACATGTGTTCAAAATTGCCGGTGGTCGATCCGGAAAAAATCAAGGTGCCGACGTTGATCATGCGGGGTCAGCACGACGGCATCGCGTCGTTTGAGGACCTACTGAAATTTTACGCGAAGCTCCCGAACCCGGACAAACAGTTCACCGTCATGCCGGGAATTTCTCACGCGAGCTTCCAGCAAAAGAACTACATGCTGGTCTATCACATTCTAGCAAGTTTCTTCGCGCAGCCGGCGCCGGTTTACAAAGGCTAGTGACTTTCGGTTGTCATGGCCGGGTTTGTCCTGGCCATCCACGTCTCGCTTCACTGCAGAAAGTCTTGGATACCCGGCAATAAAGCCGTGCAGGACGAACTGCTAGGCTCCGAGCTTGTACGCCAACTCGGCCAAATCTTTCCCAGCCATATCGACGGGCACGGTCGGTTTTGTTTCGCCCGTCCCAGGACCGTATTCATCCGGGCGCGCAATATGCCCCGTACGCAAACCATATGCGGCCGCGGCAGCGAGATCGCTGCTATGCGCCGCCACCATCATGCATTGTGCCGGCTCAAGATCGAATGCTTCACATGCAGCAAGATAAACGCGCGGCTTCGGTTTGTAGTCGCCGGCAACTTCGGCGCCGAGAATGGCGTCCCACGGAAAACCATTTCGGCGCGCAAGGTCGACCATCAATGAGATGTTTCCGTTCGAGACGGGCGCCAACAAAAACTTTTTCTGCAAGCGCTTGAGCGCCGCTGTTACGTCGGGCCAAGCATCCAGCCGGTGCCACGCATGCGTGAGTTCCTCCCGGACGGCCTCGGAGAGATCGGTCAGACCGAAGCGCGGCATGAAGCGTTCGAGATTGCGCCGATGCAGTACATCGAGCTTGCAAAACGGGATACGACCGGACCGCACCTCTTCCATCCCGGGCTGGTATTCACCCCTCCAGGCGTCGGCAAAGCGGGTCAATCAAGCTGGTGCCCAAGGGGCCCGAGTGTCCGGTCCGCCTCCCTGGCGCCCCCCGTACGCCAGTCGACCAGGGTCCCGAATACGTCGAAGAAAATCGCCCGAATGGAGGTCATGGTCGGCGCCACAACTCTATTTTCCGGCCCAAAAGGGCGCCGGTTTTGCCACCGAAAATCATGGCTAAGTCATTGATAAAATGGCGGGAGCGACGGGAGTGCATAATTCCTTTGTTATCCGAGGTTTAGATTGCCAACGAACCTTAAATGTCACCATTGGTCGCAAAGGGGAAATTAGCACAGTGCCAACGGTGTGACCTGTGGACGTGTGGGCATTGCCCAACAAACACCTTGACGTGAATCTGCGGCTCATAGCATTAGTGCGTGCGGCAAATTGGCGTTTTTCAGTTATCCTTTTGAAATAATTGAATAAACGGAAAATCATGCCCGCTCTTAGGGTAAGTAATGAAAAGCAAAGCAGAGCCCATTGATCGAAGCCTTGAGCGCCTATGGGGCGGTGAGAAACACAAAAGCGACACGACCGGATTCGGTACGACGAAGCAGGCCCAAGGTTTAAACCGAGAGTATCGCGAACCGCTTGCCGCCGTGATTGCGGCAGACCGCACCTATGGTCGTCGCGACAAGGCCGCATGGCACGCCCTGAAAGGCATGGACAACGCCGCGCTTGCTATCCGTTTGCTTGTTGCCGGTATCAGCGTTTCCGAAAACGGCGATCTCGGCACGGACG
>DATDLC010000044.1:0-4604 GCA_036519515.1 Pseudolabrys sp. | reverse complement strand
CGTGGAAAAGACAAGAAGGCGGCTGCTGCAAGGCCTGGCGGCGACAGGTTTTGCCGCTGGAATGGGCACTTTGGAAGATGCAAGAGCCCAAGGAACGCAGCCCGATCTAATTCTCCGCAATGGTCAATTCACGACACTCGACCGAAGTAACCCCCAAGCAGACGCTATTGCAATCAGACACGGACGCTTCATGGCCGTAGGCTCGGAGCGAGACGTCATGGCGCTCGGCGGGAGCGGCAGCAAAGTCCTCGATCTTAAAGGGCGCCGCGCTATCCCTGGCCTGATTGCGGCGGGCTCAACTACAACATGGAGCTTCGTTGGGACGGCGTCAGTTCACTGGCCGATGCCATGAATATGCTCAGACGTCAGATCGCGGTGACCCCGCCGCCGCAATGGGTGCGGGTCGTTGGGGGCTTTACTGAGCGTCAGTTTGCCGAGAAACGTCTTCCGACGATCGAAGAACTGAATGCCGTCGCGCCTGACACGCCGGTTTTCATCTTGCATCTTTATGACCGGGCTTTGCTGAATGGTGCGGCCCTGCGCGTTGTCGGCTACACAAAGGACACTCCGAATCCACCAGGCGGCGAGATCGTCAAGGACGCGGCTGGCACTCCAACCGGACTGTTACTGGCGCGGCCAGCTGCCACGATTCTTTACGCGACGCTAGCCAAAGGGCCGAAACTGCCCGCGGAATACCAGCTCAATTCAACTCGGCATTTCATGCGCGAGCTCAATCGCCTTGGCGTGACTGGCGTCGTCGATGCCGGCGGCGGCTTCCAGAACTACCCTGAGGACTACCAGATCATCGACCAACTTCACCGCGACGGCCAATTGACCGTCCGCATTGCCTATAACCTGTTCACGCAAAGGCCGAAGCAGGAATTCGAGGATTTCTCGAATTGGGCCAAGCTGGTGAAACCTGGCCAGGGGGATGACACCTACCGCGCCAATGGTGCCGGCGAAACGCTCGTTTACTCCGCTGCCGATTACGAAGACTTCCAGGTGGCGCGCCCGGAAATGCCCGCCGACATGGAACCGGAACTGGAGAAAGTCATTCGCCTTCTCGCGGAGAACCGCTGGCCTTGGCGCATGCACGCAACATACAACGAGACGATCGGCCGCGCGCTCGACGTTTACGAGAAAGTCAACCGCGATGTTCCCTTCAAAGGCCTCAACTGGTTTTTCGATCACTGCGAGACCATTGACCGGCGTAACATCGATCGTATCGCGGCGCTCGGCGGCGGCATTGCTGTCCAGCATCGCATGGCCTACCAGGGCGATTACTTTATTGAGCGCTATGGAGCAAAGGCCGCGGAGACGACGCCGCCCATCGCCAATATGATTGCAGCCGGCGTCCCAGTCGGCGCCGGCACAGACGCGACCCGCGTCGCCTCATACAATCCGTGGGTATCACTTGCCTGGCTAGGGTCGGGGATGACAGTTTCCGGCACACGGCTCTACCCGCCCGGCAATCGCGTGGATCGCGAAACCGCCCTCCGGCTATGGACCGAAGGCAACACATGGTTCTCCAGCGAGCAAGGCAAGAAAGGGGCGATCAAGACCGGCCAGCTTGCGGATGTCGCGGTTTTGTCCGCCGACTACATGACCATGCCTGAAAGCGACATCGCGGATATTGTTTCGGTACTGACCCTGCTTGGCGGCAAAGTGGTTCACGGTGATCAGGAATATAAAGATGAGGCCTCCGCTTTGCCTCCACCGATGCCAGACTGGTCGCCGGTTAGGACCTTCGGTGGTTATCAACAGCGTCGTGCAGATGCAGGCGCGCCAATGAAGTTTACGGCGAATTGTCAATGTGGCAGCGCGTGCAGCGTGCATGGGCACGCCCATGCTTTTTCCTGGGCATCGCAGACACCCACATCTGATTTCCAGACTTTCTGGGGTGTGATGGGTTGCTCGTGTTGGGCGGTCTAGCGGCCCATCAATGACAAAATCACCTGTGCCGCAAATCGAAAAAACGATCGCAAATTTACTGGCTCAGCCGTGGTTTTCATTGTTGGCACGGATAGCGCTTACGGCGGCGTTCTGGCTTAGCGCCATCAATAAGGCTCTGGATTTCCCCGGAGCAGTCGCGGAGATACGGCACTTCATCGGCTTCGAGCCCGCGTGGCTACTCGCGCTGCTTGTCATTTTCGTTCAATTCGGCGGGGCAGTACTAGTCATCTGGGGCGGACGTTGGGCTTGGCTTGGCGCCGGCGCGCTCGGAGTTTTCACAGCGCTGGCGACGTTGCTGGCGCACTCATGGTGGACCAAGACTGGTATCGATCGCTTCCATGACTTCAATACGTTTTGGGAGCACGTTGGGCTGATTGGCGGGTTGATGCTTGCCGCGGTGTTGTCAGCCCGGGACCGTCAATAACGCGAAGGCCAAAAGTGATGAAGGGCCGACAGCAGATTTTGGAGAATGTCCGCCATTGGCCCAAAGCAGACATCGAAATCCGTGTCGAGCCTTTGCCTACATACCTCGGTTCTCTTAGACCGATTGCAGTGCCGTGCGTAGTTTGCCTGGCTTAAACGGCACCGAGCGAAGTCTTGCGCCGGTCGCATCGAACACGGCATTGGAGATAGCCGAAGGGACTAACGCCGCCGTCGGCTCGCCTGCGCCCCATGGCTTTTCGGTAGGCTGGTCGATGAGCTCGATCACGATCTCCGGCACGTCCGGAAAAGTGAGGATCGGGTAATTCGCCCAGTCCAGGCTCGTTATCATCGAGCGGTCGAAGGTGACTTCTTCTTTCAGCGTGCGGCTCACCGTTTGGATGATGCTGCCTTCGATCTGCGCCTTGACGCCGTTCGGATTGATGATCTGGCCGCAGTCATGCACGACATAGAATTTCGGGACACGGATGTTGCCGCTGATGCGATCGACCTCGACTTCCGCGACGACTCCGACGTAGGTGCGGTAGAGCTCATATTTGACGTAACTAACGCCGCGGCCGCGCACAACGTTGCCTGCGATGTTTTTCTGCGGGGAGGGACGTTTCTCCCATTTCGCAAGTTTCGTCAGCCGCTCGAGAATTTCGAGCCCGCGCTTGTCGCTCGGGTCGGCATATTTCACGCGCAACTCGAACGGATCCGCCTTTAACTCAGCTGCAATTTCGTCAAGAAAAGCTTCGTTTGCGAAGGTATTCTGCATCCGTCCCGGCGTGCGAATCCATGATGGGCGGAACGGCGTGGTCTCAAGGCGGTGGCAGGTCGTCTTGACGTTGGGGAATTTGTAAGGGATCGCGGAATCTTGCTGGATACCGCCAGGCGACAGCAGACGTTCGCGTGGCATGTCGGTAAGTGTCGCCGTAAGAAGATCGACGTTCCCGGCGGCGCCCTGCGGGATGAAGAATTCAGACTCCCAAGCGAGCACCGCGCCGGAACTGTCGATATTGGCGCGAAGGTCGATAAGCGTTGGCGGTCCTTTCGGATCCCAGCCGTGCTCGTCGGCGCGTGACCACTGCACGCGCACCGGTTTTCCGGCGGCCTTTGCGAGCAGCGCCGAGTCCGCGGCGGCATCTTCATGGCCATTCCTGCCGTAGCACCCCGCGCCGTCGACATAGACGCAACGCACGTCCTCAAGCGGCATTGAGAACATCAAGGCGAGTTGCTTTCGCAAATTATGGGTGGCTTGCGACGCCGACCAGCACGTGAGCTTGCCGTTCTTGAATTCCGATATCGCGCAGGACGGCCCGATCGAGCCGTGGGTATGGATGGCAAAATCGTAGGTCGCGGAAAGTTTCTTTCCGGCCGCCGCCATGGCGGTGGCGATGTTGCCGATATCGCTTGTGACGTCGTCCTTTAGGATCTTTGTTGAACGGACATGGTCCCAAAGTTTTTTCTCGTCGGGAAGCGTTTCGGATTTCGACCAGGTTGCTTTCAGTTCGCGCGCCGCGCGGACGGCGGACCATTCGTTGTCCGTGAGAACGCCGAGGAAATCGCCGTCGCGGACGACTTTGATAACGCCGGGAATGTCCTTGATCGAGGCTTCGTCGACGCTTTCGAGCTTGGCGCCGAGCGCGGGCGGACGGATCACGCTGCCATACAGCATGCTGTCGATTCGGAAATCGTGAATATACGGGTAGTCGCCCGTCACTTTGCCGGCGATGTCGCGGCGAGGCGTGGGCTTGCCGACAAGTTTGTAATCCGCCGGATTCTTTGGGGGCGCCGCAGGATCGACCTTCAGCATGAAATTCTTGCCACCAATCAGCTCGCCATACGTCACGGTCTTTCCGCCGGCCTTCTGGCCTACGACGCCGTCGCGAACGACAAGATCAGCGGGCTCGGCGTTGAGTTGTTTCGCGGCATTGTCGAGTAGCGCCTTGCGGGCCGTGGCTGCCGCTTGTCGAAGCGGTGGCCCCGCATTCTGAATAGACAAACTGCCATAAGTGGGCCCTTGATCGGGCGTCAGTGCGGTATCGCCCTCGATGACGCTGACATTTGCAAGCGGCACATCGAGTTCTTCGGCGGCGATCTGAGCGAACGCGATGCGGACGCCGGTGCCGAGATCGACCTTGCCGATATAAACCGTGACCATGCCCTTGCTGTCGATCGCCAGGAAAGTATCGACCTGGTCGAGAGCGACAGATTTCGCGGGCGGCAGC
>DATDLC010000043.1:0-83908 GCA_036519515.1 Pseudolabrys sp. | reverse complement strand
ACCGGCGAGCAGCCGACGGCGCCGGTCTTCATCGACGGCAAGAAGGCGGCCACCCTGCGTGGGGCCACGCTGAGCGCCGATTTCAAGCAGATGGTGATCGACTATATCGAACGGCGCTGGGGTACAACCGCGCGGGCGGCCGAACCCGCGAGGGCGGTGGAGGAGTATTCGCCCTTGGCCTAGTGGCAATTTCACACCTGACAGTCCATCATTTCATCTGCAAGCTCGACCGGGGGATCAGTGAGCAGCCTTCCGCCACAAGACAATTTTTCGGAATTCACGCCACGCGTCGTCAAGCCGCGCAATCTTGCGCTGGGTATAGAGCGCATCGGATTTTTCGCGCTCACCCACCGGGCCTTGTGTGCCATCGTTTTCATCCTGCTTTGCATCGTGGCGGCGGTCGGTTTCACGCGCGTCAAAGTCGACGATTCGCTCAGTCAGCTTTTCCGATCCGATACCGATGAATTTCGTACCTACGAAGAAGTCACGCGCCGCTTCCCCTCGAACGAATTCGACGTTCTCATCGTCATCGAGGGCGATCACTTGCTCGAGCGGGCGTCGCTCGAAAAGTTGCGTGACCTTGCGATCGAGCTTCAGTTAATCGACGGCACTAGGGGCCTGATTTCGATTTTTTCCGCGCGCGAGCCGCCCAAAGACGGGCAAATCCCGCCTCCCCTCTTCCCCAATCCGTTACCGGAAGGTGCCGAGTACCAGGCACTCATCGAGCGGGTGATGGCGAATGAAATCATCCGCGACAAAATGCTGTCGCCCGACGGAAAGCTGACCTTGATGGTACTGGCGCTTGAACCGGCAGCGACCGGACCGGATCGCCTCAACAAAGTTGTCGACGAGATCCGTAACGAAGTCCGCACTCACCTTGCGGGGACCGGTCTCAAGGGCGAGCTGTCCGGCGTGCCGGTGATGCAGCACGAAATTCGCAATGCCATTCAGCGCGACCGGCTTGTCTACAATACCCTCGGCTTCGTGGTCGGCTGCCTGATCGCGATCATGTTCTTCCGCCGTTTTTCGTTCATGGTCATCGCGGCGGGACCGCCTCTCGTCGCCATTCTCCTCGCACTCGGCGCGCTGGGATGGTTCGGCTTCAGCCTGAACATGTTTCTAAACGTGATGACGCCGCTGATCATGGTCATCAGCTTCTCCGACAGCATGCAGATCACTTTTGCCGCGCGCGATCGCCTGCTCGCCGGTGACGACAAAATCACTGCCTTTCGTAACGCCCTGCTGATTGTCGGACCTGCCTGCGTGTTGACGCACGCGACTGCGGGCGTCTCGTTTATCGCCCTGCAGTTTTCAGAATCCGACCTAGTGCGCACGTTCGGCGAAGCGGGGCTGGTCGCGGTCACGGTTGCCCTGATCGCGGTGTTGATGGGCGTGCCATTGCTCGGCGTGCTGCTCATTCGCAACGAGGCTGAATTTGTCGCAGCCGTCAGAAATATGGACACAGCCCTGAACTTATTGCGGCGCCTTTGCGGCTGGATCGCGGTCCGCATGGTGGCGCGTCCGGGCCTTTATTCCGCAATCAGCCTGATCGTCGTCGCTGCGTTGTCGCTTGGCTACGCGCAACTGCAGGCACGCTATCGTCTCGCAGACCAGGTGCCGGACCGACAGCAGGCGGTCCAGGCCAGCCAACGCCTCGACGTGAAGCTGACCGGTGCCAACCCCTTCGAGGTCTATATCCAGTTTCCGCAAGGGGCCTCTCTCTACGCGCCAGAGACCCTGGCAGTGATCGCCGAAGTTCATTCGCTGCTCGAGCATCAGAAGGGTGTCGGCAATGTCTGGTCGCTCGACACGTTGCGGCGCTGGCTCGCTGAAAAGCTGAACAAATCCGACGTCGAAACCCTCAAGGAGTACGTCGATTTGCTGCCGCCCTATCTTACGCGCCGGTTCATTTCAGCCGAGCAGGACGCGGTGATTATCAGTGGGCGTGTTCCGGACTCCGACGCCAGTCAATTGTTGCCAATTGTCGACCGTGTGGATCACGAGCTCGACAGTGTGCGCAAGAAATTTCCCGGTTACAAGATCGCCGTTACCGGCCTGTCGGTCATCTCGGCGCGCAACAGCGCGCTCATGATCGACAAGTTGAGTCGAGGACTCACGATCGAGATCGTTTTCGTCGCTGCATTTATCGGCCTGGCGTTCTGGTCACCCGTCGTCATGCTGATTAGCATTTTGCCGGGCCTTTTTCCGATCGTCCTCGCGGGCAGCGTCTTGCTGCTGACGGGTCAGGGATTACAATTCGCCAGCGTCATTGCATTGACAGTATCCTTCGGGCTCGGGCTGAGCGCAACCATTCACTTTCTCAACCGCCTGCAAATCGAGGACATCGATCCCGATCCCGCGATCGGCGTCGAACGGGCGACGATTCTTGTAGGCCCGCCACTGATTCTCACGTCGGCGGTCCTGGCTTGCGGATTGGCGATGACGGTGCTTTCCGGTCTGCCGTCGCTGCGGCTGTTCGGCTGGCTCAGCGCCTTCGCCATGGTGGCGGCGTTGTTCGCAGACCTGTTTATGTTGCGGCCGATTGCGATGTTTCTCAGCCAGCTGGTGCGCCGCTTGTCGCACCACTCGCTGCTGCGGTCGACCAAATAGGCGCGGGCGTCGTCTAACCCGATCGACGGAGATTTACAGAGACGGATCTGATGGTGGACTGGGAATCTTGCGACCTGATCGATACCGATTGTCGCCCGCCGTGCGTAATCAGCGTGAGCGTGGCCACAAAAGATGCCGCCCTGGCCACGACCTGAAACCGGTCACCGTCAGCCCTGCCGGAAATTGTGCCGGAGACACCGCGCGTTGACTCGCTCCAGTAGCCGCTCACCGCGCCGGCTGAATAGTCAGCGCTGGCCCGTAAGTCGAAATTGGAGCCTTCGCTTGCGCAGCGGATGTTGAGCTGCAGTTTGCTTTGGCCGCTGAGAACGTCATAAGCTGCCCGACACCTGATCGATTCATGAGTCCCGTTGGACAGCTCGATTGTGCCCGACCCCGACCAGTTCCCGGCCAGCCGGTCAAATGGCGCTATCGTCTGCGCGTAACCGGTCCCGCTCACAGAAAGTAAAAGCGCGATGGCTAAAAAAGCCCTGCGCAATATACCGATCGCCCCATGTGACGGCACTGACATGTCCCACTCAACACAGCCGCCGCGCGTCAATCTACCGCCTCGCTTTTCTCCAATTCGTCGTGGAACGTGGAGATGCTGCAGGCGGTTGTCACCGAACAATGCACGAAACCAAGGCACCTGACAATGTACCTCAAAATCTGCGCACTCCTCGTCCTGATGCAAATCGTCACCACCGCGGCCTTCGCGGTTGACGAAAAGCGACGTCCCCCGCAACAGGGAGGTTTCTTGACAGGTACACCGGAAGAACAGGCTGCTTGTGCGCCGGACTCAACCAAGTTTTGCCGCGACTACATTCCGGATACGTTTCGCGTGCTGGCATGCCTACAAGAACACCGCAAGAGTCTGCGGAAGGTTTGCCTGAAGGTTCTGGAAGATAACGGTCAATAGTCGCAGCACAACCCTTAGCGCCGCCGGACGATCATCGGCAGGCCGCCCTTCGGTCGCAGCGTGACTTTCAGAACAGGCCATGGCGTGCTTCCGGAAACCAATTCGAGCGTGAAGTTACGCATGATCGTCGCGACCATGATCGAGGCCTCCTGAATTGCAAATGCAGCGCCCATACATATGCGTGGCCCGACGCCGAAGGGCAGATAGGCGAAGCGATCGATGGTCTCCCGCGCCTTGCCGAAGAAGCGGTTCGGATCGAATGCGTTGGGCCGCGTCCACAACGCACGGTGACGGTGTAGAACGTAAGGCGCGATGACAATCATCGTGCCGGGTTTGATCGGTTCACCGGCGAGCTCGTCGTAACCCAGCGCCGTACGACTGATGGCGGCAATTGGCGGATAAAGCCGATTTGTCTCGTCGATCACGGCGCGCGTGACAACGAGGCGATCGGCAAGGCCGTCGAGAGGATCCCATTTGCTGTCTGCCTCGGCCTGAACACGTTGCCGCCACTCGGGCGATTGCGATAGCAGATACAAGGTCCAGGTGATGCAGTTGGCCGTCGTTTCTTGGCCGGCGGCGATGAACGTCAGAATGTTGGCACGAATTTCGATGTCGCTTAGTGCCTTGCCGCTGTCGGGATCGCGCGCTTCGAGGAGTAGCGTGAGAATATCGCGTGGCACACTCGTCGGATCGGCAGCGAGCCGCTCTTGACGCGTAGCAATAATCTCGTCGATCGTTTCCTCGAAAAATTTCAACGTTGGCCGCAATTTCCAGCGGCTCGGGCGCGGCACGATGGACGGCACGCCCAGAATATCGAGCGGATCGATGCGCCCAACCGTATCGAAATAGGCGGTCATCGCGGCGCGCACATCATCCGGATCGCGGCCGAAGCCGTCCGAGAAGATGGTGCGCTCGAGCACGTCGACCGTAATACGTGTCGCCTCGTCGGCGAGGTCGACCACCTGACCTTCGCGTCGGCTGAGCCGTTCGACAGCTGCATCGGCGGCTTCGACCATTGCAGCGCTGAAGCCCAACACGGTCTTGCGGCTGAATAGAGGGGCCAACGCTCTGCGCTGGAGTTTCCACTGATCGGCTTCGACGGTCAGTAATCCGTTCGCCAGGGCCGCCGACAGAACGCGGCGTTGCAACCAATCCTTCTGATAGTTGTCGACATTAACCATCAGCACGCGGCGGATAGCCCCGGGGTCGCTGACGACGGCGACACGACCGACCGATAGTCCGCCCATGACAATGGGTTGCTCGAAATGGGCGGACGTCCATGCTTCGAGTGGATTATTTGCAAGGACGCGAAGCAGTGAGAGCGGGCCTAGAGCTTCCGATCGCGGCAGGGGTGCGGGCGGGCTAAGCTCCGTAGGAACATCGAGCAATACACACTCCGTTTAAAAATTAACCCCAAGCGCTATTCGGCTAACCAAGATTTTGCACGTCAAACGGTCTAACGTGTCTCAGAGTTCCAATTTATTGCAATTTGGCGATATTAAGTCGAGGAACCAGGCATGATTTCGACGATTTCCGCTGTTACGAGTGCCGCCGGTCCCTTGAAACGTCAGGTGTCCCACGTGCCAGTTCTAGCCACTCGAAGATACGGTAACGCGCGCCTTGTCTGGGCCTCCGTTGCGGGCCTGGTTCTCATAAACAGTGCAGCTTCGGCGCAACCTGCTCGTACCCCGACGAATCCAACGGGTGAATGGCTGGTGGCCAAGCAGGTCGCACGCATAAAGATCGCCGATTGCGATGGCCGGCTTTGGGGAGTGGTGGCATGGGAGGCGCAGCCAGGCGGCATCGACAAAAAAAATCCGGATCCTAACCTGAGGTCCCGACCGACGCTTGGCATGCCGATCCTGCTTGGCATGACGCCAAGCAAAGGGAACCGTTGGGACGGACAGATTTACAACTCCGAGGACGGCCACACTTATTCCGCCAACATCACTCTGGTGGATCCTAATACTCTGCGCGTGCAGGGCTGTTTTCTCGGATTTCTATGTGGCGGCGAAAATTGGACGCGGGTCGAAACACCCGACGTAACCGCCTCGACGCAACGCACACCGGCAAAGCCGCCTACCAATCGAAAGACGGCAGCCGCCCCGCCCGAGCCGACCGAGGACGTCTGCTCAAAGGCGCCTGCTTCGACGGGGTTTTCCCATGAGCGCGGGCTGAAATAGGACTGCCGCCGCCAAAGTACACACGAGCGATAGCGCAAGCAGCTTGCCCATGCTTGACGTACCGGGATGTTGCGAAAGCCACAGGCTTCCGAACGCCGTTGCCGTCGTCAAAGCACTCCAGATCACCGCACGCGTCAGACTCGACTGCAGCAGGTTCGTGCGGCCGGATCGCCATGCCATAATGTAATAAATCTTGAATGCAACGCCGACGCCCAGAAGCAAAGGTAGCGCAATGATGTTGGCGAAGTTCAGCGGCATGCCGATCAGGACGCAAATTTCAAGCGTGACGACTCCCGCCAGCAAAAGCGGAACCAGAGTCAACAGAACATCGCCAAAGCGGCGTAGAACGATCCATAGCAGGATGGCGATCGAAATGAGCGCATAGAATCCAGCTTCGAAGAATGCCCGAACGACGGTACGGCTCGATTCAAGAATTGAAATCGGGCCACCGGTCGTAGCCGGATAGACGGAAAGAATTGCACGCGCGAATGACCGCAGAACCTCGGTATCATTCGTATCGCCTTTGGGTGCAACCTCGACACGCGCACGCCCGTCAGCTGCGACCCATTGCTGTTTGAGAGCCTGCGGCAGGTTTTCTTTCGTGACCCTTTGGGCGCCCAGAAAACCGCGGAGCTGGCCGGTAGCGGTTTCCATAGGGACGATGAAAGCAGCCTTTGCGCGCGCGCGTGTTTCTTCATTCGTCTTCGCTAGTCTCAGCGCATTACCCGCCAGTCGCCTGGCGGCGTCGGCACCCGGCCCGGTGGCATTTCCTGCGGCCTTATTGAGTTGATCTGCCATGCCATTCAGTGCCGCAACATTTTCCGCGTCGGTCGGCGGCTTGCTCGACCCCGGCCTCTCCAAAGCAGGGGCAAGCTGGCGACTAAATTCCTGGATCAGCGCCAACTTCTTGTCCTGATCTTGCGGCACAAAGCTTAGCAACGTTTGCGCCTGCGAGACTTCGGGTAGCTTTTGCAGCTTTTCTGCCGCTGATACGGCCTCGTCGAGCGATGGCGCTATGACATTGACGGAGTTAATGCCGGCACGCGGATCATCTCCAAGTTCGAGTATGGTTGAAATCGATTCCGTCTTGGGGCTGCGCAGGTGAATGGGATCGAAGTCGAACGTGAGGTAATAGAGCAAGGGCGCGCCAAGAACGGCCACGGCGAGCGTCCCCACGATAACGGGAATTCGGTATTCCTGAAGGAACCAGTCGACCGGCGCGAGAGCGCTGTAGCCAATCGGCTCGGCCTCGCCCGGCGGATTGAGCACAGCAATGAGTGCAGGCAGCACCGTGATGCTCGTAACATACGCAATCAGCATGCCGACGCCGGCAATTGCGCCTAATTCTGAAACGCCCCGATAGTCAGTGGGAAGGAAAGAAAGGAATCCTGCTGCCACCGCGGCGGCCGCAAGGGTCAGCGGAACGCCTATTTTTTCCGCCGCCTGATCCAGCGAGGGAAGGAGTTCGGGCCGATCGTGACGTTCAGCGCGATAGCGCACCGAAAACTGAATCCCGAAATCGACACCGAGACCGACAAACAACACCGCGAAAGCAACTGATATCATGTTCAATGCGCCGACCATCATCAGGCCTAGTGCGGCAGTGATGGCCAATCCCACGAACAAATTGATAAACACAGCGACAATGAGACGCGCCGACTTAAGGGCAAGCCAAAGAATCGTCAGGACAATGACGATCGTGGCGATGGCGTTCTCCAGAGCGCCGTGCTGAACCGTCGCGAATTCCTCATCCGCCATCGGCACGGAGCCGGTCAGACGCACCCGGGCCTGATATTTTTGCGCGAGTTGGAGATCGGAGGCCGCCTGACGGATGGCACTGCTCGAGGCCTCGCCGGGCTGAAGTGCCGAAAAATCAAGAACTGGACGGACCTCGATCAGTCGTCGCAGATCATTCCTTGCTGGCGGCTGACCACTGACCATCGCCTGCCATGAGAACGAGGCCGGCCGCCCGGCGAGCACGTCTTCCAGGGTTGTCGACGCCATCGACAAGGGTCTCGTCAGGGCGTCGAGCGTGACCATTTGGTTTTGCACGCCAATGAGTCCCAGCGAAAGCGTGCGCGTAAGGCCACGCAAGCTCGGATCTCCAACAAGCGTGCCAATAAGGGGAGCCGCCTGTCCCAGACCTTTGGCAAAGCTCGCGACGTCGTCGGTCGGCCTGTACAACAACGCGTTGCGCGCAAAGAATTCGCTACCGCCAATGTCATCGACCGATCGAAAGAGTTTGGGCTTCGCTTTGAGTTGCGCGGCTAGGTCAGCCGCGGCGCGCGCCGCATACTCCACGGTGGGGGCATCGACGACCACCAGGGTTGATCCGAAATGTCCGGGAAACGTCTTTTCGAACTCAGCCTCGCGCTTCCGCCAATCGAGTTCGGACGAAATCAGCTTGTTAACGTCGGTATTGATCGCGAAATGTCGCGCCGCATAGACGGCTGATCCAAACGCCCCCAGCAGAGCTAAGACAATGATTGGCCAAGGGAATCGGGTACAAAATCTCACGATCCCGGTAACGACAGTCGCTAGCATACTAGATGGTGCCTTTCGGCTATAGGGAAGTCACCCCCACTTGCGCTCGGATGCAATATTATCAATGCTTTCCGCGCGGAACTTTTGTACGCGTCATTGATTGACGCTAACTGAGAGACTTCGTGGCAGACCCGGCAAAGTTGGTATTGGGCGACAACGAATATTTCGAGAGGTTTTGCCAAAAGCACAAGCGCCTCCGAGTTAGTGGGAAGGTAGTTAAAGCATGACGGCGCCCAACAATGATTTCCTGACAAAACCCACCACCAACATTCTCGACTCGATCAAGTGCCCTGCCGACTTACGCGGGATCAATGCACGGCACCTTCGGCAGGTTGCCGATGAATTGAGGGCCGAGACGATCAACGCGGTTGCCGTCACCGGCGGCCACCTGGGAGCAAGTCTCGGGGTGATCGAACTGACGGTCGCACTGCATTACATCTTCGACACCCCTAATGACAAACTGATCTGGGACGTCGGCCATCAGGCTTATCCCCACAAGATTCTGACCGGCCGCAGGGACCGAATTAAGACACTGCGGACAGGTGGCGGTCTATCCGGTTTTACGAAACGTTCCGAAAGTGAGTACGACTGTTTCGGCGCGGCGCACTCCTCGACATCGATATCGGCGGGTTTGGGCATGGCTGTGGCACGCGATCTTGCCGGCCGGCAACACAACGTGATCTGCGTGATCGGCGACGGCGCGATTTCCGCGGGGATGGCCTACGAGGCCATGAACAATGCCGGCGCAATGAACCGACGCCTGATCGTGATCCTCAACGATAACGAGATGTCGATTGCACCTCCCGTCGGCGCCATGTCGAATTATCTTACCCGCTTGCTGTCGAGTCCGACCTACATGTCGCTGCGCGACATCGGCAAGCAGGTCGCCAACCGCTTGCCGAAATTTTTCAAAGAGAAGGCATACCTCGCGGAAGAACTTGCGCGGGGCTTCGTCACCGGCGGCACGTTGTTCGAAGAACTGGGCTTTTACTATATAGGCATCGTCGATGGTCACGATCTCGGCCAACTGTTGCCTGTGCTGGAAAACGTCCGCAACGCGGACAATGGCCCGTTCCTTGTGCACGTTCGTACCCAGAAAGGCAAAGGTTACGCGCCGGCGGAAGCCTCCAAAGATAAATATCACGGCGTCGTCAAATTCGACGTCGCCACCGGCAAACAGCAGAAGGGCGTTTCGAATGCGCCGTCTTACACAAGGGTATTCGGCGAAAGTCTGGTAAAAGAAGCCAGCAAAGACGACAAGATTGTTGCCATCACAGCTGCGATGCCGGGCGGCACCGGCGTTGACATTTTCGCCAAGGCGTTCCCAGACCGCGCCTTTGATGTGGGCATAGCCGAACAGCACGGCGTCACCTTTGCGGCCGGCCTTGCCACGCAAGGCTATAAGCCTTTCGTTGCGATCTACTCGACCTTCCTGCAGCGCGCCTACGATCAGGTTGTGCACGATGTGGCAATCCAGCAGCTGCCGGTGCGCTTCATAATGGACCGCGCCGGCCTGGTGGGCGCCGACGGCCCGACCCACGCGGGATCTTTCGACCTCGCCTACCTAGGCTGTCTGCCGGGCTTTGTGATCATGGCTGCGGCCGATGAAGCGGAACTCGTTCACATGGTCGCCACTGCCGTCACGATTAACGACCGCCCCTCGGCGGTCCGCTATCCTCGCGGCGATGGCGTCGGCATCGCAATGCCAGAGATTGGCGTGCCACTCGAAATCGGGAAAGGCCGTATCATCACGCAAGGCGGCACGGTCGCCCTGCTTTCGCTCGGCACGCGGCTCGCGGAATGCACCAAGGCAGCCGAAACGCTCGCCGCCCACGGGATTTCAACGACCGTCGCCGATGCTCGCTTCGCCAAGCCACTCGATCACGAGCTCATCCGTCAGCTGGCACGTGAGCATGAATTGTTGATCACAATTGAGGAAGGCGCCATCGGTGGATTCGCTGCTCACGTCATGCATTCGCTCAGCGAAGCCCGCGCGCTGGAGCGCCCGGGATTCAAGGTCCGAAGCATGGTATTGCCGGATGTCTTCATCGATCACGACAGTCCGCCGGCCATGTACGCGAAGGCCCGACTTGATGCAAATGGTATCGTCAACAAAGTCTTCGACGTGTTCGGATCGCGTCACGCGCCCGAATTGCAGCCTGCCGAAATAGAGTTTCTCGCCGAGCGCGCGGAGCGCCGTCGGCAGGCCAATGCAGTGAACCGGCGCGCCAAGGGGTCAGCGTAATGAAGGTCATATTGGCTAAACCACGCGGGTTTTGCGCGGGGGTTGTGCGCGCAATCGAAATTGTCGAGCGTGCGCTCGATAAATACGGTCCGCCGGTCTACGTCCGGCATGAGATCGTGCACAACAAATGGGTCGTCGATGCGCTCAAGGCGCGTGGCGCCCGCTTCGTCGAAGAACTCTCAGAAGTCCCGCCGAACGCGATCACGATCTTCAGCGCTCATGGCGTGGCGAAGAAGGTCCAGGAGGAGGCGGCCGAGCGCGGGCTCCGTGTTCTGAATGCCACCTGCCCGCTTGTGTCTAAGGTCCATGCGCAGGGTCGCCATTATCTGCGCAACGGAAGCACGGTCATCCTGATTGGACATGCGGGTCATCCGGAAGTAGAGGGCACCCTCGGCCAGATTCCCGGTCCGGTCATCCTCGTGCAGACCGAGGCGGACGTAAATGCGCTCGACCTGGCTGACGACACCCCGATCGCCTACGTGACGCAGACGACACTGAGTGTCGACGACACCAAGGGGATCATCGCGGCGCTGTTCCGCCGTTTCAAAAACGTCGTGGGGCCGGGCACGCAGGACATCTGTTATGCGACACAGAACCGCCAAACTGCCCTGTTGGAACTGACCAAGCTGGCCGACGTGATTTTTGTGGTCGGTGCAAAAAATAGCTCGAACTCGAATCGGCTGCGCGAAATCGGTGTTGGCGCCGGCGTTCCTACCCACCTGATCGCCAACGGCAGCGAAATAAAACCGGAGTGGTTGCATAATGTCGAGGTTGTTGGCATTACGGCTGGGGCCTCGGCGCCAGAAATCATGGTCCGGGACGTCATTGATGCGCTGCGGGCCATTGAGCCGGTGGAGGTCTTCACCCTGCCCGGCCAGGATGAACACATCGAATTCAGGGTGCCTGTAGAACTTCTCGACGTGACCGGTACCCAGCAAATCAGCAAGGATAGTAATCTTGGGCATTCCCCTTCTTCAGAAACTCTTTGTCGGTAGCTACGTCATCCGCCAGCGTCTGACCGGCCGCAAGCGCTACCCCCTGGTGCTCATGCTGGAGCCTTTGTTCCGGTGCAATCTGGCTTGCGCCGGTTGCGGCAAGATCGACTACCCGGATCCGATCCTGCACCAGAACATGTCGGTCGATGACGCATTGCATGCCGTCGACGAATGTGGCGCGCCGGTCGTTTCGATCGCCGGCGGCGAACCGTTGCTGCACAAGCAACTGCCGGAAATCGTGCGCGGAATCGTCGCGCGGAAAAAATTTGTCTATCTCTGCACCAATGCACTTTTGATGGACAAGAAGCTTTCGCAATACGAACCGAGCACATTCTTCACCTGGTCCGTCCATCTCGACGGCGACAAGGAGATGCACGATCACTCGGTCTGCCAGCCCGGTACCTACGACCGGGCTGTGACGGCGATCAAGCACGCGAAGGAACGTGGATTCCGCGTCAACATTAATTGCACTTTGTTCAACACCGCTCAGGCCGATCGCGTCGCCGCTTTCTTCGACACTGTTATGGAATTGGGCGTTGACGGCATCACGGTGTCGCCCGGTTACGCTTACGAGCGCGCGCCCGACCAACAACACTTCCTCAATCGCGGCAAGACCAAGCAGTTGTTCCGCGATGTGTTCAAACGCGGACCAAACAAGACAAAATGGTCTTTCAGCCAATCCAGTCTGTTTCTCGACTTCCTGGCGGGAAACCAGAGCTATCACTGCACACCGTGGGGAAATCCGACCCGCACCATCTTCGGCTGGCAGAAGCCCTGTTATTTGCTCGGCGAAGACTATGCAAAGACCTTCGATGAGCTGATGAACGAGACGGACTGGGACTCCTACGGCACCGGAAACTACGAAAAATGCGCCGACTGCATGGTGCATTCCGGCTATGAAGCATCGGCCGTCCAGGATGCCGTTGCTCATCCTCTCAAGGCGATGGGCGTCGCCCTGCGTGGCGTTCGCACCGAAGGGGCTATGAATCCTGAAATTCCGCTCGATCGCCAGCGACCGGCGCAATACGTCTTTTCGCAGCACGTCGAACGCAAGCTCGGCGAAATTCGAAAAGCAGAGGAAAAACCCGAACTTCTTCAAGCGGGATGACGCGGCCCCCTGGACTCGGCTAGAGTTCAGTTGGAACTCACGGGCATGTCGATCCGTTGTGTACCTATCATCGTACGAATTGTGGCAACGGGCTTCGGTGTTCGGCCATGCGCGGGCGCACAATCATTATTGGCGGGGTTCTGACGGCGGCGGTCCTGCTCTCTGACGTGAGCCATGCGCAACTCTCTCCGCAGGGCATTATCGGTGGTATCACGCGACCGTTCCGTCATGCGCTCGGCAATTTGGGTCACTATCCCCGCGCCGGTCGTCATCGCCGCGCGGCCGCAGCTCGGGCGTCGGCTACAGAGCCTCGGGCGGCTACGACACGCGAAATCTCGGGCATCGCAGGATCCCGTCTTGGGTGGGTTGGCCCTCCAGCCTGGCCGAATGCCTATGAGGACATGCTTGGATTTACATTCTGGCCGAGCGACTATGCACAGCGACTTCGCGGCCACGGGTTCGATGTGATTGCCGACACGATCACCGGGCGCTTCGACTTGCCCCGGTCGCTAGCGCGTACAGCGACCACAGGGTCGGCCGTCAAGGACGATGCCGGCAGCGATAGTTCGGTAGGCCAATGCGAGGACATCGCGGGCACTGAAAGCAACTGGCCGTCATCGCGTATCGAACAAGTCGTGCAGCTGTCAGGCACACAGCGGGCAGCACTTGAAAAAACGCAAGCCGCTGTCACTCAGTCGATCAAAAACATCAAGGCGGATTGCCGCGCTCCCACCGCGGCCCCTCCCCCCGAGCGGCTGAGAGCGTTGGTGCAAACTGTGTGGGCAGTTCGCGACGCCGGCATATCCTTGCGTGGGCCCCTGAAGGAACTCAACGACTCTCTAACAAAAGCACAGATGGACAGTTTCGTTGTCGAGCAACCACAGAAACCGCCCGCGCGCGATCAAAAAACATCAAATGAATTCATGAAGAGGCAATATCAGGCTTGCGCCTCGCAAAATGTCCAACCGGCTGAACGCGTGGTAAAAGAAATTGAGATGAGAGTCCGGCCGGACAAAGATCAGGCCGCAAGCTTTGAAAATTTTCACCAGATTTCATCGAACATGGCAAAAATGCTGATCGCCAATTGTGTGCAGCCGATTCCTAGCGACCCGATGGCGCGTCTGGATGCGGTGAACGACCAACTGGCCGCTATGAATTATGCGGCAGCGACGGTGCAGATCGCGTTCGACGATTTCTACGGACGGCTCAGAAGCGAGCAAAAAACGCGCCTCGATTCCATGGCTCGCTGAGCGTCAGATCCCGAAAGTGACAGCAGTGGTATTGCTCGCTTTCAAATTGCGATAGCGCGCGAGCGCCCACAGCGGAAAGAATTTCCGGTAGCCGTGGTATCGCAGATAGAATACGCGCGGAAACCCGGTCGCGGTGAAACGCTCTTCATCCCAAAGCCCGCTCGCTGTTTGCGTCCGCGCAAGATATTGAACGCCGCGCAACACGGCCGGACGATCTATTTCACCGACAGCCATCAGCCCGAGGAGCGCCCACGCAGTCTGCGATGAGGTGCTGGGAGCCGGCTCGTGGGCGCGATAATCGAGCTTGTAGCTCGTGCCATCTTCACCCCAGCCGCCATCTGGATTTTGGATGGAAATGAGCCAGTTCGCGGCTTTGCGGAGTTCCGCCGAGCCGCGATCCATGCCGCACGCATTCAGAGCGCACAGCGTAGACCAGGTCCCATAGATGTAATTCAGGCCCCAACGTCCGTACCAGCTTCCATCCGGGAGCTGCGTGTCGAGCAGGTAGGCGACGCCGCGCGACAAAGATTCGCTCTCGTCCAACGTTTCGCCAAGCTGCGCCAGCATCGAGACGCATCGGGCTGTGACATCTTCTGTGGGCGGATCAATCAGGGCGCCGTGATCAGCAAACGGAATATTGTTGAGATAGTGATACGTATTGTCGACATCGAAAGCCGCCCAGCCACCATTGCGACTTTGCATGCCCTTGATCCATTCGGCGCCCCGTTGAATGGCATGATCGTAACGCGTGCCAGCTCCCGCCCGGCGCGCACGGTCCATCGCCATGACAACAACCGCCGTGTCGTCGAGGTCGGGATAATGCGGGTTCGCATTCTGAAAGGCCCAACCGCCGGGACGCACATCCGGACGTCGGTTAATCCAGTCCCCGCCGACATCGAGCACCTGGCGCGGGCGTAACCAGTCGAGCCCCCGGATGGCAGTAGCGCGCGCCTCGTCAGTACCGATTTCCAGCAAGGCGTGGCACGTGAGGCCTGTGTCCCATACTGGCGAAACGCATGGCTGGCAGTAGGCTTCATCCCCACCAACAACGAGCAGTTTCTCGATGGAATTGCGCGCAATAGCGGCATTCTCCTTTTGACCGAGAACGTCGAACATCATTGCCGCGTTGGCCATTGCCGGAAAAATCGCGCCGAGGCCGTCCTCACCGTTGAGCCGTTCCGTGACGAAATCGACGGCTCGGTCGATCGCCCGCTGCCGCAGGCTCTTTGGAAACACTCTGATAGCCGGCCGCAATATGACGTCTATGAAGCGAAAAAACGCAAACCAGATCCAACTCTGATGCGGAGCCTTGGCCGCGGGTCCAATCGTGTGCGGCGGTTCGACGAATAATTCGTCGATTTTGACTCCGAGCGGATTTTTGGCACGCGGGCGCAATGCCTGCAGTACAAGAAGGGGTACCAACACGGTGCGCGCCCAGTACGATACTTTCGACAGGTGGAACGGAAACCACCGTGGCAGCAGCATGATTTCGACCGGCATTTCCGGTACGCTGCGCCAATCGAGGATGCCATATAGTGACAGCAGGACTCGCGTAAATACATTGGAATGAACCGCGCCGCCGCGGGCCAGGATTGCTTCCCGCGCCCGACGCATATGGGGAGCATCCGGACTGTCGCCGACCATCTTGAGTGCGAAATAGGCCTTGACGCTCGCGCTCATATCGAAGTCACCGGCATGATAAAGCGACCAGCCGCCGTGTTGCCCCTGGATTCGCCGCAGATACACGGCGATTTTCTGCTCCAGCTGCGCATCCCTGCGCTCGCCGCGGTAGTGCCGCAGGAGGACATATTCGGCCGGGATCGTCGCGTCGGCTTCCAGTTCGAAGACCCAATGTCCGTCTTTCTGCTGGCTTTGCAGAAGCGCGCGCGTCGTTTTTCCGATTGCGGGCTCCACCCCGAGCGGCCCTGATGATACCCGCAACTCGTTTACAACGCTCGTCATGCCGCTGCTCGCAAACGATGCTTTACAAGATCCGCGGCCCCGTAACCTGAACGAACTGCGCCTTCGATCGTCGCCGGAAGACCTGTCTGAGTCCAATCCCCGGCAAGAAACAAATTGTTCCACGCTGTTTCCGCCGCGGGCCGCCGCGTGTTTTGCTCGGGCGTTGCCGCGAAGGTCGCCCGACGCTCGCGAACGATTTGCCATGGCGGCAGCGTACTCGGGAGCCCCGCGACCTTGGCAATGTCGTTCCAAATGATCTGTGCAAGTTCAGTTCGCTGCATGTCGAACAGACGGCCGCCGTCACTGATCGTGGCCGAGATCCGTCCCGGCAGCGGAAATATCCATTCGCAAGTTCCGTTGATGACACCAAGCATTGGCGGCAGATGGGGCGGCGGATCGATGCGAAAATGCGCGTTCACTATCCCACGAAAAGATGAGGGCGCAATCAGAGAGGGCACCAGATTTGTCGCGACATAAGGCGGGACTGCAAGGATGACGGCATCATTCTCGCCAAGATCGACTGTCCGCTTGGCAAATCTCATCCGTGACACGCGTCCATTGCCGAACAGTAGTTCTATGAGTTCGTCTTCAAATGAAATAGTCACGCCTCGACTGCGCAGATGCGTCATCGCGGGCTCGACGAATACACTGCCGAGCCCTTCATATGCCAAAAGCGGCCGGCAGGCCTGGCCGCCAAGTGCCAGAGTTTCGCGGACGACGGCGCCAGCGAGCTTCGCCGAGCCTTCTTGCGGCGTGATGTTCAGGGCAGCCAGCAATAAGGGCCCCACAAAACGCTCATAGATCGGGCCAGCGCATTTCATAATCTCCCCGATGGGCTTGTCCGCCGTAGCCCATGCCAGACGCGCAAGCGGCAGGTAGTCCACGACAGCCGTTTGTGGAACCCGTCGATCCTTGTCGAATACCCACCAGGGGAATCTGCTGTCGCCGAAGCGTAAGGTCCATTGTTCGCCGTTTGCGACATCGACGAAGGCGAATTGCGCCTCATCGGGTCCGCGCAAACCCGATCGTGAACCGATCGCCTCGGTGAAGGAAATGGCGGCATGGTTTCCGGACAAAAGCAGATGCGTGCCATTGTCGATGACCATGCCCGTGGATTGGTCGTGATAGGAGCGACACCGGCCGCCGGCTACTGCGGTCGCTTCATGGATGGCGACGGACAAACGCAACCGGGACAGTCGTTCGGCGGCAGCCAGCCCCGCCAAACCCGCTCCGACGATGTAGATTGTACCGGCGTCAGACAATTGCATGCCGCAAAGCAACCCACAGCAAATATGCCTTGTTCACGCGGACGCGAGTCCGTGGCAGCGCCCAGCCGCGCGATACCATGCCTTCGAGCATCTGGCGATAGACCGCGCCCATGATTTTCGGCGCGCGTACAACCCGGCGTGGAGACCTGGACATGATCTCATCGGCCTTTGTGAAATACCCGCGGGCGCGCTCTACGATGAAGGTGCAGGCCGTTCCGAGCCGGGGATTCGCTGCAACCGTCTTTGGATCATTGCTCTCGATGCCAGCGAGTGCCAATGCTTCTCTCGGGAGATACAGTCGTCCAACATCGGCATCCTCATCGATATCGCGCAAGATATTCGTAAGCTGAAGGGCGCGACCAAGATGGTGAGCCAAAGCTCTCCCATCACTGTCATCCATGCCAAAAACACGAACGCTCAGGCGTCCAACCGCGCAGGCGACCCGATCGCAATAAAGATCAAGCTCATTGAGGGCGGGAGCCTGGATGTCCGCGCGCGTATCCATCTCCACGCCTTCGATAACGGCCAGGAAATCGTCCTTGCGCAGACCAAAGCGCGAAATCGCCTCGGCAAGATTTTCAAGTCCGGGCGGAACACTTCCTGAATAAAGGGCTTCAATGTCCTTCCGCCACACCGAAAGGAGTTCAAGACCCCGCGGGCGCGGGCGATCCTCGTCGGCAATATCGTCGACTTCCCGGCAAAACGAATATATTTCGAACATCGCCGCTCTTTTTTCGCGGCCGAGGATGCGCATTGCCAGATAAAAGGAGCTGCCACCCGCACGGTTCGCAGCCGGCGAGGCCCCTGCTCTCAACTCTGGACTTTGGACATTCATGGGGTCTGGTATCGCTGCGCGGGCGCCATTGTTCGTAGCAGACGGCGTAGTATAGCGCGCCCGCCGCCGTTTACAGCCGTTGCAAGCGCTTCCGCTTTGGTGAGATGGACCCGCTCGGCCAGTGGATCGCGAACCATCAGAATAGCTAGCAATTGGCTTGCTAACGATTGGATGACTGAAATTTCAAGCGCGAGCCGCGTATCGCTGACCTTTGGCTCAAGACCATGGCTCTCGTCCAGCAAGGCCGCGGTGCGCGTCACCAACCCCCGTAGACAATCCCGCAATGCTGGGCTCGCCCGACCGTTTTTGAGCCCTTCAACTGTGGCCCCGCTGGCCGCCATCGCATCGAGCGGAATGTAGACCCGGTCGAGCGCCTGATAGTCTTTCGCGCAATCCTGCAAGTGATTGATGACCTGCAATGCCGCACACAATGCATCCGACGCCGGCCAGGTGTCTCTCGCCTCGCCATGAACGTCGAGCACAAAGCGGCCGACCGGCATAGCGGACCGGGAACAGTAGTCGATCAGTTCATCCCAGTTCGCGTAGCGACGCTTGGTTGCATCCTGGCGGAACGCACTCAACAAGTCCTGGGCGTGACGCGGTGCCAGCCCCCGATCGCTCAGCATCGTCCGCAGCCACAATCCCTCCGGCTCATCGCCGCCGCTACCGAGCAAGCTGGATTCGAGGCGATCGAGCCGGACAATTTTTTCAGCACTTGTAAGCTGAGGATGGTCGGCAATATCGTCGGCAACGCGGACGAATTCATAAAACGCCAAAATGGCAGGACGGTGTTGTCGCTTTATCAAGCGGGATGCGACCGGAAAATTCTCGTCGTGCGAACCCTTGCCGGATCGCAGTTCGCCACTGTGAATCATTGTAGGCTCGCCGCATCAACGTGAATGCGTCCCTTCCACTGACCGCCCCGTCCGCGCATATGGTCATACGCGGAATTGATCGTGTAACACAGGTAGAGCGTGGCAATTGCCGGCAAGGCAAAACTCCAAAGGGCGGATAGCCCGTAGAACCGTAACGTTGGTATGTACGAAATAGTCATCGCCAGCCAGGCAACCAAGCCCAAAACCCGCGGCAGGCCTGTGGCAAAGATTGCGAGCAGTGGCGGCGCGATGAACGTCAACGCCATCATTGCGACGGTTGTAGCTAATAACAGCGGCGAGTAACGAAGTTGCGCATAGGCGGAACGCGAAATCATACGCTTGACATCGGAGAGCGTGTCATATGGCCGGATGCTTCGCGCACGATCGGTCAGACCGAGCCAGATCGGACCGGCTGCTTTGAGCTTCGCCGCTAACGAACAATCGTCGATCAACGCGTTTCGGATGCTCGCGATACCACCAACGCCTGCAAATGCGGTCGCGTGTACAAGCATGCATCCTCCGGCCGCCGCTGCAGTTCTCGAACGGGGTTTAGAAACCCGCGAAAACGGAAACAGCATTTGAAAAAAATAAATGAAGGCAGGGACATGCGTTCGTTCGGCAAAACTTTCACAACGCAGCTTCGCCATCAGTGACGTGAGCACAAAACGCCCTGCCCTCGCCTGCTTCACGAGCCATGCTAGCGTGTCAGGTGCATGCACGATGTCGGCATCCGTAATAAGCAGATATTCGGGCTGCAATTCATCAGCAGCAGCGATGCCCTGCTTGATGGCCCAGAGCTTTCCGGTCCATCCGGGCGGAGGACTTTCGCCGTTCACCACAGTCAGTTGTCGATTGGGAACTGATGCGGCCGCCCACCTGGCCACCCCGGCTGTCCCGTCGGTGCTGTCGTCGTCGATCACGACAACGCTGAAGGGTCCGGCATAGTCCTGTCGCAGGAGCGAGCTGACGCTTGCAGCGATATGGTCGGCTTCGTTGCGCGCCGGGACGACCGCAACGACCGAAGGCCATTGCTGCGGTTCAGGAACTGTGTGATCCGTGTCGCGAACCCGGCAGAGCCAGAAGGCGCCGCGGCCAACGATCAGATAAAGCCACACCAAGACGCAGATGATTGCTATCACTTCGCTCATTGAAGAAGATTTCTGATTGCGAAAAGCCTACGTCAGCCCCTGCTTTTAACATTGGAAGGCCTGCCTTGGTTCAACCGTTTTGCGCATTTTGGCGAATCGGCGGATCGGCGAAAATCTGGCAAAACAAGCGACTTTTTATCACGGACTCGGCCTTGTCTTCCATCCAGACTGCGGGACCAAAATCCAGCCTTGCGACCGCACCAAACGACAGTAGTCTTCGCCGCAGCAACAATATGGCTGAAACGCATGCTGCCTTCTTGCAGTGACGTCATCATCGTAGGAGCGGGAAACGCGGCTTTTTGCGCCGCCCATGCGGCGGCCGAGCACGGCGTGTCCGTTCTTTTGCTTGAGCGCGCTCCGGAAGAAGAATCGGGAGGCAATAGCCGCTTCACGGCGGGCGCCTTTCGTTGCGTCTACAATGGCGTGGAAGATCTGCGCCTGCTGATGCCGGACCTAACCGATGAAGAGGTCGCCAATACCGATTTCGGCACGTACACCGAAGACAAATTCTTCGACGACATGGGCCGTGTCACCGAATACCGCACCGATCCTGATCTATGCGAATTGCTGGTCACACGCAGCAAGGACACGATGCGATGGATGCAAAGCAAGGGTATCCGCTTTATTCCGATCTACGGACGGCAAGCTTATAAAATCGACGGAAAATTCAAATTCTGGGGCGGCCTTACCGTTGAGGCTTGGGGTGGTGGCCCGGGTCTCGTCGAAGCGCACACAAAAATCGCGAAGAAGAGCGGCATCACCATCGCCTACAACGCGCGTGCCGTCTCGCTCATCGCCGATGACGGCGGCGTGCATGGTGTGCGCGTAAAGCACGAGGGGCGCACTCTCGACGTCAAGGCGAAATGCGTTGTGCTCGCGGCGGGTGGTTTTCAGGCCAATACGGAAATGCGCACCCGCTATCTCGGGCCAACCTGGGAACTCGCAAAGATCCGCGGCACACGATTCAATACCGGCGACGCCATTCGCATGGCACTCGACATTGGCGCCATGCCGACTGGAAACTGGTCGGGCTGCCACGCCGTTGGCTGGGACCGCAATGCCCCGGAATTCGGCGACCTCGCGGTCGGCGACAACTTTCAGAAGCATTCGTATCCGTGGGGCATAATGATCAACGCCAATGGCGAGCGGTTCGTCGACGAAGGGGCGGATTTTCGGAATTACACCTATGCGAAATATGGTCGTGTCATTCTGATGCAGCCCGGCCAGTTCGCCTGGCAGATCTTCGACAAGAAGATCATTCCTATGCTGCGCGACGAATACCGCATCAAACAGGTCACCAAAGTACGCGCCGATACGCTCGAAGAACTGACGAGAAAACTCGATGATGTGAACGGTGATCGCGCTCTGGAAACGATCAAGGCCTACAACAAGGCCGTTCGCACCGACATCAAGTTCAACCCGAACGTGAAGGATGGCCGTCGCACTGAGGGCCTGGCCGTTAACAAGTCGAACTGGGCCAATACCGTCGACGAACCGCCATTTGAGGCCTATGCGGTGACTTGCGGGATCACCTTTACTTTCGGGGGACTGAAAATCGATACTTCGGGTCACGTGATCGACACCGACGGCCAGGCAATTCCCGGCCTGCACGCGGCGGGCGAACTGGTCGGCGGACTGTTCTATTTCAACTATCCTGGCGGGACCGGCCTGATGGCGGGCTCCGTGTTCGGAAGGATCGCCGGCACGACCGCGGGACAGCGGGCGGCGCAGATGCCGTCCTGAACATCAGGCAAAAGCCTTACCTGGGCTGCGTTTTCGCGGCACGTTCCCGCAGACGGTAAAATTGAATGGCGGACCGTGCGGTTTCTGGCCTCAATCTTGTATCTGTCGATGTATTCGGCCGCGTTCACGCCGCTATCCAGCATGAGAATGGCGCGGGTCGTTTTCCACGACAGATCAATGGATTTTGCCAGCACCAGGATCTGATCTCCGGGGTCGTGCACCATTGCACGCTCGATCGCTCCGATGGGCAGATCGGTCAGTAAAGATAGCGCTGCCGCGGTTTCATCGAATTTCCTGAGTTCTGCGAACTTGCAAACTTGCGCTTCGGTGAGCTCTTCCATTCTTATGTAATTGCTCAACGCGCGCCTTTGCTTCCGCAAACTTCGACGAATGATCGCGCAGTTTCGTTTGAATTTGGTCCGCCGCTTGCTTGATCATCTCCCGGACCAGATCTGCCTTGTTGCGGTCCGCGGTTTCAAATTTTTGTCGAACCGTTTCCGACGCCGTTTCAAAAAGCGTCAGCAGGTATTCACGCGGAATCTCCGGCCGCGACCAAACCAGCAGAGCGAGCTCGCTATCATTCTCCGATCGCGTGACCAGTGTGGAATAGCCGAAGTCGGAAAAGCGGGCTCCAGCGTTCGCGGCGGTACTGATGACCACTTTCTGATTTCCGCGCTCGACAAGAACGTCGGTAACGTTCTCCGGAACTGAATCGCCGACAGATTGACGGCAACCCTGATCTGTTTCGGCCAGCGAGCGGCCTCACAGCAAGCGGTCTGCAGAAGCCACTCGCCAATCTGGGTGATCATGCCGGTCTCTTCGGCAAGTGGAATAAACTGATCGGGCATTATCATGCCCTTGGTGGGGTGCCGCCACCGGATCAGTGCTTCGGCACCACAGACCAGAAGCGTCTTGGTATCGACGATTGGTTGATAGTGCAGTTCAAGCTCGTCCAGTTGAACCGCGCGACGCAACTCATTCTCAAGGGCGTGGCGCGCGCTCGCCGCCATGCTCATTTCTGGATCAAAGAAGCAATACCCATTTCGTCCGGCCGCCTCGTCGCCGCACAGTCGCGCCAGAATGTCTGTTTCTCGAAACGACGCCTTAAGTCGCGATGCAATTTCCCGCAAGAGCGCATCGCCAACGGCATGACCCAAGGTGTCATTGACGTGCTTGAACCGGTCGAGATCCAGCAACAGCACGGCGAACTGGTCGCCGCGCCTGCGATGTCGCGAAATCGCGTCCTCGATTCTGTCCATGATCGACAGGCGATTTGGCAGGCCTGTCAAAACATCGTGGTGGGCCATAAATGCGATACGCTGCTCGGACTTTTTTTCTCCGTGACGTCGTCCATGACAACGATGAGGTGTCTGGCCACGCCTTGGCTGTCAGAAGCCACGATCCGGTTAGTGGCGAGGATGCGCGTATCGCCGTGCGGCATCTCGATTTCATAGTCGGGAGAATAGGCCCCCAGTTCGTTTGCCAGCGCCTCGTTGTCGGATGCGTCAATACGCTCGGCATCTTTCGCTCGGTAGATTTCGAACACTGTTTTTCCCAGCACCTCGCTTCGCGGGACCTTGAGCATCGCTTCAAATGCCCGGTTGACGAGCACAAATTTGCGTGTGTTCGCATCTTTCACGACGACGGCAATCGGAATGTTTTCTATGATCGAGTTCAAAAACTGCTTGGTTTTTTCCAGCTCTTTTTCAGCATGCAAGTGTGCCGTGATGTCCTGGTGGACGGCGACCGAGCCCCCATCGGGCATTGGACGTCGACTAACCGCAAGGGTTCGGCCATCTTTGAGTTGATTGACCATGTAACCGGGGTCGGGACGGAACGCCTCCGCCATGCGGTCCGTTACATATTTTTGCGAGTCTTCCGGGGCACATCCGGAGGCTATGCGAGCTTCCAGGATTTGCGGAAGGGTCGTTCCCGGCATTATCGCCTTGGGATCGAGGCCATATACTGTAGAGATCGTTGGCCAGGACAAGCCTTTTGTCCGCACCAAACATGCATATACCATGCGGCATGTTCGCAAGCGTGGCGTTGAGAAGCATGTTAACGCGTTCCAGGCGCTTTTTCGCGGCGTCGCGCAACAATTGGCCCCTGACACTGAAGCCGGTAACGATCAGGATAAGAAGCGACAGGATCGCTGCAGCAAGACAGCCCGTTCGCTGCTGCGCATCAAGCCGCGAAAAAATCTCGTCCGCCGCGAGGCCGACGGTGATGAAAGTGGATAGTCCTTGACCGATCTGTAGGCTATGAGCCGTCGAAGATGGTCGCTGAGAAGGCTGTTCGTGTAGAACTATCCGTCCGGCGCCACAGAAGCTCTTTTGAGCAAATCGGCGCCTGAAAAATCCTTGGCGAGAACAGAAAATGTCCGTCGCGCTTGTAGCGCGAACGCCACCATCCCGGCCGATAACCCTGATGTAGCCGTTCTTGCCGATACTGACTGAGTTATAGATTCGCGTGAGGTATATGGGATCAATCGTGGCAACGATCACACCATTGAATGAACCGTCGTCGTTATCGATCCGCCGTGAAAGTTGAAGTACCCATTGTCCGGTCACTCCATCGATAGCGGGTTTACCGATGACGAGATGGTCGTTCGTGGCGTCTACATGAGCCTTGTAGTGGTCGCTCGCCCGATAGTCCGGCGGCATGGGACTATCCTTCCCCGATGTCGCCAGCTTCACATTTCCATCGCGGTCGACAATAGCGATTTTGCAAGACTTCGTCGGTCAGAACGCGGTTGGCTTCTAACCAATCAACCAGATTTGCCTGGATCACGCCCGTAAAGAGTCCGGATAATCTTGAGCGAGCGATCTATTTCGTTGAGCGAACGAGAAAGATGTTCTTCGAACGCTCCCGCCAGATTTGTTGAGTTTTGAATTGCGGCGCGTTCCGCGCTGTCATGTTCGTTCTTCAAAAAGAAGAACACTGCCATCCACACAAGGCTGATGAGGACGGCGCCAAGAAGCACCGCCCGATGCCTGATGAGAGCGTGCCAAATTTGTTTTTAGCCCGTCATCCGATGGACGCCATAAGAGCCTCAAAGCCATCATTGCCAATTATTTCAATTAATTAGCGAGAAGCCATTGATTTTCCGTTAGTTGAACGGTCGTGCCTTTGCACGCGCGTGACGCGTTCCACCCGTTAATGATTTATTTTGTGTTAGGCCGATTTTTGCGAAACGCAGGCGCCCTTAAAACGTTCGATCCCTCATGTGAGTTAACACGCCCGGCAGCGTTTACGTTGCGTTCATGATGAAAGACCAGCAGGTTGTCGAAACGGACATCCCGGCGCGGCTTGACCGACTGCCGTGGGGCCGTTTCCACACGCTGGTGGTAGCTGCGCTTGGTATCACCTGGATTCTCGATGGACTGGAAGTGACACTTGCCGGAAGTCTGGCCGGCGCATTGAAAACCAGTCTGCACTTTTCCAACACTGATATTGGAATCGCCAGCAGCGCCTATCTTGCCGGCGCCGTGCTCGGCGCGCTTTTTTTCGGTTGGTTGACTGATCGGCTCGGCCGCAAGAAGCTGTTTTTTATCACGCTTTCTGTGTATCTCGTTGCGACGGCGGCAACGGCGGTCTCGTGGAGCATGGCGAGCTTCGCATTGTTCCGATTTCTGACCGGCGCCGGTATCGGCGGCGAGTACGCGGCGATCAATTCGACAATCCAGGAGCTTGTCCCGGCGCGCGTGCGCGGTTGGACCGATCTCGTGATCAACGGAAGCTTCTGGATCGGCGCGGCCTTGGGCGCGATCGGTTCACTTGTATTGCTTGACCCCCAACTGATCGATCCGGATTTTGGCTGGCGGCTTGGTTTCCTGATAGGCGCCGGCCTGGCTTGCCTGATTTTCTTTATGCGATTGTGGATTCCGGAAAGCCCGCGCTGGCTGATGACGCATGGTCACGTCGGCGAGGCCGAGCGCGTCGTTTCGGAAATCGAAGCGCGATTTTCTCCACTTCCGCCAGCACCGCCGCTTCCTCGCGTGCGCTTGCGTGCGCGCAAGTCAACTCCGCTTCGGCTCGTTACTCAGACATTGTTCTTTCACCACCGTCGTCGAACCTACGTCGGTTTGAGCCTCATGGCAGCACAGGCGTTTTTTTATAATGCGATTTTTTTCACCTATGCTCTTATTTTGATCGACTTTTACGGTATCGCCTCCGATCAGGTCGGCTGGTATCTCTTGCCCTTTGCCATTGGAAATTTTTTGGGACCCGTATTGATCGGTCGCATGTTCGATACCCATGGCCGCAGGATCATGATCGCTTTCACCTACATTGCTTCCGGAATCCTGCTGGCTTTGACCGGCTGGCTTTTCATGCGAAACCTGATCGATGCGACAACACAGACCGCATGCTGGACGATCATCTTTTTCTTCGCCTCCTGCGCGGCAAGCTCCGCCTATCTGACCGTAAGTGAGACCTTTCCGCTCGAAATTCGGGCATTGGCCATCGCATTTTTCTACGCAGTCGGTACGGGAATTGGCGGCATTCTGGCTCCATCGTTGTTCGGTCTACTCATCGACACCGGCTCACGTGTGAGCGTGTTCTGGGGCTATTTGTTTGGATCGGCTCTCATGATTTTTGGAGGTTGCGTTGCCTGGCGCTGGGGCATCAACGCCGAGCGCAAGCCTCTCGAAGCTGTCGCACGACCGCTGACTTTCGTGTGAACGGATTAGGATTGATCACGCAAACGAACGCTTATCAATCCATGCCCTTCGACAAAAGATCGCGCAGTGCCTGCGGCGTGAAGATGACCACGCCGCCACGCTCGAGCTTCAACCATTTCTTCCGCTGCCAGTCTTGCAGTTGCTTGTTCGCACTTTCGCGCGAAACTCCGATCATTTGGCTGATCTCGCGTTGGGTCACGCTGATTTTGCTCGAAGGCGCGGCGGTCGTGGAAGGCCGATAGAGATGTAGCAAAACCTTGGCGAGGCGGTTCGGGAGGCCGAGGAAGACAATGTCTTCGACCTGCTCGCTCGTCTTCCGGATGCGAGCGCACAGTATCTTGATCAATCTCTCGGCAACTTCGGGATTGTCCCGAATTAGGGGGATAAAGTCGCGGCGCTCAATGACCATCAACTCGCAATTGTCGATGGCGACAGCGTCTGCGGTCCGTTGTCCCCCGTCGAGAAAAGCGATCTCTCCGAAAAGCTCGCCGGGAACCACCAAATTGAATATTGCGTCTTTCCCTTCCTCAGAAGGCGCACTAATTCGCACCGCGCCGGCCCGGACCGCGTAGAGCTTCGAGCCGATATCTCCTTTCCGGAATATCACCGAGCCTTTTCTGACTTTTGACGTAATGACGCGGGGAGCCAGGCGGTCGATGACAGTGTCACCCAGGTCCCTAAAGAACGGATGTGCGCGAAGCAGGGCGTGCTTATCGAACGGTTGCGTTTGAGAACGTGCCCCCGAAGCCATTGCAATCCACCAAAACGGGCCAACAGTCTGCCAAAGGCTACCACATCGGGCGTTCCAATGCGCGAACACCCGGAATGCTGAACAGCTTTGTTCCGACCTCGGTCAGGCCTCCTGAACGGCTCCCTCCCTCAAAATTGCGTCGGCGGTGTGAGCTAGTTCACGGTCGCTGGCGCCGACGCATGCTACCGCTCTCCGTAGCGGAGACCGATCATGCGACCACTCAGCAACGCTGACCGGAGCATGTCCCACCGGCACTCGACCGACAGCAATGGCCGCCCTGAAAGCGCGGTCGCAGCAATCTGGCTCATATTTTACGTTTTTGCGCTTGGCGTTGCGATCGCATCGCCTTTCGTCTCAGAGGCAATAGAGCTGGCGAGTCGATAAAGAAATATGCCGGTGAAAATGCACCAGGTCTTCTACTTTGTCGCACTCTGCGAGGAGCAGAGCTTTACCCGTGCAGCAAAACGTTGCGGCGTCGCGCAGCCTTCGCTCACGCGCGCCATCCAGACGCTGGAGGAGGAAATCGGAGCTCAGTTGTTCGAGCGAAGCAGATCGAATGTCCGCCTGACTCATCTTGGCCTTTTTGTCCGCCCGGATTTTGAGCGGATCAGCCAGGCCACAGCAGTTCTGACACAAAAAATCGCGGAACTGAAAGCAGAGTCCCCTTCCAAACCAAATTCTAGCTCGATGGAGACATCCATGCGTGCCACACCGGCGCACAGACTTATGCGAACATGACACCGATTTTTGTGTCAGTTCTCCAAGTTGAACGGCAATTGCGCCGCGCCCCATCAATAATGACTTCGAAGTTCGCGGGTATTCCGTACGTGGTCGATATCTGAAGGCACGCACCAGTGTCCGAAAGATTCCGGATCGCGCAATCAAGCTTCGGCGCTTTCTCGCTTAGAACGATGTGCGCTGTCTTCAGTACCCGTTTGCGAAAAATGGTTCGTTTTTCTTGCACGGCCCGGCGCCCCAAGCCGATATGACAAACGACCTCTTTCGAAGTCAACTATTCGGCAAATTGAATTCGAGGAATTATACGGAACTTTAATAACGCGCTTTCGCGCTATCGCTGGGTGAGGTCAACCTTGAGTGTCCGTTTGGAACACCCCTCAACCTTCGCTTCCGATGCGGTCACGCCGGTTTGTGGCCGAGCTGCGCGAGCGCTTCGTTCTTGCGCACCAGTTCCTGTTCCAGGCGCGAAATATTGTCGAACAGGCGCTCAGTCGTTAGCCGCAGAAAGTAGAATCCGAATTGAGGATTCTGAAAGTACAGCTCTTTGACCTGTTGATAGCTTGCTGTGAGGACCTCGCCATCTTCAGTACATTCGATCGTCTGTGTACGCCGGTTATCCGGAGCCAGGAGTCCCAGGTCTCCGAAAACCTGACCGGTCGGAAGCTCGATTCCCATCTCGGAGAGGCGATACCGGCCGCTCACGCTGTAATACATCGCGTCGGCCAAATCGCCCTTGTGAAAGACAATTTCACCCTTGCGAAACCTGCGCCGGGCCATGAACGGCTTTAACCAGTCGATGGACGTCTCGCCATACGAAGCTGCGGCCTCTACGTCCTGGATCAGTCTCCTCATTTGCTGCAGCCGCACAGTATTCAACGGGAGAAGAATCAGGTTCAGGATAAGCGTCGGGTATATTCCGGCGAAAAATCCGTAGACAATGAACAGCGCGTTGCAAGTCATGCTCACAATGCGCAGAGGGATCATCGTCTTCATCGCACACGTGATGACGCTGGACGCTACGGCCGCGTAGCCGAACCACATCGGCCATTCGGTGTGCTTGAGAAATTCCATGCTTTTCCCCTACGTCGCTCGGCTACCGATCTCCTACTAATACAGCGCCGGCGAACGCGGATAAACGTCGGAATGAGGCGTTCCTACGTTTTTGGCAGGGCATCATTTTCATCGGGTTTATCGCCGAATTGCCGACCGGCCGTTCGGGGCCTGTGACGAATTAGCGACGAGGAATTAATTTCTTTGTGTTCCTTGTCCGCAGTAAACTTGAGGGCACGCCAGGGGACGCGCACCATGGACGCCGACAAACCTACACCACCGATTCCGTTTGGGCCCTCCGCTCCGAGGTTAACGGCAAAGAATCTTTGGGCCCAGTTCTGGGCCGATGTTTACGGCAAGGAAGTCCAGACGACCGCTACTTATTCCTACACCTGGGTGGCGGATCAGTTTGGACATATTTGCCTTGGTCTCATCGGCAATTTCGCGGCCACCGCTTTCTGCGGCGTTGTGCTGAATGGTTGGGGCGGGCGAAGGAATTTCACTATGACACCGGCAAATGGTGGGGTCTGGCATTTGTCGTTATCGGCGCGATAGCGTGGGAGTGGTTCGCGTACTACAAGGCCGCCGATCAGGCGACCAAACTTTTCCGGCTCGATACCGCATTGTTGCGTGCCAACGCACAAGTGGCCGCAGCCTACATGATCCTAGGCGGGGTGCTTGGATTTGCTTTTCACCTGTATCTCACTTGGGCGCTGATTATCAGTGCGGTTGTGCTCGTCGTCGCCATCCGGCTTGCGCCCTGGTGGTTACGGCAGAAAATAGTCTGGCAAAAAGCAGCACTTCCCTACCTGTTCCGTCTCGCGGATGTTTTGCCGACGGTCGACAAAGAGAGAGCCAGGGTGCTGCAAAGCCTCATCGAGCGCGGGGCTCCGCCCTATACACCCCCATGCCAGATTGTGATCGGCGGCCCCATCGGAGCGGGGCGGACCTCGATGGCTGCGGGTATCGGGACCGAGTTCGCGTTCAAAAATCACAAGGTCCGGTATCTCAGCCTAGATGCACTGCTTGAATTTGCGGTCAATGCGACGGAAGCTTGCTTTCCAGACGATTGTGGGCCAACGACGATTTCATATTGGCGGTGGGGCCAGTCGCAGGTTGTCATCATTGACGGCATTGGGCCAATGCTCGCTGTCGATAACGCTGGAGGCCAGGCGAACGTTTCCCGTTTCAAGGCGATGCTCGACGCCAACCTCAGCAAGGTCGCTCCTGTACTCAAACAATGTCACACAGTGTGGGTCGTAGGGGATCTCTGTCCGCCGCCTCCGAGCGATCAGCTTGGCAAAATACTTGAAGGGTTTGCTCAGGCTGTGGCGGCCTACTGCGAAAGCAAATCGCTGCCTTTCGTGATTCAACTGGACGAGGCACCGCAACCACCCACCGTCAAAGGTCCGATATTCCCGTCAACCCGCGCCGCACCGCACGCGGCCAAGCTCAAGAGCATCTGGCAGGTCGGCGCGACTGGTCTCCCCTCAGGAACAGCTACGTCTCAGGATAAGCAATGATCATCCGATAGCAGTCGAGGCTCCGACTGAGAAATTCGTAGGCGGCGCCCCAAAGGTAAAGTCGGAAACGACGATAGTTGAACTCGCCAAATTTTTCCACGACAGTGTCACGGTGTTGGTCGAAATTGCGCGCCCATTGCTGGAATGTGAGAAAATAGCTGAAGCGATCATCGAACATTTCCTGCACCCGCAGCGGCGTTCTTGACATCTTGTCGAGAAGATCGTGGAGGACGAGAAACGAGTGGTTCCCGCCGTAGATATGTTTGACCATGAACGATGACAACTCGTATTTTTGCGTGCATGCGCTCGCGTCAAGAAAGATGCGTCGTCCCGGTTTTAGCAGTTCCGTGAACTTGGCAAGCACGCGACCGTAGTCTGGCAGATGCTCGATGACGCCCATGATGACGATCGCGTCGTATTTTCGATCAGTCTGATACTGCAGGAAATCGCCCTTGATCAGTTCCCAGCTAAAACCGAGTTGCCTCGCGCAACCGGTCAGGTAATCGACCGACGTCTGCGAGTTGCTGATCCCGGTGCAGCGAATGCCTCGTTTTGAAGCGTATTCAAACCATGCACCCCAGCCCGGACCAATTTCGAACAGGTGATCGCCGCTCTTTAGCCCAAGCTTTTCAAAGCAATATTCGAACTTGCGCAACGTCGCGGTACTGAGCGTCTCGCTTGGCGCTTCATAAACCCCCTGCGTGTAACAGGGCGTCTTGGGATCGAGAAAGCTAAGAAAGAACGTCGGGTCGATATCGTAGTGAGCGCCAATGGCGCGTTTGTTCGTGTGGATCTGACCAAACAGTAAAGGCTGGATGAATCGCCAGGCGGCCACGAGGGGGTGGAAATCTTTCATGGCACCGCGCAGTTCGAACGGGCGCAGCATATCGCCGTCGATATCGATATCACCGTCGAGGTACGCGTCACCGATCTGACCTTCGTCGATACTTCGGATCGCGCGCAGACCCTTGCGGGTTTTTACTGTCACACTGAAGCTTGGCGCGTCGGACCCGAAACGCTGCAGGGTCTTGTCGGGCAAAACGACATCGAATGCAACCGGCGAGGCTGAAAAGTGGTCGGCAAATCGACCAAGCATATCCGCGGCTCCAATTCTCAAAGTGCGAATTAATGTGCTAACGCACGAAGATTATAACCCCGCGCCTTGATCGCAGCCTCGACACGACGATCAAGATTCTGCAGATGCGACAGCTTTTTGAGCCGGGCTTCGATTTCAATGTCTTTCCGATTCAGACCGAGAAAATTCTGCAAGCTCAGCAGACCGCGGAGCTCGAATAGCGGAAATCCCAATTTGCGTGCGCATTCGATCGATTCGCGAAATTTTGCCTCCACGTTTTCCGCACTCTCGACCTTCATGTCGGCTTCGACGAGAGCATCGATGCGTCTGACTTCCGCCTCAATCCAGCGATCGGTGCTCTCGGATATCATCGTCAGGGCGCGTGCGCAGGTCTTCTTTGCCTCTTCAAGCTTTCCCTGGAGACGTTGGGCGTCAGCCAGGTTTGCGAGATGTCCCGGAAGCGAAAGCCGAAACTCAATGCCCTCGAGCTTGTCGATGGCCTTCGTCAGCATCGCAGCGCCATTTTCGAGATCGCCATGCAGGCACAAGGCCCAGCCCAGGAAGGCCGATCCGAACAGACGGAACGGGCCAAGCCGGTGCTGTTCCGAAACGGCAATCAACTGCTGCGCCTCGCGCATCATCTCATTCTTGGCGCCACACAGGCCAAACAGCCAACCGCCCACGTATCCTTGCGCCAACGCCGTTGAGTGCGGATGGCGAAGGGCGTCAGCCGCCTCGAGCGCATCGAGCCCGACCTGAAGGGCCTCGTCGACCTGGCCAATGCAAAGAAGCGCGATACTCAATAAAGACCGGCTGTGAACCTGGGTGTTCTGGCCGAATAACTGGGTTGCCGCGGCGTCGCGCTCCGCCGAGTACAGCTCGAGCGATAGCTCCAACTGCTCCTTGGCCTTCAGAGCCGCCCCTGCGTTTATGTGTGTCATGCCGCACATGCGGTGTCCGATTACGCGGCCCGAGTCGTACGACTTGTCGGTCGCCAGCTTGAGAAAAAGCTGCGCCAGCGGCGCCGCGTCTTCATTCCGGCCGCGACACATGGCGAAGGTGAATTGCCCGAACAGGAACGCAAATACCAGTGGCGTCGCCTCCCCCTCTCGGCAAAGCGCAAGGCCGCGCTGGCAACATTCCGACAGCGCCGGCGAAGTCGGGCCCTGCGACGCTATCAGCGAGGCAATCAACGCGGCCTGAAGGTTCAGCTCAAGCTTTGCGCGCAGTTCGGGGGAAGAAATTTCATTCAGCAGGCTGAGGCCGCGGCGCAGATCCTCGACAGCCTCGATGTGAGCCGAGCGACGGGCGGCGTTCGCGCCGGCATCCAGCCAGGTTTTGATGGCCTCCTGGAACTGCCCGGATGCAGTCAAGTGGTAAGCGATCAGTTCGGGGACGAAGGGCCCTGCGGCACTGTCATGCTGCAGCTTTTTGACGATGTTGGCGTGGGTCGCACGCCGTTCCGTTTGCACCATTGATTCGTAGGCGGCGCGCTGCAGCAGCGCGTGCCGGAATTCGAACCGGGCCTCCCGATCTTCGTGGTTCGCGCGCAGGATCTCCGCATCGATCAACGCTTCCAGGGGCTCAACGATGTTTCCCGCATTTTCCTGCAGCAGTGCGGCCAGGAAATCGGCGGTAAAAGGTCGTCCGATGCACGCGGCGGCTTGCACAACCCGCCTTCCGTCGGCAACCCGGTCGAGTCTTTCGGATATCATTGCGGCAAGGGTCAACGGCAGATCGCCACGCCGGCGGGATGCATTGTCCGCCTGTTCCTTCTGATCGATCAGGGACAGGACAAGATATTCGACAAAAAGAGGAATGCCGTCGGCCGCTTCCACAACGCGCGTCAGTTCCTCGTCCGACAAGTTTTGCGCGCGCGGAATGGCGCGGGCCAGTTCGTAGCACTCGTCTGCATTGAGTTGGCCGAGTTCGATGACATTCTCTGTGCTCGGCAGGTTTGGGCTTTTTGGAAAAGACCGGCCTGTAAGCGCCACGAGAACCGTCGTTTTTTCGAGGCGCTTCACAAGCTCCTGTAGCAGTTCCGCCGACGACGGGTCGATCCAGTGAATGTCATCGACCCATATCAATGTCGGCTGTTTCCGCACCATCTGTTCGAAGATCGAGCCCAACAACGCAAACTGCTTTCGTTTGAAGAGGAACGGTGTCGGCGCGCTCGCCTCGGTTGCCGAGGTCAGCGACGTGCCTATCAGACTGCTTATGATGTCTTCGTTTTCCGAGTTCTTAAGCCCGAAGTTGTCGAGGAAATTCGCAATCTTCTGCGCGCGAATGGCCTTGTCGTCGTCAACTGTCAGCCCCGCTTCGGACCACACGAACATTCCGACCGAGTAGAGAGGCGTGCTCGCAAATATATCGTGGCAGTGTATTTGCAACACGTTCGCATCGGCGAACTCAGGATGTTTTACGATCTCGGTCGCAAGCCTTGTCTTGCCGACACCGGCCTCGCCCGTGATCAGAATGGTTTCGCATCGGGATTTTTCTTTCGCGCTATTCCAGCAAGCGACCAGACGCTCCACGGACTCCGCGCGACCGACAAAATGTGGTGTACCGCGGCGTCCTCGATTGTACGTCCGCCCAATCCCAACGCGAGCTTTTGTAATTTTGTAGATCGGGATACTGCGGCTGATGCCTTTAAACCGTTTGGGCCCCAGCGACTCGTAATCGAATAGCCCGGAGATCATTTCGAAGGTTTCGCCGCTGACAATGACCGAATTGGACGGGGCATCGGCCTGCAGTCGGGCGGCAAGGTTTGCCGCCTCACCCACGATGCTGTGATCCTGTGCGCGGCCGCTGGCCAATTCCGACCCGATCACGATCAGACCGGTATGAATTCCGATGCGAATGGCAATTTCGGGCAGTTGCTGGCCGCGGAGCTCGGCGTTGAGCTCGTGCAGACGGTCATTGAGCTCAAGCGCGGCGCGCACCGCGCGCTCGGCATCGTTTTCATGGGCAGCCGGATACCCGAAATAGACGAGGACGCCGTCGCCGCTGAACTGCGCGACGAAGCCGCCATAGCGCTCCATTACCGTCAGGGCGAGGCGCTGGTACTGCAGCTGCAGATCCCGCAATTCTTCGGGATCCAGCTGCTCTGACAACTCGGTATACCCCACAAGGTCGCAAAAAAGGATCGTTAGGTAGCGACGTTGCGGGACAGTGGACCGACTCGTCCCATTAGACTCAGTCGCCATCTTCACGCCTTCCGGATGAGCATATCCAAGCACTTCATCCGTGCCAACCAATGTGCTCTTTCCCGGCCACTATTCAATTGCTGGGACCAGCGCAGATTGTAAGCTAGGCTGGCGATGACCGCTAGCTGAGCCCGGTGTCGCAGGGACCGACACCTCACATTTTATTGTTGCTGTTAATAATTCTGACAGAAGGGCGCGATGATGCGGTTCTTGGCATCAGTCACACGACGTCAGCCGGCGCAGTTGAACGGTTCCCTTTCCGGCAGCGCGAAAAAACGGCGCGCTCTTGTAATCTGCACACATCTCCGGCCTGGCCGAGTCAAGCGGCGTTCGAGCTATGTGATGCAGCCGATAAGCGGTCTTCATGTCGCCTCGCTGATCGACTCTCAGCGATTCGATGTCCGCCTGTATCACGAGGACTGGCATGGCCCTTTCAATCCCTTTCAGGCAGAAAAGTATGACCTGGTTTTCCTGACAGGGCTGCAGCCAGACTTCGACCGGATGCGACAGCTTGCGTATTTTTTCCGACGGGCCGGGGCCACGGTCGTCGCCGGCGGCAGCGTTTGCACAATGTTTCCCGAGTTCGCGGCACAGTTTTTCGACGCCGTCTGCTCCGGCGGCGTCGACAGCGTGCGGCAGGTCGTCGCCGATTTCGAACGGGGCGAGCTCAAGCCCATCTACCGATCGCCCACGATGCACATCTCGTCCTACGCGGTCGACTACAGCCTGCTTGCCCGGAGTGGGATCAGCCCGAGCGTTCATCTCATGGAATCATCGCGGGGATGCAGCTTCCGGTGCAGTTTCTGCGTGATTCCGCAGGAGGTTGGCGGCCACGCCAGATACAGTCTTTCAAGCCTTTCGGCCGCCATCGACAACGCCATCGCGACCAGCCCGTTCTTCAGTTTCCGCCGGTGGTATCCGACGATAATTTTTCTCGATAACAATTTTTCTGATGATCGCGAGTACATGCTTCAGGTGTGCGAACTGATGCGCAAACATCCGAAGATCCGCGGGTGGGCAGCGCTCGTGACTCAAAACGTCATGCATGACCGGGAACTGATCAAATACATGGCCGAAGCGAAGTGCATTACGTTATTTTTCGGTCTTGAATCTTTCGATCAGGTCTTGCTCAAGAAATACAAGAAAAAGCAGAACCTAGGCCGCAGCCACAATATTATTGACGATATTGCTTTCGCCGAGTCGAACGGCATCGGCATCGGCTATGGCTATCTCTTCGATCCGCGCTTGCAAACCGTTCAGGATATGGAACGCCAAATCCGCATGATCGGTGAGCATCGCGCACTGCCTATGCCAGTTTATCTGAGCGTGGTGGCCCCGCTTGCCGGCACCGAAGGATTCTGGAGTGACCTCGCTTCGGGGCAATTGCGACCGAACCTGCGACTGCGCGATCTCGATGGCGAGACGATTGCGTATTCGAATCTCGTCGATGATACTGACGCGATAGTTGTCTTTCTGGAAAAGTTGTTCCGTCGCCCTTGGACGATTGTCAGCCGATTCTCGATCCTAATGAAAACTTTGCGCAGGATTGCCCGTTCGGGCACATACGACCCAATTCATTGGTACATAATTGCAGCCGCTAATCTGCACTGCTTTGTCTGGTCCAGCACCTCGCCCGCGAAGGCGCGAACCTACCTTGCAGGCAGCGAGTTGCTCGATCCCCAATACGAGGAATTCCCGCCCGACATCTCGCAAGAGGATTTCGAGCACTATTTCGAGCCTGTCGCGCTAACTGATGAGGCTGGTGGCCCGGCCGATTGGCTAAAGCCCTACATACCGCAGTCGCCCCGGCAGCGATCACGACAAACGCCAGAGCAAGGGAGTCTGGTGGGGTCCGACCCTGTCGGTGCGCGGCTACGACCTGTAACCGACCTTCCGGTCGGCAACGCATCCCTCATCTAGCTCGCTTCCTATCGAAGGTCATTCGCCGGACATCCGACTGCAATCAACGATAGAATTGCGATACCGCGATACCGCGATACCGCCAAAGAGAGCCGTCACCATCTCATGCGCCGCACGGGACGCTAACCGGCTGCCTTTTTGATGGCATCGAACAGCGTTTGTGCCGGAAACGGCTTATGCAGAAATGCGATGCCGCCGGCTGCAACCGCCTGATTTCGAATCACATCATCGTCGAGGCCGGTCATGAAAATGATTGGATAGGTGAAGCCATCCGCGGCCAGTTGATGGGCCAATTCCACCCCCGAGATGTCACCGAGCTGGATATCCACGACAAGACAGGTCGCCTTGCTCGTTGAAGCGCAGGTGAGAAATGTCTCTGCTGAATCGAAGGTTTCCGCGCCGTATCCATATGCCGACAGCAGGCTTGCCATCGCGGCGCGCATTTCGGGGTCGTCATCGACAACCGCTATGATTTTATGACTGTCCGGCATGATATTCCCAGGTTGCGTGCGACCACATGTCACCTTCGACCCCGACCCTGAAGTCGGAGGCTAAGTGGTGCTCGACTGCGAGATTTGTGTGTGGCTACGCCCGCAAAGGCGGCTTGATACGCGCGACTTTCTACTGGCGTCTTGTTATTATCTGCCAAAGCTTTGTCGGTGCGTGCCACCCCTGAGGCAGGAAGGCGGCTCTATGGGCCTCTCTGATGCCAGACACTTCGGCGCTCTTCCAAACGCCACGGGCACGATTGCGCGACTCGCTTACGCACATGCAAAAGCGAACGGCGTTGACCCAAGACCATTGCTGAAGAAATCGGGCCTGACGCTTCACCAAATCAGAAATACGAATCTGCGCTTCAGCGTTTTCGATCAAATCAATTTTCTGAACCTTACCGCGTATGCGCTGCAGGATGATTTGCTCGGTTTTCATCTTGCACAACTGCCTGATCTGCGCGAGCTCGGCTTTCTCTACTACGTCTCCGCTTCGGCAGACATTTTTGGTGACGCTTTGCACCAACTGGCGCGTTACGGCTCGATCGCCAATGAAGGCGTCGCCTTGAAATGCTCCGCCGGCAACCATTTTGGCATGAGTTTTCGTTATGTCGGGGTGAGCCGCCATATGGATCGCCATCAGATAGAATTTTTCGCCACCACTCTGGTCCGTCTGTGCCGACACCTTACCGGCAGCCGCCTTGTGCCAACCCTCGTGAAGCTGGCCCATCGCCGCGACGGCAAATATCCAGAATTGACTGAATTTTTCGGCAGCGATGTCGAGTTCGACGCGCACGGCGACGAAATTTGGTTTGCGCCGACCAGCAGAGACACGCCCATCGTCACCGCCGACCATCACCTGAACAAGATATTGGTCGGCTATTGTGAAGAAGCGCTGCAACGTCGACCCAAGAAACGCGCTCCTTTCCGTTCAAGGGTCGAAAATGCAATTGTCCCGCTGCTGCCGCATGGCAAGGCGAGAGCCGACGAAATCTCGCGCCGGCTTGGCGTGAGCCAACGAACGCTGGCACGCCGCCTTTCCTCGGAGCAGCTGAGTTTCTCTACCGTACTGGAAAACCTTAAGATGGACCTCGCAGAACGCTACCTGGCCGATGAGGATCTGTCGATTTCGCAGATCGCCTGGCTCCTCGGCTACCAGGAAGTCAGTTCTTTCACTCATGCCTTCAAGCGATGGACCAACAAGACACCGCGCCAAATGCGTTCGCAAAAAGCCGCATAGTCGACTTTATTTATCGACGGAAAAGCGGTCGTTCATTCGACGGCCTTGATCAATTTGACTCACCCAGCTCCGACAGCTTTCTGGCGGTCTCCATGATCATATCTATCCGTCGCTGCAATTTATTTTTGAGGTCAGGAACATTGACCTTGTCGGTGGCACGATAAGCATTTCCAACGCGTTCCACATATCCCTGCTTCACCATCTCCTGCAGGCGCCGCACGACAACAACGCGTGGCAGTTTTAGGGTATTCGCTATCTTGCTGGCGCTCACCGGCGAGCACATGACGGCTCGAAGAAAGACATAAATTCCAATCATTCGAAAAGTCGAACTATCGCTGTGGGCCGCAAAGGCTGCACCATAGTCTTCGCTGATGCTCCGGATCAAACCTATGTAAAGGCGGCACATAAGCATCCGCTCCCGAGCCCATTCAATCCGAGGCGGCGGGTGAAAATCCTCAACCAGAATGAAATCGGAACCCGTTTCATGCCAGGCGTGAGCCTCGTGTTCGGCGACCCGCGGCCGCGCGGCGTGGTGTCCTTTTTGAATTTCCATCGGCATCTACTCCAACCCGGATCGCGCGCCGGCAAGGGTCATTGGCCGTCGGCTTGAGCCGGCGGTCAATGACGCCTGACCAAAATTCACGCGGTTAGCGTAACGAGCTTCGCTCTCAAGGCATCTACCGTGGGCTTTATGACCTCAGCAACGCCCGGAATCGCCAGCACTCTGTCGAACAGCTGGTTCAAGGTGGACATTGCGGGGATGACCAAGCCGGCAAGCATCTTGCGCTGTCCATCCGACAGTTGTGCCAACATGCCGCTGACCTTGTCGATCTGAGACGTGGCGGCCTGCAGTCTGGGCAACGCCGCTTGCGCCGAAGCAACATCGTTGACGCCGTTAAGCGTTGATCGGGCGCTGCTGATGCTGTCGGTGACCTGCTTGCCTAGATCAACCCCGCCCACCGTCAAACTCTGAACGGTAGAGACGCCCTGCTGAACAACCTGCTCCGTCGGTCGCCCGAGGAGGTAGACGAGCAGCGCAGCAATTGCGATCGCAGGAATGGCCCATAAGAGCCAGTTGGTCGACCCGGACGTCGCTTCAGCTGCTGACCGCCGCGTATCGTCGAAGGTTCGCGCGACTGACGCAGCTGCGGCTCGTGTCGTTTCGCTGCCCGCCGTGGCCGCCCTTTTTGCGGCATCGCCGAGCGAGTCGAGCAAACCTGTCCCTCCCAGCAATCGACCGAAGCCCGAAGGAATTGCAGCAGCGATATTGTCCTTCTGGCTGGTGAGAAGACTGGTGATACTGCCAGCGTCGAGACCGCGCGAGCCCTGCTGCTGCCCGATTGCGCCCATGACAAGTGGGGTCAATAGACCCAATACAGAATCGCTCGCGGCTGATCCCAATCCTGAATACTTGCTGACTGAATTGGCAGCGCGGTCTGGTCGCGATCTCCAAGAAGCGATGCCAGAAAGTTCGATCCCCGATCGGCGACTGATGTGGCGCCCGCGGTGCCAAGCATGCCCGCAAATTTATCGAGCGTGCCCATTTCCTGCTTTGCAGCGTCGGCGATTTTCTGCGGGCCACCGGGTTTTGTGGTGGCCCCGACCAATGCAGCCAACACCGCCGGAACTCCGGCGCCAACGGCAGTGGAAGTATCGTTGCGATCAAGACCGAGTGTGCTGGCGATGCGCCCAATCATGTCGGGCGTCAGAAACTTCATAATGAGTGATACGAGGTTCGTGGCCATTGCCGTCTACTCCCGCATTCGTGATTGAACGAGATTGTCGTTCCACAACTTCTTCTTCCCCGCATTCGTGATTAAACGAGATTGCCGTTCGCTAATTCTCAATGTCGAGATGGACCTAGGGCCCATGACATCGGCATCCGTTGAAGTTCCCTACTCCGGTAGTTCCCGCGAAGCATTTTCATCGGATTGACGCACTGGCGACCCATTGCAGTCGAAATTGGAAGCTACGACATAATCAATATGTTCGGTAACGTGCGGTGCCCGCGTTTGCTTTTGGCGGCAGCTATTCTGGCGACAGGCCTGACTGCCAGCCTTGATGCGCATGCCCAGTTTTTCTGGGATCAGCAGTACCAATACAAAAGATCGCGGCCCCAGTCCGGCGGATTCTTCCGGAATTTCTTCGAACCATTCAATTCGCGTCCACGCGAAGATGAGTACTACAGCCCGCCGCCACGGCGGCAACAACAGCAGCACGCCCAGCCGGCCGAAAGCTCGCGCGCCCCTTCGCCTCGCAAACCGGAGTCGAAGATCGCCACGTCCATTGTGGTGATGGGCGACGATATGGCCGATTGGCTCGCTTACGGACTGGAAGACGTATTCGCCGATTCCCCGGAGATCGGCATTGTCCGCAAGAACAAACTTAATTCGGGCCTGGTGCGCTACGACAGCAAGAGCGATCTCGACTGGTGGCACGTAGCACGCGACACCCTGGCGCAAGAGAAAGCTGATTATGTGATCATGATGCTTGGCATCGGTGATCGCCAGGACATCGGTGAAAAGGATCTTGCCAAAGAGGCGGAAGCAAAAGCCAAGGATCAGCAAGTCAAGGACGAGGCGGACAAGAAAACCGGACAGAAACCGGCAAAGCCTGACAACTCCGCCAAACCCGATAATACGGACGAAGCCGCGGCGGCGGTGCAACGGGTCAAGAAAGGCGGTGGTCCTGCCGAATTCCGGGGCGACGAATGGGCAAAGGTTTACTCACGGCGCATTGACGAGACGATCTCAGCGCTGAAGAGCAAGGGCGTGCCGGTGATCTGGGTCGGCCTGCCATCAATTCGCGGCGCTCGTTCGACCTCCGACGTGGCCTATCTCAACGATCTCTATCGTTCGCGCGCCGAGCGCGCGGGCATCACATATATCGACGTGTGGGACGGCTTTGTGGACGAGGCGGGCAAGTACTCCAACTACGGCCCGGATTACGAGGGACAGGTCCGACGGTTGCGTCTAACCGATGGCGTTTTCTTCACCAAATCGGGGGCGATCAAGCTCGCACGCTATGTCGATCACGAGCTCCGCCGATTTATGAATAATCGCGTGCCGGTGGCTCTCCCGTCCGGACCGGTTGAGCCGTCACCCTCTGGAACAAAGCCGGCTGAGCGGCCGCTAGTGGGCCCGGTGGTTCCACTGACCGGTACGCCGAAAGACAAAGATACGAAAGACACCAAGGACGGTGACGATCTGCTCGGAGGCCCGGGCAGCAGCCAGATCCACGGCGATGCGACCGCCACGAAGGTTCTGGCAAAGGGTGAGGCGGTGGCCGCTCCGTCCGGGCGAGCCGACAGTTTTTCCTGCCCCAATGGAAACAATACTCCCGCGGCACAGTCTCTGCCGGCGGTGCCTGTCGCAGCCGAGACTGCCGTGCCGCCTGCAGCGGCAGGCGCAATGGCCTCCGCACCTCCCGATGCGAAACCGGACGAGGGAAAAAAGAAGAGCGCTACTGGGAAAGTCACACAAAAAGTGACAAAGAGGCCAACGAAGCCGGACAATGCGACGCGACAGCCGCAACAATCGTCGCAGGATTTCTTCCCGCGACCACCGATGCCGATTGGACCCGCAAATGGTCCCTTCTTCCGGACCCGATAGTCTGCCGAGGCGATGCGCCGAACGAGCGCGCCGGACGTGATATTCGCATCAAGTCAGACAATGCGAAAGGATATGCGCGCGCGTCGGTTCTGCGAACGGACTGAAGGCAGGCTCGCAACCGACCAATGCGGGCTTTCGGATGGGTTTTTCGGCCGGAGTTGAATCATGCTGCTTCGGCTTGATGGCCGGCGCCACTGGCAGGCGATCACCCTTGATGATCCGATTGACCGAGACGGTCGGCGCAGCGTTACCGGCGGTAACGGGGCTCGTCAGTGCGGTAACAACGCCAGCAATGAGACAGCTCAAAAGCAAAGCTGCAATAACATCCTTCAACCTGACACTGGACCCGTACCACATGGCACTACTCCCAAGCCCCGCTCGATCAGAAAGAAAGAGCGTTGAGTAGAAGGAGGCCCACGAATACGGCCGTCAGCGATAGACCGAATACACCGGTGGTTACGCGTTCGCTCGTACTGACCATGGCAACCGTCCCTGTACTTCCGAGGCTTTTGTTTTTGCCTGCACCAAGGAGGCTAGAGCGCGGCCGGGCGAGCGCACCAGCATACGTAGGTAGCCGCCAGGTATAAGGAGAAAGGGCGGACCCTATACGTAGGTTTAATAGGCTTCCGAGTGGCTCTGACGCTTTGCGTCGCTCGCCAATTCAACTGGCGGGAATGACCGCCGTGCCTTCGATCTCAACCTTCGCACCGGGCTCGAGCAGGCCTGCCACGACGATCAGGGACATCGCGGGAAAATGACGGCCTATGACGCGGCGATAGGCTTCGCCGATCTCTTTTTGCCGCAATACATAGGCCGCCTTGTCCGTCACAAACCAGGTCAATCGAGTCAGATGCCGAGGTTCACCGCCGGCCTCCGCCAATACTTCGACAATGTTCGCAAGGGCACGTTCCGCCTGCCGGACAAAATCGTCGCTCACCAATTCGCCGCGCTCATTCCAGCCGATTTGCCCGGCGACAAATACCTGACGCCCTTCGGCAGCTACGCCGTTTGAATAGCCTTTCGGCGGCGCCCAGTTCTTCGGCTGCAGAAATTCGAAAGTATTCTTGCTCATGGCTGACTTTGCTGCCGTAATTTGAACCGTTGGATTTTGCCCGTCTGAGTCTTCGGCAAAGCGTCGACAAATTTCACCGCGCGCGGATACTTATAAGGTGCGATGACCGCCTTTACATGATCCTGCAGTCGCTTCACGCAATCAGCATCACCTTTGACTCCGGCCTTGAGGACAACGAAAGCCGTGACGATCTGGCCGCGCGCGATATCCGGCGCACCGATGACAGCACATTCCCCCACCTCGGTGTGCGACAGCAGCGCACTTTCAACTTCTGGCCCTGCAATGTTGTAGCCGGCCGAAACGATCATGTCGTCGGCGCGCGCGGCAAAGTGAAAACGGCCTTCTTCGTCCTGAAAGTAAGCATCTCCCGTCAAATTCCAGCCGTCACAAACGTATGATTTTTGCCGCGCGTCGGCGAGATAACGGCATCCGGTCGGGCCCCGCACCGCGAGCCGACCTACGGTTCCCGGTTTGACTGCCTGCATGTCGGCGTCGACGATCTTCGCCTCGTAACCGTTGACCGGACGCCCGGTGGCTCCGGCATGGGCGTCATCCACCCGGTTGGAAATGAAAATATGCAACATTTCCGTCGTGCCGATTCCATCGAGGATCGACTTGCCGGTCTTGCGCCGCCACTCTTCAAAGACAGGCGCCGGCAACGTCTCGCCTGCGGAAACGGCAATTCTCAGGGAGGACAAATCTGCCCCCTGCTCCATTGCAGCGAGCATGGCACGGTAGGCCGTCGGGGCGGTGAAGCAGATCGTCGCCTTATAGTTCTCGATGATTTGAATCATGTTGGTGGGCGAGGCATTTTCCAAAAGCGTTGCCGTTGCGCCGAAACGCAAGGGAAAGATCGCAAGTCCGCCCAGGCCAAACGTAAAGGCAAGCGGCGGCGAACCGACAAATACATCATCGGGAGTCACCTTGAGGATTTCCTGCGCGTAGCCGTCAGCAATGATCAGCAGGTCGCGGTGGAAATGCATTGTCGCCTTCGGTTCTCCTGTCGTGCCCGAGGTAAAGCCGAGCAGCGCCACGTCATCCCGACCGGTCTGCACCGCGTCAAACTTCACCGATTTGTCGAGGGCGATTCTGTCGAGCTCGGCGTCGTGGTTCGACGTTCCGTCAAACCCGACCACCTGCTTGAGAAATTGACTGTCCTTGGCACATGCGATCAGTTCGTCGGCGATTCTCGTATCGGTGAGCGCAAGGCCGATTTGCGCCTTGTCGACAATCTTGGTGAGTTCGCCCGCGCGCAACATTGGCATCGTATTGACGACCACAGCGCCAACCTTCGTCGCGGCGAGCCAGGCGGCGACAAGCGCGGGACTGTTACCCGACCGGATCAGGATACGGTTGCCGGGCTTGACGCCGTAATTCTCGACCAAGGCATGGGCGACGCGGTTCGACCAATCGGCCAATTCCTTGTAGGTGCGGCGGCGCCCGTTACCTATGAGTGCAACACGATCTCCAAACCCACGCTCAACCATCCGGTCGGTAAGCTCAACGGCTACATTGAGGCGCTCGGGATATTGAAACTCCGGACGATCGAGCAACAAATCGGGCCATTGGCCGAATGGCGGCAGGTTGTCGCGGGTAAAAGTATCGACATGCGCGGACGGACCGAGGTGCGGCAGTCTCTTTGCCGGCGCCATCTCAATGCTCCACTGTGGAAAGGACAGATCGCGCAATGACGACTTTCTGCACGTCAGATGCCCCTTCATAAATGCGCAGCGCCCGGATCTCCCGGTACAAAGTTTCGACCGGATGGCCGGAGCGCACCCCATCCCCGCCGTGAATCTGCACCGCGGTATCGATCACACGTTGCGCGGCTTCGGTCGCAAAGAGCTTGGCCATCGCTGCCTCGCGCGTAACGCGCGCTGCACCCATGTCTTTGACCCAGGCGGCGCGATAGATGAGCAGCGCGGCTGCGTCAATCTCAAGCGCCATGTCCGCTATATGCCCTTGCACCATCTGCAGGTCGGCAAGTGGCGCGCCGAACAAATGGCGATTGTTGGCGCGTCGTAACGTTTCGTCGAGCGCACGACGCGCAAAGCCGAGCGCGGCAGCTCCGACAGATGTACGAAATACATCGAGCGTCGCCATCGCAATCTTGAAGCCGTCACTCGCGTCGCCAATAAGAGAAGAGCCCGGCACGCGACACCCTTCAAAGCGAAGCCGCGCCAGGGGATGTCGTGCTATTACATCCAGACGCTCTGCAACGGTAAGGCCCGGATTGTCCGCCTCGACGATAAACGCCGAAAGTCCGCGTGCGCCAGGCGCTTCGCCCGTCCGGGCAAAAACAACGTAAAAGTCAGCGATACCGCCGTTCGATATCCAGGTCTTTTCGCCGTCGAGGACAAAGCTGTTTCCATCGCGACGCGCGATCGTGACGATGTTGGCGACGTCAGAGCCAGACGTAGGCTCCGACAACGCGAATGCGGCGATAGCCTTGCCGGCGCGGGTCTTTGGCAACCACGCTTTGCGCTGCTCGGCAGTTCCGAACAAAGATACCGGACCGGCACCGAGCCCCTGCATGGCAAAGGCGAAATCGGCGAGACCCGAGCGCCTCGCCAACGTTTCCCTGATCAGCGCCAGGGTACGCACATCGATGCGCTCAGCTTCGCTCTCGTCCGGCGCGCTGAATTTAAGCCAACCATCGCGACCAAGCACAGTCACAAGGTTCCGGCACGCCTGATCGACATCGCCATGGTCGATGTCCGATAGATTGTCAGCCGCCCAGGCTTCCAGCCGGCCGGCCAATTCGCGATGGCGCGGCTCAAGAAATGGCCAGTGCAGGAAGCTCTTGTCGCTCATCGGTCAGTTTCCGGCAAAGTGTGGAGTGCCTTTTGCGATGAAGGCTTCATAGGCGCGCCTGAAATCCGCGGTCTGCATGCAAATTGCCTGCGCCTGCGCTTCCGCTTCGATCGCCTGATCGAGCGACATGGACCATTCCTGGCCGAGCATGGTTTTCGTCATCATGTGCGCGAAGCCCGGTCCCTGGGTCAGCTTTTGCGCCAGCGCCAACGCTTCCGCCTCTAGTCTGTCGGAGGCCACCAGCCGATTGAAGAAGCCCCAATGCTCGCCTTCTTCCGCGCTCATGGTGCGACCGGTGAACAGCAGTTCCGACGCGCGACCCTGCCCGATCACGCGCGGCAACATTGCGCAGGCACCCATGTCGCAGCCTGCAAGTCCCACCCGCGTAAACAGGAATGCCGTTTTTGCCTGCGGCGTAGCCAACCGCATGTCGCAAAACAACGCAATCATAGCACCGGCGCCGACACAGACCCCGTCAACCGCGGCGATGACCGGCTGCGGGCAGGCACGCATGGCCTTCACGAGATCCCCGGTCATGCGCGTGAACTCGAGCAAGCCCTTCATGTCCCGGTTCAGCAACGGCCCAATGATATCGCGCACATCGCCTCCGGAGCAGAAATTTCCGCCATTCGAACCGAAGATCACGGCCTTGATATCGTCTGCATCGGTGAGTCTGCGGAAAGTATCGCGCAACTCGGCATAAGATTCGAAAGTGATCGGGTTCTTTCGCTCACTGCCCTTGAGCGTGATGACCGCAACGTCCCCTTCGCAACGCCAGTTGAAATGTGCAGGCTTGAAATCCTTCATTTTCATGGCTTGGCCTCCCGCGCACGAACGCACCTGACAAGCCTGTCGAGCTGATCGGTGATCAATTCAGCTTCGGCAGCACCGAATTCCACCAACATTTCGTCGATCCAGCCTTCGTGCGCTCTCGCGATGACCGAAAACTGCGACGCTCCCTTGGGCGTAAGACGGACAATGAAGGAGCGGCGATCGCTGGCAGGCGCCTGGCGCAGCACCATCTTGTCGGCCACGAGCCGATCGATGATTCCCGTCACATTGCCGTTCGACACCATCAACTGGCGCGACAGCTCGGTCATGGTCATGCCTTCATCGTTGCGGGCCAGCGTTGCCATAACGTCGAACTGCGGAAGCGTAATTGAAAATTTCGTGCGCAACCGCTCGCGCAACTGAGCTTCGATTGCGCGCGACGAACGCAACAGCCTGAGCCAGAGCCGCAGCCGTTGTTTGCTGATAGGGCGCGGCACACCGCGCTCCCGCACCTTGGTCGCGACGCTCATCGTGGACCTCCAGTCACCTCGATTGCCTGTCCGTTCACCGAGTTGGCCGCCGGCGAGCAAAGCCGGAGCACGGCCTGCGCAACCTCCTCTGGTTTGACCAGCCGGCCGGACGGATTGTCTCTCGCGAGCATGGCGCGCGTGTCTTCGGCCGATCGTCCGGTCTTCTTGGAGATTTTCTCCGCTGCGGCATCGAGCAGGGGCGTGTCGGTGTAGCCCGGGCACACCGCATTGACGGTAACGCCGGTTGGTTCGAGCTCGAGGCTGAGGGCACGCATCAGCCCGATCACGCCGTGCTTGGCCGCGCAGTAAGCTGCGACGTAGGGATATCCCTTCAGCCCGGCGGTCGAGGCGATAAAGATGATCCTTCGCGCGCCCTCGCCTTTACGCGTAACGTCCGCGAGCGTCGCCCTCACCGTGAGAAACACGCCGGTCAGATTGACGTCAATCATGTTCCGCCAGTGCGCAAGGTCCATTTTTTCGATGGGTGAACTGGCCGCAGCACCCGCATTGGCAATGACGATATCGATCGGACCGTGCGCCTTTCGCGCCGAACCCGCCATGGCAGCGCAATCGGCATCCTTAGTTACGTCGGCGACAATCGCGGTCGCTTTGGCGAGGCTCGTTGCCACATCCTCTAACGGCGCCTTGCGTCTACCTGCCAAAGAAACGGCGGCCCCCTCGCCCGCTAGCGCGCGTGCTATCGCCGCGCCGATACCGGTGCCGCCGCCGGTAATCAGAGCGTGCTTGTTGTCGAGCACACCCATCAGACTTTCCCTGTCATTGCTTCGCTGCGTGACTTAAGGCGGTAGAGTTGATCCCGACCCGGCCAGTAAGGCTTCGGCCATCTCACACCGTCGTAGCGAAGGTCGGCCGCCGCATGCAGCGTCCAATACGGATCGGACAGATGCGGTCGTGCGAGGCACACGAGATCGGCTCGCCCCGCCATCAGTATCGAATTGACGTGATCCGGCTCGTAGATATTGCCGACGGCCAGCGTGGCGACGCCGGCCTCATTGCGAATGCGATCGGAGAACGGCGTCTGAAACATGCGGCCGTAGATCGGGCGGGCGCGTGTCGAGGTCTGCCCGGCCGACACATCGATGAGATCGACGCCGGCCTCGCTGAGTAACCGAGCGATCTCGACGGCGTCCTGCGGCCGCACGCCCTCGGGAGCGACCCAATCGTGAGCCGAAATTCGCACGGAAATCGGCTTTTCGTCCGGCCAAACTCCTCGTACGGCGCGAAACACTTCAAGCGGGAAGCGCATGCGGTTTTTGAGTGTTCCGCCATATTCGTCGGTCCGCCGGTTGGTGATCGGCGTAATAAAGGACGACATCAGGTACCCGTGCGCATAGTGCAGCTCGAGCCAGTCGAAACCGATGCGTGCTGCCATCTCCGCCGAGCGCACGAATTGGTCGCGGATCTGGTCCATATCCGCGCGCGTCATCTCGCGCGGCGTCTGGTTTTGCGGGCTCCAGGCCAGGGCCGACGGCGCGAGCACCGGCCAGTTTTCGGTTTTTAATGGCGCATCGCTCTCTTCCCAGCCGAGCTGGGTCGAGCCTTTCGCTCCGGAATGGCCGAGCTGGATCGCAATCTTGGCGTCAGTCTCGCCGTGGACAAATTCGACGATGCGTTGCCAGGAATCGACGTGCTCGGGCGCGTAGAGGCCGGTACACCCCGGCGAAATGCGGCCTTCCGGCGAAACGCAGGTCATTTCCGTAAACACAAGCCCGGCGCCGCCTTTGGCACGTTCGGCATAGTGCACGAAGTGCCATTCGTTGGGTGTGCCGTCGTTAGCCCGATATTGCGCCATCGGTGAAACGCAAACCCGATTTGCAAGTTCGAGGCCGCGCACGCGAAACGGCACAAACATCGGCGGCCGCGCCGAATTTGGGGCCCGCCCCGTCGCCTTCTGTTCGAACCACTTCTCCGCGTCCGAAAGCCACTGCGGATCCCTCTGACGCAGGTTCTCGTGGCTTATCCGCTGCGAACGCGTGAGCAGCGAATAGTTGAACTGGACGGGATCGAGACCGAAATAGCGCTCAACGTCCTCGAACCATTCCGTCGAATTGCGGGCGGCATTTTGCAGCCGCAACACTTCAAGCCGTCGTTCATCCTCGTAGCGACGAAATGCCGAACTGACATCAGGTTCGCTGTCGAGATAGTTCGCGAGCGCTATCGCGCTCTCCATGGCGAGTTTTGATCCGGAGCCGACCGAGAAATGCGCGGTGGCGGCGGCATCGCCGAGCAGCACGATGTTCTTGTGACTCCATCTTTCGCAGAGGACGCGATTGAAATTCAGCCAGGCTGAACCACGCAAGTGACGCGCATTCGACATCAATTTGTGACCACCAAGATTGCGAACGAAGATCTTTTCGCAAGCAGCAATCGTTTCGTCGATGTTCATGCGGTCGAAGCCAGCACGCCGCCATGTCTCTTCTGAACACTCAACAATGAAGGTCGCCGTGTCGGCATCGAATTGGTAGGCGTGCACCCAAATCCAGCCGTACTCAGTCTCTTCGAAGATAAAGGTGAATGCGTCGTCGAATTTCTGATGCGTTCCGAGCCAGATGTATTTGCACGTACGAACGTCGATGTCGGGCTTGAATGCGTCGGCGTGCGCCGCACGGACCCGAGAATTAACGCCATCAGCGCCCACAATGATGTCATAGTCTTTGTAACTGTCGACCGGTGCCGCTTCCGTCTCGAACTCGATCTTTACACCGAGAGAACGTGCACGATCTTGGAGAATGTTGAGAAACCGCTTGCGCCCAATACCACTGAAGCCGTGGCCGCCCGACCGCATGACGGCGCTACGATAGTGAACGGCGATATCATCCCAATAAACGAAAGAGTCGCGAATTGCTTTGGAGGAGACGGGGTCGTTGGTGTGGAGATTGCCGAGCGTCTCGTCGGACAGAACGACACCCCAGCCAAAAGTGTCATCCGGTCTGTTGCGTTCAATAACCAGGACGTCGTGCGACGGGTCGCGCAACTTGAGCGAAATCGCGAAGTTAAGCCCGCCCGGGCCGCCCCCCAGAACTGCCGCACGCATGCGTCGGCTCCTTTCGCGGTGACCTGTGCATCTTGCCGGAGCACGCAAGATATTACAAACATAAAATATTTAGATTTAAAGCTTATGGCCGCAGCAGACCCGCGTGGTTTTTTGCTACGACATCAGTGGCTTACAATTTGGTTGCCACCCCCGCACCCGATCGGTGGGTATTTTAATACGACGGCTTTTTCCAGATTCCGCGCTTCTGCATTAAGGCCACCTGCTTGTCGATGACATCGCGTTTGTAGTCGGCATGCTTCGGCGGGACTTTCTTCAGGTAGCGGTTCTTCGGATAAATCGGTTTTTCGTAGATGATCTGCGCAAGCTCCGAGCGGATATCTTTCATCCAGTTGGTAACCTGTGCGGACTCGCGATGATGGCGTAACGCTTCGATATTGATCACACCCGAGACAAACGTGGACCCATTCGTATCGCGTTGCTTGCCGACCAATTGGCCGCGGTAGTCGACAATCATGGATTGGCCGCCACCGGCATCTATTCCGACCGGATGATCGGCATCAAGATGATAGCTGCCGATGTTTGGTGCCACGATATACATGTTGTTTTCCAACGCACGCGCGCGGTTGGAAATCTCGAAAATGTCGTTTTCGGTGAATGGCGCCGGCATCGACGCGCGGTACACCACCTCGGCTCCGTTCATGGCCAGGCCTCGGCCGTTTTCCGGATAGTTGCCCTCCATCGCCATCATGATGCCGAGGCGCCCGATTTTGGTGTCGGCAACCGGCCAGAAAGCATCAAGCGTGCGCCCGTATTTCTTGATCCACCAGTCATAAACATCATGCGGTGACACCGACCGCTCGACCGGCAACAATGCGGTGAGCTTGTAGTGCTTGAGAATAATGTTGCCGTCCGGATCGACGATGAACCCGATGTTGAAGAAGCGATCCTTCCAGTCTTTGTGACGCGCCTTGGCCTGCGCCATGATGTAGACGTTCCATTGCCGCGCCAGTTTGCCGATCTCGTCGGTCTCGGGTCCCGGAACATCGATGCAGCAGGTGCGCGCGTAGTCAGCATGATCCACGTCGAGCACTTCGTCATTGAATCCCATCAACGCGCCTTCAGGGATGGCGAGCAGACGGACCGGAATATCGAGATTGGAAAGCCAGAACGCTGCCTTGGTGAGGCCCTTGAGGTGCTCGATATTGTGCTTGATTTCCTCGCGCCGGCGAATGCCCCAGAAGCTGGGGATGAGGCCGACAGCATTATAGGGCTCGATCATGGCCTTCCTCTTCGGATCAGATTTCTGTGCTGACCAATCGCTTTGGACCGATCACGCCGCGACGCTCGGCAGGCCCGCCAGCGCCATGGCAAGTTCCTTCTCGTCGTAGTCTTGATCGACCAATTTGCCTTCGAAGTAATTGATGTAGGCCTGCATATCGAAATGGCCGTGGCCGGAGAGATTGAAGAGAATGGTCTCTTTCTTTCCCTCCTTCTTGCAGCGCAGCGCCTCATCGATAGCGCACCGTACCGCGTGCGTGGCCTCCGGCGCCGGCACGATGCCCTCGCAACGCGCGAATTCCACCCCGGCTTCGAAGCACACGACCTGGTGATAAGCGCGCGCCTCGATCAGGCCGAGCTCGTAGACGTGGGACACAAGCGGCGACATGCCATGGTAACGCAGACCGCCGGCGTGGAAACCGGGCGGGATGAATGTCGAGCCAAGCGTATGCATCTTGACTAACGGCGTGAGATGCGCGGTATCACCGAAGTCATAAGCGTATTTGCCACGCGTCAGCGACGGACAGGCCGCCGGCTCGACCGCGATGACACGCCGCTTGCGCCCCCCGCGCAATTGCAGACCGAGGAACGGAAATGCGAGACCGGCAAAATTCGAACCGCCGCCGGTGCATCCGATGACGATATCGGGATCATCGCCGGCCGCTTCAAATTGCCTGATAGCCTCCTGCCCCACGACCGTCTGGTGCAGCAGAACGTGATTAAGCACCGATCCGAGCGAATATTTCACCGCCGGATCCTTGGCCGCTACCTCCACGGCTTCCGAAATGGCAATGCCGAGCGAGCCTGGGCTGTTCGGATACTGCTTGAGAATCGCTCGTCCGCACTCGGTCTCATTCGACGGCGATGCAATACAACGCGCACCATAGGTTTCCATCAATGCGCGCCGGTACGGTTTCTGATCATATGACACGCGTACCTGGAACACGGTTACGTCGATGTCGAACAGCGAACCGGCAAAGGCGAGCGATGAGCCCCACTGCCCCGCACCCGTTTCAGTGCTCAGGCGTTTTATTCCCGCCTGTTTGTTGTACCAGGCTTGCGCTACAGCCGTATTCGGCTTGTGCGAGCCGGCGGGCGATACACCCTCATATTTGAAGTAGATTTTCGCCGGCGTACCGAGCTTCTCCTCAAGCCGTCGCGCGCGGATCAGCGGCGACGGCCGCCACATCCGGTAGACGTCGCGTATAGGCTGCGGAATGTCGAGATACCGCTCGCCTGTCACCTCCTGGAGAATGAGCTCCATAGGGAAAAGCGGCTCGAGATCGGCGGGGCCGATTGGCTGCTTGGTTCCTGGATGCAGGACAGGCGGCAATGGCTTTGGGAGATCGGCCGTCAGGTTGTACCAAGTTTTTGGAATATCCTTTTCATCCAGGACGAATTTTACCTGATCACTCACGCAACTCTCCCTTTGCCCGCACCACAGAAACCGCGGCGAAACATTACCCGAGGACGCCAGCGATGTGAACTCGCCGGCACCGGATCGATAATTTCATGCGGATCGCCAGTTGCCATCGGCTCGGTCCGCAGGCGAAAATGCCGTACGATATGCGCTAAACGATCACCCGCAGGAGGGGGACATGTATAAGAAGCTCGCGCTGATCGGCGCCATCATGGGACTTTCGGCCACGGCGGCCGGCGCGCAGGACAAGCTCAAAGTCGGCGTCATCGCAACACTTTCCGGCCCACCGGCGGTACTAGGTCAGCAACTGCGCAACGGCTTCCAGCTCGCGATCAAAAATCTTGGCGGTAAGCTCGGCGGTCGCGAAGTGGAGGTTGTCGTTGAAGACGACGAGCTCAAGCCCGATGTCGCGGTCAACAAAGCAAAGGCCCTGGTCGATCGAACCAAGGTTGATTTCGTCGTCGGCCCGATCTTTTCCAACATGCTGATCGCGATAATGAAGCCGGTGACCGATGCCGGCGTCATTCTGATCAGCCCGAACGCCGGCACCTCTAATTTCGCCGGCAAGGAGTGCAATCCGAACTTCTTTGTCACCTCATATCAGAACGACCAGAACCACGAGGTTATGGGAAAGTACGCGCAGGATGCCGCAATAAAGAAGGTGTTCCTGATGGCGCCGAATTACCAAGCGGGCAAAGATGCCATCGCCGGGTTCAAGCGCTACTTCAAAGGTGAGATTGCCGACGAAGTCTACGTGCCGCTTGGCCAGCTCGACTATTCGGCCGAGCTGACAAAGATTGCCGCGGCCTCACCCGACGGGATCTTTGTTTTCCTGCCAGGTGGCATGGGAGTGAATTTCGTCAAGCAGTTCCGGCAGGCAGGTCTGGCAGACAAGATCAAGTTCCTGTCCGCGTTCACGGTCGATGAGTCGACCCTGCCCGCACAGAAAGAGGCTGCGCTCGGATTTTTTGGCGGCGCCAACTGGGCACCTAATCTCGACAATCCGCAAAACAAGAAATTCGTTGCTGACTACGAGAAAGAGTACAACGCCGTTCCGGCAACCTACGCCTTCCAAGCCTACGATGCGGCATTGCTGATCGACGGTGCGCTGAAGCTGACCAAGGGAAATACGTCGGATAAAGACGCGTTGCGTGCGGCGTTAATGAAGGCGAACTTCACATCGCTGCGCGGCCCGTTCAAGTTCAACATCAATCACTATCCGATCCAGGATTTCTACCAGGTGAAAGTGGCGCAACGCGCGGACGGCAAGTTTGAAACCCAGATCGATAAGAAGGTTTTCGCTGGATACTCCGATCCGTACGCCAAAGATTGTCCGATGAAATGAGGAATGACGCCGGACTGGTGCGATGTCCACGGGGCTGGTAGTCGTCCAGATTCTGAACGGGCTCCAGTTTGGCGTCCTGCTCTTTCTGATCGCGGCCGGGCTTACGCTCGTGTTCGGGGTGATGGACTTCATCAACCTCGCGCACGGTGTCCAGTATATGCTGGGCGCGTATCTCGCTGTCGCGTTCTATACCCTTACCGGCAATTTCCTGATTGCGTTGGTCCTGGCCCTGGCGGTAGCCCTGGTCTTTGGGTTGCTGCTCGAGTTTCTGGTCTTCCGCCACCTCTACGATCGCGATCATCTCGAGCAGGTCATAGCGACCTTCGGCATCATCATTTTTCTCAATCAGGCGGTAAAAACGATCTGGGGAGCCGCGCCGCTGACGCTGCCAATCCCCGAGTTTTTCTCCGGGTCTATCGCCCTGATGCCGGGCCTGCTCTATCCCGTGTGGAGACTGGTGATCATCGCTTCAGGACTGGCGATCGGCCTGCTCCTTTACATACTGGTAGGTCACACCCGCGTCGGCATGCTGGTTCGCGCAGGTGCAACGAACGCGCGAATGGTATCAGCTCTCGGTGTCGATATTCACCGCCTCTTCATGATCGTGTTTGGCTTCGGCACCATGCTCGCTGCTTTCGCGGGGGCGATGATTGCGCCGATCCTGTCGGTTGAGCCGGGCATGGGCGATACCGTCCTGATCCTTGCCTTCGTCGTCATCGTCATCGGCGGCATAGGGTCCATGCGCGGCGCATTTCTGGCCGCGCTCCTGATAGGGCTGGTCGATACGCTGGGGCGCTCGTTTGCGATCGATATCTTGCGGCTGGTGATGCCACCCTCACCGGCCCGCACCGTCGGGCCGGCCATCGCGTCGATGCTAATTTACGTACTAATGGCGCTGGTTCTCTATTTTCGGCCCGCCGGCCTCTTTCCGGCGCGGGGGCGCTGATGACCCAGACGCTTGCCGCTTCCAGCGTCCTGCCTTCGCAACAGACCGGTCGCGTTGGCGCATTGTCCGCGGTGATTTTTCTCGTCCTCGCATTGGTTCCGTTCGGCGCGGCGTTTGGCCCGGAAAGTTATGTGCTGGGGCTATTTACCCGTGTGATGGTCTTCGCGGTCGCTGCACTCGCGCTTGATTTCATTTGCGGTTACGGCGGGCTGGTCTCATTCGGACACGCCGCCTTCGTCGGCATAGGCGCCTACGCTGTCGGAATTCTCGGCGCCCACGGCATTACGGAGACGCTTGTATCTCTCCCGGCCGCGATGCTGACCAGCGCGATTTTTGCTTACTTGACCGGAACGGTGTGCCTGCGCACCAAGAGCGTCTACTTCATCATGATCACGCTGGCTTTCGGGCAAATGGCGTATTTTATTGCGGGCTCGCTCGCGCTGTACGGCGGCGATGACGGTCTCACCGTCAGACTGCGCAGCACACTTCTCGGCTTCCCGATTCTGCAAAACGATCGCGCGTTTTACTATTTCGTGCTTTTCTCTCTGTTCGTCGTCTATTTCGTGTTTCGCGTTATCGTATATTCGCGCTTCGGGCGGGTCTTTCGTGGTGCACGCGAAAACCCGACACGCATGGCCACCCTCGGGTTCGACGTTTTCCGCTTTCAGCGCGTTGGATACGTGATTTCCGGCGCGGTCGGCGGCCTCTCCGGGTTCCTCCTCGCCAACGCGACGGAGTTCGTAAGCCCGGCCTACATGTCGTGGCAGCGGTCAGGCGAGCTGATCATCATGATCCTGCTCGGCGGGCTCGGCACACTGCATGGTGCCATTATTGGCGCAGCGGCCTATCTCCTGATCGAGGAGGCACTGAGCGGGATTACCGAACAGTGGAAACTGATATTCGGCCCACTGCTGGTGCTCATCGTCCTGTTTGCGCGCGGCGGATTGCTAGGGCTTGCCGACAGAATTCGCGGAAAGCTCGGCCGTGACTGACCCCGTTCTCCAGCTGAACGATCTGCACAAGAACTTCGGCGGTCTCGTCGTAACCGACGGCGTCACGCTCGACATCGGGCCCGGTGAGTTACACGCGGTGATCGGCCCGAACGGCGCCGGAAAAACCACGCTGATAAATCAAATATCCGGTCTCCTCGCCCCTACGGCGGGGACAATCAGCTTCAACGGCATTGATGTCACCGGCTTGCCCGTCGACAAGCGCGCGAAGCTCGGGCTGGCGCGCTCCTTCCAGATCACCTCGGTGCTGCCTCGATTTTCCGCGCTGGAAAACGTTGCTTTGGCTGTGCAAGCGCGCGGTCAAACGAGTTACCGTTTTTTCGGCCGCGCGGACCGCGAGCGGGCGGTAAACGACGCGGCAGGCGCCGCGCTTGCCGAAGTCGGGTTGGCCGAGCGCGGACAGACTCTCGCGGCTCATCTTTCGCACGGCGAGAAGCGCGCCCTTGAGCTTGCAATCGCCGTCGCTATGCAACCCAAGTTGTTGCTGCTCGACGAGCCGATGGCCGGCACCGGACGCGAAGAAAGTGCGCGCCTGGTCGACGTCCTGAAAAGGCTGAAGGGCCGTTTCTCGATGCTATTGGTCGAGCACGACATGACCGCGGTATTTGCGTTGGCTGACCGGATTTCCGTTCTGACCTATGGCCGCATCCTTGCGAACGGCACGCCCGACGCGGTGCGCGCGGATCCGAAGGTGATCGCCGCTTATCTTGGCGAGGAGATGGAATAGCCATGCTCTCGGTCGAACGGCTCGCAGCATCTTACGGACCGGCACAGGTATTGTTTGACATAAGCTTTTCGGTCGACGCAGGCGAAGTCGTGACCCTGATCGGCCGCAACGGCATGGGCAAAACGACGACCATTTTCGCGCTCATGGGGTTATTGCCACCGGAGGGCGGTACCGCCACGTTCGATGGGCAGTCGCTCATCGGACTGCCACCGTTTCGTGTTGCTCAGGCGGGACTCGGACTGGTGCCCGAGGGACGTCAGGTGTTCCCGACATTGACGGTCGAGGAAAATCTCATCGCCACCGAGGCGACACGCTTCGGCACGAAGCAATGGACACTGGATCGCGTCTACAGCTTTTTCCCCGCCTTGGCCGAACGACGCGGCCACATGGGCAATGAACTATCCGGTGGGGAACAGCAGATGTTAGCTATCGGCCGCGCGTTGATGACCAATCCAAAGCTCCTGATCCTTGACGAGGCGACCGAAGGTCTCGCGCCGAAAATCCGTACGGAAATCTGGCAGTGCCTCACGCGGCTTAAGCAGGAAGGTCAGGCGATCCTGATTGTCGACAAGCATCTTGAAGCATTGCTGCGCTTTGCCGACCGCCATGTCGTGATCGAAAAAGGCCGCGTGGTCTGGACCGGTACCTCGCCCGCGCTTGCGGCCGATCCTGGCATTCGCCAGCGCTATCTCCAGGTGTGATCTCGCGACTACGACGGAAAGTGCTCGGCGTGCCAGTCCGCCTCAAGGTTCGGATTGATCTTGCCGTCAATCAGGAAAACGCCGGGCGCCCCCTCTTCAACCCAGGTCCGCACCGCATCCAGGTCGGCAAGCGTCCGCACGGTCGCCGCCCGGGCGCCGTAGCCGCGTGCAATGGCGGCGAAATCTGTTTCCGGAAACTGGACGATATCGATCGAATAACCCTGCCGGCGGAAGAAGTGCACCTCGGCGGCATACGAGCTGTCGTTATAGATCAATATGCACATTCGCAGGCCGAGGCGAATGACAGTTTCGAGATCGGCAATGGACATCATGAAGCCGCCATCGCCGGCGCCGAGCACAGCCAGCTTGCTGGGATTTGCAATGGCAAGGCCGATGGCCGACGCAAGTCCGAGACCCACCGACTGAAACGAATGACTGAGGCATGACGCTTTTGGATTGGGGACGCGCAGATAGCGTGGGACCCAACCGCAGAAATGGCCGGAGTCGGAGGCAACCACGCGATCCTTGGGCAGGATATCGTCCAGGGCTTTGCTCAGTGTCCGAGGGTCGATGTACTGCGCGGTCGATTCATCGGGATAGAGGCTGTGATGATTGTCGCCCGAACGAATGCGCTCGCGCGTACGATCATTGCGGCGAGCAGACTGCGGGCTCGCCGAGCCGTGTCGTTCAAGCTCGGTCAGCAAAGCTTCGGCCGTCGCCTTGGCGTCGCCGAGCACGGCAAATTGCACCGGCATCTGATAACCCAGCTTCGGCGCTTCAATATCGATCTGCGCGACAGTTGCATCCCGCGCGATCAGCTTGCCTTTCTTGGTGGTCCATTGGGTAAGGCTCACGCCAAAGCCAAGAATGAAATCGCTCTCGGAAATCAGCTCGTCCGCGACCGGTGAGGAAAAGCCACCGCTGATGCCGAGCGACCATGGGTTGTCCGCGAACAGTCCATGGCCACAAATCGATGTCGCCAGCAGTGCACCCAGGCGATCCGCCAGCGCGACCAGCGGTTCTTCAGCGTCCGACAGCACGGCACCACGTCCTGCCAGAATGAGCGGACGCTTCGCGCGCAACACGGCCTCTGCAAGCCGGTGCACATCTTTCTGATCAGGCTGCAAGCGCCCCGGCATCGGCGTCAATTCAAGTGGCGCGTTCGCACCATTGAGTTTTGCATCCTGCACGTCGAGCGGCAGACTGAGCACCACGGTCTGACGATCGCGCATGGCCCGCGTCGCCGCACGCAGCAGGTCGCTCCGTGCGGATTGCGGGGTGTACGTGCGCTCGGAAACGGCGCCGACCGACCGCACGAGCTCGGCCTGTTCGAAATAGAAATTCGATTTGACGTTGCCGGTAGGAACGTCTCCCGCCAGAACCAGCAGAGGCGTGCGACTTTTTGCGGCTTCGCCAATTCCTGTGATTGCGTTGGTGAGGCCGGGCCCGGAATGCACGCTTACGAGCGTCAATTCACCGGTCGCCTTGGCATAGGCGTCAGCCATGCTCGCCGCATTGCCTTCATGCCGTGCGGAAATAAGTTCGACTCCAGCCCGGACGAGTCCGTGCGAAATCTTGAAATTGGCTGTGCCGAGCAATCCGAAGCAGCGGCGCGCGCCGAGCGCCGCAAGATCCTTTGCCAGGACTTCTGCGACAGTGCAATCGTTGCTCAAAGCGCACCGGTAGCCATTGTTTGACACTCTAACCTACTCATAACAATATAGGAAATACATGACAAACGACCGAGCGCTCAAACTCGGCGAGGGGAGGAACATCATCATGCGCGCAAAGCTTGCGCTCGGTTTGATTACGACAATTTTTGTCTGCTCATCAGGCTATGCTCAGGAAGTCACTCTTCGCGCCGTCACCGCATTTGCCGAGAAGACGACTTATTCGCGCGGTTTCGAAACGTTTATCGAGCGCGTGAATGCGGACGGAAAAGGAATCATCCAGATCAACTATATCGGTGGACCGAAAGCGATGCCGCCTTTCGAAGTCGGCAACGCACTCAAGACCGGCGTCGTCGATATCGCCAACACGACAGGCGCTTTCACCACCAACGTCATGCCGGAATCCGACGCCTGGAAGCTCACCGAACGTCCGATGTCGGAGCTTCGCAAGAACGGCGGCTATGACTACATGGCCAAACTCTACGCAGAGAAGATGAATGCCATCTTCCTTGCGCGCCTGGTCGACAATAATCCGTTCCATCTTTACCTGAACAAACCGATATCGGGCCCCGATCTGACGGGCTTGAAGATTCGCATCACACCGGTGTACCGCGACTTCTTCCAGGCCCTCGGCGCCACGGTCGTGCAGACTCCGCCCGGCGAAGTCTATACGTCACTCGAACGCGGCGTCGTCGACGGATATGGGTGGCCCATCACCGGAATTTTCGATCTCGGCTGGCATGAGAAGACAAAATACCGCGTCGATCCCGGGTTCTACACCGCCGAGGTTTCGGTCCTGGTCAACAAGACGACCTGGGACAAGCTGACCGATGCCCAAAGGGCTGTACTGAAAAAGGCGGCCGAGCGTGGAGAAGCGGAAGCGATAAGCGAATTCAGCGCGGAAAACGCAAAAGACACGAAACGGCAGGCTGACGCCGGCATCCAAACCATCAAGTTCGAAGGCGCCGTTGCCGAAACCTATCGGGCGAAAGCCTATCAGGCCGGCTGGGAGGGCATCATCAAGCAGAGCCCCGAGCACGGCCCGAAAATCCGGGAATTTTTTTCCAAGAAGTAATCCTGCTCGTTTTCGTTCAGGTGAATCCCAGCATGGCGCGACTATCCGATTGGTATGGGCGCTTGCTGGGCGCGCTTGTTTTCGCAGCGTGTCTCCTACTGCTTCTCATGACCGTGATGATCGGAGCGGATGTCGTATCCCGCAACATAGGTGGGGGTGGCATCCCGGTGAGCAATGAGCTCTCAGAGGACATTCTCTACCTGATGACACTGCTGGTAGCGCCCTGGCTGCTGCGCCGGGGTCAGCACATCCGAGTCGATATTATCCTTCGCGCCCTCCCCGTCCGCGTCGCGTGGTTGTTGGAATGGGTGGGCGACATCGTCGGCCTTCTCTGTTGCCTCTATTTCGTCTGGTACGGCTATCTCATCACGAAGGCGAGCTACGCCGCCGGATCGGTCAATATCAAAACACTCATCACGCCGGAATGGTGGACGCTGGCGCCCCTGCCGGTCGGTTTCGCCCTTCTCGCGATCGAGTTCCTTTTTCGCATGCACCGACTGTCCGTGGCCGAGATCGGCTTGCGGGAAGACGCCGTTTCGGCAGCCTGAACGCTCGGCGCTACGGGAGGCACATCGTGATTATGACCTGGCAGATGGCCTCGCTGCTGCTTCTCGGAGGCTCGACGGTCCTTTTGTTCGCCGGCATGCCGGTCGCGATTTCGTTCATTGCGATCAACCTGATCGGCGCGTTTTTGTTTCTCGGCGGTGATGTCGGACTTCACCAGGTTGCACGCAACAGCGTCTCAGCAGCGATCAATTTCTCACTGACCCCCATTCCGCTTTTCATTCTGATGGGCGAGGTCCTTTTTCATACAGGACTGGCGCTGAAGGTCATCGACGGAGTCGAGCGCTTGATCCGCCAGGTGCCGGGTCGCCTCGCCGTCGTCGCTGTTGTCGCGGGCACCATTTTCTCCGCTATCTCGGGATCGACGATTGCTACCACGGCGATGCTGGGCTCGTTGATGCTGCCGGTGATGCTGTCACGCGGATACAATCCGGTCCTCGCAACCGGCCCGATCATGGCGATAGGTGCGGTCGATATGCTCATTCCGCCCTCGGCCCTCACCGTTCTCCTTGGCAGTCTTTCGGGAATTTCGATCTCCAAGCTGCTGATCGGCGGGGTTGTGCCCGGCCTGATGCTGAGCGTCGCCTTTGTCGGCTACATCATTGTCCGCGTGTTAACGCGACCTGATCTCGCCCCCGCCACGCCGATCGAGAGCAAATCCGGTTGGGCGCGTTACGAATTGCTTTTTCTTTACGTCTTGCCGCTTGCGTCGATCTTCGTCGTCGTGATCGGCGCGATGTCGGCGGGAATCGCAACTCCAACCGAATCGGCCGCTTTGGGCGCACTCGCAACGATAGCGCTCGCGGCCGGTTATCGCGCGCTAACGTTCGAAAACTTGATGCGGGCCCTGCGCGGCACCGTCGCGATCTCCGGTATGATCCTCTTCATCATCCTGGGCGCGATCACGTTTTCACAGATCCTCAGTTTTTCCGGAGCGACGCAGGGCATCGTGACCGCCATTCTCGGACAAGGATTGTCGACGCTGGCCATCTTGGCCGGGATGATGATGCTATTGATTTTTCTCGGAATTTTCGTTGATCAGGTCAGCATGATGCTGATCACGCTGCCGGTGTTCATGCCAATTGTTCAGCGGCTTGAAATCGATCTGATCTGGTTCGGGGTGCTCTATCTGATCTGCATGCAGCTTGGGCTGCTCCTGCCGCCGCACGGCCTTCTATTGATGACGATGAAGGGGGTCGCTCCGCCGGAGGTGACGATGGCCCACATTTTCCGAGCAGTAGTGCCCTACATCGCGATGAGCATCGGGCTTCTGCTGATCATCATTTCGTTTCCGGCCATCGCAACCTGGCTACCGAATATTTTGGGTTGATCGGCCGAACCCGGCTCTACCTTCGCAGATACTTGCCGCAGGCCGGTCCGACGACATTTCCGTTGTCGTAGACAAGAGCACCACGCAGAAAAGTACTCTTGACCCGACCGGTTAGTTGGGCGCCTTCGAACGGCGAGTAGCCCTGCTTGGATTCAGATTCAGTAGCGCACACCACGAAGCTTTCGTGCGGATCGACAATTGCGATGTCGGCGTCATAGCCCGGAGCGATATCGCCCTTGGTCGGTAATCCGAAGCGCTGCGCGGACTTCCAGCTCAGAAGCTCGGCCATGTGATTGTATGATATCCCGCGCTTGCTGCCCTCGCTCAGGACGCCTGACAGCAGATATTCGGTGCCGCCAAATCCCGATTTGGCCAGCCAGATATTCGAGGGATCATCTTTCGACCACTTCTGCTCGGCTGAACAACAGGCGTGGTCGCTGACAATCCAGTCGATCTTGCGGTCCAGCACAGCCTGCCACAGAGCCTCGACATCCTCGCGCGGGCGGATTGGTGGATTGACCTTGGCATGTACCGCGCATTCGCAATCGGTATCTAAGAGAAGGTGACCGACCGTCACTTCGCGGCGGAATGCAATGTGCGGAAATACCTGCTGCATCGTCCACGCGGCCTCCACGGCCTTGCGCGAGCTCAGGTGGAGTAGATTGATGTTGAGACAATTGGTTTCGTTTGCGAGATACGATGCAATCCAGATGGCGAGACCCTCCGAATGCGGGGGGCGCGCCGCGCTATAGGCATGCAAACCGGTCAATTTGCCTTCGCGTTCCACGATCTTCGTATAGGCATTGAGGATCTCCGCGAGCTCGCAATGCAGACTGACACTGATATGCGCGGCCTGATCCGGAAATTTGTCCATCAGACGCTGTGCGGAACGCATGATAAATTCGAAATGCGCAATGTCGTAGCGCTCGTCGGGATCGATCATCAAAAAATCATTTTGCTGCGATGAACGTCCGTGCAGACCATATCCTCCGTAAAACATGAAGATCTTGAAGGACGTCACCCCATGTTCTGTGACGAGAGACTCCATCTCATCGATGTGGCTGGATTCGATCGGTGCGATATGAAAGCCGTAATCGACCCAGAACCGTCCCTCCGACTGCCTGAACACTTCGGGCATGAACTCGCGATAAGGACCGCCGCGATTGAGATAGTAATGACCGGTGCGCAAGTAATTCAGGCTGGACGTAACGCCGCCCATCGCCGCGGCCTTGCTCTCGGAAACCGCGTCCTGGGCGAGTGGCGCGTAGATGCCGATATGCATGTGCGCGTCGACGCACCCCGGGAATGCGAGACGGTTTCTCGCATCGAATACATCCTTGGCCTGCTCTGCCTGAATGTCCGGGGCAAGCCGGGTGATTTTTCCATCCTTGATCGCAATATCGAGGCAATCGACCGACGTCTTGTTCGGGCGAACGACGCGGGCATTCTTGATGACAGTATCGAAAACCTTGTCCATCCTGAAATTCCTGACTAGTTCGGTGTCGCGCCGGATGATTTGACGAACGGCGCCCAGCGTTCGATGTCCTCGCGAACAAAGTTCGCGAATTCCTTCGAACTGTTGCCAACGGCGGTGGCGCCCTCGTTTTTCAGCTGCTCGCGCAGTTTTGGTTCTGCAAGAGCGGCAACGATGACCGCATTGAGCCTCTCGGTAATCGCACTAGGGAGGTTGGCCGGGGCGAATACGCCAAACCATGCGCTGGATTCAAACCCGGGCACCGCCTCCCCGATCGCCGGCACCTCTGGAAAGAATGGCTGCCTCTGCACGCTCGTCACTCCATAGGCACGCAATTTCCCCGCGCGCACCTGTTCGGCTCCAGTAACCAGACTGATGAACATGAGATCGATCTGCCGCCTAGCAGGTCACTCAATGCCGGCGCAGTTCCCTTGTACGGCACATTGAGGAGGTCCACTCCGGTCATCTGCTTGAATTTCTCGCCGGCAAGATGCAGCGACGAGCCGATACCACCTATTCCGATTGTCAGCGTGTGCGGTTTTGCCTTTGCCAAATCAATCAAGGCCCTGAGATCTTTGGCGGGCAAGTCACCACGCCCCACCAACAGGCTCGTGACCCGCGCCACCATGGTGATCGGTGTGAAGTCGGCGACAGGATCGTATGGCAGCGTCGAATAGAGTGTCGCGTTGATCGTGTGGCTGCTGAAGCTGACGAGCAGCGTGTATCCGTCGGGCGGCGATTTCGCGACCGCAGCCGCGGCCAGATTGCCGCCCGCTCCCGGCCTGTTCTCGACCAGGAAGGGCTGCTTCAGCGCAGCCGTCATCGGCTCTGCGATGAAGCGCGCGATCGTGTCGGTGGTGCCGCCGGCCGGGGCACCGACCACCAATTTGATTGGCCGCGCGGGATAGTCTTCCGCGCAGAGCGCATAAGTCAGCGGCGAAGAGAGGAAGAACGCTACGCAACTTCACTTGTCATTGCCTTTCTTTGTATTCGACATTCCCGCTTCATATCGCTTGCCCAGCTCTATCAATTCGGGGGTCCCGATGACGTCATTGAGCGCGGCAAAGTCGTACATACGATCATGGAAGGGTTCAGAAGTCCCCTTAGCGGCCAGCGAAGCGTAATATTCGTCTGCGGCGCGCGCCAATACACGAACGATGGCGCCAGGAAAAATCACCAGCGAGAAACCGATTTCCTCAAGTTCCGCGGCCTTAAGCGGAGGCGTCTTTCCGCCCTCAACCATGTTCGCCATGAGCGGCATGTTACTGACCGCGAGTGGGATGCGTTCGAGTTCCGCGCGTGTCTTCGGCGCTTCGATAAACAATATGTCTGCGCCTGCGTCACGATAACTGATGGCCCGCGCGACGGCGCGATCGAAGCCCTCAACCGCTATCGCATCAGTTCGGGCAATCACCAAAGTTTCGCGCGAGCGTCTTGCGTCGAGGGCTGCCTTGATTTTTCCGACCATTTCTTCCGCCGGAATCAGCGCCTTGTTGTCGAGGTGCCCGCAGCGCTTGGGAAATGCCTGATCCTCGAGCTGGATCGCTCTCGCCCCCGCGCGCTCGAACAAGCGGATTGTCCGAGCGACGTTAAGCGCGTTGCCATATCCGGTGTCGGCATCAACGATAAGATCAGCGCGAACGCGATCGCTGACCATGGAAATGGTGTCGGCCACTTCGTTCATCGCGACGAGGCCAATGTCGGGGCGCCCAAGCCGGGTATAGGCAATGGCGGCTCCGGAGACATAGAGAGTCGAAAACCCGGCTCGTGCAGCGAGATGCGCAGTGAGCGCGTCGTAGACTCCCGGCGCTACGACGATGGGTTTGCGCGCCAGCCGTATGCGAAGTGTTTCTGCGTCAGCCATGGTCACAGTCCGAGATAGGCGCGTTTGAGATTGGGATCGTTGCGCAGTTGATCGGCTGCTCCGTCCAGCACCACGCTGCCGTTTTCAAGGATATAGGCCCGATGGGCGACTTCAAGGCTCTGCACGACGTTCTGTTCGACCAAAAGGAGAGCGATGCCCTGCTGATTGATGCGCTGGATTAAGTTAAAGAGTTCCTCGACGAGAAGCGGCGAAAGACCGAGCGAGGGCTCGTCGAGGATGAGCAAAATCGGTTCGGCCATCAGGCCTCGTCCGATTGCCAGCATTTGCTGCTCGCCGCCCGAAAGGCTGCCGGCGCGTTGCGACTGTCGCTCTGCGAGTCGCGGGAAAATGCCGAAGACCTTCTCCCGGTTCTGTCGCCGGCGGTCGCGTGCTCTCCGGTATCCTCCAAGATCGAGATTGTCCCTTACGGTCAAGTTGGGAAAAACGCAGCGCCCTTCGGGCACGTGAATGAGTCCGCGCAAGACAATACCCGGCGGTCTTTCCCGCTCGATTGCTTGCCCTGCAAAATGTATAGTGCCTTTTGTCGCGCGCAGTACCCCGGAAATCGTGCGGTTGAGCGTCGATTTGCCGACGCCATTCGACCCGAGCACAGCGACGATTTCGCCCGCACCTACCATCAGGTCAACACCATGCAGGACTTCGGTTTCTCCATAGCCGGCGTGCAAGTCGCGGACAGAGAGCAGCGGTTCAGCTTCCATGCTGCGCCCCCAGCTTTGCTGCCGCACCACGGCCGAGGTAGGCCTCAACGACGAGGGGATCTGCGACGACTTTCGCTGGCGAGCCTTGGGCAATGATGCGGCCTTCGGCCAGCACGAACACATGCTCGGCAAGACTCATCACCGCCTGCATGACATGCTCGATCATCAGGATGGTAATGCCACGTCGGCAAAAATCGCGGATAACCGGAACGATGTCCCTGATTTCGGATGGATTGAGCCCCGCCAGTACTTCATCCAGCAACAGTAACTTGGGTTCGGTCGCGAGCGCGCGAGCAAGTTCGAGCCGCTTGCGTCCAACGACAGTCAATGCATCGGCCGGGCGGTCGAGCATCTCGCCCAGCCCAATATCGTGGCCGACCTGGTCGGCGGCAGCGAGCGCTGCATCGCGTTTGCGATGGTGAAGGTGGGCGCCGACCAGAATGTTTTCGCGCACCGACAGACCGACAAAAGGCTGAACGATCTGAAAGGTCCTGGCGATTCCACGCCGTGCCAGACGATGCGGTGGTTCGCCGGTGACTTCCTGACCGGCAAAATAGACAGAGCCCTGGCTAGCCCTGACGAAGCCGGAGATGATCGAAAAAAGCGTCGTCTTTCCGGCACCGTTGGGGCCGATCAGCGCTGTGATTTGTCCTGCCTGCGCTGCGAGCGAGGCAGCATTCACCGCCAGCAAGCCGCCGAAGCGACATGTGACGTCATTGACCGCGAGCAACGGCTCAGCCATGGCGCGCCTCCCCGATTGAGGTTGCCGGACCCGTACGTCGCATCAGTAGCTTGCGCGCGTTCGCGAGGCCGCCGATCAGACCGCGTGGAATGATCCAGATGATTAGCACGAGCACCGCGCCATAGATGATGAGATCAAGACCGGGAGCATCGCCGGCCAAAAGCTTCGCACCCTCGCCCAAGGTCTTGACCACCAGAGCGCCGAGCAAAGGACCGAATACCGTGCCAACTCCACCAATGATCGGCGTCAGCAGCGCCTCCACCGAGATCCAAGTGCCGTAGGCAATTCCCGAATCTACGAAAAGAAAATATTGCGCGTAGAAGCATCCGGCAGCGGCGGTAATCGCGGCCGAAATAGTCATCGCGACAGTTTTGACGGTACTTGCGTCGACCCCAAGAGCCCTTGCCGCATCCTCATTCTCTCGCACGGCCATCAGCCATGCCCCAAAGCGAGAGCGTTCGATGAGCCGGGCGATCACGAGCGATACGCCGACCAGCGCAAGGATGATCCAATAGAACGCCGCGCGGCTTTGAAACTGCAGCGTCCGGATGCCCAGATCGAGCTGGATCAATATCCCGACCCCGGCGCCGGTGACGGGGGTCACGCTTGCAATAATGCGCAACACTTCGGCAAACGCGAGGGTGACAAGCGCGAAATAAGAGCCGCGCAGGCCCGAGCGGAAAACCAGCGCACCAAGCACGCCCCCAAGAGCGGCAGCGGCAGCAATCCCCGCCGCAAAGCCAAACCATGCGTTGACGCCGTAGCGCACCTGCAGGATCGCGGTGACATAGGCGCCCGTACCAAAGAAGGCTGCGTGCCCGAACGAATATTGCCCGCCGTAACCGCCAAGGATGTTCCATCCTTGTCCAGCCAGCGCGATCATAAGGGCCACGACGAGGAAATTGAGCGTGACATTGGAATGCACGACAAAAGGCACTACCGCCAGGACCGCGAGTACGGCTGCAATCGGGAACAGAGATCTCATGCGCGGGCTCCGAACAAACCGCTTGGCCGCACCAGAAGCACCACAATAAAGATGAGAAAGATCCCGATCTGCCCAAGCGACTCGCCGAGAAACAGTCCGGAGAGACTTTCAGCGACGCCGATCAGCAGGGCGCCGACAAGCGCGCCCGGCACAGAACCCATGCCGCCAAGCACGACAATGGTAAAAGCGACGAGTACAAAGGCGTCGCCTACTCGCGGGTTGACGTAATAGGTTGGGATCAACAGGCAGGCGGCGATCGCGACACACGCTGTGCCGAGGCCGAAAGTGACCGCATAGACATGCGCAACGTCGATGCCGGCAAGTTGAGCGCCGAGTTTCTCCTTGGCGACGGCGCGGATTGCGCGACCGGTATCGGTAAAGGTCATTATCACCCAGAGCGCGAGCGCCACCGCGAATACCGCACAGAAGCCGACTACGCGCGGCACCGCCAGAAAAGTGAACCCGAAATCAATCGTCTGAAACGCATATGGAACATCGATCGTGCGAGTGTCGGCACGGAAGGCGTAAAGAAGCGCGTTCTCGATAATGATGGCGATCCCCAAAGTGACCAGCAACATGTTGCGATCGTCGCCATGTGACGCGGGGCCGATGAGGAAACGCTGCAGGGCGTAACCGAGCGCGAAGAATGCGGGCGCGAGCAAAAAAACCGCGACGTAAGGATCAAGACCCAAAAGGCGGAAGGCAAAGAAGGCCGCAAACAAGGCAGCGCTCAACAGTGCGCCGTGCGCAAAATTAATAATGTGAAGGACGCCGTAGATCAGCGTCAGTCCGAGAGCAACCAGTGCATAGATTGCGCCGATCAACAGGCCGTTGATGATCGCAGGGATCAGGATGGCGGGCGACAGCACGGACTCGATGCTTTGACGGTCATAAGAGCGGGTGGAGCTTCAGACACTCCACCCGTAACTCTAGGACACTTACGCCGGTCTCGGGAACACCGGCTTCGCGTTGGCGAAGGCGGCGGGCAGAATCACCCTGATATCATTGTCGAGCACCTGCGTATTGACCGGCGCGGCACCCTCATTCTGGCCATTCACGAACTTTGTCGGGCCGTAAGGCATCACATGGCCAGCGAAAGTTGAGCTCGCCAACGCATCTGTCAGTTTGGCGCGGTTGGCCGAGCCTGCACGCTCGAGCGCGTCGGCGATGAGATATACGCAGCTATAGTTCATGTAGACTTCGTAAGTGTAGAATTGGTCTTTGCTCTCCACTTTCTTTTTCAGCGCGAGGGCTTTCTCGTTGCGCGGATCGAACCAGTGATTGCAGTCCATGATGAACCTTGCCGCATCGGGAAATTCCTTCACGAACTTGTAGGAGGAGGCGGCGCCGCCGAGCACTGAATAGATGCCTTTCGGCTTGACCTGCTGCTGCTGCATCGTGCGGGCAAGCAGGACATATTCATTGTAGTAGTTTGCAGGAATAACGAGATCCGGGTTCTGCGCCTTGATCTTGAGCACGACATTGTTGAAATCCCGGGTCGGCGTCGGGTGCGGGATAGTCTCGAGGATCTCAAAACCTTGCTGCGGAAGCTGCGCGTTGAGCAGCTTTGCAAGGCCGGACCCAAATAGCGAATCCTCGTGCACGATCATCACTGTCTTAGCCGGTTTGCCGGCCTGATCGTTGATGGCGGCGAGATTGGCCAGCGCGGTTTTGGAGATGACGCCGAAGCCTGGGCCAAATCTGAAAGTATTTTTCAGTAAGCGGGTGACGATTCCATCGGCGACACCGACGTCGACCACATAAGGCAGTTCATACCGCGCCGCCGCCTGTGTCGTGGCGAGACAGATATTGCTGGCATAGCCGCCGACGATGCAGCAGACGTCCGCGGAATTCATCTTCTCGACTTCTGCCGTGCCGCCATCGGGCGTCGACTGCGCATCGCCGAGGACCACGTCGATCTTGCCCAATCCCTTGACGCCGCCGGCCGCATTGATCTCCTCGATGGCCAAAGTCGCACCGAGCCGACCCTGCTGACCGGAGTAGGACAGCGCGCCCGTGACCGGGTGCAACACACCGAGCTTGACCGGTACGCCTTGAGCGCGCAGGACGGAAGGCATCGCCACGCTGCCTGTTGCGGCAGCCGCGGCGCCGAGCGCCGTCGTGGCAAGGAACTGACGGCGGCTAAGTTTCCCTTGTTTCGGCATGATGACTCCCCTTCTGGCTCACATTGCGGGGCAAAGCCCGGATACGGTCTGGTTGTTCAAGGTTCTCGCGCTTGGGTCTACAATATTGCGAACCCTCGACAAGGCCGCAACCGTTAAAGAAAGCCCTGCCGTATGAGTGAGCCACTGACCCTGGTCGACAAGTTGTGGTCTACGCACGAAATTGTGCACCGCGACGACGGAGCCTCTCTGCTTTGGGTCGATCGGCATTATGTGCATGAGGGCTCATTTCACGCCTTCAGCCAGATGAAGGCGCGCGGTCGTACGATAGCCGAACCTGGATTGACGTTCGGGGTCGCCGATCACTACGTCCCAACGCGCGGCCGCGATCACGCAATCGCAAATCCCGAAATCGCGGCGATGGTGCGCAATCTTGAGACCAATGCGGCTGAAAGCCACATAGCGCTGTTCGGATTACGCGATCCGCGGCAAGGCATCGTGCACGTTGTTGGTCCCGAGCAAGGGTTGACTCTGCCCGGGCTGCTTATTGTCTGCGGCGACAGCCATACGTCGACCCACGGCGCCTTCGGCGCCTATGCCTTCGGAATCGGAGCGTCGGAGGTCGCGCACGTGCTGATGACGCAAACTCTGTGGCAAAAGAAGCCGAAGCGCATGCGCATTACGGTCGACGGCACCGCGACGATCGGCGTCGGTGCAAAGGACATCGCTCTCGCAATCATCGCGCATGTCGGCGCCGACGGAGCGCAAGGCCATGCCATCGAATTCGGCGGGGGCACCATCCGCGCATTGTCCATGGAAGGACGCATGACGCTGTGCAACATGTCGATCGAGGCTGGTGGCCGTTGCGGGATGGTTGCACCGGATGCGGCCACTTTCACCTTTCTCAAAGGTCGTCCCTACGCGCCCAAGGGGGATGCTTTCGATCGGGCCGTTGAAACATGGTCGGCTCTTGCATCCGATTCGGGTGCCCGTTTCGACCGCGAGGTGAAGGTCGATGGCACTGCCATTGCACCCATCGTTACCTGGGGCACGACACCCGACGACGCTCTGCCAATCGACGCCTGCGCGCCTGACCCGGCGCGCGAAGCGGATCCCGTCCGAGCTCAATATTTGCGCGATGCGCTCGACTATATGGGCATCGCACCGGGCAAAAAGCTGACCGAAATCCCGATCGATCGGGTTTTCATCGGCTCCTGTACCAATTCTCGCATCGAGGACCTGCGTGCTGCCGCCGCAGTTCTGGCCGGTCGGGTCAGCAAAGTGCCCGGCCTTGTGTCGCCGGGCTCATCCAGCGTGAAGCGGCAGGCGGAGGGCGAGGGCCTTGATCGTATTTTCCGCGACGCCGGCCTCGAATGGGCGGACTCCGGATGTTCGATGTGTGTGGGGATCAACGGCGACATCGTGCCTTCCGGCCAGCGATGCGCTTCGACGACGAACCGTAATTTCCGCGGCCGACAAGGCCCCGGCGCGCGTACACACCTGATGTCGCCGGCAATGGTTGCCGCGGCGGCGGTCAACGGACATCTCGCAGATGTCCGGCCCCTGCTCGCAGGACGAAAATTGTAGGAGGCCCCGCGTGGAAAAGTTCGTTCGGCTCAGCGCCCAGGCCTGTCCTTTGCCGTTGCCCAACCTCAACACCGATCAAATCTTGCCAGCGCGCTATCTCAAATGGCCGCGATCGAAAGATCTCGGCACTGTGCTTTTTCAGGACCTGCGCTTCGACGGCAATGGGAATGCCAAGAAGGATTTTCCGCTCAATCAGCCCCTATGGCAAAGCGCAAAAATCTTACTGGCGGGTCGCAATTTCGGAGGTGGTTCCTCACGCGAGGCTGCCGTATACGCGCTGTACGACTACGGATTCCGCTGTGTCGTGGCGCCGTCGTTCGGCGATATCTTCGCACAAAACGCCGTCAAGAACGGCCTGCTGACAGCCGTCGTTTCCGATGCCGACGTTGCCGATATGACAGCGGCGGTCTCTGCCAATCCGGAGCAGCCGTTCATGGTCGATCTGGACAATAAGACCATCGCCTGCGGCGATCGAACCTACGCTTTTCAGATTGATCCGGTCAGCCGCAACCAGCTCTTGAATGGATGGGACGATGTCGATCTCACCGAGAGCTATAGGGAGCGAATTGTCAGATTTTCGACCGAGCATCGCACTCACAGGCCCTGGATTGTGCCTGCACGAGATTGAGTCAATCACCTGATCAACTGCCCGGCGGCCGCTTTCCCTGCCAAGTGCCCGAGAACGGTCGCAGTGAGCAGACCGTTGCCAGACAAATAACCAGCCGCCGCTGAACCCGACACGCCCGCCGCCGCACCGCCGGCCGCGAACAGGTTGGGAAAACCTGCTCCGTTCTTTCGTTTGACGCGGCCCGTTGAATCGACCGCAACTCCGCCCTGGGTGTGGAACAGCGCTCCGGTCACTTTGACCGCGTGGTAAGGCGGACTACATAGCTGCTCCGCAAAAAACTTTCGACCGTAGTGATCCTGACCACCGGCCAGTTTTAGGTTTTCGACTTCTTTCCAGTCAGCGACAAAAGCTGCGACGGGAACGCGCATCGCCTCCGCGAGGTATTCGATGGTATCGGATGTCAAAATTGCACCGGCGCGTTCGGCCTCCTTGAAATCTTCGAATTGTCGGGCCACCGCTGCGATTCGTGCATCGAAGACATCCCACGCAATTCCACCCGGCTGTCTCAGCACTTCGGCTGCCTGCTCCGAGTAGCCGCGCGTCTCGTCGCTGAAACGTCTACCATCACGGTTGATCTGAACGCCACCCTGCATGACGACTGCCCAACTGATCAAAATGTTATGCGGCATCGCCACCGAGCCATGGCCCTGATAGGCGCCAAGGTGAGCCAGCTGTGCACCGAGTACGCTGCCCCACACGACAGCGTGACCGCGATTACCCGGATGACCAAAATAAATTGCATTCTCCATTTCCGGTATGTGGCGACGAACCAAATCGGCGTTTCCACCAAAACCGCTGCAAGCGAGGATCAACGCTTCGCACCCGATCCATTCTTGCGTGCCGTCAGGGCGCACGATTTCCACTGCGATAATGCGTCCTTCCGCATCTGCCATAAGTCGCTCGGCGATGCTTCGAGTCAGAATAACGACGTCGCTCAGTTCGGCGGCGGCGCGCAGGCGGTCGATTAGCTCGCGACCGGTGCGGCTCGGCAGGCCATGCATCCGTAGGGCTGAGTGCCCGGGATAATTGAAGTTGTCGACCACCTCAAAAGGCAAGCCGTGACGATCCGCCAGCCATTCGACAAGTGTCGCGGCCTCTCCTGCGATGGCGTTAACAACGGCGGGATCGGTCTCGCCTTTCGCCTTGCGTTCGATGTCGGCGGCAAGCAGTGCGGGGGTGTCGTGTATACCCTTGGCGCGTTGAAATCGCGTGCCCGCAGCCGGAATGAGCCCCGCCGACAGTGCGGTCGAGCCGGAGGGGACTGCATCGCGCTCGACCACCACAGCGCTGGCTCCTGCTTCCCTCGCGGTCAGCGCCGCACACAGCCCGGCGGCGCCCGCACCAATGATCAGGAGTGACACCTTCGTGTCGAAGTCTTCTTCTTTTGCCGCAACAACCGTATTCATGAGGCCGCAATGTTGCTTATTGTCCTGACGACAGTGTTGCCCTTGGCGGCTGTTTGGTTTGTGTAGCATTATGAAACGCAGAATTTGAAACCACCAGTGGCCTGGACTTCGCCGTTCACGCGTCAACTCGAAAGCCCCAGACATGGCGTCGATGCGTTTTCGAGACTGGGCAGAGCTTGATACGGCGGAGCGCACGCAACTTTCTGAAAGCTCGCTCGAATTTGCGCGCAAGCTTGAGCCACGGCTGAAAGCATTTGTTGAATTCGAAAGTGGAGCCGGCAGTCCAGCGCGAGGTGTCCTCCACGCTATGCCATACGCGGCGAAGGACATCTTTGTTTCCGCCACCCGCTTGCCGCATGGTGGACTTGCTCAACCCCTGCCCATGGAGCGGTTGCCGCGCGCAACAGTTCTCGACCTGCTCGACCGCGCTGGCGCTCGCCGCATCGGTTACACGACGATGACCGAGCTCGCCTACGAGCCCTCTGGCTACAACGCTACGCACGGTGCGCCCAAAAATCCGTGGAATTTTGACTTCATCACCGGAGGGTCATCGTCCGGCTCCGCGGTGGCTGTCGCAAGCGGCTCTACGGTCTTTGCATTTGGATCCGACACCGGCGGCTCATTGCGCATTCCGGCGCATTGCTGCGGCCTCACATCGTGGAAGCCGACCTTTGGCGCCGTACCGCTGGCCGGCGCGATGCCCCTTTCACCCAGCCTGGACACAGTCGGTATCCTTGCTCGCAGCGCGTCGGATCTGCGCGACCCCCCCCGCATCCTATTCGCCGCACGCGAAGCTGAGCCTATCCGCAAGGTCACTGTCGTCCGGGATGTCCTCGATCTGGCCGAAACCCCGATTGCAAATGCCTGCCGGAACGCCGTCGACGCAGTCGCTGGCTGCGGAATGCAGGTCGGCTATAGTGACGGCGTCGGAGCCATAGAAGCGCTCGATCCTCATGTCTTCACCATCATGCAAGCAGAAGCGGCGCGCTCGCATCGAACGCTCATGGACTCCGGATCGCTCGATGCCACGTTGACGAAACGCCTGCGTAAGGGCCTTCAGATTGATGACACGACGCTGGCGGCGAGTATTGCGGCGCGGACGCAACTCGCGGATGATTTTATCGCCAAGGTGTTTAAGGATGCCCACGCCATTGTCATGCCCATCCTGACAATGAGGACGCCTTCGCTTGTGGAATGCGACCCGCACGAGCCCGACTTCAAACCAAAGACGCTTTACGAGCTCAGCCGCTGGACCCGCTTTGCCAACTTTCTAGGTCTTCCCGCCGTTGCGATCCCGGCCGGGTTTGACGACCGTGCCATGCCGGTTGCACTGCAGATCGTGGGCAGGCCAGGATCCGATCACATGCTAATCGCCTTGGCCGCAGCGGTGCAAAAACGGACCGACTGGCATGCGAGGATTCCCGTCGCAATCAGCGATCAGGTAATTTCGTCTTACAAGGGACGATTGGATGACGGCTGAACATTCAAAGGCGCTTGCGCATATCCGCGTGCTCGATATTTCGCGCGTGTCGCAAAAGATCTAGGGCATGGCAAACGATGTAACACTCGTAACGGGCGCCAGCGGGTTTCTGGGAAAGGCCGTCATGAAACTGCTCGCCGAAAAATCGCATCGCGCCGTCGGACTCGACCCGCGTCCATCGGATACGGCGCAGGTGGTGGATGATCTTTCGGATCGGTCAAAACTCAAGACGTTGTTGGTCATCGAAAAAATCACACACGTTGTCCACGCGGGCGGTGTCTCGGGACCCATGGTGTTGGCAAACGATCCCGTCGAGGTCATCGCGATCAACGTTCTGGGCAGCCTTAACCTCCTCTATGCCGCGATGGAAAGCGGCGTCAGGACTTTCATCTACTGCTCATCGGTGGCCGCACTCGGCAGTTTTTATGAAGACGAACCGGTCGACGAACAATATCCCCTGCGCCCCAATAACACATGCAGCGCTTCCAAGGCCGCGATGGAGATGGTGCTGCGCGGACTGTGGGGCAAAATCCCGCTGGACCTTTGTTCGCTGCGGTTCACCGTGATCTACGGCCCGGGACGGGAAACGACCTTCACGGTTGAGGAGATTGTCGGCGCGTCACTTGCAGGCAAAACTGCACGCATACCGCGGATGACCGACTGGCCCTATGTCTACATCGACGATGCTGCCCGCGCTGCTGTCCAGGCCTGCTTCTCGAAAAGCCGGAAGCAGCTCAGCTATTTCATCGCACATCCGGAAAAAGTCACGCCCGATGACATCGCCGCCGCCGCCGCGGCCGGAAAGCCCGTACGCCTCGAGATCAACGGGAGCAAGTCGACGATCGCGCGGGGTCCGCTCGATATCGAGCCGGCGGCCCGTGATTTCGGATTTCGCGCGCAAGCCGGCCATCGCCAAGGAGTTCGCCGCCTGATCGAGGCGGCGCGCTAGCGGGACAGGTTGCCGATCGCGCCCACGGTCGTCATAGTCCCACACCTTCAGTTCTTGCGGGGGAATACATGGACCTGAAACTTGCCGGCAAAACCGCCCTTGTCACCGGTGGCTCAAAAGGAATCGGCCGTGCGGCAGCTGAAATTTTGGCGGGTGAAGGCTGCAACGTCATCATCGTATCGCGCAGCAGGGACACGCTGGCGGCAGCGAAGTCGGCGATCGCACAGAAGTCGAATGTGCGTGTTGATACAGTTGCCGCCGACTTGTCCGACAGCACCAAAGTCAACGAACTCGCCCACGACTATCCCGACATCGATATTCTGGTGAACAATGCCGGCGCCATTCCCGGCGGCAGTCTCCTCAACGTCGACGAAGCGACCTGGCGCAAGGCCTGGGATTTGAAGGTTTTTGGTTACGTCAACATGTGCCGTGCTTTTTACGCGCTGATGCAGAAACGCAAGTGCGGGGTGATCGTCAACGTGGTCGGAAACGCGGCCGATACGCACGATCCGGAATATATCTGCGGCGTCGCGGGCAATGCCGCGCTTGCCGCCTTCACGCAGTCGCTCGGCAGCGTCAGCGCTCGGGACGGAATCCGTGTCGTTGCTATCAATCCCGGCCCCGTCGCGACCGACCGCCTCGTGACGCTCATGAAAAAGAAGGCGCGCGATCGCACTGGCAGCGAAGACAACTGGAAAGACCTGCTCAAGCCGCTGCCGTTCGGGCGCGGCGCCACCGCCGAAGAGATCGGCGCCGCCATCGCCTTCATCGCTTCCGACCACTCGGGCTACACCAGCGGATCCGTCGTTACGATCGACGCCGGATTGTCCGCACGCGCCCAAGCTTTCTGAACGGGGACCTCATGCCACATCTGGCCACCGACGACGGAATGAAGCTTTACTACGAAGAAACCGGAAAAGGCATTCCGATCGTCTTTGTTCATGAATTTGCTGGGGACGTTCGCTCGTGGGAGCAGCAAGTCCGTCACTTCTCGAAATACTACCGCTGCATCGCCTTCAATGCCCGCGGCTATCCGCCCTCGGATGTGCCCAGGGACCAGGAAAAGTATTCGCAGGAGCGGGCACGCGATGACATTCGCGCGGTGCTCGATGCCCTGAAAATCGACAAGGCCCACATTGTCGGGCTTTCGATGGGCGGTTTTGCTGCGCTTCACTTCGGGTTCACTTACGGCGACCGCGCCCGGTCGATCGTCGTCGCCGGCTGCGGTTACGGCGCGGCGCCCGGCGAGCGAGCCAAGTTTGCCGAGGAAGCGGAAGCCTCGGCGAAGCGCTTCGAAGAGCTGACCATGAAAAAGGCCGCCGAGAGCTATGCACTTGGCCCTACGCGCGTCCAGCACCAGAACAAGGACCCGCGTGGCTGGCGCGAATTCGCGGATCAGCTTGCCGAACATTCGACCGAAGGTGCAGCGCTCACGATGCGCGGCGTGCAGAAACGGCGGCCGTCGCTGTTCGATCTCGTCGACAAGATGAGAACGATCACGGTGCCGACACTGATCATGACGGGCGACGAGGACTGGCCCTGCCTCGAACCAGGCATTCTGATGAAGAAGAATATCCCGACCGCCTCGCTGGTCGTGATGGGAAACTCCGGCCATAACATCAATCTTGAGGAGCCGGCGTTGTTTAACATGCACCTGTCGGATCTGTTTCAGGCCGCCGATGTCGGTGCCTGGCCAAAACGCGATCCGCGCGCAATGGCAGGAACTATCCTCGGGCTTTGAGAAGGCCGTTATGTCGCGTTGTAGCCGCCGTCTACCAGAAGGTCGGCGCCGGTCATGAAGCTCGATGCGTCGCTCGCAAGAAAGACGGCGGCCTGTGCGATTTCGCCTGGCTGGCCCAGCCGCTGTAGCAGATGCTTGGGACCGGCCGTTCGTCTTGCGGTTTCCATGTCGCCGAAACGTTTCACCATGCGGTCGGTCTCGACCCCACCTGGCGACAAAGCATTGACCCGTACGTTCTGCGCTGCGTGATCGGTCGCCATGGCCTTGGCAAGCTGGATCAGCGCGCCCTTTGTCGCGCAATAGACCGCACGGCGCGCCCCGGCGACGCTACCGAGCTGCGAAGCAATATGAATGATGCTGCCACCGCCTGCCTTGATCATCGCAGGCAGGATCGCGCGACTCATCAAAAATGCGCCGCCGACATTAACGGCAAACACTTTGTTCCATTCGGCGAGAGTGAGCTCCAGGACAGACCCATTGGGATCATGACCGGCCGCACCATTGACCAGAATGCGCACCGCGGGAGACTTGGCGAGGATCGCTTTGGCCGCCGCCTCGACTTCGGTTTCACTGCTCACGTCGCAGGCAACGGCGAAAGCCGCCGGACCGATCTTTGTCGCTGTTGCCGTTGCGGCCGCTTTGTCCAGATCGACGCAGGCGACTTCTGCTCCGGCTTCCGCGAATACGAGTGCGATCGCGCGCCCGATTCCGTCGCCGGCGCCGGTAACCACAGCAAATTTGCCTGCGAGCGAATATTTGCCGGAGAGTGTCATCTAGAAATCCGCAGGAGCCGCAATGCGGCCCAAATACGCTTCCTGGACCCGCGGATTGAGCTTGAGCTCCGCGCAGGGACCGCTTGCAATCACCGAGCCCGTTTGCAGGACGTACCCGCGACGTGCCGTCTCGATCGCATAGCGCGCGTTCTGCTCCACCAAGAGCACGCTCGTACCGGCGGCGTTGATCGCCCGAATCTTCTGGAAAATGTCCTGCACGACGATCGGCGCCAGGCCGAGTGATGGCTCGTCTAGACAGAGCAGTTGCGGCTCGGACATCATTGCACGTCCGAGCGCCAGCATCTGTTGCTCTCCGCCGCTCAAGGTTCCCGCATTCTGGCTGCTGCGTTCGGACAAGCGCGGGAACATGGCGAAGACGCCATCCATGCGCTGCCGAACTTTTGCAGCGTCGTCGCGAACATTGAATCCGCCGAGCTCGAGATTTTCCCGCACCGTCAGGAAAGGAAAAACACGACGGCCCTCGGGAACGAGCGCAATGCCGAGCTTGCTACGCTCATACGAGGGCATCGTCGTAACGTCTTGGCCGGAAAATAAAATCGTGCCCGCTCTCGGCGGCAACACGCCCGCGATCGCACGAAGCGTCGTGGATTTTCCCGCACCATTGGCACCGATCAAGGCGACGATCTCGCCGCGGTCGAGCCGCAGCGAAATATCCCGGCACACCGCGACTTGCCCGTAGGCAAGTTCCAGGTCTTTGACCTCCAGCAAAGCGCTCACAACAACTCTCCGCCGAGATAAGCAGCAATCACGGCAGGATTCTTTTGCACCTCGGCCGGACTTCCTTCAAACAGGCGCCGGCCGTAATCCATCACCATGATCCGGTCCGCAACATTCATCACCAGATCCATGTTGTGCTCGACCAGGATGACCGTCGTTCCATCATTGCGAAGCGACCGGATACGATCGAGAAGGCCGTCGACTTCCGCAGCATTAAGGCCCGCCGCGGGCTCATCGATCAGCAAGAGCTGAGGTTTTGTTGCAAGCGCACGCGCGAGCTCGAGCATCCGCTGTTCGCCATATGACAGCGATCCGGCAAGCACATCGAGGCGTCCCGACATGCCAACAAAATGCAAAAGCTGTGTGGCCCGTTCGCGACACCGCCGTTGATCCGCCGCAAAAGTGGCGCCATGCGTCACGTATTGCCATCCCGGGATATGGTGATGGATATGAAATCCCGCGATTACGTTTTCCAGAACGCTCAACTGCTTGAACAGACGGATCTTCTGGAAAGTCCGCGCAATGCCTAGTCGCACGCGCCGATGAGCCGGCATGGCCGAAAGGGCGGTGTCATTAAAGGACAATGAGCCGGAGTCGGGCTGATAGACACCGCTGATGAGATTGAGCAGCGTCGATTTCCCTGACCCGTTCGGGCCTATGACGGCAAGTATCGAGCCGCCCGGAACGTCGAACGAAATGTCCGACACGGCTTTCACGCCGCCAAAGTTCTTGTGCAGGCTTCGTACCTGCAATAGCGATCGCTCGACCGGGGCTGTTGCCGCAACCGCGCTCATGGGGACCGCCCAAAGCCGAACTTTTCGCCGAAGACGCGAGCTGCCTGCGCGAGCCCGCCGGGCATAAAGAGAACGACAAACGTCAGAGCAGCACCATAGACGATCAGGCGCAGGTCGCCGAAACCACGTAGGACCTCCGGCAAGACTGTGAGAAGAATTGCACCGAAAACCGGCCCGATCAGCGTGCCCATTCCACCGACGATAACCATGGCCAGGATGTTGAACGCCTCGTTTATGAAAAATGCATCCGGCACCAGGGTGCCGACGAAACTCGCGTAAAAACAGCCGGCTGCACCGGCGATCGCCGAACCGACGCCGAAAGCAAATACTTTCCAGGCGGCGCCGTTGATGCCGAGAGATGCCGCGGACACCTCGTCCTCGCGAATCGCCGTGAGCGTCTCTCCAATCGGCGACCGCACGAGTTGGCTCAGCAGGATGTACGAAAGAAATGCAAATCCTGCGACCAGGTAAAAGAACGCGGTGAGATTGCGAAAATCAGCGACGATAATTCCGCCAATCACGAGTGCAGGCGGCGGCGCGATGCCGTAGATGCCGAGCGGCCCCTGCGTGAGGCTGATCCAGTTCAGCAGGATCTGATGAACGATGACGGCAAAGCCGAGCGACGCAATCGCGAGATAGTGCCCACGCAGGCGCACGGCGAAAAGCGAAAGGAAAATTCCGGCGATACCGGCGAACGCCACTCCTGCAATGAACGCGATCCAGAACGGAATTGCGAGTTTAACGATCAGCAGCGTCGAGACATAGGCGCCCAAACCATAGAAAGCTGAGTGGCCAAGGTTCAGCTGGCCGGCATAACCGAGAATGAAGTCGAGCCCGATCGCGAGCAACACATTGATGGCGCACACCGTCAAATTCGTACGCCAGTAGGTGTCATTGAAGACGAGAGGCAAAACGGCGATCACCGCCACCGCGAACAGATACGCCACCCATCGGGATCGCAGCGCCGCGCGTTGACCGGGCAAATGCTGCGCGAGTGCCGGATCAGACATTTTCTTCGCGTCTTTCCGAAATGAGTCCTGTGGGCTTGATTGCCAGCATCAGCAGGAGAAGTGCAAAAACAACGATGTCGATCAGGCCAGGGTCTAGGAACTGCGTGGTATAGCTTTCGATCAGGCCGACGATGAGGCCGGCGAGAATGGTCCCTTCGACATTGCCAAAGCCACCGATAATGACAATCGCGAAAGCTTTGACGATGACGGACGTGCCGGCAAACGGTGTCAGCACGAGCACCGGCGCGAGCATCGCACCTCCCATGCCGGCAAGCGCGGAGGCAATTACGAACGTCAACATGATCAGTTGGTTGGGGTTGATCCCCATCAGGCCCGCGGTTTCGCGATCCTGCGACACAGCGCGCAGCGCTTTGCCGAGATACGTGAACTTCATGAACGCGTAGAGCAAGGCGATCGTCAGCGTCGAAACGGCGATGATAATGACGTTTTGCCACGAGACGAAGATGCCGGCGAAACGGATGACCTGGCTGCTGTAAGGTGTCTCGAAGGCGTACGGAATCGGCCCGAACCAGGCCAGCATCAGGTTCTGCATCATCACCGAGACGCCGATGGTGGCGATCAGCGGCAGCAGCTCATTTCCCTTGTACCGCAAGGGCGTGAAGATCGATGCGTTGATCAGCCAGCCCAGCGCGGCACCGACGGCAAAGGCGACGGCTATACTCAGGATGTAGCCGCCGCCGACCAGGTGCATGAAAAAATAGGCGGCGAAGGCTCCGAGCGTGACAAAGTCGGCGTGCGCGAAATTGATCTGCACGAGCACGCCGTAGATCAGCGTCAGGCCTAGCGCTACCAGGACGTAGAGACTTCCGAGTACGACGCCGTTGATCGCCTGTTGCAGGACGATCGTTGTTGTCATCGCCGGATCAGTTCCACTTCAGGCTTGTCCACGACATGTCCGGCTTGGTCTCCATGTAATGGATGGTGTCCATCTTGACGTTCTGATTGCTCTTGTCGAACTCGACACTGCCTGTGACCCCCGAGTAGTTTTTTGTGTCGGCAAGGCCATCGCGGATGGATTGAGCATCCTTTCCGCCCCGCTTGACCACGTCGGCGATCAGCATGACCTGATCATAGGCATGTGCGTTCAGGTGTGTCGGCTCTGCGTTGTATTTGGCCTTGAAGGCAGACGCGAAATCCTTCGCCACATTGCGCGTATCGGTTGGGTCGAACTGCACGATCCGGATGTAGCCCAGGGCAGCCTTCCCGGCTTTCTGCTCGAAGCCGAACGGCAACCATATGGTGCCGATCTGAATGGCATTGCCGCCGCCGCCCTTTGTAACACCGGCCTGCGCCAAAGCCTGCGTGATCTTGAGACCTTGGCCTTCGAGTGTGTAGGTCGGAATCACGTCGACTTTGCCGAGGCCTGCGACGCGGGTGGCAATTGCCGTGAAGTCATTGATCTCGCGGCCGAAGCCGATTTCGGCGAGTATCTTGCCACCCAGCTTCGTAAAATTGTCCTTGAACACCTGCGCGTTGCCGATTCCGGCATTGGTGTTCTCAAACAACAAAACCGCTGTCTGCGCATTCATGCGCTTGTACGCATTCTCCGCGAGATTGATGCCTTGCATCACTTCGTTCGGCATGATCCGGAACGTCCAAGGGTTGCCAGGCTCCGTCACTTTTATCGAAGAGGAGCCGGCATTGATCAACGGCACCTTTGCCTGCTCGACTACAGGCATCACAGCGAGCGTCGCATCCGAGCATTCCTCGCCGATGATGACGTCGGGCTTGAACTGCTCGATCAGGCGCTTGGCGGCTTGCGTTGCGGGAAGCGGGCTGCAGGCTGAATCTTCGTATTGAACGACGAATTTGTAGCCGTTGACGCTTGTCTTGTTGAGCTGCTCCAACGCAAGCTCGACTCCTTGCTTATCCTGCGCGCCGAAATAAGCGCCTGGTCCCGACATGGGAAACAGCGCGCCGATCTTGATGGTCTTATCCTGCGCGTGTGCGGCCGGGCTGACCGCGAATAGGCCGACCATTGTGCCGAGAAAGAGAGCACGGGAAACCGTCGTCATTGTCATTGTCCTCCCAGTGACAAGTGCCGCTGACTGGAAGCCTAGCAATGATCGGCTGGACCGGTAAAGCAAGCTTGAAGTGTATGACGGCTCCGCCCGCTGCCGACGGAAACATTCCACCTTTCAACAAGACCGGCCACCCTTTGCGGAAGGCATTTCAGAGCTTTGCCGAGATCGGGCCGGAAGTACGACCTCAGAAAAGTGGGCCGCGCAGGAATCAAAACGTTGGTTATCCGCAAAGCATTCTGGAAAGCGTCGGGAGGCGCTTTGGTCCTCCAGCCATAAGCGTAAATTTTTCTCCATAAAGGTACGTTGTGAGCTCGCGAAACGAAGAAGTCAAAGCCGGGCCCGATCAAGACCGTCGGAGACATACTGCCGCGCGAAAAGTGTCTAGTTCGCACACTGTTTCAATCGACTGGAACTGGTTGGCTGGCGCAGCAGTGCAGATGGCCCCTGCTCTGCCCGTTTTCCCTGCTAACAGGGAATTGTACAGGGAATTTTGCAAAATCGCGGCTTCGGGAACGCCAGAGACCGGAAATAGTAGTGTCGTCACAGGGCATTCGACGCGAATTCCCTACTCCAGGATCAGGGAATTATTTTGTCGGAACAGGGAATCTTGGC
>DATDLC010000042.1:0-42750 GCA_036519515.1 Pseudolabrys sp. | reverse complement strand
CCTTGGCGACGATTGGCTGACACGGCTGAATGAAGGCGGCGGGCGCGTTGATCGGCCCTGCCGCGTGAATTACGCCACAACATAAGGGCGATATATTGCAAGAACAGGAACGGAGCAACTCTGCAAACGTTAATTTCAGGACCGCGTCCCCCTTGGGTTACATATGAACGGGACCGACTGGTCGAAACGCCACAACATGCGGGCGATATATTGCAAGAACAGGAACGGAGAAACTCAGCAAACGTTATTTTCAGGACCGCGTCCCCTTTGGTCTTCCTAAGACGGATAAGCGGTTGTTAGGGCCTGGCCCGGCTTCAAACCCCGCCGCCTGGCCCTTTCCTTGAGGCGACTGCGACGCGCATAGTGGCTTGGCGGAGGGTTCGGTGAGGCAATGGAAGATCGCAATGTTTCTGGCAATAGTCGGGGCTGTCGCGGCTCCATTCGTGTTTGGCACTTGGAAAATCGAGCCATATTCGGAGGTGCTGGTTCCATTAACAGCGGAAGAAAAAGAACGCATTGCTGCTCGCACGGATCGAACCGAAAACTGCGAAACGATAAAAACTTTTCCGAGAAATTTTATATGCCGACAAGACCAAGAGAACCTCGAAAGAGGTGCCGAAATTTTATCGTATCCGTCGCTACCAAAATATTTGGCAATTAATTTAGCGGCTGCACTTAGCGCGTTCGCTGTTATCTTTGGCCTCACATCACTAATCCAACGGTATTGGACATAGCTCAACACTTAGGCCACTTTCAGTTGGCCGCTTTTGCCATCCAAACGTTGGCATCGCGCTCTCCGATCAGATGCCGCGCTTGAAGGCTCGCCTTGACCCTGCGGAAATTACTTAGATGGCTTTTTAGCCGCTCAGAGAGGCCATCCGCCGCCTAGTGCGGCAGGCGCTGAAGCTGCCGAAGAAGAAGTAAAACTTGGACCCAATTTTGGACCCAAACTTCCCAACACTGGCCGGACGCGGCGGCATTCAACGGACTGACAGCTTGGGAATTGCCCGAAAATACTAACGCAGCGACACGCAACGATACTCGATCCGCCATTCAACGATTGCAGTGATCGCAGCCGTGCGCCGATGGAAGCGCTCCATCGTCGGACGCCGGCTCGCCAGGCGCAGATGCCTCACTGTGACAAATGATCGAAAGCGGGTCGACCGTGGCAAGCCCGGGCGCCGGCCCAACGCCCCACGCGGCGGTCTGCAGCGCGATTACAAAGGCTGCCACCGCTCCCAGAGACTGTCTGATGCCAGCTTGCATGTCTTCGTCGGCCCCTGTCGTCAGCCTACCATGGATATAGATGCCGCGGCATTCGATAAATTCCCGAAAAAGCGCGCCAGCCCTTGTGTTTTGGCGAGCGATCCGCTTTCTCTGACGGCGTTATTCCTCGGATCCTTCAAAGACCATGCGCCTGTCCCGTTATTTCCTGCCGATCCTGCGCGAAACACCGAAAGAGGCGGAGATCGTCTCGCATCGATTGATGCTGCGCGCCGGGATGATGCGGCAGGAGGCCGCGGGCATTTACGCATTTCTGCCACTCGGATTCCGCGTGCTGCAGAAGATTTGTCAGATCGTCCGCGAGGAGCAGAACCGATCGGGTGCGAACGAACTGCTGATGCCCACCATTCAGTCGGCTGACCTCTGGCGGGACAGCGGACGCTACGACGCCTATGGCAAGGAAATGCTGCGCATCAAAGACCGGCATGATCGGGAAATGCTATACGGTCCGACCAACGAGGAGATGGTCACCGAGATCTTCCGCGCCTATGTCCGCTCGTACAAGGACGTGCCTCTCAATCTGTATCACATACAGTGGAAGTTCCGGGATGAGGTGCGCCCGCGTTTCGGGCTCATGCGCGGCCGCGAATTCCTGATGAAGGACGCTTATTCATTCGATCTGGATCAGGCGGGCGCGACGCATTCATACAACAAGATGTTCGTGGCCTATCTGCGCACCTTTGCGCGAATGGGACTGAAGTCGATTCCGATGCGTGCGGAGTCGGGGCCGATCGGTGGAAATCTGTCGCACGAGTTCATCATCCTCGCGCAGACCGGCGAGTCCGAGGTCTTCTGCCATAAAGACTATCTCGACATGTTGGTGCCGCCGGCCGATTTAAATTTTGATGATGTTGCAAGCCTTCAAAGCATCGTCGAGAAATGGACCGCGCAATATGCCGCGACCTCGGACATGCACGATGCTGCCGCCTTTGCCCGCGTGCCTGCCGAAAAGCAGGTCTCAGCACGGGGCATTGAAGTCGGCCATATTTTTTATTTTGGGACCAAGTACTCCGAGCCGATGAAGGCCGTGGTTGCCACGCATGACGGCAAAGAAGTTCCTGTCCACATGGGTTCTTACGGTATTGGCCCGAGCCGACTGGTCGCTGCCATTATCGAGGCGTCCCACGACGACGCCGGTATCATCTGGCCGGAGCCGGTGGCACCCTTCAAAGTCGCGATCCTCAATCTAAAGCAGGGTTCATCGGATACGGACGCCGCCTCTGAACAGCTCTGCCGCGATCTCGGCGCGAAGGGGATTGAAGTTCTCTATCACGACCTCGATGAACGGCCCGGAGCCAAATTTGCCACCGCCGACCTGATTGGAATTCCCTATCAGATTCTGGTCGGTCCGCGTGGCCTCGCCGAGGGTAAGGTCGAACTCAAGAAGCGTGCCGATGGCAGCCGGGAAAACCTCAGCCCAGCCGCGGCTGTTGATTTGCTGTCCAGGTAGTTGTCGATTTGCCGGTTTGCGGCCCCGCGACATGACGTCCCGGCTAAGAATCCTGTGTTACCAATGACTTTGCTCTCGCGCCGTAGGCACGAATCCGCCAGAATCTCTGTGAACAGTCGAGCGCGGGACCAATCATCGATGAGCGAGCCCAAGGGGACGCGGGCCTTTTCCCCGTTCGAATGGATGCTGTCGCTGCGCTACTTGCGGGCGCGGCGCAAGGAAGGATTCATTTCAGTCATCGCCGGGTTTTCCTTCCTCGGCATCATGCTTGGGGTTGCCACGCTCATTATCGTCATGGCGGTGATGAACGGGTTCCGCAAGGAACTGCTCGACAAGATTCTCGGACTCAATGGTCACCTGTTGATCCAGCCGTTGGAGAAGCCTCTCACCGACTGGGAGGAAGTATCCGCGCGCGTCAGCGGCGCTCAAGGGATCCGGCTAGCCGCACCGATCGTCGAAGGGCAGGCACTTGCGTCGTCGCCGTTCAATGCCGGTGGCGTTCTGGTGCGTGGCATTCGTCTTATGGATTTGGAGAAACTTCCGTCCATCGCCAACAACATCAAGCAGGGCTCGCTTAAAGGCTTTGACGAAGAGCAGGGCGTTGCCATCGGCCGGCGGCTTGCCGACCAGCTTTCGTTGCGATCCGGGGACAACATCACACTTGTCGCGCCGCGCGGTGCAGTCACGCCGATGGGAACGACACCGCGCATCAAGGTCTACAAGATCGCCGCGGTCTTCGAGATCGGCATGTCGGAATACGACAACGCTATGGTTTTCATGCCGCTCAAGGAAGCGCAGGCCTATTTCAACCGAGCCAGCGACGTTACCGCGATTGAGGTCTACACGGACAATCCGGATCGGGTCGACCGCTATCGCACCGCGGTGCAGGACGCTGCGCAGCGTCCGATCTTCATGATCGACTGGCGTCAGCGCAATGCGACCTTCTTTAATGCGCTGCAAGTCGAGCGCAATGTGATGTTCCTGATCCTGACGCTCATTGTGTTGGTGGCGGCGCTCAACATCGTTTCGGGCCTGATTATGCTGGTGAAGGACAAGGGCCAGGACATCGCCATCTTGCGCACCATGGGCGCAACCCAGGGCGCGATCATGCGCGTGTTTCTTATAACGGGCGCTTCCATCGGCGTTGTCGGCACCATCGTCGGCTTTATGCTGGGTGTCGTCGTCTGTCTCAATATCGAGAACATTCGGCAATTCTTGTCCTGGCTCACGAATACTGAACTGTTTTCGCCCGAGCTTTACTTCCTGTCACACCTTCCGGCCGACATGGACTCAGGTGAGACGACGGCAGTCGTCATAATGGCCCTCGTGCTTTCGTTGCTTGCGACTCTCTACCCATCATGGCGTGCGGCGCGCCTCGATCCGGTGGAGGCATTGCGCTATGAATAGCGCCTACACCGCTGCCAGGGTGGAAATGATCGAGCAGCCGGAGCCGCCGCAAGCGCGCCAGGAAGAGGATGTGCCAATCCTGTTCCTGCATGACATCGAGCGCCACTACCGGCAGGGCGACGAAACCTTGCATGTGCTCAGCGGCATCGAGCTCGCACTCTGGGCCGGTCAGTCGGTTGCCCTTGTGGCGCCCTCAGGCGCCGGCAAGTCGACATTGCTCCATATCGCCGGTCTGCTCGAGCATCCCGACCATGGCGACGTCTATATTGAGGGGCGCTCGACAGCGATACTCGCCGACCATGAACGAACCCGCATCCGCCGCAATGAAATCGGGTTCGTCTATCAGTCCCACCATCTGTTGCCGGAATTCTCGGCGCTCGAAAACGTGCTCCTTCCGCAGATGATCCGCGGACTCAAGCGCACGGAAGCGAAAACGCGTGCGGTCGAACTGCTCGAATATCTCGGCTTGGGCGGTCGCCTGAATCATCGGCCGTCAGAACTCTCCGGCGGCGAACAACAGCGTGTCGCGATCGCCCGTGCGGTTGCCAACGCCCCGCGCATCCTGTTGGCCGACGAACCGACCGGAAACCTCGACCTGCACACCGCAGAGCATGTCTTCAGCGCGCTGTCGCAGTTGGTGAGGGCCTCCGGCCTCGCTGCCATCATCGCCACCCACAACATGGACCTTGCGGCCCGCATGGACCGGCGCGTGACCTTGCGGGACGGCAAGATCACCGAGATGGCGTGATCCCAAGCCGTGCCCGTCTAAATCATTGACTCTACTCAGATTGCTGATCGCGCTTATCGCCGCTTGACTCAAGAACAAATACTGAACTATGTTCTCTATCTGTTCCGGAGAAAAGTCATGTTCAAAGCTGTGATCCAGGAAGCTGCTGCTCTGGCCTCTCTGGCCTTGTTTATCGGGATGATCGCCATCTGGACCCAAGTCCTGGGAAATCTTTGAGGGCTGCGGGACCCGAACTCTCCCCGTCATGCCGGGCCCAGTGCCGGGCATCCACCTCTTACAGGCCGTCCCTCCCGAAAAGACGTGGGTGGCCGAAACCCCCGGCCATGACGGGGGGCAGCAGCAAGAAAAGCGGGAATAGCTTCGCCCGTGCCGGCGTCTGTGGTGGACAGTGGCTGACGGCGACCCCACTCTGAGTACGACAAGGAATCACCCAACCCCGCGCTGACATGGCCCGCCTCGATTTCGTGCATTTGCACGTGCACTCGTCGTTTTCGCTGCTGGAAGGCGCGCTTACAATCGCGCGTCTCGCCGAATTGGCAAAAGCCGACCACCAGCCGGCTCTGGCATTGACAGACACCGACAACATGTTCGGTGCGCTGGAATTTTCGGAAAAGCTGTCGAGCTCCGGCATTCAGCCGATCGTCGGCTGTGCGCTCGCAATCGATTTCGGCGACAGCGATCATGGCCCGCGTAACGGGAATGCACCGCCCGAGCGCGCGCGCATCGTACTTCTGGCCGCCCGGCGTGAAGGCTACCGGAGCCTGATGCGGCTCAATTCTCGCGCTTTCCTCGACACGCCGCCGAATGAGCCACCGCGTCTCAAACTCAAATGGCTGGAAGGAGAAACGGCGGACATTATTGCGCTCACCGGTGGCCCGGGCGGCCCGCTCGACATGGCTGTCGCCGCCGGGCAGAGCCATTTTGCGACCGCCCGCCTTGATGCGCTGCTCAAGCTCTTTGACAACCGTCTTTACATCGAATTGCAACGGCATGGCACGCCGGCGGAGCGTCGCGCTGAGGCGGCGCTGATCGATTTGGCCTACGGCGAAGGCGTGCCTTTGGTTGCCACCAACGAGCCTTATTTTGCAACGGCGCAGGACTATGAGGCGCACGATGCGCTGATCTGCATTGCCGAAGGCCGGTTGCTTGCCGAAGGCGATCGCCGTCAGCTGACGACGGAACATCGATTCAAAAGCCGTGCGGAAATGGTCGAGCAATTCCGCGATCTGCCGGAGGCTCTCGCAAATACCGTTGAAATTGCGCAGCGTTGCTCATTCCGTCCGCGCACGCACCAACCGATCCTTCCGCGGTTTTCGACCGGAGACAACGGCAAGTCGCTCGACGAAGCCAGTGAGCTGCGCAAGCGTGCGGAAGAAGGGCTTGAGCGGCGTCTCCAATCGGCGGGGGTGGCGCCGGGTCACACGGCCGATGAATATCGCGCGCGGCTGGATTTTGAGCTCGGCGTGATCGCCGGCATGAAATATCCGGGCTATTTCCTGATCGTCTCCGACTTCATCCAATGGGCGAAGAAACAGGGTATCCCCGTTGGACCCGGCCGTGGTTCAGGGGCGGGATCTCTCGTCTCTTACGCGCTCACGATCACGGATCTCGATCCGATCAGATTTGGTCTGCTGTTTGAACGCTTTCTCAATCCTGAACGTGTGTCGATGCCGGATTTCGACATCGATTTCTGCCAGGACCGCCGCGACGAAGTGTTCCGCTACGTGCAGGAGCGCTACGGCCGTGATCAGGTCGCGCAGATCATCACCTTTGGCACATTGCAGGCGCGTGGCGTGTTGCGCGATGTCGGCCGTGTCCTGCAGATGCCTTACGGGCAGGTCGATAAGCTCTGCAAAATGGTGCCGCAAAACCCGGCGGCGGCGGTATCGCTCAAGCAGGCGATCGAAGGCGAGCCGCGTCTGCAGGCCGAACGGGATAGCGACGCGGTGGTCAAGCGCGCATTCGACATTGCGCAAAAACTCGAGGGCCTCAATCGACACGCGTCGACCCACGCGGCCGGGATCGTGATCGGCGACCGGCCGTTGTCCGAGCTCGTGCCGCTCTATCGCGATCCGAAATCCGATATGCCCGTCACTCAATTCAATATGAAGTGGGTGGAGCAGGCCGGCCTTGTGAAGTTCGATTTCCTCGGGCTGAAAACTCTGACGGTCCTGCAGACCGCGGTCGCGCTGGTGAAACGACGCGGCATCGATATCGATCTGGCCGCGATTCCCCTCGATGATAAAAACACCTACGACCTCCTGGCCCGGGCCGAAGCTGTCGGCATCTTCCAACTGGAAAGTGCGGGCATGCGGCGGGCGCTCCTGGACATGCGGCCTGACCGGTTCGAGGATATCATCGCGCTGGTCGCGCTCTATCGTCCCGGCCCGATGGCAAATATTCCGACTTATTGCGCGCGCAAGCACGGGATGGAGCAGCCCGATTACATCCATCCGAAGCTTGAACCCATCCTGCGCGAGACGTTCGGGGTCATCATCTACCAGGAACAGGTGATGCAGGCCGCGCAGATCCTTGCGGGCTTCACGCTCGGTGAAGCCGATCTGCTGCGCCGGGCCATGGGCAAGAAGATCAGAAAGGAGATGCAGGCGCAGCGCGAGCGCTTCGTGTCGGGCGCAGTCGAGCGCGGTGTTGAGCGTTATCAGGCCGACGCTATTTTCGACCTGCTCGAACGATTTGCCGAATACGGATTCAACAAAAGTCACGCCGCGGCTTATGCGCTCGTCGCCTATCAGACCGCCTACATGAAGGCAAACTACCTCGTCGAGTTCCTGGCCGCGACCATGACCCTGGACATGGGCAATACCGACAAGCTCGCCGAATTCCGTGCGGAAGCCGAACGGCTTGGCGTCGGCGTGGATCCGCCATCAATCAACCGCTCGGCGGTCGACTTTGAAGTCGACGGCAATACGATCATCTATGCCCTTGCCGCGCTCAAAGGCGTCGGCAAGCAGGCAGTCGAGGCGATCATCGCAGCGCGCGACAACCGGGCGTTCGCCGATCTTGCCGACTTTGCGGCGCGCATTAGTCCGCGCGCGGTTAACAAGCGGGTCCTGGAAAGTCTCGCCGCGGCTGGTGCTTTCGATGCATTCGAGAAAAACCGAGCCCGTGTTTTTGCCGCGGTCGATGCGGTGCTTGCTCGCGCGCAGCGTGCTCATGACACGGCTGCGATCGGTCAGAGCGAGTTGTTTGGCGGTGGCACGACCCGCGAGCAAATTGCGCTGCCGCAGGTGGAGCCCTGGTTGCCGGCGGAACGCTTGCGGCGGGAGTATGAGGCGGTCGGCTTTTTCCTGTCCGGGCATCCGCTCGACGATTATGCCGCGGTGCTTAAGAAATTGCGCGTGCAGCCCTGGGCAGAATTCGCGCGCGCTGTGAAAGCAGGCGCGACAGCGGGTCGCGTGGCGGCGACTGTCGTGTCGCGCATCGAGCGCCGGACGCGCACCGGCAGCAAGATGGGCATCATCGGCCTGTCTGATCCGAGCGGTCATTTCGAGGCCGTTATCTTTTCAGAGGGACTTGCCGAACATCGCGACTTGCTTGAACCGGGTAACGCGATCCTCCTTTTCCTGTCTGCCGAAGTGCAGGGGGACGAAGTGCGCGCGCGCATCCAGTCGGTCGATCCGCTCGACGCCGCTGCCGCCAATCTGCAAAAGGGTCTGCGCGTGTTTCTACGCGATGGCGCCCCGCTCGAGGCAGTGGCCAAACGACTGGAACCTGCGCCACGTTCCGCGCATGCCAATGGCGATGGGGAAGTGAGTGTGGTGCTGCTGCTCGAACGCGGCACGGAAGTCGAAGTGAAGCTGCCGGGACGGTTCAAGGTATCGCCGCAGATCGCCGGCGCTATCAAAGCCGTGCCCGGAGTAGTGCAGGTCGAAGCGCTTTAACTTTCGTTCTGTCGTTTCCGGCTTGCCCTGCGGGCAACACTTGCGAGAGCATGGTTTCGGCCAGGCCAGACGCACGGAGCCACGACAGCGGGCGTATTCTCTATGGACCGTCACGCGCTATCACGTCGTAAACTTCTTAAAGCCGCTGCAGCACTTCCGTTCGTCTATCCCGTGCCTTTGCGTGCGGCGCCGCCGCCCGCTGAGGCCATCACGCCGGCGCTAAATGCTGCGGCCACGAAAGAAGGCCAGCTCACCTGGTACACGTCGGCGGATCTCCACGGGGAAGACTTTCGAACAGAAATTTCCGGGAGTTCGTGTGCGCGTCGAGCGTGCCGGTGGCGAATGCATCTTTTCACGTGTCGCGCAGGAATATGCGTCCGGCCTCAATGTGGTCGATGCGGTGAGTGCGGGCGATGCCGCACAATTTCTCGCGTGGAAGCGGCAAAAGCTGCTTGCGCCTTACGTGCCTGAAGATGTTGCGCGGCACATTCCGCCCGAGCATTGCGATCCGGACGGCTTTTATGCAACCGTCCGGTCTTCGCTCTGTGTGAGTGCCTACAATACCGAGATGGTGAAGCGTGAAGACGCGCCGAAAAGTTTTGCCGATCTGCTCGATCCGAAGTGGAAAGGCAAGATTGTCAAGGCGCATCCGAGTTACAGCGGCACAATCATGACTTCGACTTATCAGATGGTCCGCGAGCTGGGTTGGTCGTATCTCGAAAAATTGGCGCTGCAACAGGTTCTGCAAATCCAGTCGGCCACCGATACACCAAAAGAGATCGTGCTCGGCGAGCGCCCGATCATGGCGGATGGCAACGAGTCGAATGTGCTGCTGCTCAAGGAAGCGGGTGCGCCGATTGAGGTCATCTATGCTGCCGAGGGAACGCCTTCCATCGTCCAGCCGTCAGCAATTTTTGCGGCCGCGCCGCATCCGAATGCCGCACGACTATTCCAGAATTATCTATTCGGCGCTGAAGGGCAGGAACTCTTTGTGAATCTGGGCGGCCTGCGTTCAGTGCATGCGCTGGTGAAAGATAAGCCGGGCCGCACGCCTTTGTCGGCGATCAAGGTGTGGAAGGACGATCCGGCCGCGGTCGAGACGCAAGGCGAGGAAATCAAAAGACGTTACTCGCAGATCTTTCGCGTTTGATTACGGGGATCCGAGGTGCGGAACCGCGAACAGGAACGTCAGGCCGAAGATTGTCATGCCGAAGGCGACGGCTGCGATCGGCAGCAGGATTTGCATCGATGCTTCGCGGCCGCTGACGCCGCCGGTCCAGGTTTCGAACGACTGGGACGCCCAGTCGTGGAACGGCGCGATATACCCATGTTGTTCGGCGGGATCGATATTTCGCCGCCACGTCAACCAAAGAATGACCGGAATGCCGACGAGGATCACGAAGAACAAGGTGATCACCGAAAGCGTAAGACCTTCGTAAGCGCCGCGGCTGAACAGGGCCCAGACTGACAGCACAAGCCAGATGGTCAGCCCGACAATCGCTCGGTAGATCCAGGGGTGCAGTTCATCATTGGCGGGCCGATTGTACCGGACCGGAAGCGACTTTGTGACCATGGCGTGCTCCTCACGCGCCCCGCTTTGTTTCTTCTGGTGGGTTAACGCACGGGCAAAGCCACGGTTCGACTGCGGCACTCGGCGCAACATGAAAAATTCAAAAAAAGGTTCCGCTCAGCGAATCGTGGGTCCGGCCGTGTCGGTATAGACCGTCGGCTGGCCGGCCTTGACCACGATTTGGTTCGTTCCGCTCTCGACGCGTGAATTGATTCCGACAATCACCACGACGATCGAAGCCATAAGCGCCACGGCCACGATCTTGAGATGCGTGTTGCGACCTGCGGACCAGAGTGAGCTGTTCATGACATGTCTCCGCTTGATCGGCTTCGAATGGGCTCAGTAGACTCCGTGCGCCCGCGCGACATTCGCGACACTTCGCGCTGTGGTCGGGCTTGATTGATCTTGCGCGACGGTCGGGCCGCGAACCGGGTGCATCGGCAGCACAACAACCTTTGTTCCAACGTTCACCCGTGCGTAAAGATCGATGACGTCTTCATTCAGCATCCGGATGCAGCCGCTCGACACTTGCTTGCCGATCGTCGTGGGAGCGTTCGTTCCGTGGATTCGGTAAACGGTGCCGCCGATATACATGGCGCGTGCGCCGAGTGGGTTTCCGGGGCCGCCTGCCATGAAGCGCGGAAGGTAGGGCTGGCGCTGAAGCATTTCCGCCGGCGGGATCCAGTCGGGCCACTCGGCCTTGCGCTCGATTGTCTTGACACCCGACCAGGTGAACCCTTCGCGGCCGACACCGATCCCGTAACGAATCGCTTTGCCGCCGCCGAGCACGTAATAGAGATACGTGTTGGGCGTATCGATGATGATGGTGCCTGCTGTGTCGCGCGTCGGATAATCCACGACGTGACGGCGCAACCGCGCCGGGATGTCGCTTGTCTGTGCGTCGTCCGCTTCCTTCGGCAATTGCCGCATTGCTGGCGCGAATATCGTATCGCCGCGATTGAAGTTGAAAGGCGAAGTGAAGCCGAGCGGGTCAGCGGAGGCCTTGTCGGTCTGGAAAAACGCGACGGTCGCGAGGGTCGCGGCAACGGTGAGGGTCATTCCGTAGATCTTGCCGGTGGTCAACATGACAAAGCCTCCAGGCGTTCTGGCGGAAACGGCTTATTTCGTGTTGCTGATGGCTGCATTCGGCAGTTGGCTTGCGAAGACAACGCGTACGTCGGAAGCCTTGCCGGATGAACGGCGGTGGTCGCGAATGCAAACCCCCGGGTAATACGGCCAGGCATGCTGCGCGCATTCATGCGTGGTGATTTGAATCTCTGGTCGATCGCGCGTGGCTGACGGAGTGCTCGCCTTCACTTCAGCGCTGGGCGTTGTCAAAAGGGCGACGCCGCCGACCGTGGTCGGAGCTGCGAGGCTGGCAATCAGCAGCGTGCGGATCATCGAGAGCTCCCTGCAACGAATTCTGCTTTTTGTTGCAGGAAGCCTAGGTTGGTGGCGGCTTATTGCGCCACTGTACGCTGGTTAACGGCCAGTATCGAAAAGAGAAGGGGGCATATACGAAGGTATCGCCGCGATTCCGATGGAATGGCGGCAGAATCGGGATCAAACATCGGTGATCCTCGCATTTATTCCAATGACCGCAATTGTAATGTACGGTTTCGCGTCAGGCGTTTTGGCTGAGTAAAGATGCACAAACCGGAAAAGCTGAAACGGATCGGCTCTCGACGCGCCGCGCCGTCGGGCGGGGCCGCGAAGCTAACGAATTCGCGGTTGCCAGATACGCAGCTGTACGAGCGGCTGCCTGAGCTGCAGCTGATCTACGACACAGCGCCTGTCGGGCTCGCATTTCTTTCACTCGATTGCCGTTACGTGCAGATCAATCAGCGCCTGACGGAAATTTGCGGTATTTCGGTAGCCGACCATATCGGGCGATCGGTTCGCGAAACCGTGCCTGCGGTGGCGGAACAGGTGGAGCGACTCGTTCAGGCTATTGTACGCACAGGCGAGCCCGTCACCGGCGTCGAGGTGCGCGGGCAGAAAGCCGACAAGAGCAACGCGGACCATGTCTGGATCACCAACTGGCACCCTTTGAGAAATGCCGATGGATGCATCATCGGCATCAACGTAGTCGCGGAAGATATAACGGAGCGCAAGCGCGCCGAATGTGCCCTCCGTGAGCTCAACGAAACGCTCGAGCAGCGGGTACAAGCCGAAACGTACGAACGTCTCCGCATCTGGAATGTCTCGCAAGACCTTCTTGTGATCGCGGACGTGGATGGCAAATTTCTCAACGTGAACCCTGCGTGGACCGCGTTGCTTGGCTGGTCGGAAGCGGAGCTGATCGGAAAGACTTCACAATGGATGCTGCATCCGGACGACCACGATAAGGCACGCGCCGAGACCAAGCGACTTGCCGCGGGTCATGTTACGCAACGCTTCCTGACCCGATTACACCATAAGGACGGAACGTATCGATGGCTGTCATGGAAAGCGGCTCAGGATAAAGGCCGCATATACGCAATGGCACGAGACGTGACGGAACTGAGGGATGCCGAGAACAAATTGATGGAAGCCCGGCAGGAGCTTGCGCAGGTGTCGCGCCGGACGACATTGGCGGCAATGTCAGCCGCAATCGCGCATGAGATCAGGCAGCCTCTCGGCGCGATTGTTACGAACGCAAATGCCGGTCTTCGCTGGCTGGACAGGGCGACGCCGGATCTCGACGAGGTGCGTGATACTCTCAAGCACATCTTCGCCGATGGTCACAGGGCAAGCGAGGTGATTCAGTCGGTCCGCGGGATGTTTGCAAAGAGCGATCAGCTCGGAGTCCCGCTCGATGCAAATGAGCTCATTCGGGAAACAATTGCGATAGCGAGCGACGAGCTGGAAGCGGCTAAAATCGACATTCAACTTGAACTTGCCGGTCAACTCCCTCTGATCCCCGCGCATCGGGGCCAGCTTCAGCAAGTCGTGCTGAACATCGTGACCAATGCTGCCGAATCCATGCGCAATATTGACGACAGGGTGCGAACGCTGCGCGTGCGATCCAAGCCGTTCGACTCGAGCGGGGTGGCAGTTTCGGTGCAGGATTCCGGCCCTGGAATTAATTCGGAAAATATTGACCGCATCTTCGACGCGTTTTTCACTACCAAAACCAACGGGATGGGTATGGGCTTGGCGATATGCCGCTCGATTGTCGAGGCCCATGGTGGAACCTTGTCAGTTTCGCCGGGAGTGCCGTACGGTTCCGTATTCCACATCGTGCTACCCGGTAATCAATGACACCGCCTCAAGGCACGCGCACTCAGGCCAAAACCGAGCGTCCCGACACGCAGCCGGTCGTATTCGTCGTGGATGACGACGCTTCGCTGCGCGGGGCGGTGAGCAATCTGGTCCGTTCGGTAGGGCTGAAGGTCGAGGCCTTCGCGTCGACAACGGAATTCTTTGCGGCGAAGCGGCCGGACGCCGCGTGCTGCCTGATCCTCGATGTCAGGTTGCCAGGCGTGAGTGGGCTGGATTTTCAGGCGGAACTTACGAAGGCGCAGATCCAGATTCCCATTATTTTTATAACCGGGCACGGCGATATTCCAATGTCCGTGAAAGCGATGAAGGCTGGCGCCGTCGAGTTCCTCACCAAGCCGTTCCGCGACCAGGACCTATTGGACGCTATACAGATCGCCCTCGAGCGTTCGCGCGCGAACTACGCAAACGAGAAGGCAATTTCTGAACTGAGAGCGAAATTCGAGACGCTCACACCGCGCGAACAGGAGGTCATGGCCTGGGTGACGGGCGGTCTCCTGAACAAGCAGGTCGCGGCGGAAATCGGGGTGACGGAAATTACGGTTAAGGTGCACCGGGGTAAGGTCACACGGAAAATGGGGGCGAAGTCCCTGGCCGACCTCGTGAAGATGGCGGACCTTTTGGGGATTCGCCGCACAAAAACCTAGGGAAACTATACCTTGGTGTAATTTCTCGTCTCCTTCCGATAGTTGAACGTTACCTTCGGAATCGTGCATAGCGCGGCTCGACGTCTTATTTCTTTCATCATCGAAGGACGCCAACTTGCCGAAGATGCCCGTGATAGCCATTGTCGATGATGATGAATCGTTCCGCCGAGCCACGACGAGCTTCGTACGCTCCCTTGGTTATGGAACAGCCTCTTATGACTCAGCCGAAGCATTCCTGAAATCGGATCGCATTTCGGATGCAGATTGCCTGATTACCGATGTGCAAATGCCCGGGATGACCGGGATAGAATTGCAAGACCGGTTGATCGCGCAAGGACACAGCGTGCCGGTTATATTCATTACGGCTTTCCCGGAAATGAGGGCACGCGCGCAAGCACTTGCCGCAGGCGCGGTTGGTTTTTTGGCCAAGCCGTTTGACGATCATAACCTGATATCGTGCCTCAACGAGGCACTCGCCCGCGGCGCCTGAACCTTCGGCTTTGTTTGTGTGCTGTCGAGGCCTGGCTGCGAGTCGCGGCCTGATTGAGACTTGTCACACACAAATCTGCGCATCAAGCCGCGGACTTGCGCGCGAAACCTTGGTATAGGGTGCAACAACCTCTGTCCAATGGAGCGATTTGACGCGCGCGTTCTAGTCTCCCCATGCGGTCAATGTCATTGCGGGGAGACGATGAACATCACCATCAAGCCTTCAAATTATTCCGAGTCTGAGTGCGTGACGTCCGTTGCGCCTTGCATGCCTGAAGATATTGCTGCGCCGGCGGAATTTACCGTATTTATTGTTGACGACGATCAGGGCGTGCTCAAGTCGCTGGCGCGGCTCATCGGGGCCGCTGGTTATGCGACACAGAGCTTCTCGTCTGCCCAGCAATTTCTTGCCGAGCATGATCGGGACGTCCCGGGGTGCCTCGTTCTTGATCTACGGATGCCGGGCATCGACGGACGCGAGCTGCAGGCAGCGCTTTGCGGCGGTGGGGCCGACCGCTCGATCATTTTCGTTTCCGGTACGACGGATGCGCCGACCATAGTTGACGCGATGAAGGCGGGCGCGATCGATTTCCTGATCAAGCCGGTCAACTGCGGCGCGCTCCTCGCAGCGATTGAGACAGCGGTCGAACGGCAAAAGAAGTCGATGCAAAGGCGCGCCGAGCTCGCCTGCATCAAACGGCGGCTGGCACAGCTAACCCCGCGCGAAGCCGAGGTGCTCCGGCACGTGATATCGGGCCGTTTGAACAAGCAGATTGCCTGGGATCTCGGTACCGTCGAAAAGACCATCAAGGTGCACCGCAGCCGCATAATGGGAAAGATGGGCGTCCGCACGATTGCCGAGCTCGTCCGATTGACCGAACAGATCGGTCTCGCGCCATGCGAGCAAAAGCTAGCCCGCGGCAAGGAGGGCCCGGATTTGTTTTTTGATGTTCGGGCTAACCCCGACCGCATGGTTCGCCACGCGCTGCACATTGTCTAGCTCGCGGTGAACGCTTGGGGCGGGCCATCTAACCTTTTGGCCCGCCTTGCATTCCTAAAATCGTATCTATATAAGCCCCGAAATCACTCACGCGGATGCAGGCTTTAGGCTCCGACAATGGGCCACAAAGGCCGTCCGGTGGCCCAGATGGGCTCACAACCGTCCGCGGCGGATCAACCGGAGAAGATTATGGCGCTTCCTGACTTTTCGATGCGTCAGCTATTGGAAGCTGGCGTGCATTTCGGCCATCAGGCCCACCGTTGGAACCCGAAGATGGGCTCGTACATCTTCGGCACTCGCAACAACATCCATATTGTCGATCTCGCGCAGACTGTGCCGATGCTGCATCGGGCCCTGCAGGCGGTCAGCGACACCGTCGCTAAAGGCGGCCGAATACTGTTTGTTGGCACCAAGCGCCAGGCGCAGGACGCGATTGCCGACGCCGCCAAGCGCAGCGCGCAGTACTACGTCAATTCACGTTGGCTCGGCGGCACGCTGACCAACTGGAAGACGATCTCGGCTTCGATCGCGCGGCTGCGCAAGCTCGATGAGATGCTCAATTCCGGTGAATCCGTGGGCTACACCAAGAAGGAGCGTCTCACCATGCAGCGCGAGCGGGACAAGCTCGATCGCTCGCTCGGCGGCATCAAGGACATGGGAGGCGTGCCAGACCTGCTGTTCGTGATCGACACCAACAAGGAAGATATCGCGATCAAGGAGGCGCAGCGGCTTAACATTCCGGTTGCTGCCGTTGTCGACACCAATTGCGATCCGGCCGGCATCACCTTTGTCGTACCCGGCAACGACGACGCCAGCCGCGCTGTATCGCTCTATTGCGATCTCATCGCCAAGGCTGCCATCGACGGAATTTCCCGAGCTCAGGGCGAGATGGGCGTGGATATTGGCGCCGCCGAGAAGCCGATCGTTGCCGAGCCTGTGCCTACAGCGCCTGCAGGCGGGGATCTCGGCTTCGAGCAATTGCCCGGTCCACGCGGGGTTGCAGACGATCTCAAGAAGCTGCCCGGCATCTCGCCGGCGATCGAAAAACAGCTCAACGATCTCGGCATCTTCCACTATTCGCAGATCGCCGAGCTTAATGAGAAAGCCGCACACAATGTCGGCGAAGAGGTCGGGCTTCCCGGCCGTGTCGACGGCTGGATCGCAAAGGCGAAGGAATTAACGGCGGAGTGAAACGGGGCTTACGCCACTCGCGGTACTCTCAGGATCAAAGACGTGGATGGCCGGGAACAGGCCCGGCTATCGCGGCTCAAGGAAATCGATGATGGCAAATATCAGCGCCCAGATGGTCAAGGAGCTGCGCGAGTCGACTGGCGCCGGCATGATGGATTGCAAGGCAGCCCTGACTGAGAGCAATGGCGATATGACCGCGGCCCAGGATTGGCTGCGCAAGAAAGGTTTGTCCAAGGCGGCGAAGAAGGCGGGTCGCGTTGCGGCCGAAGGCCTGATCGGCGTGCAGGTGAAAGGCACCAAGGGCGTCGTGGTCGAAGTCAATTCGGAAACCGACTTCGTGGCACGCAACGACCTGTTTCAGGGTCTGGTGAAGATGATCGCCGACGTTGCACTGTCGGTCGGCACCGATGTCGAGAAGCTCAAGGCAGCGAAAGCCGGCAGCATCACGGTTTCGGAGTCGATTTCGGACACGATCGCCAAGATCGGCGAGAACATGACGTTGCGGCGGGCTGCCGCCCTGTCAGTCGGGAAGGGGGCGATCGGCTCCTATGTGCACAATGCGGTCATCGACGGCTTGGGCAAGATCGGGGTGATCGTCGCACTTGAGTCGACCGGCGAGGCCGAAGAACTGGCGGCTATCGGCCGTCAGGTCGCGATGCACGTCGCGTCCGCCAATCCGCTGGCGCTCGACGCCGAGGCACTCGATCCGGCAGTTGTGGAACGCGAGAAAAATGTACTTGCCGACAAGTTCAAGCAGCAAGGCAAACCGGCTAACGTAATCGACAAGATCGTCGAGTCGGGGCTGAAGACCTTCTACAAGGAAGTTTGCCTGCTGGAGCAGCCGTTTATTTTCGATGACAAGAAGAGTGTGGCGCAGGCATTGAAGGAAGCCGAAGGCAAAGCGGGCGGACCCATCAAGGTCACCGGTTTTGTCCGCTATGCATTGGGCGAGGGCATCGAAAAGCAGGAAACCGATTTCGCCGCCGAGGTCGCGGCCGCCGCCGGTCAGGCTTGATCGATCGCCGGCCGGCATGCCTCGCGGCGATCCCGGCACATGATCCCGAAAAACGAGCTTCGATTTTCGGAAATCATGCGTGCTAAGGATATAGGGGATCGCAACGCATGAGTGGCTCGGTTTATCGTCGTGTCATCGTTAAATTGTCCGGCGAAGCATTGTCGGCTGCGAATGGATTCGGCATTGACCAGGCAACGGTCGAACGCCTTGCAGCGGATCTTGCGGCGAGCGCGAAGCTCGGTGTCGAGCTTGGCGTTGTGGTCGGTGGCGGCAATGTCTTTCGCGGGATAGAGGTTTCGGAACGCGGCGTGCCGCGCCCCGTCGGCGATACGATGGGCATGCTCGCTACCGTGATGAATTGTCTTGTCCTCGAAGCCGCGATTGAACGGGCCGGGTGCGAAGCGCGCACATTGTCCGCGCTCGCGATGACGGCGGTCTGCGAAACCTACAATCGCAAGCGCGCCATGAAAAATCTCGGGAAAGGTCGCGTCGTGCTGTTGGCCGCCGGCACCGGCAATCCGTTTTTTACGACCGATACGACCGCGGTCCTGCGGGCAGCTGAACTCGAAGCGCAGGCCGTGCTCAAGGCCACTAATGTCGATGGCGTCTATACTGCCGACCCCAAAAAAGACCCGAAAGCGAAGCGTTACGACAAGATCAGCCACCAAGAGGCTATCGAAAAGGATCTCAGGGTCATGGATGGTGCTGCCTTCGCGCTTGCCCGAGAAAACCGGACGCCTATCATTGTCTTCTCTATCGCTGAAAAGGGCGCCATAGAGACCGTGCTACGCGGCAAAGGGCGCACAACGGTCGTCGGTTAGGCCGGCGAGGCATTTTACGCCGCCCGATCAAGGTGCGGCGTGCGAGGAATTGCCATGGCAAACGCAACTACGCATGACCTTAATGAGATCAAGCGCCGAATGCAGGGCGCAAGCGGCGTTTTGAAAGCTGAATTGTCGGGATTGCGCACGGGCCGTGCGTCCGCTCATCTGCTCGATCCGGTGATGGTCGACGCCTATGGCGCACAGATGCCGCTCAACCAGGTGGCAACCGTGAGTGTCCCGGAGCCGCGGATGATCTCCGTCAATGTCTGGGATCGCTCGCTGGTCCATCCGGTCGAAAAAGCCATTGTGAATTCCAATCTCGGGTTGTCGCCTGCAACCGAAGGTCAAACAATTCGTCTGCGCATTCCGGAGCTCAACGAGGAGCGACGCAAAGAACTTGTGAAGGTTGCCCACAAATACGCAGAAACTGCGCGCGTGGCGGTGCGTCATGTCCGGCGCGACGCGATGGACGTGATCAAGAAACTGGAAAAAGAACACAAGATCAGCAAGGACGACCACGATCGATTTTCCGGCGAGATCCAGAAGGCGACCGATGCCGGCATTGCAGAGATCGACCACATGCTGGCTGCAAAAGAAAAGGAAATCCTCACGGTCTGAGGTCGTGCCTATGCCCGAGGCCGAGATCCAGAAAAGCGCTACGACGGCATTCGACGTGCCGCGTCACGTGGCAATCATCATGGATGGCAATGGCCGCTGGGCGGCGGCACGTGGATTGCCGCGAGCGGAAGGACACCGGCGCGGTGTCGAAGCCTTGCGGCGGACCATTCGCGCCGCGGGCGAGATCGGTATCAAGATTGTCACGATTTTTTCATTCAGCGCCGAAAACTGGTCGCGGCCGGCGAGCGAAGTCGGCGAACTGATGGGACTCCTTCGCCGTTTCGTCCGCAACGACCTTGCCGAACTTCACAAGAGTAATGTCCGCGTTCGCGTAATAGGCGAGCGGGTGGGTCTTGAACCCGACATCGCGCGCTTGCTGGTCGAAGCCGAAGAACTCACAAAGAACAACGACGGCTTGACGCTCGTAGTTGCCTTCAACTACGGCGCGCGGCAGGAAATCGTGCGTGCGGCGCGCGGGATAGCGGAGGCGGTCAAACGAGGCGATCTGAACCTGGCTGACGTCGATATGGACTCTTTTGGTCAGTTTCTGGACGCGCCTGACATTCCCGATCCCGACCTCATCATTCGCACCAGCGGCGAACAGCGGCTCTCGAATTTTCTTCTTTGGCAGGCCGCGTACAGTGAACTTGTCTTCGTGCCGACCTATTGGCCTGATTTCGATCGATCTGTTCTCGAATTCGCGATCCGCGAGTATCAGCAACGCGAGCGTCGGTTTGGCGGTCTCGTGGCGCAGACTGGATCGTGAATCCGTGGTTGATTCAAACCCCGTTTCCCATTCGAAAGATCCAGGCAAGCCGTTGACGGCAAGTAATCTCGCGCTGCGTGTCGCTTCGGCCGTCTTTCTTGCGCCGGTCGCGCTGCTGACGGCCTACTACGGAGGCTGGCCATTCATTCTTTTCTGGGGCGTGGCCGCGCTCGCAGTGTTGTGGGAATGGGTGGAACTGGTCGCCGGCAAGTCGCATCGACCACTGTTTCTGTCATGCGCCGGCGCGATTGCAGCCGCAGGCTTTTTGGTCTGGCTCGATCGTCCCATTTCGGCGCTGCTCATGTTGGGGCTTGGGGCGCTGGCTGCGGCGATTTTCTCACCGTCTACCCGACGATCGTGGGTGACGCTCGGCCTCGGATACGCTGGCGCAATGCTGCTCGCACCGACTCTTCTGCGTCACGACACCGCCTATGGCTTTGCCGTGATCGCGCTTTTGTTCGCCATCGTGTGGACGACGGATGTTTGCGGCTATTTTGCTGGCCGAGCCTTTGGCGGACCGAAGCTGATGCCTGTTGTTAGCCCAAAGAAAACATGGTCTGGCGTTATCGCCGGTACCGCCGGAGCTATGATTGCTGCGCTGCTGGTTGCGCGTCTTTTCGGATCTTTCAACACACTTGCGATCCTTGGGATTGCATTCGTGCTTTCGGTTTTGGCGCAATTTGGCGATTTGTTCGAATCCTGGGTGAAAAGGCAGTTCGGCGCAAAAGACTCCAGTCGTCTCATTCCCGGCCACGGCGGGGTGATGGACAGGCTCGACGGGTTCTGGGCGGCCGCCGTTGCGGGCTGTCTGATCGGATTGATGCGCGGTGGCCTCGACGGGCCTGCGCGCGGTCTGCTGGTATGGTGAGCGTATGAGTACAGTCGAAGTTGCGCGCACGAGTTCAAGGCCCTCTGGTGACGTGCGCGGGATAACCATTCTGGGTGCGACCGGATCGATTGGGGCCAGCACGCTGGACCTGATCAAACGCGAGCCGGGCCGCTATCGGGTGGAGTCGATCAGTGCGCGCCGCAATGCTGCGGCTCTCGGCAAGATTGCGCGCGAGGTTGGGGCACGCCATGCCGTGGTTGCGGATCATTCCGCCTATCGAGAGCTGAAGGACGCTCTTTCCGGTTCGCGCATCGAAGCCGCGGCCGGCGAAGATGCGTTGGTGGAAGCGGCGCAGCGGCCCGCGGATTGGGTGATGGCGGCGATCAGCGGCTCGGTCGGATTGAAGCCGACACTTGCGGCCATTGAGCGTGGCGCGACCGTCGCGCTCGCGAACAAGGAATGTCTTGTCTGCGCGGGCGGTCTTTTCATGCGCCGCGCGGCAACGACCGGCGCGACGGTACTTCCAGTCGATTCAGAACATAATGCTGTGTTTCAGGCGCTCGGCGCCGGCAACCGCGCCGATGTCAGACGCGCAATCCTCACGGCGTCCGGCGGACCCTTCCGGACTTGGTCAAAAGAAGCGATCAAGGCGGCGACGCCCGAACAGGCGTTGCGCCATCCCAATTGGGTCATGGGTCCCAAAGTCACGATCGATTCCGCCACGCTCATGAACAAGGGCCTTGAGATCATAGAGGCGCATCACTTGTTCTCGCTCAGATCGGACGAAATCGACGTGCTCGTCCACCCGCAATCTGTGGTGCACGGGCTTGTGGAGTTCCGCGACGGTTCGGTTGTTGCCCAACTTGGGTCTCCCGACATGCGAATTCCGATCGCGCATTGTCTGGCCTGGCCGCGTCGCATCGACGGGCCGGCGGCGCGACTGGACTTGGCTGGGTTGCGCGAGCTCACGTTCGAGGCGCCGGACCTGGAACGGTTTCCGGCGCTTGCAGTCGCGCGGGGCGCGCTGGAAACGGGTGGGGCTGCGCCCACTGTGCTGAACGCAGCGGATGAGGTCGCCGTCAGCGAATTCATAGCTGGCAAGATCGCTTTTCCGGCAATCACGGCATTGGTAGAGGCAACGCTTGATGCCGCCGCGAAACGCGGTTTATTGGCGGAACCGGCCGGAATCGACGCGGCGCTGGCCGTTGACCATATTGCAAGAAGTCTGGCACGTGACCTCTTGCCCGAAATTGCCGTAAAGGCATCCTAGGTTGGCTTTGGGCGACATAAAGGCCCTGCGGGGCAGGACGAGGCAATAATGGGAATGGAAATCATGGGAGGCTTGAGCGCTTTTGGCGGCGGCCTCGTCGGCTATGTCGTGCCGTTTTTGTTTGTTCTGACCATCGTCGTTTTTTTTCACGAGCTTGGTCATTTCCTGATGGCGCGTTGGTGCGGGATCAAGGTGCTGGTGTTCTCCATTGGCTTTGGCCCCGAGATCGCCGGGTTCTACGACCGCTATGGCACCCGCTGGAAGATTTCCGCAATTCCGCTCGGCGGCTATGTGAAATTTTTCGGTGACGAGAATGCCGCGAGCGTACCCGATCAGGCTGCCAGCGCGACCATGACCGAAGCGGAGAAAAAAGACAGCTTCCAATTCCAGCCGGTCGGATCGCGCGCCTTGGTTGTCGCGGCGGGCCCGGTCGCCAATTTCCTGCTGGCAATTGCCATTTTCGCCGGCATTTTCATGACTGTCGGCAAGCAAACCACCAGCGCCCGTGTCGATACCGTACAGCCCGGCAGCGCCGCGCAGACGGCGGGCTTTAAGCCGGGTGATCTGGTCCTCACCATTAATGGTGAGAAGATCGAAAGCTTCTCGGACATGCAGCGTATCGTCAGCATCAGCGCGGGCGCGCCGCTGACCATCGAGGTCGAGCGCGATAATGCGCAGGTGACGCTCAAAGCCGTGCCACAGCTCAAGGAGCTCAAAGACAACTTCGGCAATGTCCATCGGCTTGGCGTGCTTGGCATCAGCCGCTCAATGGCGCCGGGCGACATCAAGACTGAGAAGGCGCCCCCGCTGCGCGCAATCGTCATGGGCGCGCAGGAAACCTGGTTCGTGGTGGACCGCACCCTGTCCTACATCACTGGCGTATTCGCCGGTCGGGAGGCCGCGGATCAACTCGGCGGGCCAATCCGGATCGCGCAGGTATCCGGACAGGTGGCCACCGCGGGGTTCGCCCCGCTGATCCACCTAACGGCGGTGTTGTCGGTATCAATTGGCCTGCTGAATCTGTTCCCAATACCACTGCTCGATGGCGGTCACCTTTTGTTCTACGCCATTGAGACGATTCGAGGTCGACCTCTTTCGGAGCGTGCACAGGAGCTTGGCTTCCGGATTGGGTTGGCGATCGTCCTCATGTTGATGATTTTTGCCACCTTTAATGACATCCTCCACCTCGCAACATCCTGACCGTTGCTGACGGGCAACTTTTTGAGGGAAAAGGGAAAGTTTGCGGGGAGTTTCGTTTGCGGCGCATAAAAAACGCTGTAAAAAGCTCGCCTAAGCAGCCCGAACCGTCTGTAGAATCCGCAGTGGGGGCGGCCGCAAAGAATTAAAAGGGCGCGTTGCGAATGGGACTTAGTGTGAGGAGGGTTCGGGGACTGGCTGTTGGCTGCCTGATCCTCGTCGGTATCCTTGTCGGTGCTGGCTGCGTGACCCTTGCCTCCTCAGGCGCGGCGGTTGCGCAGACGGTCAGTTCGATCGTTGTCGAAGGCAGCCGTCGGGTCGAGCCCGATACGATCCGCTCGTATTTCAAGCCGGGTCCAGGGGGCCGGATAGGCCCGGAACAGGAAGACGAGGCGCTTAAAGCACTCGTTGCCACGGGGCTCTTTTCCGACGTCCGCGTCAGCCATACAGGCGGTCGCATCGTCGTGACGATCGTCGAAAATCCGGTGATCAACCGCGTCGCCTTCGAAGGCAACAAGAAAGCCAAGGACGAGCAGCTTACGGCCGAGGTGCAATCCAAGCCGCGCGGCACACTGTCGAGACCGACGGTCCAGGCCGATGTTCAGCGCATCGTCGAGATCTATCACCGCACCGGTCGGTTCGACGTCTCGGTCAATCCGAAGATCATCGAGCTGCCGAACAATCGCGTTGATCTGGTATTTGAAATTCAGGAAGGCGAGAAAACCGGCGTCAAAGAGCTGCGTTTTGTCGGAACGAAGGCATTTTCGTACGGTCGCCTGAAGGATGTGATCAAGACGTCGGAAAGCAATTGGCTGAGCTTTCTGCAAACGACCGACATCTACGATCCCGACCGTGTGGAAGCGGATCGCGATCTGCTGCGCCGCTTCTATCTGAAACACGGCTATGCCGATGTGCGTATTGTTTCGGCCGTCGGCGAATATGACCCCGCGCGAAAGGGGTTTGTTGTCACTTTCACCATTGACGAGGGCAGCCAGTATCGCGTCGGAAACATCGAAGTTATTTCAAACGTGCGCGCGATCGACCCGCAGATCTTGCGCGGGCAGCTCAAGTTAAGCACGGGCAGCGTCTATAACGCGGACCTCGTCGAAAAAAGCGTTGAGTCGATGACGGTCCAGGCCGCCAAGGTGGGCTATGCCTTCGCCAGTGTACGGCCACGTGGCGAGCGCAATTTCGAAACGAAGACCATCAATATCGCCTTTGTCGTCGAAGAAGGCGCGCGGGCCTATATCGAGCGCATCAATATCCGCGGAAACACGCGAACCCGCGACTACGTGATCCGTCGCGAATTCGATCTCGGCGAGGGTGACGCCTATAACCGTGCATTGATTGACCGCGCGGAACGCCGGCTGAAGAACCTCGGTTTTTTCAAGGTCGTGAAAATCACCAATGAGCCGGGTTCGGCACCCGATCGCGTGGTCATCAATGTCGATGTCGAAGAACAGGCTACCGGCGAGTTCTCGGTTTCCGGCGGCTATTCGACGGCGGACGGTTTCATCGCGGAAGTCAGCGTCGCTGACCGCAACCTGATGGGTCGTGGCAACTATGGCAAGGCGTCGGTCACTTACGGCCAACGCGTTCGCGGTTTTGATTTGTCGTTCGTCGAGCCCTTCCTGTTCGGCTATCGTATGGCCGGCGGCATCGACATTTTTGGTCGCCAGAACCTGGCCTCGCAATATGTGTCCTACGACAGCCAGACCATCGGGACCAATCTGCGGCTCGGTTTTGCGCTAACCGAAGAAATCGCGTTCCAGCCGCGGTACACGTTCTATCAGCAGAAGATTACGCTGCCGTCTCAGTACGATGACTGTCAGTTTTCAAGTAACGCCCTCATCAATGGTGGGACTGGCGTAACGCCAGGGAATGAGCCGTTCCCCACCAATCCCCCCGGCGGGCCAGGGGACACGATCGTTAACCCGCCCTTTGGCTGCTACGCCAATGGCGAAGCGTCGCTCGCGGTTCGCAAAGAGCTCGCCCAGGGCCCCGTGAACGTGTCCTTGGTGGGCTATACGGTTTCTTACAACACGCTCGACAACAACAAGCTTCCGACCAGCGGCCTCTATACCGAACTGCGGCAGGATTTCGCCGGCGTCGGCGGCGACGTACAATTCATCCGCACCTCGTTTGAAGCACGCAACTATTACGAGGTGTTCTCCGACATCGTCAGCGTCGTCAAGGTGCAGGCCGGTAACATCTCGCCTTGGGGCGGCGAGCAGTTGCGCATGCTCGACCAGTTCCAGATGGGACCGAACCTCGTGCGAGGTTTTTCCACCGCCGGTATAGGACCGCGCGACTTGACCCCCGGCACGACTAATGACGCTCTCGGCGGCAGCCTCTATTGGGGCGCAACCGTCGAGGCGCAGACGCCACTGTACTTCCTGCCGAAGGATATCGGCATCAAGGTCGCGGCTTTTGCGGATGCAGGCAATTTGTGGAGTTACAAAGGCCCGACGTTCTGGAACGTGACCGGCGAAACTCTTCAGGTCGGCCTCGACAGCGCATCGTTCATCCGCAGCTCGGTCGGTGTCGGCTTGCTGTGGGATTCCCCGCTTGGGCCGCTGCGTTTCGATCTTGCCTATCCGCTCACGAAATACTGTGCGACGCCGACCCTCGGTGGCCCCGAAGTTTGTGACCGCACGCAGTTTTTCCGGTTCAGCGGCGGCACCAAGTTCTGATCTCGGCTGCCCTGGCGTGCCAAGGAATCGGACTGCACCGGGTATGAACGAGCCGATCTTCTTACGACAATCGTCGGGCCTCACGCTTGAGGAAATCGTTGCGTTGACCGGTGCGACGCAGGCCACGCCGACGCCGTCCCGCCGAATCGTCAATATCGCTCCACTCGACCGGGCGGCGCCCTCGGATCTTTCATTTCTTGACAGCCGGAATTTTGCCAAGGGTGCGGCCGTGACGCATGCGGGCGCGTGCCTCACGACTGCGGCACTTGCCAAAGAACTGCCTTCGCAGGTCGCGGTTCTGATCGTGCGCGAACCGTATCGCGCCTTTGTCATTGCGGCTCGCGCCCTGTTTCCGCACGCACTGCGACCATCGTCGCTGTCCGATGCTGGCGATTTCGCTTATGCACACGTCGACAGCAGCGCCCGGACCGAAGACGGTGTCAGCATCGAACCGGGCGCAGTGGTTGGACCTCGCGTCGAGATCGGCAGCGGCACTGTGATTGGAGCGAACGCCGTCATTGGCGCGGACGTACGAATAGGCCGCGAGTGCTCGATCGGGGCCGGGACGAGCCTCAGCAATGCCTTGATCGGCGATCGGGTCATTGTTCACCCGGGCTGCAAGATCGGCCAGGATGGCTTCGGCTTCGTGATGAGCGGAAAGGGGCACCTCAAGGTTCCGCAGGTGGGCCGCGTGATCATTCAGGACGATGTCGAGATAGGGGCCGGTACCACGATTGACCGCGGTGCAATTCGCGACACGGTCATTGGCGAGGGAACCAAGATCGACAACCTGGTACAGGTAGGCCACAATGTCAGCATTGGCCGGCATTGTGTCATCGTTGCTCAGACGGGAATTTCCGGCAGTTCGACTCTTGAGGACTTTGTTGTGCTGGGTGCGCGCGTTGGACTGAACAACAACGTGACGATCGGCGAAGGGGCGCAGATCGCGGCCATCAGTGTCGTGCACGGGGATGTGCCGCCGAGCGCGCGTTGGGGCGGCACACCGGCCAAACCGGTCAGGCAATGGTTCCGCGAGATGATGATTCTCGAACGGCTTGCGCGGCAGAAGGGCGGTGCCGACGCCGGGACCGATGAGTGAGACGGCTGTCATGAACAAAATCGTGACAACACTCGAAGCAGCGGACATTTTGACCGTTCTCAAAATGCTGCCGCATCGTTATCCGTTTCTGATGGTCGATCGCGTGATCGATATTCGCGGTGACGAACATGGAATTGGCATCAAGAACGTGACGTTCAACGAGCCGCATTTCCAGGGACACTTTCCCGGCAATCCGGTATTTCCCGGGGTGTTGATGATCGAAGGGATGGCGCAGACGGCCGGCGTGCTTTGTGTTGCTGCGACCGGGACGCAGCCGACATCCGTTTTTTTTCTCACCATCGACAAGGCCAAATTCCGCAAGCCAGTGCGGCCCGGCGATACGATCGAATATCACATGGACCGGATCACGCGCCGCAAATCGATGTGGTGGTTTCGTGGTGAAGCAAAGGTCGCGGGACAGGTAGTCGCCGAGGCCCAAGTCGGCGCAATGCTTTCTGACGCATGAGTGCACGCATGATCGATCCCTCGGCTCGGATCGAGGCCGGGGCCACGATCGGGAAAGATGTATCGATCGGTCCTTACTGCACGGTCGGTGCGCATGTGAGTATCGGCGATGGTTGCCGTTTGCTCGCTCACGTCAATCTCACCGGCCATACAACCATCGGTCGGCGGACCGTTATTCATCCATTTGCTTCGCTCGGCTCTCCACCGCAGTCGGTCAGCTACCGCGGTGGGCCGACCAAACTGGTGATTGGTGCTGAGTGCGACATTCGGGAGAATGTAACGATGAATACCGGCACCGAGGACGATCGCGGTGTCACCGAGGTCGGGGATCGCTGTTTTTTCATGGTCGGTTCGCACGTTGCTCATGATTGCAAGGTTGGAAACAATGTGGTGTTCGCCAATAACATATTGCTCGGGGGGCACGTCACTATTGGCGATAACGTCGTCTTCGGAGGTGGCGTCGCGGTGCGGCAGTTCGTGCGCATTGGTGAAGGCGCCATGATTGTCGGACTGAGCGGCGTGCGGGCCGACGTCATCCCTTATGGGATGGCGCACGGACCGCTTGCCGATCTGATCGGACTCAATGTCGTCGGGATGCGTCGTCGCGGCGTTGCCAAAGCCGATATTCAGCGCGTCCGCTTGGCCTATCAGTCGCTGTTTTTCGGTGAAGGTGCGTTTCGCGCCCGCGTGGAGCGGGTGGCGTCCGAATACGGTGCCGATCCGCTGGTGAGCAAAATCATCGAATTCATTCGTGCCGGGAAACGGCCCCTGACTATGGCCATTAAGCGCAACGATGCGGACGCCGAGGCATGAGCGCGGTCTCAACCGTCGGTGGCGAAGGCCCGCTCGCCATGCTTTGCGGCGGCGGCAGCCTTCCGCTGGCGGTGGCGGAGAAAGTATCGAAGTCAGGTCGGTCCGTATTGTTGTTCCCGCTGCGCGGCGCAGCGGAGGCGGCGGTGGAGCGTTTTCCGCACCACTGGGTGCATATCGGCCAGATCGGCAAATTCATGCGGCTTGCCCGTGCGGCGGGCTGTCGCGATGTGGTGTGCATCGGATCGCTGGTGCGGCCATCGCTGTGGCAAGTACATCCCGACCTCAAAGGCCTGAGTGTTCTGCCGCGCGTGATCGCGGCGTATCGCGGCGGTGACAACCACCTGCTGACGGGCATGGGGAAGGTGCTTGAGCATGACGGGTTTCGGCTGCTCGGCGCTCACGAGGTTGCCCCCGATATTCTGATCGCAGAGGGCGTCCTTGGCCGTGCGCAGCCGTCCGAACGCGATAACGCCGACATTGCGTTCGGTCTTGATTACCTGCACACGGCGGGAAAATTCGACATCGGTCAGGCCGTGGTGGTGGCGGGCCGACACGTGCTCGCCGTTGAGGCGGCGGAGGGAACCGATGCCATGCTCGCGCGCGTGGCCGAGATGCGGACAAATGGGCGCGTGCGCGCGCCGCGCGGGACCGGCACCCTGGTGAAGGCCCCGAAGCCAGCGCAGGATCGGCGCTTCGATTTGCCGTCCATCGGCCCCCGCACGGTCGAGGGCGTAGTCCGCGCGGGCCTTGCAGGCATAGCGGTAATCGCCGGAAGCACCATCGTGGCCGAAGCGGAGCAACTAGTGATGGCGGCGGACCGCGCCAATATCTTTGTCGTCGGTGTGCCGTCCGGACCCGACAAATGAACTCGCACATCTTTTTGGTGGCCGGCGAGGAATCGGGCGACCGGTTGGGCGCGGCGCTGATCGCGGCGATCAGGCAGCGTGCGAAAGGACAGGTCCATTTTTCCTGTATCGGCGGCGCTCACATGGCCGGCGCGGGAGTACCGAGCCTGTTTCCGCTCGGCGACCTCGCGATTATCGGTTTTTCTGCAATTCCGGCGAGCCTGCCGAAGATTCTGCGGCGTATTCGCGAAACGGCGGATGCCGTTGTGTCGGCAAAGCCAGATGCGATTGTTATCATCGACAGCCCCGATTTCACGCACCGGGTGGCCAAACGCGTGCGGGCGAGGCTGCCGGAGATTCCGATCATCGATTATGTCTGTCCCTCGGTGTGGGCGTGGCGGCCCGGCCGCGCGCGTGCAATGCGGGTCTATATCGATCACGTGCTGGCGCTGCTGCCGTTCGAACCGAAGGTCATGGCCGAGCTTGCGGGCCCGTCTTGCACCTACGTGGGACACCCGTTGATCGAACGTCTTGACGAACTGCGCCCGAAAGATCTCGAGAAAAAACTGCGTCTTGCAGACCCGCCGCTGCTTTTGGTTTTGCCCGGCAGCCGCGAAGGCGAGATTCGCCGCATGGCATCGGTGTTCGGGGCGGCGATCGCGCGCGTGGCCGAACAATTCGGCCCGATCGAAGTGGTCGTGCCGGCAGTGCCGAGACTTGCCGCGATCGTGCGAGCCGCCATCGCCCTGTGGCCAGTACCGGCGCGCGTTGTCACGGATACCGAAGAAAAGGCCGAAGCGTTTCGTTCGGCGCGGGTGGCGCTTAGTAAGTCGGGGACCTCGACGCTCGAGCTCGCGCTTGCCGGCGTGCCGATGGTTGCGGCCTACAAGGTGTCTTTGATGGAAGAAATCGCCGGACGTTTGTTGCTGAATGTGCCTTCGGTGATCCTCGCCAATCTGGTGCTTGGCGAAAATGTCGTGCCGGAATTCCTGCAGCGGGGTTGCACGGCAGGGCGGCTCGCTGAAGCGCTACTGCCATTGCTGTCCGATACACCCGAGCGCAGGCAACAAATGGAGGCATTTGCGCGTCTAGACACCATCATGGAGGTCGGCAAAGGCCGTCCAAGCGATCGGGGAGCGGCGATTGTGCTCGATATTGCGCATCATGGGGACCGCGCGCCGCGCGACATACCAGCCTTGATGCAGACTTCGGTATGACTTGCTGGACGGTCCCGGATAGGCGTATGTCACTGTTGTAAACCGGATTCCAGCCTTTGACCCCTTCTCCCCGAGCCTCGATCACTGCGGTTCACGGCTATTTGCCGCCGGACCTGCTCACCAATGCGGAACTTGCACGCATGGTGGATACGAGCGACGCCTGGATCATCGAACGTACGGGGATCAAGGAGCGCCACATTCTCAAGGGCGAAGGTCTCGGCACCTCGTATATGGCGGCAGAAGCCGTGCGTGGGCTCCTGCAGAAGACCGGTACGAAGCCGGACGAGGTCGATCTATTGATCTGCGCAACGACCACGCCGGACATGCAATTCCCGTCCACGGCCAACCTGATCTGCGACATGGTGGGCGTGCGCAATATCGGGAGCTTCGACGTCCAGGCCGCGTGTTCGGGTTTTCTTTACTCACTTACCATCGCGGCACAGTTCATCGCCAACGGAACGGCGCGGAAGGTTGTCGTGGTCGGCGCCGACAAGATGTCGTCGATCATCGACTACCGGGATCGCGCGACCTGTGTGTTGTTCGGCGATGCGGCAGGCGCGGTCCTGCTCGAGCCGAACGACATCGGCTACGGCATCATGGATGCGTTGATTCATTCCGACGGCGCCGGAATGATCCACTTGCACCAGAAGGCCGGTGGCAGCCGCATGCCGCCGACCGCCGAGACGGTCGCCAAGCGATTGCACTACGTTCACCAGGAAGGCGCAGCCGTCTATAAATTTGCCATCGCCAAGATGGCTGAAGTTTCGGCTGAGATCATGGCCCGCAACAATCTGCGCGCCGACATGATCGACTGGCTTGTCCCTCACCAGGCCAACAAGCGCATCATCGAGTCGACGGCCGAGCGCATGGGCCTGCCGATGGACAAGGTGATGGTCACCATCCACAAATACGGCAACACGACCAACGCCACCATTCCGCTCTGCCTCTGGGACTACGAGCCGAAATTAAAGCGCGGCGATCGTCTGGTGCTCGCGGCGTTCGGCGGCGGGTTCACCTGGGCCGGGGCCTATGTGCAATGGGCCTATGACGGCGCGAGCGCGCCCAAGCTCAACGGCAAAAGCAACGGCAAAAGCAGCTAGCGCGAATTATTTCCGCCGCGAGATCGGGGCGTAGTCCCGTCGCGTGGCGCCGGTGTAGAGCTGGCGCGGCCGGCCGATCTTCTGGTTCGGATCCTCGATCATTTCCTTCCACTGGGCGATCCAGCCCACCGTACGCGCCACCGCAAAGAGCACGGTGAACATCGTTGTCGGGAAGCCCATGGCCTTGAGGGTGATGCCCGAATAGAAGTCGATATTCGGATACAGCTTCTTCTCGACGAAATATTCGTCGTGCAGGGCGATCTTCTCGAGCTCCATGGCGACGTCGAGCAGCGGATCGTCCTTGACGCCGAGCTCGGCCAGCACCTCGTGGCAGGTCTTCTGCATGATCTTCGCGCGCGGATCGTAATTCTTGTAGACGCGATGGCCGAAGCCCATCAGACGGTAGGAATCGTTTTTGTCTTTTGCGCGCTTGATGAATTCCGGAATGCGACCGACCGAGCCGATCTCCCGCAGCATGTTGAGCGCAGCTTCGTTGGCGCCGCCATGCGCTGGGCCCCAGAGGCAGGCACAGCCTGCTGCGATGCAGGCGAATGGGTTGGCGCCGGAAGAACCGGCGAGACGGACCGTCGAGGTCGATGCGTTCTGCTCGTGATCGGCGTGGAGAATGAAAATGCGGTCCATCGCGCGAGCCAGAACCGGGTTCGGCTTGTATTCCTCGGTAGGCACCGCATAGCACATGCGCAGGAAGTTGGACGCATAGTCCAGGTCGTTCTTCGGATACACGAATGGCTGGCCAATAGAATATTTGTACGCCATCGCCGCGAGCGTCGGCACCTTTGCGATCATGCGCACCGAGGCAACCATGCGCTGGTGCGGATCTGAGATGTCAGTTGAATCGTGATAGAAGGCCGAGAGCGCGCCGACACAGCCGGTCATCACCGCCATCGGGTGGGCATCGCGACGGAAGCCCTGGAAGAACCGGCTCATCTGCTCGTGAACCATCGTGTGACGGGTCACGCGGTAGTCGAAATCCGCCTTTTGCGCGGCCGTGGGCAATTCGCCGTAAAGAAGCAGGTAACAGGTCTCGAGAAAGTCGCCGTGCTCGGCGAGTTGCTCGATCGGGTAGCCCCGGTAAAGCAGAATGCCTTCGTCGCCATCGATATAGGTGATCTTGGACTCGCAGCTCGCCGTCGAGGTGAAGCCGGGGTCGTAAGTGAACATCCCGCTCTGGGCGTAGAGCTTCGAAATATCGACCACATCGGGGCCGATCGTGCCCGGGTAAATCGGCATGTCCCAGTTGTTATTGCCGACCGTCAGGGTGCCGGTCTTATTCTTGGCGCTGGTTTTGGCGTCCATGGTCGAGCCCTCGAATTGGCCGCGAGCGATGCGCGTGGAACGTTACGGCCGGGCAGGGGTGACGCCGGGTTGGCGTTGGGAATTCCGGCCGCTTTGTGCGTATCCCATCCAAGTGTGCGCTGCAAGATAGCGCAATGTCGTGTCCTGCCATGCATATAGGTAGGTACCGGTCCCGCGGTTTGCCCGTTATGAAAAAGTTTATGCGGCTTGGTCCCGCAGCCGGGCCAGGCTCTCCTCCCGGCCCAGCACCGCCAAAACGTCAAAGATCGGCGGCGAGGTCGTGCGGCCGGTCAGGGCAGCGCGCAACGGTTGCGCGACAGCGCCAAGCTTCAGGCCCGCTCGCTCGGCGTAAGGACGTACGATCGCTTCGACCGTAGCGGCGTTCCAGTCGGGAACGGCCTCCAGTTCCGGCAACAGCGCGGCAATCAACGTTTTGGCCTCCCCGGTGAGCAGCGTCTTCGCCTGATCGGCGATATCGAGCGGCCGGCTCGTCCAAAGGAAACGGGACGCGTCGAACAGCTCGACTAAAGTCTTGGCCCGCTCCTTCAGTCCGGGCATGGCAGCCAGAAGCTTGGCGCGGAGCGCCGGTGTCATTTTGCTGGCGAGTTCCTGCCCGCCGGCGATATGCGGCAAGAGCTGCTCCATGGCGGAAATGAGATCGGCATCGTCGCTCGCGCGGATGTAATGGCCATTGAGGCTTTCGAGTTTCGTGAAATCGAACCGCGCCGGCGAGCGCCCGATTTGTGGCAGGTCGAAGGCCGCGATCACTTCCTCGGTGCTGAAGATCTCTTGATCGCCGTGCGACCACCCGAGCCGCACCAGATAGTTCCGCATCGCCGCCGGCAGATATCCCATCGCCCGGTAGGCATCGATGCCGAGTGCCCCGTGGCGCTTCGACAGCTTGGAGCCGTCCGGACCATGGATGAGCGGAATGTGTGCCATCAGCGGCACCTTCCAGCCGAGCGCCTGATAGATCTGTGTCTGACGCGCCGCGTTATTGAGATGATCGTCGCCGCGGATGATGTGCGTGATTGCCATATCGTGATCGTCGACGACAACGGCCAACATGTAAGTGGGGGTGCCATCCGAGCGCAGCAGCACAAAGTCGTCGAGGTTTTCATTCTGCCAGATAACGCGCCCCTGCACCTGATCCTCAACAACGGTCTCGCCGGTGAGTGGCGCCTTCAGCCGGATTACCGGATTGACGCCTGCGGGCGCGTCCTTCGCGTCGCGATCGCGGCAGCGGCCGTCGTAGAGCCGCGTTCGTCCTTCCGCGCGCGCCTTCTCGCGCATCGCGGTCAGTTCGTCCTGGCTGCAATAGCAACGATAGGCATGACCGGAGGCGAGGAGCTGCTCGGCGACCTGCCGATGGCGGGCGCCGCGCGAAAACTGGAAGACGATCTCTCCATCCCAGCTCAGTCCCAGCCAGGTCAGGCCATCGATGATGGCGTTGATGGCGGCGGCCGTGGAACGTTCGCGGTCGGTATCCTCGATCCGCAGCAGCATCTTGCCGCCATGTCGTCGCGCGTAGAGCCAATTGAAGAGGGCCGTCCGGCCTCCACCGATATGAAGAAAGCCGGTGGGAGACGGGGCAAATCGGGTGACAATGTCGCTTGCCATGTCGAGGTGGAGTGAGTCGGGAGACCTTGCATCAGGGAGCTGCGCCGCGCCCATGTATCATAACTTTTGGCTTGGTAGTCAGAATTTCATGTCTGTGACGGACAAATTCCGGTTGATGAATTGTCTTTAAGCGCATGCCGGCAAATTCCGATCCCGCAAAGATGAACCGATCCCGAACGTAGCGCTCACATCGCGCTCGGATCGGGAGCGCTAGTTATCGCGCGCCCGTGACAGATGGGTGGCAACGCTTCGCTATTTTAGTTCATAACCGAAAAGGATACGCCTTCGGCACGATAAATCATTGCATTGTGAGATTGTCCTACGGAAAGCCCGGCCTCGTGCCGGGCTTTTTTGTTCGCCTCCATTTTATCTGAACGATACTACACGAAAATTTTGCGATATCTGCCGTTCGGATGATCTCGACGCGGGAAGATGAACCTATCCTCAATGCAGCGGTCAGACTGCGTTCGAAGCGCGCGCGATAGTTATCGTGTGATGACTTACCACGAGAAGCGCAGCGCTTCGCTTTCAATGCGTTTCAAGAAAACGAAAGGAAATCCAAATGAAATCGTCGACCATATTTATGCTGCTGGCTCTCGGCGTCGCGACCCTGACTGCTGTGACAACTCTACCGGCATCGGCGCAAAAAGCGTCGGCGACCCAAAAATGCGATAACGTCTCCACAGGAAGAGATTCAAAACAGAATCCAAATGCACGCTGCGTCCAGGCTACTCCGGAGAAATACGTGGATCAGCAGGCAAAGAGCGCAGCGCAGATCGCAAAGGGTGTTGTAGGCGGAGCTCCACAGGAGGATCCAAGGACGGTAGCTGCTCGTAATGCTGCGGTAAAGTATGGGACCGTCTCGATATCGCCCACCGGTCAGGGAGCTAGTCCATTTGGTGCTTCCCGCAGCGTTGGGGGCGATGTGAATACGACAGTCATATATGTTCGAACAGCCAATGGTGGTTTTGGTATAACATCATTCGGCATGAATTCGTGTGATGAAGCACGATTTTGGGCAAGCCCTGCGGGGAAGACATCACGTGAGATCCAAGCGTCCCGCGCCGATCGAAAATAGCCCGCGCGGCGTGCCGTGACGGAGGCATTCGCTCATTAGCTTGTGAGTGGTGAAAACGTAGAGTTAACGAAAGCCCGGCTTCGTGCCGGGCTTTTTGCTGCCATAGTTGCGGGCTTACGCGAGAGAAACGCCGCTTGAGGCGCGGGCCGGGATTTGGCACATAGGCCGCTCGCGACATGCCGTTCCGGCAATGCGCAATTTATCGAGGCTGGTACGGCATGACGGTAAACGAAACGACTGTCGCGGAGGCGGGACGTGATTTTATCCGCGATATTGTCAAATCCGACCTCGATTCCGGACGTGCCAAAAGCGTCGTCACGCGCTTTCCGCCGGAACCGAACGGCTACCTCCACATTGGCCATGCGAAGTCGATCTGCCTGAACTTCGGGATTGCCGAGGAATTCGGCGGGCGCTGCCATCTGCGTTTCGATGACACCAACCCCACCAAGGAAGAGCAGGAATATATCGACGCCATCGAGCATGATGTGCGCTGGCTCGGCTTCGATTGGGGACAGCACCTCTATCACGCGTCCGATTATTTCGAGCAGCTCTATTCCTGGGCCGAGGATCTGATCCGGGCTGGCAAGGCCTATGTCGACGACCAGAGCCCGCACGACATGCGGGCCAACCGCGGCACACTGACCGAGCCCGGCAAGAACAGCCTGTTCCGCGATCGCAGCGTGGATGAAAATCTCGACCTATTCCGCCGCATGCGAGCAGGGGAATTTCCGAATGGCGCGCGCGTCCTTCGTGCCAAGATCAACATGGCGTCGGGCAACATCAACCTGCGCGATCCGGTGATGTACCGGATTTTGCACGCAACGCATCCGCGCACCGGCACGGAATGGAAGATCTATCCAAGCTATGACTATGCGCACGGTCAGTCGGATGCGATCGAGCACATCACGCATTCAATCTGCACACTCGAATTCGAGGATCATCGCCCGCTTTATGATTGGTTCATCGCCAATCTGAAGGTCCCGTCGAAGCCGCATCAATACGAATTCGCGCGGCTCAATTTGACCTACACGGTGCTGTCCAAGCGCGTACTGACCGAACTTGTGCGCGATGGACACGTCAGCGGCTGGGACGATCCCCGCATGCCGACAATCGCGGGCTTGCGCCGACGCGGCGTGCCGCCCGAGGCCATCCGCGATTTCGTCAAACGCATCGGCGTCGCCAAGGCCAACAGCGTAGTCGATGTCGGCATGTTCGATTTCTCGGTCCGCGAGGTCCTCAATAAAAAGGCGCTGCGCCGGATGGCTGTGTTGCGTCCTCTGAAAATCGTGATCGAAAACTACGCCGAGGGACAGGTCGAAGAGCTCGATGCCGTCAATCATCCCGACGATCCGGCGGCGGGGTCGCGCAAGATAAAATTCTCGCGCGAGCTTTACATCGAGCAGGACGACTTCATGGAAAATCCGCCGAAGAAATTCTTCCGGTTGTCTCCGCGCGCCGAGGTGCGCTTACGCTACGCCTATTTCATTACTTGCCGTGAAGTGGTGAAGAACGCCAAGGGCGAGGTGACCGAATTGCGCTGCACCTACGATCCGGCCACGCGTGGCGGCAATGCTCCCGACGGCCGCAAGGTGAAGGCCACCATCCACTGGGTGTCGGCGGCGCATTCGGTTCCGGCCGAGGTGCGGATTTATAATCCGTTGTTCACGCAACCCAATCTGAGCGGGGAAAACTTCACCGCCGACCTGAATCCAAACTCGCTCGAAGTGCTGGCAGGGGCCCGCCTCGAGCCGGCGCTGGCCGATGCGCGCGCCGAAGAGCCCGTACAGTTCGAACGGCAGGGCTATTTCTGCCTCGACCGGGACGCAAAGCCCGGCGCGTTCATGTTCAGTCGTACGATCGGACTACGCGATACCTGGGCCAAGGAGAAAGCCACAGCCTGAGTGGTCAACACTCTGTACAACCGGAGGATGAGTTAGACTAGGGCCGGTTGTAATGGGTCGCGTCGAGAGGCGCGTCTCAACGTGGCCCGACAGAATTCCCGAACGCAAAGGGCGCAAGCCGGCGCGAGAACCTGGGACGCGGCACACCGTCCGGCCGGGGTGTCGTTTCCGGACGGCGTGACCGATGCCACCGGCCGACTACGCGAAACAATCTCGACATGGGCGACAGCCGAGGTGACGCCAGGGCGATTGATGCCCTGGCTACCTGTCGCCTTCGGTTTCGGCATCGTCGTCTACTTCACGTGGCCTTGTGGGCCACCTCGGCTCTGGCTTTTACGGCGACGGTCGTGGCTGTTCTGGCGCGCCGGCGTGCCATTGCGTTTTCGCTGGCGCTTGCGCTCGCCGCTATGGGGCTGGGGCTTGCCACCGCCACGCTGCAGACTGTGCGGATCGGACATTCGATCCTGCAGCGTCCAATATCGAGCGCACTGCTCGCCGGATTTGTCGAGATCCGTGAGGAGCGCGAACGCAGCGACCGTATCGTGATCCGCGTCCAGCGCTTCGAGGCATCGGGTATAAGCTCCGCACCGCCGGAGCGCGTTCGCGTCGCCGTGCGCAAGGGAAGCGCGCCGGCTGTCGGCAGTTTTGTGGAACTCAAGGCGCATTTGTCGCCGCCGCTGCAGCCGCTGCGTCCCGGCGGATACGATTTTGCCCGCGATATGTTTTTCCAGCGCATCGGCGCTTCCGGCTACATGCTTGGCGCAATCAAGGTGAAATCAACGCCGGTCGAGCGCGGATTCTGGCCACGTTACGCAAGCGCGATCGACGATCTGCGCGAGACCATGGATAAGCGCATCCGCGCGGCGATCCCCGATGACAATGGCTCGATCGCGTCGGCGCTGATAACCGGCAAGCGCGATGCGATCTCCACGCCTGTCAACGACACCATGTACGTCGCGCACGTGCTGTCGATTTGGCTATCACCTTGATTGCTTCCCATTGCTTCCCATTGCTTCCCGCTTGAGACCGCCTAAAGCCGCAGAAGGCTTAAAAATTAGGGCAATCTTGCGGCTACCACGTGTGTATTGGACGCGTGAAACCGCGCTTGACCGCTTGATTATGCTTCCCATATGCTTCCCAAATTAGCACGTGATCGGAAAACCGCAAATGGGAAGCAAGAGATCAAATTTTGCTTCCCCCGTGCTTCCCAAAATCAGCACGTGACGCGAGATGGCCGAAGGATGAAACTGACAACCGATACAGTGACCGCGCTCAAGCGACCTCCCGGTAAGGCCGAGCACTTCGAGTGGGATACGGAATTACCGGGTTTTGGTGTTCGCATGCGAGGCGAAACCAAGCGCTGGGTCATCCAATACCGGGTTGGCGGGCAGCAGCGACGGGAAAGCCTTGGAGATACCCGCAAGGTCAGGCTGGACGACGCCCGTAAGATCGCCCGCCAGCGGTTCGCACAGGCGGAGCTAGGGACCGACCCAGTTGCCGAGCGCCAACGCGCCAACGAGCAAGCCCTTGCCTCCAAGCTGACCCTGGCAGCGGTTGCTGCCCGTTACGTCAGCCAGAAAGAAGCCAGACTGAAAGATGGCACGCAGCGGCCCGCCACCTATCAGCAGGCGAAGCTGCACCTCACCGGTCCGCATTGGCGACCACTGGCGTCCCGACCGATTGGCGACCTTAGGCGAGCGGAGATCGCGGCACGGTTGCATGAAATTGTCAGCGAGCATGGCCGCACGGCAGCAGCCCGAGCCCGCGCCAATCTGGCAGCGTTGTTCAATTGGGCAATGCGTGAAGGCTTATGCGAGAGCAATCCGACCATTGGCACCAACAATCCGAACGAAGGAGCCAAATCACGCGAGCGGGTGCTCACTGATCACGAGTTGGCAATTGTGTGGAATGCCTGCGGTGACGACGATTTTGGGCGAATTGTCCGATTGTTGATTTTGACCGGCTGTCGGCGAGAGGAGATCGGTGGTTTGCGATGGCGCGAACTCGACCTTGCCGCTGGCATCATGACCATTCCCGGCGAGAGGACGAAAAACCATAGGACTCATACGCTGGGCTTGCCGCAGATGGCACTGGAAATCTTACGGTCAGCACCACGTCGCGAGGAGCGTGAGTTTGTTTTCGGTGGGCGTGGCGGATCATTCAGCGCTTGGTCTTATTCGACCGTCGCGCTCAACAATCGTATCGCGGTGGCTGAGGGCAAGCCGCTCGCTCATTGGACGTTGCACGATCTTCGACGTTCGATGCGTACGGGTCTGGGCAGGATCGGCGTTCAACCGCACATTGCCGAACTCACTCTCAACCACACCAAGGGCGGCATCGAGGCGGTCTACGACAGGCATCGGTATGAACGAGAGATTGCGTCGGCACTCAGCGCATGGGCCGATCATGTCGACGCGATCACGTCGCCGTCGAGGTCGAAGGCCGTTTCAGTTAGAGCGGTCGCGCTTGAGGAAGCTGAGGGCCCACGCGCTACCTTCGCTGAGCGGCTAGCGCGGATGGCAAAATGAACTTTCGGCGCCCGTGACTGCGGAACATGTGCGCACTCTAGAGGCCAAGCGACGATGACCGAAGATCGACAACGGATCGCCGATCTACTCTACGGGCATCTGAAAGATGGCAGCGCTGATGAGCAGGAGGCGCGGCGAGCGCTAGCATGCAAGCTTCGATCAGCGCGGCCCCTCGATCTTGGCCTACGCTTTTTGCTGGCAGACTTGATTGATCCGGACCGCGATGAAGTCGATCGCTGCATTCGATTTGGAAGCCGTCGCAGCGGCAGGCCGTCGGATGCACTAGCAGAAAAGCAGGTTGCGGAATTCATTTTCTCAAAGGTGCAGACCGGCGAGCCGGTCAAAGTCGTCATTGATGATGCCGTGCGAAAGTTTGGCTTGAAGCGTGCACGCCTCTTGAAAATCTGGGGGCACTGGAAGCCAATACTGAAACGACTCCAGCGAACGAAGCCGCTGATGGGTCTCTCTGATTGGCACGATTAGTCCAGCATATTCGCGAGTATGCTGGACTGCTTTTTTCTCGCATCAAAATCGAGATGACGATACGCCGGTGCGATGGCGCTCGATGCCGCATGAATTCGCACGAGGGAACAATGAGCCGCGACGACAATCGTAATGCGATGGCCGACTGTATCGTTTTGAGCAAGCAGCAGGCATGCGCGATAACCAACCTTTCTGCCGATACGCTCGATCGCTTGCACCGCAAGCACGCTGGCCCTCCCCGCGTTCAGCTTAGTCCCCGACGTGTCGAGTATCCGGCTGGTGCGCTGCGGGCGTGGCTAAAGGAAAGATCAAAACAAACTGCCGCCTAACACAAAACAACTCCGCCGGAGCCTTGGACCAGGCGTCTCGTCACTCCGTCATCGGCAGAAACTTTGGCCTCTTCATAAAAAAGAAAGAATGACCATGCCGCGCCCGTCTACCGCACATGAAGACCACTCCACGCCGATCATAAAGGCCATCGAGCATTGGCGGCGGCAAATTGAATGTCGCAAGCCCGATGCCGATGCGCACAATCAGTTGCGAAACGCCGCAATAGATTTGCGCAGGATGCTGGACATAGATCGCACTGTATATCCAGAATCACATGCGGTGACACGGCAGGCTGCCGTCGATGCGTTGCATGAGATGGCGACCATTGGCGACATCGAACCCGACGATGCGCAGACTATTTTTGCCCAGGCATTCAATCCGGCATCTGCACCGGAAAGCGAGGAACCGGCACCGCAATACAATCAAGACAAATGGCGGATCATGGCGAGGGAGGCCCAGCATGGGCTCACTCGCCATGTGACCAATACGCTCAAGCCGCATACCGAGTCTGATCCGGCTGCCATACTGATTCAATATCTTGCGGCAGTCGGCAACGTCATTGGGCTCGGTCCGTTCTACCAAGTCGAGGGCGATTTCCATTACAGCAAATTATTTCTGTGCCTCATCGGCGCGACATCAAAGGGTCGAAAGGGAACGTCGCTAAACCGGGTGCGGCAAATATTGAAACTCGTCGATGAGAACTGGAATCAATATCGCGTGCAAAGCGGATTGGCATCCGGCGAGGGTTTGATCCATCACGTTCGCGATCCACTGTTCAAGCTGCAAGATGGTGCGATGAAGGAGGTGGATCGTGGTATATCCGACAAGCGGCTACTAATTGAGGCCGAAGAATTTGCCAGCGTGATCGCTGTCATGAGCAAGCCCGGCAATACGTTGTCCCCGGTATAACGTGGAGGCCTGGGATGCTACTTTTGCGAGACAGCCACGATCCTAAACGAATAAGCAAGCTTGGTATCCATGTCCAATCGGCCATAACAAGCTCTCCCCGGATGGGCCCATGTTAAGCAACAATCCGAGAACAAGTCGCTGGATTTTTCATCTTGTAAAAATTTTTAGGCATAGACCTGGGGGGACATGGATAAAAACTGACACCCACTCTCCTCCATTAGCGGCCCTGGGGGTTTACTCCCGGACCCCATTTCCGAAAGCATGCTTGCTGACTCAGAGAACGCCGCTGGTGCGCTCGCTGCCGGTGGCGCGAGTCCCTGAGCCGTTTCTGAGGTCACGGCGGCATGGTTGTGAGTGGTGGGGTGCCGGTCAGGATGTTGCCGGGCAATGACGCTCAGACTGTCAATAAATTGTCTCACCTATCGAATGGCACCATTAGCCGGATCGCTGCCGAAATGCGCTGAGGCAATTGGATTGCTCCGAACGTCTTTTGACATGCTGCGCTGCCGCACAAAAATACAAGGGGATATGTCAGCTATCTTACAGACACCGGAAAAATTTGAGCGCCACGATAAATTTCAAGGCAGGAAAACAAAGAAAAAAGCAGTGTCGGGAGGCATGGTTTATGAAAACGGTTTATGGCGGCGCATTTGATCCTGAAACCATCGACCTGTTGCGAAGCGTCTTAGACGAGGCTTGGGGTTCTCTACGGCGAGAGGAACAAGCCCACGGGGGCAAGAGCCTGCTCGCAGCAATTATCCTAAAACTGGCGGCAACTGGAGAACGCGACCCAATACGATTGCGTACCCTCGCCGTCACAGAAGTAAGTGCTTCTGAAGCGACTATTGCGCCTAACGAATAACGCTGCTGCCGTTGCTCCAGCA
>DATDLC010000041.1:0-4741 GCA_036519515.1 Pseudolabrys sp. | reverse complement strand
GGGCACGATCTCGCCCGCAGCAAAGACCTGGATCTGAAACTTGTTGTCGCTCAGTTCGGCGATGCGTTTGGCCATATATTCGGGATTGCCGTATAGCGTATCGAGCGATTTCGGCCAGCTCGCTGTCAGGCGCCACTTCATTTCCGGCATCTGCTGGGCAACGGCTGGCTTGGCGACCGCCGTTGTGGCCATGCCCGCGCAAAGCAAGTGGAGAATGTTGGATGCCAGTTCCTCTCCCTCGGCCAGCCCTTCCACTGCCAACATGCTCCGAGCCCGCATAGAAGCTGCAATAAAGGGGCAGGGCTTGGGTCACCGGCAAGAAGCTATTGTGAACCGTCTTGCCTGAGTGCGGGCTCGATCACTTGGATCGATCAAGGCCAATCAAGCGCCGCAACCGATCTCGGACCCATAGACGCAGCAAACGTCCGACATTGAGTTGGGTGCTCGACTGTCGATCTAGTGATTTCCCCGTGAGGCAGGCATTGAGATTGGCGGCAAAATCGGCAACCAGGCGGCGGCCGAGGTCCTGCGCAATCCCGGAGCGCGAGAACTGCGCGAGCGCGCCTTGCAGGCTGTATTCGACCGACAGGATGACCCGCGTTTGGCGGCCGTCGCCCTCCGGCTGAAGGCGATAGACAACTTCACCTTTGGTGCGCGAGCCCGTGCCACGGTCGCTGCCGGCGCCGCGGATCACGCCGCGCAGCGCCGCATCGTCGCGCTCGATGCCCGCCGAGCCCGCAAAGGAAGCCGAAATCGGGCCGAGCTTCACAGACATCTTTCCCTTTACGGTGTGCGCATCGTATTCGGTCAACGTGGCGCCCGGCAGACATGCGGTGACCGCCGGAATATCCTCAAAAGTATTCCACACCGTCGATGGCGACTGGAGGATGACGAAGCTCTCTTCGAAACGAGTCCAGCCTTGGCGAGGCTCATCGGCTGCCGTTGTGGGAGCGGCGGCAGCAGCAGGGCTTGCCTCGGCATCTTTCGGCACGAACGTGGCAAACGGGGCAGCCAGCGCGGCGCCGGCTTTTGGCATGGAAACGGCCGGCTGTTGCCGACGGGCCTCGACCACGCTGCGCACCGCATTGACGATGCCGCGATAGCCGGTGCACCGGCAGAGGTTGCCGGAAAGCTCAACCCGGATACGGCGCTCGTCAGCATCCGGAATCCGCTCGGCGATATCGCGTGCGGCGATCAACATGCCGGGCGTGCAGAAACCGCATTGCAGCGCGTGCTCACGCGAAAAGGCTTCACGCAAGTCTGCCATGGTCGCGTCATCGTCAAATCCTTCGATCGTCCGGATGGCAAGACCGTCGCAGGCGACCGCGTAAGTGATGCATGAGCGTGCCGGCGCGCCGGCGATCAGGACCGTGCAGGCGCCGCAGACGCCGTGCTCGCAGCCAAGATGCGTCCCCGTGAGCCGGCAATGCTCGCGCAGGAAATCGCCAAGATGCATGCGCGGCTCGACCAGCGCCTGTACTGTCCGCCCGTTCACAGTGAGTGAGATTGGCGTCACGACGCGAACACCTGCTGCAGGGCGCGCGTCACGGCGGCTATCACCATGCGCCGCTCGACTGGATCGAGGTCGTTCGCCACCGCGACGACTGCCGCACTGATTGCTTCTTCCGAGACAGCGGATTGTCCCTCCTGGGCAATCCGCCGGGCCAGCGCTGAAAGCGAAACAGGTGCGGGACGAACCGCGCCGAAATAGATGCGGGCAATTTGCGATCCTGGAGCAAACACCGCCGCCGCGCTCGCCTCGGCATATTCGCCGGTCTTGCGGCAGAATTTGTAATAGCCGTAACGCCCCGCGCGCGACAGCTTGGGCACCTCGACGGACTCGAGGATCTCGTCCTCGCGCAACGCTGTAGTGAAAGCGCCTAGCAAGAATTTTTCGAGTGGCATGGCGCGCGCACCACCGGCATTCCTGATATTGACCGTCGCTCCGAGCGCCGCGAGCGCCAAGGGCCAATCCGAGGCCGGGTCTGCATGGGCGATGCTGCCGCCGATTGTTCCGCGGTTGCGGATCGCCCGATAGGCGATGCCGGCCGCCACCTCGCACAGCATCTCGCCCCCAGCGAGTTGTTCCCGCATGTCTTCGATCCGGGAGTGGGTGACGCAGGCACCGATGCGCCAAGCCCGGCCGATATCTTCGACGCGCGCGAGGGAGTCCAGGCGCGACACGTCCACCAGGAGCGAGGGACGCGCGAGCCGTAGGTTCAACATGGGACCGAGCGATTGACCGCCGGCCAGGAGCTTCGCGCCGCCCCCGGCCCTGCCCAGCGCGGCCACTGCCTGGTGCAGGTCGTCCGGCCGTACGTAGTCGAAACGCGCCGCCTTCATGCGTCGCCCACCGGCAACGGCGCCGACGCGCCGGCGCGCTCGATCGCTTCCAACAGGCGGCGCGGCGACAGCGGAGTTTCGGTCAGCTCCACGCCCAACGGCTTGAGCGCATCATTGACCGCGTTGAAGATGACAGCCGGTGGAGCTATCGCACCGCCCTCACCCATGCCCTTGATCCCAAACTCGGTATAGGGCGAGGGCGTCTCCATGTGGAAGATGCGGATGGCTGGGATTTCGGTCGGCCCAGGCAGCAGATAGTCGGCAAAGGTCGAAGCGAGCGGTTGTCCGTTCGCATCGAACGGGCTTTCTTCGTAGAGCGCGGTGCCGATGCCTTGCGCGATGCCGCCCAAAGATTGCCCCTCGACCACCATGGGATTGACCAGCGTGCCGCAGTCCTCGACCGCGACATAGTCCAGGATCTCGACTTGTCCGATGCTGGTATCGACCGCTACGACGGCGGCATGCGATGCGTAACTGAAGGCGCCGGTGTCGCGCGCTGGCTTGAAGGCCAACGTCGTCTCGAGGCCGCCGCGATCGACATCGGGCGGCAGCTCCTGCGGGCGCAGATACCAGGCTTCCGCCACCTCGCGAAGCGGGATCGATTTCTGCGGTCCGACAATCATCCCTCTTTCGTAGCGCACGGTATTCACCGCGGCCTGCATCAAATGCGCGCCGATTAGCACAAAGCGCGGCAGCAGTTCCTTGCAGGCATTCGCCACCGCGCCGCCCGACATGACGATGCTGCGCGACGCGTAGGTGCCCGTCGAATACGGAGTGGTGCCGGTGTCGCCAAGGATCACCCGGATCTTGTCGAGAGCAACGCCGGTGATTTCGTGCGCGATCTGCGCCATGGTGGTTTCCATGCCCTGCCCGTGCGAATGCACGCCGACGCGAACCTCGAGTCCACCGTCAGGCATCACCCGAACCGTAGCCTGGTCGTAGCCTGGCACGATCGGCAGCCCCCACCCGGAAAACACGCTGGTGCCATGCGCGGTCTGCTCGCAATACGACGCGAAGCCGACACCGATCAGGCGGCCGTCGGGCTCGCCCTTGCGCTGGCGTTCGCGCCAGGCCGCGAGGCCGATCTTGTCGCGCGCCGTTAGCAGCGCCTTCTGGTAATCGCCGCTGTCGTAGTGCTTGCGGGTGACATTGTCGTACGGCATCGCCGAGGCCGGAACGAGATTGTCGTGCCTCACCTCCCATGGCTCGCGGCCGACTGCGCGCGCGATGGCGTCGATCATCAGTTCCATCGCAAAGCAGACGCCGGTGCGGGCCACGCCGCGGTAGGGCAGAAAACCGGGCTTGTTGGTCGCTACGCAATACGTCTTGCAGCGGTAGCCGCGGAAATCGTAAGGGCCCGGCAGATTGCCGGTCGCCTGCCCCGGCTCGAGGGCAACCGTGAATGGCCAGTTGGAATAAGCGCCGCCATCGATGGTGATTTCCGCGTCGAGTGCGAGCAGCCGTCCGCGTTGATCCGCGTGCGCGGTGAGCCGGTAATGATGCTGGCGGGTATTGGCGCCGACCACCAGGTGCTCGCGCCGGTCCTCGACATAGCGGAAGGGCCGGCGATACTTGAGCGCCAGCCAGGCAACACACAGCTCCTCGGGATGCACAATGACCTTGTAGCCGAACCCGCCGCCCACGTCGGGCGAAATCACCCGCACCTGACCCTGATCGATCCCGAGGAACTGCGCCAGTCCCACGCGGACGACATGCGGCACCTGGGTCGAATAGTAGACGACCAGCTGGTCGCTGCGCTCGTCCCAATGCGCCAGGATCGCCTTGCCTTCCATCGGCACCATCGCTTGACGGTTCAGCGATAGCTCGCGTCTGACCACGACCGGCGCGCCCTTGGCGTTGGCATCGTAACCGTTGTCAAGGTTCAGAGTCAGAAACAGATTGTCGTCCCATTGCTCATGCACGCGGACAGTCTTCTCGGCGCGCGCGGCGAGAGCGTCGACTAGAACGGGCAGCTCGTCGAACTCGACTTCGACCTGCTCGGTCAGGTCTTCGGCTTCGGCTCGCGTCGGCGCAACGCACATCGCAACCGGCTCGCCGACGAAGCGAACCTTGCCGTGTGCCAGCGGATGCCACTCGGAGAGCTTGTATCCAGGCACCGTGGTCGGCGCGATCATGGCGGCTGCTTCGGCCAGGTCAGACCGGACGAACACGCGTCCCTCGCTGCCTGGCGGCTTCGTGATGCGCCGGATGCGGCCGTGCGCAATCGGACTGCGCAGGAATGCGACTTCGCTTTGGCCGGGGAGGATCATGTCCGAGACATAATTCCCGCGCCCGCGCAGGAAACGTGAATCCTCCTTGCGGCGGACCCGCGCGCCAACGCCTTGTCCCGTGACTTCAGTCATCCTGGTCCAGAATGAGCAGAGAGAGCTTGATGGCC
>DATDLC010000040.1:0-13597 GCA_036519515.1 Pseudolabrys sp. | reverse complement strand
GCCAGAAGCTTGAAGTCCGACATCGCAACGGCAGAAAGCAACGGTCCGAGCTTGCGGCAGCGCGAGCAATTGCAGGTGACGACTTCGCCGATGTCAGCCTGGGCTTCGTACCGGACCTTGCCGCATTGGCAACCACCGGTGTAGGTCTTTTTCATCCTTCACTCCGCTTGTTCATTACGCGTTGATCACCTCACCAGAGGTCGTCAAATTTGAGCTGGCGCGAAATCAGTTTTTGCTGTGCGCAGTATGACAAAAGCAGATCGAGGCAGCGCCGGTTATTCTCTTTGCCGAAGGGCGCAGTGTCGATAGCGCCGGCCAGCGGTGCAGCCTTTCTCGCTTCCTCCAGCAAACGATAGAGTTCGGCGACTACGGGCGGATTGGACCGGGCGAACTCCTCAGTTACGACGACCATATGATTGACCGGGACGAGCGCGTGCTTGCTGTACCAATCCCGGGCGGCACGCTCGGAATCCGAAATTACGCTTTGCAGTCTCGGATCCTTGGGCAGGGCCGCGCCGTAGATTGCCGCGTCGAGCTCCCCGGCAATCAGCATGGCTGTGATGTCCTGATCGGCGCGTGCCCGGGTAACGCCAGGCGGATCTCCGGCTTCCGCGACATGCCCGTCCTCGAAAGTCACCCACTGCACGCCGCTCAGATCGACGCCGTAATCATTCTGCAGAATGCCTCGGAGCCACACGCCGGTGGTCTGACTATAGGAACGGACACCGATGCGCCGGCCGGGAAGATCGTTCGGCGCGAGCCTGCCGCGTTCCGCATTGAAGAGCATGGTTCCGTGCTGAAATCGCGCGAGCATCGCCGCAGGAAGCAAGATCAGTCCTTTGTTATGATCCTTTGCCTGAAAATAAGTCACCAGCGCCATCTCGCCGGCGTCGTAGGCGTGCTCGCGCACCATCGGCTTGAACGCCTGATACAGCGGTTTTACTTCGACAAAGTCGAGCTTCAGCCAGGGCGACGCGACCTCCCCACGCTTGAGCGGCATCGTGTGCGGGTAGTCGCCAAGCACAATGCGCAGCGTCGTGGCGGCGGGATTTGCCATTGTGAAACGTCTCCATAAGCACTTCATGCGACGGCTTGACCGCCCGCCACTCAACCTAGTTTAACAACCCGGTACGGAAAAGGAGCTTCGCATGGCGGACACCAAGACCGGACTGGTCATTACCGCCCATCCCGGAGATTTCGTTTGGCGCGCTGGTGGTGCCATCGCCCTGCATGCCAAGCGCGGCTATCGGGTGAAGATTGTTTGTTTGTCGTACGGTGAGCGCGGCGAAAGTCAGTTTGCCTGGAAGGAGCCGGGAGCCACTCTGGAAAAGGTCAAGGCGGGTCGTAGGGGTGAAGCCGAACGGGCTGCCAAATTGCTCGGCGCAGACATCGAGTTTTTCGATTGCGGCGACTATCCGCTCAAACTCAACGATAAGCATTTCGACCGCATGGTCGACATCTACCGCGAGCTCAATCCTTCGTTTGTGCTCACGCACGCACTTGAGGATCCGTACAACTTCGACCATCCGAACGCTGCACATTTTGCGCAAGAAACGCGCGTCGTCGCACAGGCGATGGGCCACAAGCCCGACGCAAAATACAAATATTCTGCGCCGCCGGTGTTCCTGTTCGAGCCGCATCAGCCGGAAATGTGTAACTACAAGCCCAATCTCATTCTGAAAATCGACGAGGTGTGGGACCAGAAGTGCAACGCCTTTCAGATTCTGGCTGCACAAAAGCACCTGTGGGCGTACTACGAGCGCGTTGCGCTCAACCGAGGCATTCAAGGCAGCCGCAACACTGGCGTACCGATGACCCATGGGGAAGCGTATCAGCGGCTGTTCCCGACAGTGGAGGAGATTTTGGAATGAAACCCGTCGTCGTTCGGAATATCAAACGCGCCGACAGCAACGCCGTGGGCACGCTCGCGGCGGTTGGCGTATCCACCGCTCATGAGGCACTCGGCCGTTCCGGTCTCATGAAGCCCTACATGCGCCCCGTCTGGGCCGGCGCCCAGATTGCGGGGCCCGCGGTCACGGTGCTCGCGCAACCCGGCGACAACTGGATGATTCATGTTGCGGTCGAGCAATGTCAGAAAGGCGATGTGTTGGTCGTCGGATGCACCGCCGACAATTCGGATGGTATGTTCGGCGAGTTGCTGGCGACGGCGCTGCGGGCCCGGGGTGTGATTGGGCTGGTGATCGATGCCGGTTGCCGCGACGTGCGCCCGATCTCGGAAATGCGCTTTCCGGTGTGGTCGAAGGCGATCTCGGCAAAAGGCACGGTGAAGGCCACGCTCGGCGCGGTCAACGTTCCGGTCGTGTGTGCCGGAGTGAACGTCGAACCGGGCGATGTCGTTGTAGCCGACGATGACGGCGTCGTCGTTATCCCTAAAAAACTTGCGGTCGAGACTGCCCAGAAGGCGCAGAAGCGCAAGGACGACGAGGACGGAAAGCGAAAGCAACTTGAGGCCGGCACGCTTAGCCTCGACATGTATAAAATGCGCGAGCCGCTCGCGAAGGCCGGTCTTCTCTACGTCGACCGCCCGGAAGATGCATAGGCCCGCCAATGCGTGCCGTACGCAAGGCGACGTTTGGCACTTGTGAAGCGAAGTGATGAACTCTTCGGCCGCGTGGCTAATGTCTCGTTAACGTGTGATTTGGTCGAGCACGCGTGCGACCTGGCGGTCACCTGCGCTTTCATTGCCAATGGCGCAGAATCGATTGAAAATAGTACCCTCAACGCGAAGTTCGAAAGCGTTTCGACGCAGCTTAAATAAGCTCCGCGAGCTCGCCAATTGGCTGAAGCCGCCGCTTACGGCGGCTTCTTCCATTTTGGGTCGGATATTCTCTCCGCTCCTGCCCAGCCCTGGTTAAAGAGTAGAAACCGCGGGTGGCCGAAATCGCAAGGCCGCAATCGTGCCCAGCACAACAAAGGCGAACAGCGCGATCACTTGCGCAATCAGGAATGGCGGCTCTGACTGGGTCGGCGCTAACGGTTTGAGTGCCGGCACTTTCTGGAATGACTGGACAATCAGCACCAACACGTTGAGATAGAGGGACGCGACGGCGGTAGCGACGTAAATCCATCGCCAGGCTCCTGCGAGATGCTTGCCATAAAGCCCGTAGAGCGCGAGTCCAAGCAACACCAATGAGACAGTGCCGGTGCCTATCGCCGGCGTGAACCCGCGGATCGGGAACAGGAAGCCCGTCACGCTGGTCAGGATGGTGGTCAGCAGGAAGAAGGCGGTCCATCCCGGCATTTGGTTCGAGCGAAGCATGCCGACCAGCACAAGAATGCCGCTCGCAATCGCCAGCAGACTGATGATGACGTGAATGATCGTGAAGGTCTGGGTGGACAGACCAAGAACCAGCGCACTTGCGGTTACACCGGCAATGGAAGTGTCGCGCGAGACAGCGAAAAATTCAATTGGCCGGTAGGCTAACGGTTGGCGCTGCTCCAGGGCGCAATGCGGCGCCCCACCCATTTCAGCAACGACGTAAGAGAAACGCCAAGTACCATCAACACGATCACCGGCACGAAGGTTTTGTCCATCTCGAACACGTTGGCATAGCGCGTGATCATAAATCCAAGGCCAGAAATCGTGGTGTAGAACTCCGCAATGATCATGCCGATCAGTCCCCGACCGATTGCGAGACGAATGCCGGCGATGATGTAAGGAACCGCGAAAGGCAGCAACACATCCTGCCACACGCGCCATTCGCTTGAGCGAAACGAATATGCCACTTCGAGCATGTTCTTGTCGCATTCGCGGACACCTTGATAGGTGTTGATCAGCACCGGGAAAACCGCGAAGAGGAAGACCACGATTATCTTGGCCTTGAGATAGATGCCGAACCACAGCACGAGCAGTGGCACCACCGCGACAAGAGGTGTCGCGTAGAGGGCGTTAATGGGCAGATCGAGCGCCCAGTCGAGCCAGCGCACGCGCGCCATTGCGATGCCGAGCGGGATGCCAACGATCAGGGCAATGGTCAGTCCATAGACCATAACCTCCAGGCTCTGCGCGAGAAAATACGGCAATTCGCCGGACACTGTGGTCGTATAAAAGGCGGCGGCGACCTTCGTCGGATATGTGAAAAAGATCGGGTTGATGAAGGGCCCGACGATCTCCCAGACGATGAGGATCAGCGCAACAAAGCCATAGCGGAACAGCGCCGGGCGGTCCCACCACGGCGCCTTGGCTGTTACCGGGCTGGACTCGCTCTCAGCAAGAGGAACGGATTGGATTTGGTCGGCAATGCTCGTCGTCATTCTTTTTACATTGTCCTTTGAGTGCAACGGGCGCCACCTATGCGGCGGCGCCCTGCGGCCATAATCAAGGCAGCTCAGAACGCCGCTGTCGGACAGACCGGACCTTTCCATTCGCCCAGTTGTTCGATCGCTTTTTTCGCAAACGTAGTGTCGACAACGTCTTCATACTTGGGCGTCTTGCCTTCTTTGATATTGCCGACCTTGGTCATCAAGTCGGCAGTGAAATTGATCCGCTCGGGACTCAGTCCGCTGTTCGCGTCCCAAATGCATTCCTTGACCATGAAGTCGAAGCTGTCGGACAGTATCTTCTCCGGATAGCCGGTTTGTTTGACCAGGATCGGAATTATTTTCGCCTTGTCGGTATACATGATCCGAGTGGCTTCGATGTTGGCCGAAACCACCGCCTGCACGATCTCCGGCTTGTCCTTGATGGTCTTTTCGTTCGCCGCAAGGAATGTATAGAGCGTCTTCGGTTGCAGTTCCCACATGCGCCCAATGGCGTGCAGGTCCGGCACCTTGCTCTTGGCCAGCATTTCCTGTTCGACATGCAGGATTGCGGTGTCGACCTGATTGGCAACGAGTGCAGGGACATCCTCGCTTGCGATCGCTACGAAGTTGACCTCCTTCGGATCGATCTTTGCCGCGCGCAATACGCTGCGGCTCAAAATATCGGCAAAACCGCCAGGCTCCTGGATACCGATGCGCTTGCCCTTCAAGTCTTCCATCGTCTTGATTTCGGCGCGCACAATCATCGAGGCTTCGAACTTCGGCAGATTGGCGGAAAGCGCCTTGACCGTCGCGCCATTTGAACGGCCGATGATTGTGGGTGCGCCAGGGGTCAGGCCGAAATCGATGTTTTCAGCCAGCAACGCGCGAAAAACCTTTGTACCATCGCCAAGCGACACGATCTCCGCGTCGATACCAGCTTTCTTGTAAAGGCCGAGCTCTTTCGCAACGATCGGCGGCATGTGAACGATGTTGGGAGGCGACGTAGGTATGCCGATGACAATCTTGGTTTGCGCCGAAGCCGCGCCCGGCAGCGTCAAGCTAGCCACCAGAGCCACCAAAAACCCAAAAGTCTTGCGCATGTTGTCCTCACAGATTTTTACGCTCGCGCGGTATCCCGCGTCGTCCAGCGACATAACGCCGGAAAGCGCGATTTTGCCTGATCGTACCCATAAAAACAACGAAGGGGGACTTGTAATCCGGCCATGGCCACTGACAGAAACGGGCTTTGACCCAGCCAAACGGCCGTGCCTTATTGCGCTTTCGCGATATTCAGTTCCATCCCCATGGTTAAATTCGTCGTCGAGTACGGCAGAGATAGCGAACCGCCTGCAGCGGATGGCCGGCTAGACGGTCTGGCTTTCCACCGCAATCATGACCCGATCTGGTCGGCGCTGTCGGATTTCCTGTCGACGCAGACCGGCGACGTGCTGGAAATCGGCAGTGGTACCGGACAGCATGTGACGGAGTTTGCGCGTCGGGCGGCGCATCTCAAGTGGTGGCCGAGTGACATTTACGACTCACATCTGAAAAGCATCGCTGCCTGGCGTGCGTATTCCGGTCTTGAAAACCTGAACGCACCGCAAATCATCGACCTTTCGGATGCGGATTGGACGTGGACCGGGGGTGATGGCAGATTGCTGACTGCGTTGTTTTGTATCAACGTGCTGCACATTTCTCCCTGGTCGGTGTCGCGGAATCTGATAAACGGCGCCGGCAGGCTATTGAAAGAGAAAGGTCGCCTGTTCGTTTACGGACCGTTCAAACGCGGAGGCGCCCATACGGCGCCGAGCAACGCGCAGTTTGACGCCACGCTGCGAGCGCGGAATGCGGAATGGGGTGTGCGAGACGTTGACGATCTCAACGTCCTGGCGCAAGACGCCGGTCTGGCAGCAGCCGAAATCACGCCAATGCCGGCTAACAACCTCGTACTGGCGTTCGCACGCGCGCTTCGGCAGAATTGATCCAACGACACAAAAGAACTTAACCATGACATCCGAACCAATCCACGACATCGCTCACCTCGGCCACGTCGAGCTTCTGACTCCAAAATTCGAGGAAAGCCGCAGATTTTTCATCGACGTCATGGGCATGACCCAGAGCGGCGAAAAAGGCGACAGCGTCTTCCTGCGGGGCTGGGACGACTATGAGCGCTATTCGCTCAAGCTGACTGCGTCGAAAACTTCCGGCCTCGGTCACGCGGCGTTCCGGACACGATCGCCGCAAGCGCTCGAGCGGCGCGCGGCCGCACTGAAGGGTTCCGGCTTCGATATCGGCTGGAGCGACGGCGATATCGGCCACGGCAAAACATTTATGTTCAGGGATCCGGACGGTCACAAATTCGAGATCTACTACGAAACCGAATGGTATGAGGCGCCACCTGAACTGAGGCCTGCACTGAAGAATCAGGCTCAACGCTATCCAGCTCGCGGCATCAACGTGCGTCGCATCGACCACTTCAACGGTCTTGCCATCGACATCAAGGCCAACCGCGAATTCTTCCAGAACTATCTCGGTTTCATGTTGACCGAGCAGATTGTGCTCGACGATGGCACCGAGGCCGGCATGTGGATGACCGCGACAAACAAAAGCTATGACTTTGCCTATACGCGCGATCACACCGGTACGAAGGGGCGCCTGCACCACGTAACCTTCGCACTGGACGCGCGCGAGGATGTCCTGCGCGCCGCCGACGTCTTTTTGGAAAATGGCGTCTATATCGAGACCGGACCGCACAAACATGCGATCCAGCAGACCTTCTTTCTCTATGTGTACGAGCCTGGCGGAAATCGGGTCGAGGTGGCTTGCGCCGGCGCGCGGCTTGTCCTGGCACCGGACTGGAAACCCATCACCTGGACCGAAGCGGAGCGCAAGAAGGGCCAAGCCTGGGGGCTGCAAACCATAAAATCATTCCACGCTAAGGGCACGCCGCCAGTCGCCGGCGTGCCGGATTCGTGAGTGCGAACCATTCATGACCCGCCGTAACACACCCCGTATTTCGTTCATTGGCTTTGGCGAAGCCGGCCAGGCGATCGCTTCGGGGCTACGCGAAACTGGCATCGAGCGTGTCGCCGCCTGGGACATCCTGTTTCCGGAACAGACAGGCGCGACGCTGAAAGAGGCGGCGGAGAGCCTGGGCGTGCGCGTGGCATCATCTGCGCGCGAAGCTATCAGCGAAACAGACGTGATCATCTCGGCGGTCACTGCCGCTTCCAGCGTGGATGCCGCGCGTTCGGTCACCCCGCACCTGGCCGGCACCCCCTACTATCTCGATATCAATTCGGTATCGCCGGGTCGCAAACAAGAGACAGCCGAACTGTTGGGCGATCGTGCCCGCTACGTCGACGTGGCTATCATCGCTGCAATTTACCCTGCCCGGCATCGGACACCTTTGTTGTTGTCCGGACCACACGCCGAAGGCATTTCACCTCTGCTGCGAGAGATGGACATGCAATTTTCGGTGGTCGGTCCCGAGATCGGATCGGCAGCGGCCATCAAGATGATCCGAAGCGTCATGATCAAGGGTATGGAGGCGCTCACGCTCGAGTGTTTCCTGGCCGCCGACCGCGCCGGAGTGCTGGAGGAAGTAACCGCCTCTTTGAAGAACAACTATCCAACGCTCGATTGGACGAAGATCGCCGACTACAATCTCGAGCGCATGGCAAGCCACGGCGAGCGTCGCGCCGCGGAGATGGAAGAATGTGCCGCCACCCTCCGGGAACTGGGACTCGACCCGCTTATGGTCGAGTCCACCGTCAAACGTCAGCGCGAGATGGGCGCTATCGGAAAGCAGGAACCCGTACGCGAGACATTGAAATCAGGCCGCGCAGCCATTTTGAGTGCCATCAATTCCGTGTCCGATCGTCGGCACTGATCTGCCACTACATGAACGCGCGTTCAGATTGAAAACAGCGATCTCGCACGCAAAATTCTTGTCATGACGACGTGTCCCCTCCTACTATGTTTCGTCTATTTTTTGGGAGGAGCGACATGAAGATCAGAAAACTTGCTTACGCCACGTTCATGGGAGTAGCTGCAGTAGCATTCGTGATTGGTTCGGCTGTGCCCAGCGAAGCAGCCAAGAAGAAGAAGGCAGCGGCCGCAGCTCCGCCGGCAGCGGCCGCAGCTACGCCGGCGGCGGCGGCGCCGCAGTGGCCGACGTGTTGGGGAGCGCCCTATGGACCGGTCTGCGCGACCAAGGGCGGTCAGAATTTCAGCTACATCAATGCCTGCTATGCCATGAAGGACGGCGCCTCTAAAGCCAAAGCTGGCGCCTGCAAGCAAGCCAAGTCTGGTGGCAAGAAGAAGAAGGCCTAAATTCTTCGCTACGGCAAACGAACGGGCCGCTGCAAGCATGTGGCCCGTTCACGTTTTTGACACGTGTTCCCCGGCGCTCACTTTTTGCGAGGCGGGATCTGCAACAACTCGGCAATCTGGTCCTGGGTCAACGGCTTTTCCAGAAACTTCAGCTGCACCGCGTCGCGGATCGCTCCATCGAGATCGGCAAACTTGTCGGTCTGCATCGTTTCTTTTGGCTGAAACTTGTCCATCGATTCCTTCAGCAGATCAACCGGCTGATTCATCTTCTTTGAATACATCTCGAGCGCCTTTGGGTCGGAATACATCCAGTCGACGGCCTCGCGATAGGCATCCATGAAGCGCATGATCGCCTCACGTTTTGTCTTGAGTGAATCGGCATTGACGATAAGGGTTCGTACAGTTTGCCCGCGCAACGAGGGAACGTCGCTGCCGCGGGCCAAAATGCGGATCTTCCCCTCCTTGATTTCCCGCAAGCCGAACGGCGGCGCCGCCCAGCCTATGTCTACCTGACCCGACATGACCGCAGTCAGCGTAGCGGCGGGACCGCCAGTCGCCGTGGGTTTGGCTTTTGCGCCGAGTTCGCTGATGAATGCAACGACGATATTGTTCGAGCTCGAACCATTGGTCGAATAGGCGATCGTGTTTTCCGCAGTGGCATCCTTCAGGGTCCGAAGTTTCGAATCCGCCTTGACGTACCAATAGAGATCGCCTGTGCCCGTGAAGGCAGGGGCAAGAATGCGAACCGGCGCCCCCTTGGAGAAGGCGCGCATCACGCCCGCTGCGCCGACACCGGCTCCGATATCTGCGCTGCCTGAGATCACGGCCTGAATAGTCTCCCCCGCTCCTTGCGTGCCGGTATTTTCAAGCACCAGCCCGTGTTTTTTGAATATGCCCGCATCCTGCCCGAGCGTCGGCGCCTGGTTTTCCCAGTTATTGATTTGTCCGATGACCACCTTGAGCGTGTCCTCGGCGCATGCGAAGCCGGCACTCAAAGCAAGCGGCACGGCAATGCCGAGTGCACCAACAATTTTCTCGAGTCTGTTCATGTGATTTCCTCCCTTATTATTTGACGGTATTGCCCCACTGACTTTAATTTCAAGACTGCATTAGCGTCGACGTTTGGTCGTTCGTTTTGGCTTGGCTTTCGTGCGCACGCGCTTTGCTTTCGCTTGGGCCGGTGCGGTCTTTTTGGCAACCATTGCGGGACTTGCAGCCTTGTTCGCCACGCGCATCGACCAATACTCCCACGACCGTGCAAGGCCTGTGGTCTTGCCAGTGATCTGGCCGGCCAACCTGGTTTCGCCCGCCGAAAGGGTGGCGATATCGGAGCCGATGGTCATGGCACGCACCTGGTACTCGGCGTTTCTCGCGGAGAAAACCGACCGGAACACGCAGTCGCGAACACTTGTGCCGGCAACCGTAACCCCATGTCGCATCATCAGTACCATCCAGTGCTTGCCCAGCGCGCGAGCCAACGAAGCGCCCTCCTCCGGTTTGACGACCAGCATATTGGTGTCGCCGAATTCATCGCGCTGATCCCAGAAAGGCGGCCGGACGCCGCCGACGGCGCCAAGGTGAAAAATCGGCATGTAGTCTGTGCCGGTCGCGAGCAACGGCATGAATGCGGGACAGTGATGATGGCAGACCGAATTCACTTCCGGCCGGGCTTTGTAGATCTCGCCGTGGATTACGCGCTCGGAATACTGCCCGACACCCGGATCGCGCAGCGGCTGCGATTCGAGATCATATTCAATGAAGTCGTCCGGCCTCACCAGTTCAGGCGCGCGCGAGCGCGACAACAGATAGCGGCGCGGGTTTTCGGGATGGCGCATGCTGACGTGGCCGAAGGCATCGATAATGCCCTCGTTGGCGACAATCTGATTGGCAAGCGCAAGTTCCTGGCGGGCTTCGGCAAGTGTGTTGGACACAGAGGTTTTCCTCTCAAAAGCGACTGACCGTCCCGCATTATAGGACAACGCGAGCGCCGGACTAGCGTGCACAGAGCTTGACAGATTGCGTCGGTTGGAGACGCTTCCTGTCACATGGCTGTACCCGCTCAGATCGTTATCGACCGCGTCAACCACCTTTATCGCCCGCCACGCGGACGCGAGGTGCTAGCGCTCGATCAGGTCTCGCTTGAGGTCGCCAACCGGGAATTTGTCGCCTTGCTCGGACCTTCCGGATGCGGCAAGTCGACCCTGCTTTATCTCATCGGCGGCTTTTTGCCCGTGGAAACCGGCGCGATTCTGATCGATGGCCAGAACGTTGCCGGTCCCGGACCCGACCGTGGCATCGTGTTTCAGCACTTCGCTCTGTTTCCATGGAAAACCGTTCGTGGCAACATTCTCTATGGGCTTGAGCGGCAGGGCATGCCGAAGGAAGAGCGAGAGAAGCGCGCCTCAGACTTTATCAACCTCGTCGGCCTCGCCGGATTTGAGGACAGCTATCCATCGCAGCTGTCCGGCGGCATGAAACAACGCACGGCAATCGCTCGAACCCTGGCTTTCGATCCCAAAATTCTTCTGATGGACGAGCCTTTCGGTGCGCTCGATGCGCAGACACGAGGCCTGATGCAAAGCGAATTGTTGCGCATCTGGCAGCGCACCCCCAAGACCGTAATATTCGTAACGCATGATGTGCAGGAGGCGGTTTATCTCGCTGATCGCGTGGCGGTCATGTCTGCGCGCCCGGGCCGTATCAAGACCATCGTCGACACGAAGTTCGACAAGAACGATCCGGATATCTTCAAGAACAAGTTTTTCGTCGAGAAAGTCGATGAAACCTGGAATCTGGTGAAAGAAGAAGCCATCAAGGCGCAAGGCAGGCGACCATAACCTGAAAAACCATGAAGCACTTTTTGATGCGGTATTTTCCGTTGCTGCTGCTCGCGATCGCCTGGGAGGTCGTCGCACGACTCGAACTGGTTTCGACGAGCGCACTGCCGCCTTTGTCCGACGTGACCGCCGCCGGAGTCGACATGATCAAAGACGGCGAACTTGTCAGCAACGGTGGGGCATCGCTGTACCGCGCCGGCGCCGGACTGGCCTTGGCTATTTTGGTCGGGGGAACCCTCGGCATCGCCATGGCGTGGTGGAAGCCTGTGAATGTGCTGCTCGCCCCGCTTGTCGAGATTTTCTACCCGCTGCCAAAATCGGCACTCATCCCAGTGACCGTAATCTGGCTTGGCTTTGGCGACGGTTCGAAAATTCTACTGATCTTTCTGGGCTGCATGCTGCCCGTGACGATCGGCGCCTTTAACGGTGCGCGATCCAGCGAGCAGGTATTGGTATGGTCCGCACGCAGCATGGGCGCGAGCCGCCTTCGAATGCTATGGGACGTCGTGTTGCCGAGCGCCATGCCAGAGTTGCTCAACGGCATCCGTACAGCCCTGGCCTTGTCCTTTATTCTGCTGGTTTCATCGGAGCTGATCGTGGCGCAAAAAGGTTTCGGCTATCTGATCGGGTCTCTTGGCGCCAACGGCACTTACGATGCGATGTATGCGGTCGTGCTGACGGTTGCTTTTCTCGGATTCGCAGCCGATCGCCTTTATCTCCAAATAACCAAACGGACGCTCGCATGGCGCGACTGACTGAGGCCGTGTCCAGCAGCGGCGAACCGCCGAATGGCGCGCCCGAAAAAGCCGCGCGCTTTGTTTACACGCTGGTCTGGGGCTTTGCCCGCATATTTTCTGTCGTCGCGCTCGCAATCGCGTGGGAAGCGCTGGCGCGAAGCGGCACGTTCACTCCGTTTCAGCTGCCGGCACTCAGTGCGGTGCTTGAACGCATCTGGAGCGACGCGGTATCCGGTGATCTCTGGATCAACACCGCGCTCACGCTTTATCGCGCGCTGACGGCGTTCGCGATTTGCGCCGTCGGTGGCGTGATCATCGGCATGGCGATGTCCCGCAATGTTTTCGCCCACTGGTTTTTTGACCCCATCGTGTCGGTCGGCTTCCCCATGCCGAAGATCGCATTCCTCCCCGTGGTAATTCTCTGGCTCGGCGTCTACGACATTTCCAAAATCACCATTATCGTCATCGACGCCATCTTCCCGGTGATTGCGGCCACCGTGATCGCGATCCAGGGGGTCGAACGCGAGTTGATCTGGTCGGCCCGCAATATGGGAGCGAGCAATCGGGAGCTTTTGCACCAGATCATCCTACCGGCCGCGCTGCCGCAGATCCTGACCGGGCTGCAGGTGGCATTGCCGCTGTCGTTGATCGTCGCGGTGGTCGCAGAAATGCTGATGGGCGGCTATGGCCTCGGCGGCGCCATGATGACGGCATCGCGGTTTGCCAATTCCACCAGCGTATTCGCCGGCATCGTGGAAATCGGCGTGGTCGGCTATGTCTTGGTTAAGGTTATGGCCTTGGTCAGGCGACGGCTTCTGATCTGGCATCAGGAAGTTCAATATGACCTGGGAAGCCATATGATGACATAGCCATGCTTTATGGGGATAACTTGGCCTTGTCCTCCTGACGGTTTTGCCATAATCTGCCACAGACTGCTTCCCAGCGCTTCCCAGTTGCTTCCCAGGGTGCACCATGAAACTAACGCAAACGAGCGTCGGCAAACTAACGAGCGCCAAGGCCGACGAGATATTCTTCGATGACGAACTACCCCGCTTCGGTGTCCGGCTGCGCGAGGGCGGCAGCCGTAAATATGTCGTTCAATACAGGCAGGGCGGAATTCCACGTCGCTATACTATAGGCCCCACTGCAACGATGACGCTGGATGAAGCCCGCAAACGCGCCAGGAAGGTACTGGTCGCGGTTGATGACGGACGAAATCCTGGGGCTGAAAAGGAAACCGCCAGGGCCGCATCGGGCCTGATATTCGCAGCAGTCGCTGCCGACTTCCTCGGGGCGTGCCGGCTCAAGCCGAAAACACTGTATGATTACAATTATCACCTGAACAAATTATGGAAGCCTTTGCTCAAGCTCCAGCTCAACGGCATCGGTCGGCAAGTCGTGGCTTCGCACCTGCGCATCATCGCG
>DATDLC010000039.1:0-2218 GCA_036519515.1 Pseudolabrys sp. | reverse complement strand
CGTTTAAGCCGGCTTTTCCGAACTACCGTTTCCCAGTCGAATGCTTTTATGTCGGCTTCACCTTCGAGGCCTTGCTGGTCGCAGCAGACGCGTTCACGCGATCAAGGTCGACGAATGGGCCGGAGCTCATGAAAGCGATCCGCGAAACCGATATCGCCGACCACATCATCATCGGCCCGCCGATCAAGTTCGACGAGAAGGGGCAGAATGTCGGTATCCCGTCGGCCTCGGTGCAGAGCCGCAACTTAACGCCGACGGTCGTGCTGCCAGTCGAGGTTGCGACGATGAGCCCAATGCTGCCGATGCCGCCGTGGCAGGGCCGGACCTGAGCCATTTGCTCATGAAAGCCAAGAGAGCGAATATAACCAGGGGCGGCGAGCTTGTTCGTCATCGTCGGGACGCAGCGCAACTGAAGAGGCCGGGAGACAATATTCTTGCGCTGGTCCATACCTTTTCCAATCTGATCGGCCGAGCCTTCTACGGCTCACTCGAGGTGCGGCATCATCTGTCGGTCCACCAGTGGCGTATTCTCCTCACGCTTGCGCACCATCCGGGCGCAACGGCGGTGGACATTATCGCCCGCTGGGCGCTGCAACCGATGAGCGTCAGCCGCGCCATTCGCGAACTCGCGCAATGTGGCTTGATCGTCCCGCGCATCGGGTCGAGTGATCGCCGCAGTCAGGAGCTGTTTCTGACCCGCAAAGGTCAGCGCATCTACGACACGGTCGTTCCCGACGCCAATGCCCGTTACCACGAGATCGTGGATTGCCTTCCTCCAGCCGAGCGTGCCCGGTTGGCGCGCGCACTTATCATGCTGATCGCGAACACCAAGCGGTTGGTGTCGTGACTAAGGCCGAAGTCATCCTTGCGCGCCCAAACGCAATTTAATATCGTTTGTTACTAATCCTTGTCGAAGGTTTCTGGTAACGATCGAGCGGCCGGCAACAAAAGAAGGAGAGGAAAATGTCCGAGCAGGCCTACGAATGGATCGAGTACAGAATGGCCGATGGCGTTGCCACCATCACCTTCAATGCACCGCAGTTCAGCAATGCACTCGGGCTCAAAGGGCTGCAGGAATTTCTCAACGCGCTCTATCGCGCCGACGCGGACGACGCCGTCGGTGCGGTTGTGGTCACCGGGCGTGGCAAGGCCTTCTGCGCAGGATTCAATCTGAAGGAAATCCCGGTCAAGGACCTCGACATCGAAAAAGTCGCAGCGCACTTCCGTGTGCTGGCGATGTGGTGGCACCAGATCCTGCATCTCTTCACGCGCATGCCCAAGCCCATCCTTGCTGCGGTCAATGGTGTTGCCGCGGGCTCCGGGCTCGGGATGACGCTTTGCGCCGACATGGCGGTGTGCAAGGACACCGCGAGCTTCTTTCCGGCCTGGCACACCATCGGAATCGCCAACGACGCCACCACCAGCTACTCGCTCGCCAAGATCGTGGGCTTCCGCCACGCCATGGAATGGATGATGACCAACCGCACGGTATACGCCCAGGAAGCGCTCGAGTGGAATGTGGTGAACCGGGTCTACGACGAGGCGAATTTCGAAAAGAATGTCGGTATCATTGCACGCGAACTCGCGGCTGGGCCGACCCATCTGCAAGGGATTACGAAGGCGGGCTTCCATATGGGCTGGCGGCAATCGATCGAGGAGGCGACCGAGTTTGAGATTCAGAACGTCATGAGGACGGTCCGGCATCCGCACTTCCAGAAGACCCTCGCCAAGTTCTTGTCCGGCGAGCAAAAGAGCAACAAGACGCAGGTGACGTTACCCAACCAATAGGAGCGATCCGCGAGGGGAGGCAGGCTCATGAAAACCGCTTATGACCTGGTGTGGATCGCGGGCGAGCGCACGCCGGATCACCTCGCTCTAGTCGATGACCGCACCGACCGCAAGTTGACCTACCGGCAGCTTTTGGCGGAGGTTGATACGGTCGCAGCCGGACTCGCGGCGCGGGGCGTGAAAGCGGGCAGCCGGGTTGCGACCGTCCTCCCGAATTTTTTCGAGCATTGCGTCGCGCTTCTGGCAATGCAGCGGCTCGCGGCCGTTCCAGCATTGATGAATGCGCGCTTGCAACCAGCCGAGCTTGCGAATCTTGTCGTCCAAGGTGAGATCGAGGGCGCAATCATCCGCAAGGATGAACTGTTGGCCCAGGCGATCGCGGGTGCGTTGCCTGTGGGCGCCATGCTGCTGAGCGTAGACGGTGCGATCG
>DATDLC010000038.1:0-5192 GCA_036519515.1 Pseudolabrys sp. | reverse complement strand
TCAGTTGATAATCCGTCTCGTCACCTTCATGCGCGAAACGCTGTCTCCGGCGAGATGGCTCCAAATAAACGAATCGCGCACCAGCTTGTCGGTGTGCGGATCCATGTGGCCGCCGTCGGCGCCGCGGATATCCATATAGAGTTCGGTCACCTCCTGCACGACATCGCAGGAATAGTTCATTGCCAGGCCGGCATTACACGACTGGATCTTCCTATCGTGCTCCCAGGCTACCCGCAACACGAACGAGCGCAGCGACTCGGTCATCATGTACATCCGGTTGATCTTCAACTGCACCTGCTGCTGCGCGCACAACACCTGACCGCCCTGTCTCGCTGTTTTGCCGTAGCGCATGGCGCTCTCACAGGCATCGTCGCAGATGCCGAGCGCATTGGCGCTGAGTTCAAGGTCACCGAACAGGTCGCCGCCAGTAGTGTCGCCACCGGCGCCGCCGGTCCTGCGGACAGCGCCGTTGACCTCGCCGACCACGTTGGAGTGCGGCACCCGTGCGTTCTCGAAGATCATCTCGCCATTCTGATAGAACCGCCAGCCGCTCTTGTTGAACACCTTGCCAATGCGGAAGCCGGGCGTGTCGCTCGGCACCAGGAACATGGTGATACCCTGCTTGAGCGGGACGGTTGGGTCAGTACGCGCATCGACGAAGAACAGCTTTCCGACCGGGGCGTTAGCAATGAAAGCCTTCTCCCCGTTAAGGATCCACTCGTCGCCGTGGCGTTCGGCCTTCAGCCTCAGGCCAGGCTTAGGATCGTCGGTTGGCGGCATGCGATTGTCCGAGCCCGCGCCGGGCTCGGTAATGCCCTTGCCAAGCACGAAGGTGTCGTCGGCTACGAACGGCTTGAGGAAGCGCTCCTTCTGCTCGTCGGTGCAGGCGACTGAAATCAGGTGGCTCCATTTCCAGTTCTGGCTGAAGGCTTTGGAAATCGCACTGTCTGCTTTGGCGAGCTCGGTCATCACCAGTGCCTGGGTGACGAAATCGGTCTCCTGACCGCCGTATTTCTTCGGCACCGCCATGGTGCGGAAGCCGTGTTTGGAGCCCTTCTTGATGATGTCCCAAGTCCAGGTCTCGCGCGCGGTCGGAATGGCATCGCGCCCGAGCGAGATGGGGCGAATCTCCTCGTCGGCAAATTTGCGGGCTAGCATCTGCCAGGAACGTTGTTCGTTGCTGAGCGAAAAGTCCATGAGAGTACCTAACCTCGTGAGTGTTAATTACTCGCCCGCGATCGCCATCGGCGCATGCGCCGGCCGCCGGAACCCGGCGATCACTTCGGCGAGGCGCAGCTTGGCGTCGCTATTGCCATTTCCGCTGTGCTGACAAACTCGGGCATCGTGGATGTATTTCTGTAACGGCATGTCGCGCATCACGCCCAAGGCGCCGAAGATCTCGGCCGCGTCCTTGGTCGCCTTTAGCATCATTTCGGAGGTAAAGATCTGCGCGACCGTCTGCAGAGGCAGATCGGGCAAACTGCCGTCGGCGATCGCCTCGGGATGATCCGAAGCCCAGGCCGCCTGCCAGACCGAGGCACGAGTGACTTCCAGCCGGATCGCGATTTCGGCAAGCTTGGTTCCGATCGCCTGATGTTCGATGAGCGTTCGCCCTCCCTGCACGCGTAGGTGCGCAAAGTCGAGTGCGGCTTCGTAGGCTGCACGCCCTATTCCGAGGTTCAGCGCTTGGAACAGCGGCATGCCGTCGCCCGGGACATCGATGCAAGCCAGCAGCGCGGCCGCATGGTCGCCGAGAAGATTGCCGGCCGGCACCCTGCAATCTTTGAAGGTCACGTCGCCACCACAACCATGCGGCCATGGTTTCTCGTGTGCTCGTACTGTTAGTCCAGGTGCATCCGCCGGAACCAGCAGCACCTTGGGCACCGGCTGCCCCGGTATTTTGACCAGGACCGCGAACAACGCGGCGATCGGTGCGTTGGCCACATAGTCCTTTACGCCATTGATGATCCAGTCGCCACTATCCACCTTTGCGGCGACCGTCTCGAGCGCTACGTCGCCCGGTGCCGGGCGATGATAGTTCACGCCAAGCCGTGTGTCAGTTTGGGTTTCATAGTTGGCGAAGGCGAGATGGAAGCGGTCGTCGCTGACGAATTTCAGCAAGAAGCGTTCGCGCTGGGCGTCGTTCATCACGTGGTCAAACAGGAGATGACCGAGCCTCGAGGTCGTCGAGAGTACGGCGGCAATGTCGGCATCGCCGGCCGCCAGTTCTTCGGTCACAATGCAGCAGGTGAGATGATCCGCGCCAGCGCCGCCGCGATCTTCCGACAAGGCTAGCGTGCGCAGGCCCATCTGCGAGGCCTGATCGATGAGCTGCATCGGCAGCCGCCGATCGCAGATTTCGAGCCGCTTCGCCTTGAGCGCGACCGGCTTGATCTCCCGCGTGACAAAGTCGCGGATCGTGTCGCGAATTTCCAGCTGTTCGGTACTGAGGTGAAGATTGTACATGGCTATGCTTGTCCGAATTCGGCGTTGTGCATTTTACACTTGCGTGACGGCGGCCGCGATCGCGTCGCCCATGTCCTGCGTACGGGCTCTTCCGCCGAGGTCGCTAGTCAGGTGTTTGGCTTCAGCGATGACCCTGTCGATCGCCCTCTGCATATAGTCAGCAGCGGCGATCGCTTTCGGTTCGGTGTGCTTGCGGCCGAGCCATGCCAGCAGCATCTGCCCCGACATGATCATAGCGTAGGGATTGGCGATATTGCGTCCAGCAATATCAGGCGCCGAGCCGTGGGTGGCCTGCGCCATGGCCTGACGTTCGCCGACACAAAGTCCGGGAGCGAGCCCGAGCCCACCAACGAGCCCTGCGCCGATATCGGAAAGGATGTCGCCAAACTGATTGGTCGTGACGATGACATCATATTGCTGAGGCGCCATCACAAGTTTCATTGAGATCGTATCGATCATCGATTCTTCAAACGTGACATCGGGGTACTCGAGTGCAACCTTTCGGCATTCTTCCGCGAACATGCCGCAGGCCAGCCGGTAGACCGGCTCCTTATGGGCAGCAGTGACTTTCTTGCGCTCGCGCGTGCGTGCAATTTCGAAGGCTTCGCGCGCGACGCGGCTAGCGCCTTTTCGCGTGATCACACGCATCGCAACGGTGATGTCGTCATTCGGTCTGAATTCCGGCGCGCCCGCCACGACGGTTTCCGAATACAACATGCCTTCCGTGAGTTCTCGCACAAAGACAATGTCGACGTTCTTGTGGATTGACTTCAAATTGGCATAGGAACGCGCTGGTCGTGCGGCTGCAAATAATTCAAACCTTTTCCGAATCGGCGGCATCACCCAGGTCGGGTCGTTGCGCGGGTAGCTCGCATGCCCAATGGGTCCTAGAATCCAGCCGTCGAGCTTATGTAAAGTCTGTCCGGTCACAGTCGGCAACGTATCGCCATGCTTCTCATGCCCGGCTCGTCCTATCGGCAATGGATGCCAATCGATGGTCAGTCCGGAACGAGAAGCCGCCGCCTTCATGACCTTGACGCATTCGGGCACGACTTCGCCGCCGATATCGTCGCCCAGCAAAACCCCGATCTTCACGACCCTTCCCCGCGAAAAGTCCTCACTCACAGCATAAGCAATGGAAAATAATTGTTCGAGTCATCGATGGCCGACTGCCATGGTATCGAGCGCAAAGGTAGGATACCCAGCGCCGACGAAAGCAATTGGGAGCGCCGAGGTTGCCGAATCGGCCGCTAACGGCGGCCCAAAAAAGGACAACAGATTAATGCTCGAAACGCTTGGATCTTCGATGGCGAACCTCACGGCTGGTAGCAGAACATTCACACTCGGCAAGATTGGTAGGCGCAAATGAGGAAACTAATACACATACTCGCGGGCGTGGTCGGTCTATTGGCCCTGACGGGGGTATCATCGATCGCTCAAGGTTGGCCAGAAAAACAAACGATCAGAATGATCGTTCCATTTCCCGCCGGCGGCGGCACCGATGTCGTCGCCCGAATTGTCGCAAAGTATCTATCAGAACGATTGCGTCAAACGATCATCATTGAGAACCGCGGCGGAGCGAACGGTCAGATCGGCTTACAAGCACTAAAGCAGTCCGCCCCGGACGGCTACACGATCGAAGTCACCTCGGATACCCCGATGACGGTCAATCCTTGGATTTACAAGAATATTCCATACGACCCGTTGCGCGACTTCATACCGGTCGTCTCGCTGATACGGCTTCCATCGATGCTGGCTGTACACCCGTCTGTACCAGCGCGCAGCGTTGCCGAATTTATTGCGTTGGCAAAGTCGAAGCCGGGCGAGCTCACTTATGCTTCCGCCGGCGTTGGTAATTTTAGTCATCTAGAAATGGAATTGTTCTCGCTGGCGGCCGGCGTGAAGCTTGTCCATGTTCCTTACAAAGGGACTGGTCCTTCATCCATGGGGATGATTGGCGGTGAAGTGCAAGCCGGATTTAATAACGTTTCGACATTATTGCCGCACACTCAAACTGGAAAGCTGATCGCACTAGCAGTTGCCGAGCCGAAACGATTGCCCGAGCTACCTGACATTCCAGCAATCGCCGAAACCTTGTCCGGTTTCGAGATGGCCCCCTGGGTCGGCCTCATTGTTCCTGCTGGAACCCCGAAACCAATCGTTGACCGGCTGACAGAGGAAACAGTTGCGGTCATGCGCGATCCGGTCGTTGTTAAGCAGTTCACCGAGCAGCAGTTAAGCGTCATGGTGCTTGAGAGAGACCGTTTTGCGGACCTGATCCGGAAAGACACGGAAAAATGGGGCAAGGTGGTCAAGAGCGCAGGCATCAAGGTCGAATGATAGAGATGAACTTAGCAGTGAGAGTTAAGGGCTAGATACTGCTAGGGGCGCCAATCCAATGAGGTTGGCAATGTCCGCTTTTGGCCCAAAGCAGAGCGATCGGCGCAGCCAAGCTTGCGGGACGCAACGTTAAGATCGGATGCCTTGTGCCATTGACCGGCAAGGGCGCGGCAAAGGACAGTCCTGTGAATGACATGGAAGTACTCAAAGAAACAGACTTCAATTTTCTGGGTCCGAAGAAAGCAGGAAAAGTTCGAGATATCTATGATCGGGGTGACAAGCTCATTTTGATAACGACAGACAGGCATTCATCGTTTGACCGCATCATCGCGCACGTTCCCTGGAAGGGTCAGGTACTCAATCAAGTTAGCGACTGGTGGTTTGAT
>DATDLC010000037.1:0-35983 GCA_036519515.1 Pseudolabrys sp. | reverse complement strand
TTTAATTATGGCCATTGCGCGGCGAATAGTCTCGTCCTGGAGTACCAAAAGCGTATAGCAAATATGAACTGTTTATGTTTGACCTGTTCGGGCTATGTTTGGCCTAATGTGGTTACGACCAAACCAAGGACGGTGTAACTGAAGGATAACGATTAGAAGCCGAGCCGACGCAAAGATCGGCCGTGCGGAGGACCCTAAGGAGGAGGAAATGCGCACTAAGGCCTTAAGTCTGGCCGCCATTTGTATTGGCGGCATGTTCGCGACCCTGCCCGCCCAGGCGTGGGAGCCCACCAAGCCCATCGAAATCATTGTTCCCGCCGGCACCGGCGGCGGCGCGGATCAGATGGCCCGTGTCATGCAGGGCATTATCACCAAGCACAATCTGTCCAAGCAGTCTGTCGTGGTGATCAACAAGTCCGGCGGAGCCGGCGGCGAAGGATTCCTCGACGTCAAGAATTCCAAGGGCGACGAGCACAAGCTGATCATCACCCTGTCGAATCTTTTCACAACTCCACTCGCGACCGGCATTCCTTTCAGCTGGAAGGATCTGACTCCTGTCGCAATGATGGCGCTCGACGAGTTCGTACTGTGGGTCAATGCCGACAAGCCTTACAAGAGCGTCAAGGACTACATCACTGCCATCAAGGCGGCGCCTGACAACCAGTTCAAGATGGGCGGCACCGGCTCCAAGCAGGAAGATCAGATCATCACAGTCGCGCTGGAAAAGGCGACCGGCAAGAAGATGACCTACATTCCGTACAAGGGCGGCGGAGCGGTAGCGGTGCAGCTCGTCGGCGATCACGTCGACTCGACCGTCAACAATCCGATCGAAGCGGTCGCACATTGGCGCGCGGGCAAGCTTCGTCCGCTTTGCGTGTTCGACTCCAAAAAGCTCGATTACAAAGAAAAGATCTACAACGATCAGGATTGGAACAGCATTCCGACCTGCAAGTCCGAAGGGCTCGACGTCGAGTACCTGATGTTGCGCGGCTACTTCATGCCGCCCGGCGTCAGCAAGGAAGCGGTCGCTTACTACGTCGACCTCTTCAAGAAAGTGCGTGAGACCCCGGAGTGGAAGAAGCTGATGAGCGATGGCGCGTTCAACCAGACTTTCATGACTGGTGACGAATACGCCAAATGGGTCGCCGGCGCAGAGAAGCTGCATGAGGGCTTGATGAAAGAAGCGGGCTTCCTGGCCAGCACCAACTAAGCCTGCGGATCATCCGATCGCAGCTACTTGAGGTTACGTTACAATGAGCGATGCAGCGAAAGAGTCCGGTGGGAGGGGTCCGTCTCACCGGGGTGTGGAAATTGGAGTGGCCGCGTTCATGGCCCTCCTCGCGCTTATCGGAATTTACGGCAGCTTGAAGGTCGGCATCGGCTGGGGTGCCGAAGGACCGAAAGCCGGTTTCTTTCCGTTTTACGTCAGTCTGGCCGTCATCATCGCCTGCGCGGTGAACCTTGCAAAGGTATTGGCGAGCGCTGATGAAGGCGAGCTTTTTGCAAGCTGGGATCAGCTCAAGCTCGTCCTGGCCGTGGTTATCCCGACGGCGATCTATGTGGCCGCTATTCCCTATCTAGGCATCTATGTCGCCTCAACGATTCTGATCGTGGCCTTCATGAAGTGGTTGGGGCGCTATCCCTGGATCTACGCGATTGGTGTCGGCGCGCTCGTGCCGTTCCTGACGTTCCTGATGTTCGAGTTGTGGTTTCTCGTCCCCCTGCCGAAGGGGCCGCTTGAGAAAATGTTGGGTTACTGAACTTCGGTTTTCCGCGCGGCTCAAGGACGAAGAAAAATGTTGGAAGACGTTGGTAATCTGATTCATGGCTTTGCCGTCGTTGTGCAGCCATTCAACCTGCTGCTGATGGTCGTCGGAATAGTGCTGGGCGTCATCGTCGGCGTCCTGCCGGGCCTTGGTGGCGCGAATGGCGTGGCCATTCTGTTGCCGCTCACCTTCAGCATGTCGCCAACCTCGGCGATTATCATGCTGTCCTGCATTTATTGGGGGGCGCTTTTCGGCGGAGCGATTACGTCGATCCTGTTCAACATACCCGGCGAGCCATGGTCGGTGGCGACGACATTCGACGGCTATCCGATGGCGCAACAGGGCCGCGCGGGCGAAGCGCTAACGGCAGCGTTCACGTCATCCTTTGTCGGCGCGCTGTTTGCGGTCATCATGATCACGCTGGTCGCCCCGCTCGTGGCGAACTTCGCGTTGCGCTTTGGGCCGGCGGAAATCTTTTCGGTCTATTTCCTCGCCTTCTGTAGTTTCGTTGGCCTGAGCAAGGAGCCGCCGTTCAAGACGGTGGCTTCGATGATGTTCGGCTTCGGCCTCGGTGCGGTTGGCCTCGACCAGGTTACCGGTCAGCTGCGCCTCACCTTCGGCGTCGAACAGATGCTCAACGGCTTCGACTTCCTGATCGCGGTCATCGGTCTGTTCGGCATTGGCGAGATTCTGCTTACCATGGAAGAAGGTCTGAGCTTCCGTGGCAGCCCGGCCAAACTGAACCTCAAGGTCGTATTCCACACTTGGAAAGAGTTGCCGCGTTACTGGCTACTGTCGCTGCGGTCGTGCCTGATCGGCTGCTGGATGGGTATCAGTCCTGCCGGCGCTACTCCGGCTTCCTTTATGAGCTACGGCATCGCCAAGCGCATTTCGAAGAACGGGCACAAGTTCGGCACCGGACAGATCGAAGGTGTCGTCGCCCCGGAGACCGCTGCGCACGCCGCAGGCACCTCGGCATTGCTGCCGATGATTTCGCTTGGCGTTCCGGGTTCGCCGACTGCCGCCGTGCTGCTCGGCGGATTGCTGATCTGGGGTCTGCAGCCAGGTCCGCTGTTGTTCACAGAGCAGAAGGATTTCGTCTGGGGCCTGATCGCCAGCATGTATATGGGCAACATCGTCGGCCTGTTGATCGTGCTCACTTGCGTGCCGCTGTTTGCCGCCATCTTGCGCATTCCATTCAGTGTGATTGCGCCGGTTATTCTGGTGTTCTGCGCGATCGGCGCATACACCGTGCACAACAACACCTTCGACGTCGTGATGATGCTGGTGTTCGGCGTTGCCGGCTATTTCATGAAGAAGTGCAACTACCCGCTGGCGCCGATGGTGCTGGCGATCGTTTTGGGCGACAAGGCGGAAGAGGCTTTCCGCCAATCGCTGCTTGCCTCACAAGGCAGTCTCGGCGTGTTCTGGTCGAACGGCCTGGTCAGCACGATCATGACGCTCGGCCTGATCGCGCTGTTCTGGCCCATCATTCAGGCGGGCTGGGCACGGTTGCGAGGCCGCCCCACCGGTCTGCGGGCAGCGGAATAATCACACAAAGCTAGGCAGTGAGGATCGCGGCGGGACCCGCAAGTGGTCCCGCGCGTTGTTCCCGCGTGTCGTGAACTTTTCGAGCGCAATGCAGGTCGCGTGCAGATTTCGATGAGTTCTTGATGATTTTGTTTATGCCAAATTTATGCAAATGCGGCCTGCTTTCACTCTAAAAGTGCACAACAACAAACATGACGTACGAATAGGGGAGGAAGTTATGGCAGTCGCAACAAGTTCTGCAGAAAAAGTCCGTGCATCCGAAGGGACCCGCTGGGGTCAACTCATCTTCGGTATCATATGCATGGTGATGATCGCCAACCTGCAATACGGCTGGACGCTGTTTGTGGGGCCGATCGATCAGAAATACCACTGGGGGCGTGCGGCGATTCAGGTCGCCTTCACAATCTTCGTACTCACTGAAACCTGGCTGGTGCCGATCGAAGGATATTTGATCGACAAGTTTGGCCCGCGCGCGATGATCAGCGGCTCGGGCGTCCTGGTTGCAATCGCATGGGTCATTAACTCGGTCGCAGACTCTCTTCCTCTGCTTTATCTCGGCGCGGCGATCGGTGGTATTGGCGCTGGTGTGATTTATGGCGGCTCGGTCGGCAACGCTCTCAAGTGGTTTCCCGACCGGCGCGGTCTTGCCGCTGGTCTGACGGCGGCAGGCTTCGGTGCAGGTTCGGCACTGACGGTAATTCCGATCGCCAACATGATCGCGTCGAGCGGCTACCAAGCTGCTTTCCTCTGGTTCGGTCTTGGACAAGGCATCGTGGTTGTTCTGGTGGGCCTGCTGCTGCGAGCTCCTGAGGCCGGCGAAGTGCCGGCGAGTCAGGCGGTGCAGCAGTCGCGGCGCGATTTCGAATGGCAGGAAGTGCTCAAGACTCCGCCATTTTACATCATGTACGCGATGTTCGTGATGGTCGGCGCAGGCGGTTTGATGGCGATCGCGCAACTCGCGCCCATCGCCAACGACTTCAAGATTGCCGGCGTCCCAGTGTCCCTGATTGGGCTAACTCTTCCGGCACTCACCTTCGCGTTGACCATTGACCGGGTGCTCAATGGAATCTGCCGGCCATTCTTCGGCTGGGTTTCCGACCAGATCGGCCGCGAGAACACGATGTTCATTGCCTTCTTCCTTGAGGGCATAGGCATCTTCGCCCTGCTGTATTTCGGTACCAATCCGGTGCTGTTCGTGATTCTGTCCGGCCTGGTGTTCTTCGCCTGGGGCGAGATCTACTCACTATTCCCAGCAACGTGCACCGACCTCTATGGGAAGAAGTACGCCACCACAAACTACGGGATGCTGTACACGGCGAAAGGCACAGCCGCGCTCCTGGTGCCTCTGGCCAACGTGCTCACATCGGCCACCGGCAATTGGCACGCCGTGTTCTATGTGGCGGCGGTCCTGAACATCATCGCTGCGGTAATGGCTTTGGCGGTGCTCAAGCCCATGCGGATAAGGTTCCTTTCGAGAAGCTGAGCACACCGAAGGGCTTAAGCCGTCCGCAAGGCGCGTCCTGCGGACGGCTTTTCTTCCTCACCTATAAAAACGGCTAGCGGTTGCGCGCGCCAACGCTTCTGGCATATTGTATACCAGCCATGAGTAGCCGAGAGAGTAGCTCCCGTCGCGTAGGTGTACCCGATAACGGAGGTGTCGCCCGCTCGCCGCTCGCGTCCCACCCGGCGCTTGAGCCGATCGACGTCACGCCAAGCTTCAAGCAAAAGGCCTATACGGCGCTCAAAAACGCGATCGTGGCGATGGATATCTATCGCAACCGCGATGACATCCGGCTCGACGAACGAAAACTCGCACAGGAATTCGGTATCAGCCGCACGCCGGTGCGTGAGGCAATGGCCCAGCTTGAGAGCGAGGGCTTTGTGCGCTCGGTGCCGCGCCGCGGCATTTACGTGGTGCGCAAGACAAAGCGCGAAGTGATCGAGATGATCACCGCCTGGGCGGCGCTGGAAAGCATGTCGGCCCGGCTGATCACACAGACCGCGACCGACGAAGAAATCGCCGGACTGCGCAAGATGTTCGCCACTTTTGAAAACGGTCAGTTGCGAGCGCATCTTGATGAATATTCCGACGTCAATATCGAATTCCATCAGACCATCATCAGGCTGAGCCACAACGATGTGCTGATCGACCTCGCCGAAAATCTTTTCACGCATATGCGCATGATCCGGCGCAAGACCATCGGCGAAAAAGATCGTGCCGATCGCTCAATCCGCGATCACATGAACATCATCGAAGCATTGGAAGCTCGTGCGACTGATCGGGCGGAGGAACTGGTGCGTGACCATGCGCTTGGCCTTGCCGATCACGTGTCGCGTTACGCCGACTATCTGGACTGACATGCCGCACTTCTTTTTGAAGCTTATCGCACCACGAGCGACTTTCGCGATGGATATGAATGACGCAGAAAAGAATCTGATGGACGAATATGCTCGCTACTGGAAGGCGCGACAGGATGCGGGAGAAGTGGTCGTGTTTGGTCCTGTGCTTGATCCAAAGGGGCCCTATGGGATGGGCATTTTGAATGTTCCGGCCGAAGCCGACGCGCATGCTTTTGCCGCCGCCGACCCGGCGATGAAAGCGAAGGTCGGATTTACTTGTGAGATTTATCCAATGCGCGCGGTCACGCACGAAACGACAAACTAGGTAGTCGGGAGGACTCCCATGGCTGAAGCAGCAGTGAAGGAAAAGCGTGAACCTGACGCGCAGCAGGAGCTGACAGACGGATTTCACCTCATCATCGATGCGTTCAAGCTCAATGGCATCAAGACGATCTACGGCGTGCCCGGCATACCGATCACTGATTTCGGCCGCATGGCGCAGGCCGCAGGTATCCGCGTTATCTCGTTCCGCCACGAGCAGAACGCCGGTTATGCTGCGTCGATTGCCGGTTTTCTAACCAAGCAGCCCGGTGTCTGCCTCACTGTTTCGGCACCCGGCTTTCTCAACGGTCTGACCGCACTCGCCCATGCCACGACCAACTGCTTCCCAATGATTCTGATCTCCGGCTCGTCCGAGCGTGAGGTCGTCGACCTGCAGCAGGGCGACTACGAAGAGATGGACCAATTGGCCATCGCCAAGCCGCTGTGCAAGGCCGCCTTCCGCGTGCTGCACGCGCAGGACATCGGCATCGGGCTTGCGCGCGCGATCCGCGCCGCCGTCTCGGGCCGCCCGGGCGGCGTTTACCTCGACTTGCCGGCCAAGCTGTTCGGCCAGGTGATGAATGCTGACGCTGGAAAGAAATCACTCGTGAAGGTGATCGATCCCGCGCCGGCACAGATTCCTGCGCCAGATGCGATCAAGCGCGCGCTCGAAGTGTTGAAAAGCGCCAAGCGTCCGTTGATCATCCTCGGCAAAGGTGCGGCCTACGCGCAGGCGGACGACACGATCCGCAGTCTGGTCGAGAAGAGTGGCGTTCCATTCCTGCCAATGAGCATGGCCAAGGGCATTCTGCCCGATACACATCCGCAGTGCGCGGGGGCGGCGCGCTCGACGGTGCTGAAAGACTCCGATGTCGTGATGCTGATCGGCGCGCGCCTGAACTGGCTCCTGTCGCACGGCAAAGGCAAGACCTGGGGAGAGGCGCCGAAGAAGTTCATCCAGATCGACATCGAACCGAAGGAGATGGACTCCAACGTCGAGATCGCCGCGCCGGTCGTTGGCGATATCGGCTCATGCGTCGCGGCGGTTCTGCAGGGCATGGGCGGCAACTGGCCGCCTCCGTCGGCCGATTGGATCAAGGCCGTCAGCTCAAAGCGGGAAGAGAATGTTGCCAAGATGGCGCCCCGGCTCATGAACAACAATTCGCCGATGGACTATCACGGCGCGCTCGGTGTCCTGCGCACCATCGTCAAAGAACGGCCCGACGCAATTTTCGTCAATGAAGGTGCGAACACGCTCGATCTCGCGCGAGGTATCATCGACATGTATCAGCCGCGCAAACGGCTGGACGTGGGCACATGGGGCGTGATGGGCATCGGCATGGGCTATGCCGTCGGTGCTGCGATCGAGACCGGCAAGCCTGTGCTCGCAGTCGAAGGCGACAGTGCGTTCGGTTTTTCCGGCATGGAAATCGAGACAGTCTGCCGATACAAGCTGCCGGTCTGCGTCGTCATCTTCAACAACGACGGCATCTACCGCGGCACCGATGTCAATTCGGCCGGATCGGATCCCGCGACGACCGTTTTCGTCAAGGGCTCGCGTTACGACAAGGTGATCGAGGCCTTCGGCGGCGTCGGGGTCAACGCGACCACGCCCGACGAACTCAAGCGTGCTGTGAATGCGGCGATGGACTCCGGCAAACCGACGCTGATCAACGCGGTGATCGACCCGGCGGCGGGCAGCGAGAGCGGCCGTATCGGCAACCTCAACCCGCAAAGCGCCCTTCGTAAGAAATAGATCGATTGGATATTCGCCGCATGTCCCTCTGTGGGCATGCGCGGAAAAGATGGAGGAGTTGAAATGGCCAAGAAGAAACAAAAGAGAGCAAAAGCCGCGGCGAAAAGACCGTCACGCAAGGTCGTGAAGCTCGCAAAGGCACGCAAGGCGAAGAGCAAGTCAAACGGCAAGCCTAATGGGTTGTCGCGGCCCTCGACCAAGCCTTACGGCCAGGACGGCCAGGCGCTGACCGGTGTACGCATACTCGATTTCACGCATGTGCAATCGGGACCAACATGCACGCAGCTGCTCGGTTACATGGGCGCTGACGTTATCAAGGTCGAACGTCCGGGTGTCGGCGACATCACACGTACCCAGCTGCGCGATGTGAAGGGGGAAGACAGCCTCTACTTCACGATGCTCAACGGCAACAAGCGCTCGATCACGATCGATTCGAAGCATCCGCAGGGCATGCGGGTGCTCAATGCCCTGATCAAGACCTGCGACGTGCTGGTCGAGAACTTCGCCCCCGGCGCGCTTGATCGCATGGGGCTGACCTGGGAGCACATCCACAAGACCAATCCGCGCATGATCGTCGCTTCGGTCAAGGGCTTTGGGCCGGGTCCATACGAGGACTGCAAGGTCTACGAAAACGTCGCGCAATGCGCCGGCGGCTCGGCATCGACCACAGGCTTTCGCGATGGCCCTCCGCTCGTCACCGGCGCGCAGATCGGCGATTCGGGCACGGGAGTGCATCTCGCCTGGGGGATCGTCTGCGCCCTTTACCAACGCATGCGCACCGGTCGCGGCCAGAGAGTTCTGTGCGCCATGCAGGATGGCGTGCTCAATCTCTCGCGCGTCAAGCTGCGCGACCAGCAGCGGCTCAAGCATGGCCCGCTCACTGAATACAGCCAGTACGGCGAGAACATTCCGTTCGGAGAGGCCGTGCCGCGTGCCGGCAATGATTCCGGTGGCGGTCAGCCCGGGTGGATTCTGAAGTGCAAGGGTTGGGAGAACGATCCCGACGCCTACATTTATTTCATCACTCAGGCACCCGTCTGGGGAGAGATTTGCGATCTGATCGGCAAACCGGAATGGAAGACCGATCCCAACTACGCAACGCCGCCGGCGCGTCTGCCACGCCTGAAGCAGATCTTCGCGACCATCGAAGAATGGACCATGACCAAAACCAAGTTTGAGGTCATGGACATCTGCAACAAGATCGACATTCCGGTCGGACCAATCCTGTCGATGAAGGAAATCGCAGAGGAGAGGTCGCTGCGTGATACCGGAACCGTAGTCGAGGTCGATCATCCCGGCCGTGGCAAGTATCTCACGGTCGGAAACCCGGTGAAGATGTCGGACTCGATCACCATGGTGAAGCGTTCTCCGTTGCTGGGCGAGCACACCGACGAAATTCTGAAAGATGTACTGGGCTTCAAGGCTGCCGAGATCGCGGAGATCAAGAACTCGGGCGCTCTCAGCGCGCCGAAGAAAGAAGAAAAGGCGGCATAAGATTCAATGCCCGGGTTCGTCCCGGACATCCCGCTTGGGCGACTCACGCGCGTCAGCGGACCGGGACTAATCCGGGCGATGAAAGGTTGATATTTCGGGAGGGGTTGAATGCGTATTGTGGTTCACGGCCAGCAGGCCTTCGGCAAGGCCGTGCTGGAAGCGCTGCTCAAGCGCGGTGAGAATGTCATCGCCGTCTATGTCGCGTCGGAAAAGGAAGGCGCCAAAGCGGATCCGCTCAAGGAAGCCGCGTTGGCTGCCAAACTTCCCGTGTATCAGCCAGCCTCCTACAAGGATCCGAAAGTCTGGGAAGAATTCAAGGCGCTCAAGCCCGATCTTCAGGTCATGGCTTTCGTCACACTGTTCGTGCCGGAGGACTTTCTCAACATTCCGACGCTCGGTTCGATCCAGTATCATCCGTCGCTGTTGCCGGCCTACCGTGGCGCGAGCGCGATCAACTGGCCGATTATCAAGGGCGAGAAGGAAACCGGGCTCTCAATCTTCTGGCCGGATAACGGGCTCGATACCGGCGATGTTCTGGTCCAGAAGAAGACGCCGATCTCCAACACCGACACACTCGGCACCATCTATTTCGACCGTCTTTTCCCGATGGGGGTCGAAGCGATGATGGAATCGGTCGATCTGGTGAAGGCCGGCAAGGCGCCACGCATCAAGCAGGACGAGTCGAAGGCGACCTACGAAGGTCGATGTGGCGCCGGCAACGCCAGGATCGACTGGGGCAAACCCTGGGAGCAGATCGATCGGCTGATCCGGGGTTGCAATCCTGCGCCTGGTGCCTGGACCACGCTCGGCTGCACGACTTTCAAAATTTTCGACGCAAAGCCTTTGCCGGCCAAGGATCCGAAGGGAATTGGCGGAAAGCTCGGCGAGGTCGTCGCCGTCGACTCCGATGGATTTACGGTGGTTTGTGCCGACGGCCGCTTCAAGGTCACGCGCGTTCAGCCCGACGGAGGCAAGAAAATCGACGCTTCCGAATTCATCTCCACTGCCAAGCTCGTCAAGGGAGCAATTCTCACCTGATTTAACCCCGAACATTGTCCGGCCTATCCCGGCTATCCGCTCGTTCGAGCCCTGCGTTCAGTCGAGCGGATGTCCGGCACAAGGCCGGCGACGAAATTGGAAGACCCTCGCTTCCTCGAGTCACATAACCCGCATATTGGATCAATCCCCATGCCCGCCTCGCAGCACCAAAGCCCGAAATCTGACATCGAAATTTCGCAATCCGCGAAAAAGCGTCCGATCCTCGATATTGCAAAAGAAAAGCTCGGCATTGCGCCGGAAAATCTCGAGCCCTATGGCCACTACAAGGCCAAAGTCTCGATGGACTACGTCAAGTCGCTGCAGGGCAAGAAGAACGGCAAACTGATTCTTGTGACGGCCATTACGCCGACGCCGGCCGGCGAGGGCAAAACCACCACAACCGTGGGGCTGACCGACGCGCTCAATCATATCGGCAAGAAGGCGATGTTGTGCCTGCGCGAGCCGAGCCTCGGTCCATCCTTTGGCATGAAAGGTGGCGCGGCCGGTGGCGGCTATGCGCAAGTGGTGCCGATGGAAGACATCAATTTGCATTTCACCGGCGATTTCCACGCCATCACTGCTGCGCACAATCTCCTTTCTGCGTTGATCGATAACCATATCTATTGGGGCAATGCGCTCGGAATCGACTCGCGCCGGGTGGCATGGCGTCGGGTGATGGACATGAACGATCGGGCGCTGCGCGAGATCGTCTGCTCCCTCGGCGGTGTTGCCAATGGCTTTCCGCGCGAAGCCGGCTTCGACATCACAGTCGCTTCGGAAGTAATGGCGATTTTCTGTCTGGCCAAGGACCTCAATGACCTCAAGGAGCGCTTGGGCAACATCATTGTTGCCTATACCCGCGAGCGGAAGCCGGTGCGTGCGCGTGATCTCAAGGCACACGGCGCGATGGCCGCCTTGCTCAAGGAATCGATCGCACCAAATCTGGTGCAGACCCTGGAAGGCACGCCCGCTTTTATCCATGGCGGGCCCTTCGCCAATATTGCGCACGGCTGCAATTCGGTTCTGGCGACAACGACGGCGCTCAAGCTTGCCGACTATGTGGTCACGGAGGCAGGCTTTGGTGCCGATCTCGGCGGAGAAAAGTTTATCGATATTAAGTGCCGCAAGGCCGGTCTGACACCCGATTGCGTGGTCCTGGTCGCTACCATCCGCGCGCTCAAGATGCACGGCGGCGTCAGGAAGGAAGACCTCAAGTCTGAAAACCTGAAGGCGCTTGAAGCGGGCATGGCCAACCTGCACCGGCACGTGGAAAACGTGAAGAAATTTGGCCTGCCTGCCGTGGTCTCGATCAACCGCTTTTCCGCCGACACCGACGCCGAGATCGCGCTGGTGAAGGAGAAGTGCAAGGCCCTCGGCGTCGAAGCGTTGATGGCCGATCACTGGGCGATGGGTGGGGCGGGCGCGGCCGACGTTGCCAAAGCCGTCGTGAAGGTGATCGACGAGGGCAAAGGCAAGCTCAAGTTCCTCTATCCCGACGAGATGCCTCTATTCGAAAAGATCGAGACTATCGCGCGCGAAATTTACCGCGCCAAGAACGTCACGGCCGACAAGTCGGTCAAAGACCAACTCAAGAGCTGGGAAGAAATGGGGTATGGCAAATTGCCGATCTGCGTGGCGAAGACCCAGTACTCGTTCTCGACCAATCCCGATACCAAGGGCGCGCCAGCCGATCACACGATCAATGTGCGTGAAGTGCGGCTATCCGCCGGCGCCGAGTTCGTGGTGGCGATCTGCGGCGAGATCATGACCATGCCTGGCTTGCCCAAGGTGCCGGCGGCCGACTCGATCGATGTCAATGCGCAAGGGCAGATCGTCGGCTTGTTCTAGCTCTCCGCACGTTCGACGGCGCTTCAGCAAGGGCTCGCCAAAAGCGGGCCCTTGCCATTGTTCGACGGGTTGCGTGCAAATTTCCTAAAATTTTTTGTTTTTTGGATGGTCCGCGTACACCGGCTTTTCGGAACTTTCCGGTAGCGTGCTGTTCGCTACGTCGATTTCATCGCTCCGTTTGCAAGTGATTCCATGCCAGTCAGTACGAACTCCGAAACTGCCATTGCTCTTGCGGAGAGCCAGTCTGTGCTCGATGAGCTTGTCAGCCCGCTCGCGACCGCCAGCACGAGGCACCGGCTGAGAATAGTCGATCGCATCACCGACCTTTTCGCGGCCGGATCCCGCAACTATTCGCATGAGCAGATCGCACTTTTCGACGATGTTCTGCGCCGTCTTTGTACCGATATCGAGGTCAAGGCACGTGCAAAGCTCGCCGAACGACTCGCAGGAATGCACAGCGCGCCGCCGAAGCTCGTCCGCTCGTTCGCGTTTGACGATGCGATTGAGGTGGCGGCACCCGTGCTTGTTCGTTCGCAACAGCTGACCGACGATGACCTTATTGAAAACGCAACAACGAAGAGTCAGGACCACCTTTTTGCGATCGCTCAACGGTTGAAATTGAGCGAAACGGTTACCGACGTGCTGGTCGAACGCGGCAATGAGCGCGTGGTCCACAGGGTCGTTAGAAACAAGGGGCCCGCTTTTCTCTTGCGGGCTATGGCAAGCTGACCAATCGAGCGCGGTACGACAGAAAGCTGACTTTGGCTCTCGGAGAGCGTAGTGACATTCCGCGCCAATATTTCCTCAAGCTGCTGGAATCAGCCTCTGCGACGGTGCACGCGCGACTCGAGGCAGCCAATCCGCAGGCAGTCGCCGCCATTCGCGATACGATCGACGATGTTGCCACAGCGATGCAGCGTGAGGTTCGCAAGACTCTCGCGCACATGCGGCAGCCGTGCGCGAGGCCCAACGACGGTTCAATGTGCGCCCGATCACCGAAGCCAGCGTGCACGGGCCGGCACACGCGCAGGACTTCGAAAAGACCGGTCGAACGAGCGCTGCTCGACGAGGGCGAGGATATAGTGTTGCTTCTCGCCAAGGCGGCGGGGTGCTCCTGGACGACGGCGCGCGAGTTGCTGCTGATGTATGTCGCAAACCGAAGCCTCAGGCCTGACGACATCACCCGGGCATTCGAGCGCTACAGGAAGCTCAATGAAACGGCACGAAATATCGTCGCCTTCTACGAACGTCGCATGGTTCTGCGCGCGAAGGCGGATGAAAAAAATGAGGACGCGCCGCGGCAAGATACGGTCGACAATGATACGATCGATGACGACGTTATCTTTGTTCCATCGCCATCGACTGCTCCACTCTAACTGATGCCAAAGCTGCGGACGTGTCCCGGCCCGCAGCCAAAAAAGCAACGCTGAGATTCATTTGGTATTCAATCGGACAATGACGGTGCCACCCGTCGCGCTTCGGCAACGAGTGCAGCAGTCAATGCTGTCATCGGTGCACGGGCCGGTGCCACAAGGCCGATAGTATGAGTTGCTTCCGGTCCCACGATGGGGATCGATCGCAGCACGTCCGTCAAGCCAAGTGATGCAGCCAGCCGCGCCGGCATCACGCTGGCCCAGCGTCCGGTGCGCACATGCGAATACAGGAGGATCATCGAATCCGATTCAAGCGTGATGTGCGGATCGATGCCGGTGTCGCGCAGCAGACGTTCAATGATGCGGCGGTTCTGCATGTCCGGCGTCAGGAGACATAAAGGAACCTGGGCGACGTCGGTCCACGTGACCGTCTGCCGATCACCGAGCGGTGCGTCGGCGGCAACCAACAAACGGTAGCGTTCGCGATAGAGTGGAATCGCAGCCACGCGGCCGAGCGGCTCGTTGTCGAGATAGGTCAGGCCGGCATCGATCTCGAGATTTTCCAGATGGGTGAGGATCTCGATCGAGGTGCGCGACAGGACGGTGAATTGCACTTCGGGATGACGTGCGCGAAATGGTGTGGTCAGTGTCTCGACCATTGCCAGCGCGGTCGGAATTGCTGCCAACCGCAGCTTTCCTGCGAGACCCTGCCTGAGCGCGTGCACCTCTTGGCGCATGGCGCGGGTGTCGCCGACGATGCGCCGTGCCCAGTCGAGCACGCGTTCGCCTTCCGCCGTGAAGCTCTGGAAACGGGACCGGCGATTAACCAGGAGTACCCCGAAGGCATCCTCTAATTGCTTTACCCCGGCCGACAAGGTCGGCTGGGTCACGCCGCAGGCTTCGGCCGCCCGTCCAAAATGCTTTTCACGGGCCAAAGCCAGCAGAAATTCAAGCTTCTCAAGCAATAGAAATCTCTATCCGAGGTTATTTGAGCGAATGGCGAAAGAAGCCTCCGCCAAACAGCCATGGCAGCCGCTATTAAGTCGCTGTGATCGGAAAATACAAGCACTGTAGCAGTATTATTAGAAAATTTCTATCATACATTTGGGTCAAAGGCTTGCATACCTCGATTCAGACGCGTTTTTGTCGACGATGAGGAAGATCTTGAGATGAGCGTCACAACCCACGAGGCCCAGAGGGATCCCGCTGTTCCGCGGGGTGGCCGTCGCCGCCCGCCGCGCACCCCAAAGGGCCGGCAGGTCGATCCGCAGGCACTTGTAGAAGTGCGCGCGCTGCTCACCGACCGGTCGCGCCGGCGCGATCTGCTGATCGAGCATCTCCATCTGATCCAGGATCATTACGGTTACATTTCAGCGGCTCACCTTGCCGCGCTCGCCGCCGAGATGAAGATGGCGCTCACGGAGGTCTACGAGGTCGCGACCTTCTATGCGCATTTCGATGTCGTGAAGGAAGGCGAATTGCCGCCGCCGCCCGTCACGGTGCGGGTGTGCGATTCGCTGTCCTGCGCGATGGCCGGCGCCGAGAGGCTGTTGAAGGACCTTCCCCGCAAACTCGGACGCGATGTTCGCGTCGTGCGCGCGCCCTGCATGGGTGCCTGCGATCGCGCGCCGGTTTGCGCGGTGGGTCATGTACAAACATTCAAGGCGACGCCTGATACGGTCGCGGCGGCCGCGAGGACGAAGCCGCACGCTCACGCGTGGACGCCCGATGTCGATTTCTCCGCTTATCAAAAAGCCGGCGGCTACGCCTTGCTGGAAGCCTGTCTGACCGACAAGCGCACGCGTGACGAACTGATCAAGATCGTAAGCGATGCTGGTTTGCGGGGTCTCGGCGGTGCGGGCTTTCCGACCGGGCGCAAATGGGCGCTTGTGCGCGCGGAGCCTGCGCCCCGAATGTTCGCCGTGAACGCCGACGAAGGCGAGCCAGGCACTTTCAAGGATCGCTACTATCTCGAGCGTGATCCGCATCGCTTCCTGGAGGGCGTACTGATCGCGGCCTGGGTTGTCGAAGCGCGCGAGACATATATCTACATTCGCGATGAATATCCCGAGTTGCGTCTGATGCTCGCGGACGAGATCGCCAAGGTCGAGGAGTCCGGTCTCTCGCCGCACACCAAGCTGCATCTGCGGCGCGGCGCCGGTGCCTACATCTGCGGCGAAGAGTCGGCGATGATTGAGTCGATTGAAGGCAAACGTGGTCTTCCGCGCCATCGCCCGCCTTACGTCGCGCAGGTCGGGCTGTTTGGCCGTGCGACGCTGGAGCAGAACGTGGAAACCATGTTCTGGATCCGCGACATCCTAGAGAAGGGCTCAGAGTGGGCGACCTCGCAAGGCCGCCACGAGCGTAAAGGTTTCCGCAGCTTCTCGGTGTCGGGCCGGGTGAAGGACCCGGGTGTCAAGCTTGCACCCGCCGGCATCACCATGCGTGAACTGATCGACGAGTTCTGCGGGGGCATGCAGGATGGTCACGTCTTCAAGGCCTATCTGCCCGGCGGGCCGTCCGGCGGCATCCTGCCAGCTTCGATGGCCGATATCCCCCTCGATTTCGGAACCCTCGAGAAATATGGCTGTTTCGTCGGCTCGCACGCGGTTGTGATCCTTTCCGACAAGGACGACATAAAGGCTGCGGCGGTGAATTTGATGAAGTTTTTCGAGGACGAAAGCTGCGGCCAGTGCACGCCATGCCGCGCGGGGACCGAGAAAGCCGTCAAGCTGATGGCCAAGGGCCCTTGGGACGTGACGCTCCTTGAAGAGCTTTCGACTGCCATGCGGGACGCTTCGATCTGCGGCCTCGGTCAGGCAGCGCCGAATCCGCTCTTGTGCGTGGTAAAATACTTTCCGGATGAATTGTCGAAACCGCTGGGAAGCTGGTGACGGCGAAAGGCGATAAGATGACTGCGGGCAACGGCAAATCCAAATCGGTGAAATTCATCCTCGACGGCAAACAGGTCGAGGCACTTGATGGTGAGACGATCTGGCAGGTCGCCAAGCGTCAGGGAATCGACATTCCGCATCTATGTTATTCACCTGAGCCCGGCTATCGCGCCGACGGAAATTGCCGCGCCTGCATGGTCGAAATCGAGGGCGAGCGCGTGCTGGCGGCGAGCTGCATCCGCAAGCCGACCGAAGGCATGAAGGTCAAGGCGACGTCCGATCGCGCCAAAACGGCGCGCCAGATGGTCTTCGAACTGCTCATATCCGACCAGCCCGATCGCAACACCGTCGCGCACGATCCGCAGTCGAAATTCTGGGCCTGGGCCGACCGCATGAATATCGGCACCAGCCGGTTTCCGGCGCACGGCAAGCCTGCCCCCGACCGCAGCCATCCGGCGATGGCGGTCAATCTCGATGCCTGCATTCAGTGCAACCTTTGCGTCCGCGCCTGCCGCGAGGTGCAGGTCAACGACGTCATTGGCATGGCCGGCCGCGGTCACGGCGAGAAGATTGTGTTCGACTTCGACGATCCGATGGGTGCGTCGACTTGCGTGGCGTGCGGCGAATGCGTGCAGGCCTGCCCGACCGGCGCACTGATGCCGGCGACCCTCGTCAACGACAAAAACGTGCGCACGGAATTTCCGGACCGGCAGGTCCACAGCGTATGCCCTTATTGCGGCGTCGGCTGCCAGCTCACTTATCACGTCAAAGACGACAAGCTTCTGTACGTTACGGGCCGGGACGGGCCCGCAAATCAGAACCGGCTCTGCGTAAAAGGCCGCTTCGGCTTCGACTACGTGCACAATCCGCAGCGGCTCACCAAGCCGATGATCCGCAAGGAGGGCGTGCCGAAGGTGCCAAGCGAATTCATCGACCCGATGAATCCGTGGACACACTTCCGCGAAGCGACCTGGGAAGAAGCCCTCGACAAGGCGGCTGCCGGGCTCAAGAAAATCCGCGACCGCGATGGTTCTAAGGCGCTAGCAGGCTTCGGCTCCGCCAAGTGCTCGAACGAAGAGGCCTACATGTTCCAGAAACTCGTGCGGGCTGGATTCGGCACCAACAACGTCGACCACTGCACGCGCCTCTGCCATGCGTCTTCGGTCGCAGCACTGCTTGAAGGCGTCGGCTCCGGCGCCGTCTCGGCAACATTCAATGAAGTGAAGAACTCCGACGTCATCATCGTTATCGGCGCCAACCCGACCGAAAATCATCCGGTTGCTGCCACCTACTTCAAACAGGCGGCCAAGCGCGGCGCCAAGCTCATTGTGATGGATCCGCGCGGGCAAGCCTTGAAACGCCACGCCTGGCGCATGATGCAATTCAAGAACGGCACCGACGTGGCAATGCTCAACGCCATGCTCAACGTCATCGTCACCGAGAAGCTTTACGACCAGCAATACATCCAGACCTACGTGGAAGGTTTCGCCCCATTCTCCGAAAGCATCAGGGATTTCACGCCGGAGGAAATGGCGCCGATCTGCGGGATTCCCGCCGACACGCTGCGCGAAGTGGCGCGCACCTACGCGCGCGCCGAAAGCGCCATCATCTTCTGGGGCATGGGCGTATCGCAACATACGCACGGCACCGACAACGCCCGCTGCTTGATCGCGCTTTCGCTGATCACAGGCCAGATCGGCCGCCCGGGCACGGGCCTCCATCCGTTGCGTGGCCAAAACAATGTCCAAGGAGCTTCGGACGCCGGACTGATCCCGATGTTCTTCCCGGACTACAGGTCGGTGGAAAATCCCGAAATCCGCGCCAAGGTCGAGAGCGCGTGGAACGCCAAGCTCGATCCGAAGAAAGGACTCACAGTCGTCGAGATCATGGATGCGGTGCACGCCGACGTCATCAAGGGCATGTACATTCTGGGCGAAAACCCGGCGATGTCGGACCCGGATTTGAATCACGCGCGAGCAGCGCTCGCGCACCTCGAACATCTGGTGGTGCAGGACCTTTTCCTCACCGAGACAGCTGTCTATGCCGATGTGTTCCTGCCGGCGTCCGCCTGGCCGGAGAAGGACGGCACCGTCACCAATACCAACCGCCAGGTGCAGATGGGGCGTCAGGCGCTGCCGCTGCCGGGAGATGCCCGGCCTGACTGGTGGATTACGCAGGAAATCGCCCGTCGCATCGGGCTTGACTGGACTTACAAGCATCCGGGCGAAATCTATACCGAGATGGCGTCATTGATGCCTTCGCTCGACAACATCCCGTGGGAACGGGTCGAGCGCGAGAGCGCCGTCACTTATCCCGCGGACGCGATCGACAAGCCCGGGCGTGATGTGGTGTTCGATAAAGGCTTCCCGCGGCCAGGCGGCTTCGGCAAGCTGGTGGCAGCCAAGTTGCAGCCGCCTGATGAAACGCCCGATCACGAATATCCGTTCATTCTCACCACTGGCCGCCAGCTAGAGCATTGGCATACCGGCGCAATGACTCGCCGGGCCACTGTGCTTGACGCGCTGGAGCCGGCGGCGGTGGCTTCGCTCTCGCGCGGCACTTTTGCAAAGCTCGGAATCAAGCCGGGCGACATGGTGCGCGTCACCACGCGCCGCGGAGAAGTCGAGCTGAATTCGCGTCAGGACGATGGCATCCCTGACGGCGTGGTGTTCATCCCATTTGCCTTCGTGGAAGCGGCGGCGAATATCCTGACAAACCCCGCGCTCGATCCGTTCGGCAAGATCCCGGAATTCAAATTCTGCGCGGCAAGGGTGGAGCCGGCCGAAGCGAGCCAAGTCGCGGCCGAATAGCGCGCCCGTCATCCGGTAATACGGGAACCTAACCGGTACTGGTTCATCCAATAATTGCAGTCGCCTTTCGCAGACGATGAGAGAACGATGCCTATCTTGGCGATATTGGCGGCCTGTGAAAAAATATTGTCCGACTTTGGCAAGGGGCTGATTCACCGGGATTTTGCCCATGACATGGGTGCTCGATCGCGTCGGGCGACACATTGCCGCCTATCTGCAGAGGCCTGCCACCGGCTACGAGCCGTTTACACCGACCGATCCAGAGGCACTAAAGGCCCTTATCAAGCCTGGCGACATCCTCTTGATCGAAGGCCGCACCCATATTGCCGGCGTGATCAAATATCTGACCCAGTCCACCTGGTCGCATGCGGCGCTTTATGTCGGGCCGATCGAGGGTCAGGCGACCCTCAAGCGGCGAGCCCTGCGATCTGGTGGAATCCAACATGGAAGCGGGCATCATTTGCGTTCCACTGTCCACCTATTTTGACTACCACACCCGAATCTGTCGCCCGGTTGGTCTGTCCCCCGCAGACCGGCAGGCTGTCTGTGACTACGCAGTCGAGCGTATCGGGTTGCAATACGATCTCAAAAACATCGTTGACCTTGGTCGCTATCTGGTGCCGTTGCCGGTCCCGCAGCGCTTTCGCCGCCGCATGATCGCGCTCGGTTCCGGCGATCCCACGAAGCTCATCTGCTCTGCCCTCATCGCGCGGGCCTTTGCCACCATCGGTTATCCGATCTTGCCGGCGATTGAGCGCGTCGAGAGCGCAAAGGCACGGCGCGAAATTTATCACATCCGCGACAGCTCACTTTATTGTCCGCGCGACTTCGATATTTCTCCGTATTTCGCCGTGATCAAGCCGACGATTGAAATGGGTTTCGATTACAGGACGATTAGTTGGTCTACGGAAAAATCTTCCGCCCACAAATGAGATGTCGCGAGCATTGTTTCGGCACACGGCGGACAAATAATTGTCACCTCACGCAACCGTGAGAGGATTCCTGCGCAATCCGTTGCAAAGATGCGCCAGAACGATCGTTAGGCAGGAGCAGTTCGATGCGCAAAGGATGTGTAGACGTTGAGCGCCGTGGTCTGTTGGCTGCGAGCGGCCTCCTGATAACGGGCGCGATTTTTCAGCCGGCACGCCTCTGGGCCCAAGGCGGTTCCTCCTCACGCATCGGGGTCATTGGTTCCGGCAATATCGGCGGCACGATCGGCGGCCTATGGGTAAAGAAGGGCCATCCGGTCCTGTTTTCCTCGCGCCATCCCGACGAGCTGAAAGATATGGTCGCAAAACTCGGCAGCCTCGCACAGGCGGGCTCGGTCGAGCAGGCGGTTGGGTTTGGCGACGTCCTGTTCATCGCCGTGCCCTATGGTGCAATCCCGCAGATCGGCAGGGATTACGCCGCCGCGATGAAAGGCAAAGTGATGCTCGATGCCTGCAACGCGGTGTCGGCGCGGGATGGCACCATTGCCGATGAAGTCGAAAAAAACGGCATAGGCGTCACCACGCAGAAATATTTTCCAGGCGTGCACGTCGTGCGCGCGTTCAACACAATGTCGTACGCCGTCTTTGCGCGTGAGGCGAACCGCCCCGACCCGAAGCTTGCCATACCGATCGCCGGTGATGATCCGAAGGCGGTGCAGGTCGCGGCAGCTCTTGTGCGCGACGCAGGCTTTGATCCGGTGCCGGTCGGTACGCTTGCCGACGCTCGGCGCTTTCAGCGCGGACAGCCGGGGTATGGACAGCAGGTGACCGCGGCGGAGCTGAAGCAGAAGCTGTCATTGCCATGAATTTCCTTGAACGCTGGCTCAGGCGCGTCATGCCGGCGACGCCGCAGGAACGCGCGGCGGCGCTTTGGTCGTTCGCATATTTCTTCGCGTTGCTGGCAGGGTACTACGTGTTGCGGCCTTTGCGTGACCAGATGGGTATCGCCGGCGGGGTGAAGAACCTGCCGTGGCTGTTCACCGCCACCTTTGTCACGCTGCTCGTGGCGCAGCCACTTTACGGCGCCCTGGTCGCAAGGCTGCCGCGCGCGCGTTTCATTCCGATTGTCTACCACTTTTTTGTCGCCAATCTCATCGTGTTCTGGGCGCTGCTTTCCTTCGACGTTGAAACAGCCATCGTCGCACGGGTTTTTTTCGTCTGGGTCAGCGTGTTCAACCTCTTCGCCGTTGCCGTGTTCTGGTCGTTCATGGCTGACCTGTTCACCTCCGAACAAGGCAAACGGCTTTTCGGATTTATCGGCGCAGGTGGAACGGCGGGCGCATTGCTGGGCCCGATCATTACGATCTGGCTTTCGGTCCCATTGGGGCCGGTGAACTTGATGATCGCCGCTGCGGTCTTGCTCGAGCTGGCGGTCTTTTGCGTTTATCGCCTCGAACGAAACGCGGTTGCGCATGCGAGACCGGAAACGTCGACTGAAAATATCGGCGGCAGCGCGTTCGCAGCGATCCCGGAGCTCGTGCGTTCGCCCTACATGCTGGGTATCGGTGCCTGGGTGGCGCTGCTTTCATATGCTGCGACCATTGTCTATTTCGAGCAGGCGCACATCGTCGCCGAGGCAGTCAAGAGTGCAGGCCTGCAGACGCGGATTTTCGCCAGTATCGATCTTGCAGTGAGCCTGCTCACGCTGGCAACGCAAGTGCTGATCACCGGCCAGGTGCTCAAACGCGCAGGCACGGGCATAGCGGCAGCGGCTTTGCCGGCTGTCTACATTGTTGGCTTCGCGGTTTTAGCCGTGATGCCGACTCTCATAGTTGTCGTCACGCTTCAGGTTGTGCAGCGCTGGATGAACTTTGCAATTGCTAACCCAGCGCGCCAACTGTTCTTCACGGTGGTCAGCCGGGAAGAAAAATACAAGGCAAAAAACCTGATCGATGTTGTCGTCTACCGCGGCTCTGATGCGTTATCCGGTTGGATCTTCGACAGCCTGCAAGCATTGGGGCTGAAGCTCGGCGCAATTGCGCTCTGCTCTCTGCCGATTGTCGCAGGATGGGCGGTGCTCTCGTTGGCGTTGGGGCGGGCGCAGGAAAAACGGTCCGTGCAACATGGCGCTACATCTGTCACAGAGGGCCAGCGTGAATACAGGCTTGACACCGCGTGAATCGCGGCATTCGCGGCTGCAAGTCTGGTAGCGCCTTCCGCCCTGACGCAGACGGAACCACTTCTCGCACGCGAGATTCCCGGCAGCGGCGAACGCGTCCCGGCGGTCAGCCTTGGCACGGCCCGGATCTTCGATACGGATAGTGAAGCGACCGATGTCGTCGAAGCGCTTTAGCTGCCAAGGCTTTAAGCGCGGCCGACAAGGCGGCATGCACAACTCAGCTGCGTTTCGCCTATTTCCCGCCGTTTTCGCGGCGGACAGTTTCGACACCTTTGACGGGGGCGTCGCGGACGGAGGGTAAGTCATGAAATTTACATCGCATGTCTTAGGACTTGCCGTTGCCTGCATTGCCGTATCTGCGCTGGCAAAACCCGCCTATGTCGCTTCCACAGTTAACCTGCGCGCGGCGCCGGGCACCGGCAGCGAGATCGTCGCGAAAATTCCGGGAGGCAGTCTGGTTGATACGGGCGGATGCGATGAAGGATGGTGCGAGATCACCTGGCAGGAAAAGAAGGGCTTTGCCATCCAGAGCGCGCTCGACCTCAGCGGACGTGTACCCCAGCAGCGTGCCGCTGCGCCTGCGGCTCCGGCCTATCGGCAGGGTTCGAAAGGTCCGCAGGGACATCAAGGGCCTCAAGGGCCTTACGGTCCTCAGGTGGTCGAAGGCCCCGAGGTCGTCGACGGACCGGTTTACTATGCAGCGCCGCCGCCGGCCGTCGTTTATTACGGCGGGCCATACTATCGGCCTTACTGGGGCTGGCGCCGCCGCTGGTGGTGACGATTATCGCGTGGCTGCCTGAACGGCGGCTCGAGCGGTAACGACCCGATGATCCCGGCTCACGCCGTCACTTGTTTTTACCCTCGTTCGGCGTTCGCATATTCGACCACGGATCGGTCCGCGTTGCGTCGCCTTCTTTGCGGTTCCGCTCCATCGTCCGCTTGTATTGCTTGTCGAGCGCCTCGGCCTGCTGTCGTTTATCCCTGTCCAGAATTTCCAAAGGTTCGCTATCTTTACCCTGCTGGGCAAACGCAGGCACTGTCAGTAATCCCAGCATGACGGCAGTTGCGACGTGTTTCTTCATGGCGATCCGTCCCGGCAATTTAGGCAAAGCTATCATGGCGCTGAAATGGGCTCAATTGCGATCAAATCTTGCACAATAGATTGCCGGTCTTGGTATATAGGGCCGGGTCAGGAGGCTTAAGGCATGTCGCTGTCGCACCAGATTCCGTCGCTAACGGCATCGAGTCTGCCGCGCAACGATTGGACGCGTGAGGAGGTGCGGACGCTTTTTGCACTGCCGTTTCCTGAATTGATGTTTCGTGCCGCCCAGGTGCATCGCGACAACTTTGATCCTTCCGAAGTGCAGATCTGCACGTTGCTGTCGGTCAAGACCGGCGGTTGCCCGGAGGACTGCGCATATTGTCCGCAAGCGGCGAAGTTCCAGACTGGCGTGAAGGCAGAAAAGCTGATGGATCTGGAGGCCGTGCTCGCCGAAGCGCGTGCCGCGAAGGCTGGCGGAGCATCGCGCTTTTGCATGGGAGCCGCCTGGCGTTCACCCAAAGATCGCGATCTCGAGAAAGTCTGCGATATGATCGAGGCCGTGAAAGCGCTTGGTATGGAGACCTGCGTCACGCTCGGCATGTTGACGGACGAGCAGGCGAGGCGACTGAAGAGCTGCGGTCTCGATTACTACAACCACAACCTTGATACTTCGCCGGAATTCTACGGCGAGATCATCACCACGCGCACTTACCAGGATCGGCTCGACACTCTCGAACACGTCCGCGCGGCGGGGATAAATGTTTGTTGCGGCGGCATTGTCGGCATGGGAGAGAAGCTTGAGGATCGCGTCGGCATGGTCGCGACGCTCGCCAGTCTGCCGTTGCATCCGGAAAGCGTACCGATCAACATGCTGGTGCAGGTTGAAGGCACGCCGCTTGCCGGCACAGCGCCGATCGACGCGCTCGACTTTGTCCGTACGATTGCGGTCGCGCGCATCACAATGCCGGCCTCGATGGTTCGGTTATCCGCCGGCCGGGAAAACATGAGTGAAGAAACACAGGCGCTCTGCTTTCTCGCCGGGGCCAATTCGATCTTCTATGGACCGAAGCTGCTGACGACGCCAAATCCGGGACGTGACCGCGACATGGCGCTGCTCGACAAGCTCGGTTTGCGAGCGATGGACTAGCGCGCTTAAGCCAAGTTGCGGACCAGCGCGAGCCCTGCGAACAGCCCGCCAACCGAGAGCACGACGGATAACATGACGTAGAGGGCCGCTAGTCCCATCTGGCCGCGCTCATACAGCAGCGCGACATCGAGCGAAAACGTCGAGAATGTCGTGTAGCCGCCGAGGATTCCGGTGGTCAGGAAGAGCTGCCAATGATGCGGGATTCCACTGCGGAAAGCGAAAACAGCCACCAGCATGCCCATCACGATCGAGCCCGATGCATTCTCGAAAAGGGTTGCATACGGAAATGCGGTGCCCAGCACGCGCGCAAAAGCAAGGTTGAATCTGCGCCGAAGCGCTGCCCCAATGCCGCCGCCTAGAAACACAATCAGATAGCCCATCGATCTATTCCCCATTTCTCAGGGCAAAGAAAAACCGCCCTGCGGCGGACAGATTCCTACCGCCATGTTGCGCGGTAGGAGTCATCAGCCCCTTGCGGGCGGTTGTCGGGGGACCCCATCCCCATCGTCTACCGGCGGCGCAAAATGCGGTCAACAGGGCGACCGCCGACAAGGCGGAGCCCATCCACTCGACTTGCACGCGCGAAATTTTGTCTGGCTCCGCGCGGCGGTTTCGCTTCCGCTGCCGTTTATAGCGGCCGGGCCGGCGATGGTTTTGGGCGTCCATAGGGCGCGCGAGTCCTAGCACTTTCGCTGAGTATTCGGCCGCTTTCGGCCATGCTAGCTTGCCTCCAAAGGCGGGGACACACCGCCACCAGGCGAGGGGACGATGGCGGAAGAACTCAAGGCGGGCGCCGACGCGCAAGTCATTACCGAAGAGCAACTGCGCAAGGCTGAAGAATACGTCCAGCAGGAAGAGGGGGCCGCCAACCGGCTGTCAGGCTGGGTGGGCGTCACCGTTACGGCGATCGCGGTCGCCATGACGCTTTTCCATCTCTATGCCGCTTACGACATCGTGCCCACGATCCCACTTCGCTACACGCACGTTGCTTTCGTGCTGCTTCTCAGTTTCCTCTTGTTCCCTGTCTCCGACCGTTTCCGCAACCGCATCCAATGGTTCGACGTGGTCCCGCCGCTGCTCGGGATCGCAACCATCATCTATGCACTATCGCAAGGCGACGATTTCACCGACCGCGCGGCGGTGCCGGAAAAATGGGACGTTATCCTTGGCGCCATCTTCATCGTGCTGGTGCTTGAGGCCGCGCGGCGCACAACCGGCTGGATCATGCCGATGGTTGCGGTGTGCTTCATTCTTTATGCCTATTTCGGACCTGACCTGCCGCCCCCTTGGACGCATCGCGGCTATGACGTGTCGCGTCTGGTCGGCCATCTGTTTATCACGCTCGAAGGCATTTTCGGCGTGCCGATCGACGTGTCGGCGACATTGATCATCATGTTCACGATCTACGGCGCCATCCTGCAGCACTCAGGCGCCGGGAAATTTTTTATCGATTTCTCCCTCGCGGTCATGGGCGGGAAGCCTTCAAGCGCGGGTCGTGCGGTGGTGGCTTCGTCATTCCTGCTCGGCGGTCCGTCCGGCTCCGGTGTCGCGACGACGGTCATGATCGGCACGGTGGCTTACCCGATGCTGGCCAGGGCCGGGTTTGAAAAAAATGCCGCCGGCGGATTGCTCGCAGCAGGGGGGCTTGGCGCAATCATATCGCCGCCGGTGCTGGGCGCCGCAGCCTTTCTCATCGCTGAATTTCTGAAGATCAGCTACCTCGACGTGATCTGGATGGCGACCATCCCGACGTGCCTCTACTACCTTTCGCTGCTGTTCATGGTCGAGCTCGACTCGCTCCGCTTCGGCGCCCACGAGGTGGTTTTCAAACCGGAGATGACAGTATCGGAGATGACCAAGCGATACGGATTCCATTTCGTCTCGCTGGTGGCCGTCGTCATCTTCATGGTGATCGGCTATTCGCCGATGCTGTCCGTGTTCTATTCGACCGTGCTTGCTTTCGGCATGAGCGCGCTCGCACCCGAAACCAGTCTTGGTCCACGCAATCTGCTGATTCCGATGCTGCTGATCGGTGTGGTGGCTGCATTGACCTTCACGATTCCCGCAGTCGGCGCATCTCACTTTGCAGCTCTTTTTGAAGCTTACTATCCGATGCTGATCCTGCTGCTGATCGCGGTGCTCGCCATCATTGGCCTGACGCCGTCCGGTCAGCAGCTGGTGCCGTCATCCAAGAAGCTCACCGCGGCCATGGCCGACGGCTCAATAGGCGTGCTCAGCGCGGCAACGACCTGCGCGGCGGCCGGCATCATCGTCGGCATTGTCACGCTCACCGGCCTCGGCCTGAAGTTTTCCGCCATCGTCATCGATTTTGCCGGCGGCAGTCTGCTGATGACCGCAATCTACACCTCGTTGGTCGTCTGGATCATCGGTCTCGCCGTACCGGTGACCGCGTCTTACATTATCTGCGCCGTGATTGCGGCACCCGCCTTGACCAAGCTCGGCGTGCCGGATTTCGCCGCGCATATGTTCATCTTCTATTATGCCGTGCTGTCGGAGGTGTCTCCGCCCACTGCGCTGTCGCCTTTCGCGGCTGCCGCAATTACCGGTGGCGACCCTTACCTCACCACGATGCAGGCGTGGAAATACACGCTGCCGGCCTTCCTGGTGCCATTCGTGTTCGTGCTCGACCCGCAAGGTGTCGGATTGCTGATGAAGATTCCAAAAGACGGCTCGGTCTATGACGTCATCTGGATCACGCTGAAAACCGCCATCGGTCTGGGTGCACTCGCAGCGGCCGCACAGAACTGGGCCTTGCGAAAAAATACCCAGGCGGAGCGGTGGCTGTGGCTGTTCGTCGGCTTGCTGCTGGTGTTCCCGAGCCTAATCGAAGGTCTGGCCGAGACAATCACGGGTCTCGACGTTCCTTATCCTGCGCCATTTGGCCTTGCATTGGCCGCGGCGCTCCTATTGAAACAGAAATTCGTTCCGGTCAGACTTGCCGCATAAGGCGGATAAGAACAGAACACGAGGGAGGAAATGATGTCGAAACGCGCACAGAACCGGCGGCGGAGGATCGCTCTGACCGCTTTCGCGCTGGCGAGCACACTTGTCGCCGGCACAATATTCGCCCAGCAGCGGGCGATCTCCATCGCAACGGGCGGAACCGGCGGGGTCTATTACCCGCTCGGCGGTGGACTCGCCAATGTCCTGTCGAAAACGCTGCCCGGCATTCAGGCGACGGCGGAAGTGACCGGAGGCTCGGTCGACAATCTCAAGTTGATCAATTCCGGCAACAGCGAGTTGGCCTTTTCGATGGTCGATGCCGCGCTCGATGCATACAAGGGCCAGGACAAGTTCAAGGGCACGGAAGTGCCTGTTCGCACGCTCATGGTGCTCTATCCGAACCAGATGCACGTGGTTACCATCGAAGGGATGGGCATCGAGAAGATGGCTGATCTCAAAGGCAAGCGCGTGTCGACCGGCTCCGGGGGCAGCGCAACCGAAGTCATGGCGTTCCGCGTGATCGAGGCGGCCGGCCTCGACAAAGACAAGGACATGAAACGCGAACGACTTGGCGTTGCCGAATCGGTCAATGCGCTCAAGGATCACAAGATCGATGCATTCTTATGGGTCGGCGGTCTGCCGACATCAGCTGTGACCGATCTCGGCGCCACCCCCGGTGTCAAGATCAAGCTGATCGATCACGCCGATCTTGCTGGCAAGATGAATGCGAAATACGGCAACCTGTATGCAGGCAGCACCATCAAGGCCGGCACCTATCCGGGACAGGCGACGGACAACAAGAACACGGTCGTGTGGAACATTCTTGTTTCGAACGCGAAAATGTCCGACCAGGATGCCTACAACATCGTCAAGACCATCTTTGACAAGAAAGCGGATCTCGTCGCGGTGCACGGCGAGGCGAAGAACTTTCTGCTGGAGAACCAGGTAAAAGACTATTCACCGATCCCGTGGCATCCGGGCGCGATCAAGTACATGACCGAACACGGCGTGAAGATGTAAACCGCACGCGTATTTGCGACGTTCAGGGGGCCGGCGCCGGATGGGCCGGCCCCATTCGCATCGATAGCGCGAGGCAGGCGAAATAAACGAGCGCACTCAAAACGGCGATGCAGAAGCTTACCGGCCAGTCGGTGTGGAAGGCCATCGTCAGGCCGAGCCATGCTTCAGTCAAAGCAAACGCGGCCGCTGCGAGAAGTCCGCTCCACAGCCCGGTGGTCACGCGTTGCGCCGCAGCCGGTGGGCCTACCATCAGCGTGAACACAAGCAGCACCCCGACGATCTGCGCGCATTCTGCAACGGCCAGGGCCACGATAGAGAGGAAGGCCGTTGAGATAAAACGGATCGGCACACCTTTGGCCTCAGCCAATTCCGGCTGCAGGCTGGAAAATATCAGCGGTCGCATGATCGCGGCGAGGGCGACCAGAGTGATCGTGCCGAGCACCGCCAGCGTGACGATCATGGAATGGTCGACAGCCAGGACGTTGCCAAAGAGGAGCGCAGTCGCCTGTGTTGCGAACGATGTGTAGTAGTGAAGGAACAACAGGCCGAAACCGAGTGCCAGCGCCAGGATCACCCCGATCGCGACGTCGCGGTTGCTGATGCGCTCTCCCAACGCTCCCATCGCGAGGCCGGCGGCCAAAGTGAAGGCCAGGAGGCCCCACAGCGGCGCTACGCCGATCAGGCCGGCGCCGGTCGCGCCAGCAAAACCGATATGGGACAGCGCGTGGCCGGCAAAGGTCTGCCCGCGCATTACCAGGAAATAACCGACGAGACCTGACACGACTGCGACAATGCCGGCAGCGGCGAAGGCGTTGGTCATGAACTCGTAGGCAAACATGTCAGTGATGATGGTGGTTATGGCCGTGATCGTGGCCGTGATCATGATCGTGCATGTGATCCACGCGTTCCACGTCGCGCCCGCGCGACATGACGAAGATATGGCCGTCAGCGCGCAAGACCTGAATTTCCGCGCCGTACAGTCGCGACAGAACAGGGGCCTTCACCACCTCGTCGACCGTTCCGAGAACGGCCTGCCGGTTGCCGAGATAGAGCACGCGATCAAGCGCTCCCAGCAACTGGTTAAGCTCGTGGGCACTGAACAAGACGGTGATTTTGCGCTCCCGGCAGACCTTGCGCACCACATCGATGGCAATTTCCTGATTGCGCGCGTCAAGGCTGATCAGCGGCTCGTCGAGCAACAGGAGCTTCGGGTTGCCGATCAACGCCTGGGCCAGCAGCAGCCTTTGCCGCTCGCCGCCGGACATTTCGGAGAGCGGCCGAGCGGCAAGATCGCGGGCGCCGACGGCCTCGAGCGTGGCTTCAACTGTTTCGCGTTCCTTGCGGCTGAGCGAAGGCAAGCCCCAACGCTCGCCATTGAGCGAGCTTGCAATGAAATCGCGTCCCCGTACGCGCAGATCGGGCAATACCGTACGCAGCTGGGGGAAATATCCGATGGCCGGATTCCCGCGCTCAGGCGCGCGCCCGAAAACCTCCACGCGGCCACTACTCGGCGGTAGCAAACCAAGTATGGCGCGCATCAAGGTGGTCTTGCCGGCGCCATTTGGACCGAGAAGACCGATGAATTCGCCGGCCGCGATCTCGAAGCTGACATCGGAAAGTACGGTGCGGCCGCCGATGTGCAGCGTGGCGTGCTCGAACGCGATGGCGCTCACGAGTTTGGTCCACTCAGCGCCTTATCAAGCGCGTCAAGTTCACCAAGAACCCAGTCCTGGAAAGATGTGTTCGCCGGCATCGTCTCCGTAACGCCGACCACAGGCACTTTGGATTTGACAGCGATGTCCCGCAATCGTTCGGTCAGCTTCTCCGAAACCTGGCTATTGTAGATCAGAACTCTGACTTTGCGTTCCCGCAGATCGCGTTCGAATGCCGCGAGATCCCGCGCACTCGGCTCGGTGTCATTCATCATGGCAAGCTGAAAGCGCTGGTTGCGCACGGTCAGGCCGATCGCATCAGCCATCGGACCGAAAACCGGCTCGGTCGCGGTCACTGCCGCGCCTGCGTGTTTGGCCTTCAATTGTGCAACGCGTGTCGTGATGCGTTCCAGTGTCGCGAGTGTAGTCTTCAGCCGCGCGGCGTAGTCGGACGCGTGTGCCGCGTCGATCTTGGTAAGCGCGTCGGCAAAGGCAGTCGCAACCGCCGGCATGGTCGCGGGATCGTACCAGAGGTGCGGATTGTCGCCGGGTTTGCGTCCAGTGAGGTCGGCGGCTGTGATCACGATACGTCCCGCACGCGGCGTGGCCGCCAAGATCTTTTCTATCCAGGGATCGTAGTTCGCGCCATTGACGATGACGATCTGCGCCTTGGCGATCTGGCGGACAGTGGTGGGCGTTGTTTCGAACAGATGCGGATCCTGATCCGGATTGTTCATGATGCCGACGACCGCGGTGCGCTCGCCGCCAATCTGGCGCGCGATGTCGCCATAGAAATTCTCGGCGGCGACCACGGCGATTTGATCTTCAGCGGCCAGCGCGGGAATGCCCTGGCCGAGCCAGAACGCAAAGGCGAGGCCGGCAAAGGCGGCTTTCATGAAAGGCCCTGGTTCAAACGGTTTCTAACACAATGTAACATTATAACATTCAGCCGGCAAGCCACCGAATGCGCCGGACGAATCTCGTCGGCGTGTCGGGTGTCAGTGTAGTGTCAGGCGTCGGTTGTCGTCGCGCCACGGACGAGCCAGAAGCGGAGCATCCGGCGGGCCGTGGGGACGGAGAGTTTGAGGTAGTCGGATTTCGTCTGCGAGATGTCGGATGCCGACCGATCATAGGCGAACCGGGCTTTCAGAACTGCATGGAACGTCGGCCACCTAACTCGGCGGCCTTGCAGGCAACGAGGCTGCCGTCGTGCCGCATGTTCTGCATCAGCCGTTCGATCAGGTCGGCCGGCGTCGTACACATCCGGGCGAGACCGACGGTCAGTTCCTCGAATTGGCCGGCACCTGGCGATGGCCTGGTCGTTAAGTTGGCCGGTGCTTTGCATCTTGTCGATCCGCGCGATCGCCCGGCTGAAGTCGCGAGGTCCTGTTGCCGTGCGTAGAACCTTATCCGACACCGCGGCGAGAATATTCTGTATCGTGGCCTGGCGATCCGGCGGAACCACCGTCAGCAGGCGTGCCCGAACGGTCTCGGTCGCTTTCGAGATCAGATCCTGCAGGAGCTGGGCGGCATATCCAGACGCACGCCGAGATTTTCCGCCAGCCGCTTGTCCGTCTCTGCGCGCTTGGCCAATGTCACAGAACCGCGATCGGAAAATGTCGCGCCCTGATTTTGCGACAACTTGCGGACCACCCCGGTGTCGCCGCGCTGGATCAGGATGTCGGTGACGGCCACTGCAAGACGCGTTCGTTCGGAGATCGCGCCCAGGTGAGCCTGGCCTTTCGCGCCGGCGATCTCCATCAGGTCGCCGTCCGTGAGTTGGACCGAGCGGGCCAGAACGGGACCGGCGACCGTGATCTCATCGTGACGGGCGAGGCTGCGGATGACCTTGTTGGGCGCATTGTCGATGGGTGCGAGTTTCGCACCAAGCTCCGCAAGCGCCGTGGTCTCGACCTGCCGGATGAGGTGGGCGAGCACGTCGTCGAAAAGGCCAACCTGTTCGGGGTTGAAATCGCCTGCGTTGCCGAGAAAAAGATCGGTCACACGCCTGAGAATTTCGGTACGCCGGTCGCTCGAGCCCGCGGCAAGAACATATTCGAGTTCTTCAATGACGGACGCGGCCTGCGATACATTTCTTGTCTTGGGCAGGATTCTTCCCGCCGCCTTTCGCTGACTGGCGCGGGTCGTCCCCGGCGCGCTGCCGCACCTTAACGACTGGCCGTAAAGCGAAAGTAAAGTCGGCCCTTCTCGGGCCAACGTCAAAAAACTTATGTTTTAAAATGGCTTAAGCGGGCTAAATCAGTTCATTGCGCGTGGATGTTCCCCTCTTTGACCACCCGGCTCCACTTGGCGATTTCGGTCTTGATGTATTCGGCGAACTGTTCCGGGGTCATCTCGACCGTCGCCGCGCCTTCGCGGTCGAAAGCGGCCTGCAGTTCGGGCGATTTCAATGCCTCTTGCGTGGCCGCGTAAAGCTTGTCCGCGAGCGGCTGGGGCAGTCCTGCCGGCGCGGCCAGGCCCCACCAATTGTCCGCGACATAGCCGGGCACGCCGGCTTCCGCGATCGTCGGCACATCCGGGAGAACGGGGTTGCGCTTGGCGCCGCCGGTCCCCAGCGCGATCAGCTGTCCTGATTTGATGAACGGTGTGGTTTGCACCAATGAGGAGAACATGATTTTCACGTGACCCGCGATAACGTCCTGCATCGCCGGTCCACCGCCTTTGTAAGGCACGTGGACAATATCGACGGCCGCCTGCAGCTTGAACAATTCAGCGCCAAGATGCTGGAAGCTGCCGACGCCTGCCGATGCGTAGTTGAGTGAACCCGGCTTCTCCTTGGCCAGCGCGATCAGGTCTTTCACCGATCTGATCGGCGACGTTGGATTGACAACCAGCACGTTCGGTCCGGTCGCGAATATCGAGATCGGGGTGAACGATTTGATCGGATCGTATTTAAGCGTGTAGAGCGCCGGATTGACTGCGTGCGCGATCGATATCACGCAGATCGTGTAACCGTCCGGCGCGGCGTTGGCGCAAGCTTCGGTTCCGATCGTGCCGCCGGCGCCGCCGCGGTTGTCGACATAAACCTGTTGCCCCAGTTTAACGCTCAGCTGTTGCGCGACCAGTCGCCCGACGACGTCGTTGCTGCCGCCCGGCGGGAACGGAATGATCAATCGCACAGGCCGGTTCGGATAATCATCGGCTGATGCATTCGGCACCAGTGCGATGAACAGCGACGCGGCCATTACTAGTCGGGACAACAGTGTCAGCATGATGCCTCCCGCATCTATCGATTTGTTCAATGCCAGTACGGCGGATAGGCCGAGTTCTTCTGCTCGGCATCAAGTCTGCGCAACATAGCCGGCCACTCGAGCACACCATAGGGTCTGCGCGTGCCCGGCTGATACATGTGTGCCGTGTGGGCCAGCACGTTCTCACCCGGCATTGTCAGTTCGGTTCGTGCCGCCATCGCATCCACTTGCGACCGGCAGGACAGTTCGAGCTGATACATCGTGTTGAATGCCTGTTGCACGGTCGCTCCGCAGGTCAACAGGCCGTGGTTGCGCATGATCAGCGCTTCGTGCGGACCGAGGTCCCGCACGAGCCGCTCGCGCTCGTCAAGCTCGAGTCCCGGCCCTTCGTAGTCGTGATAGCCGATGTGGCCGACAAACCGGATCGACGTTTGCGAGAGAGGCAAGAGCCCACAATGCATCGCGGAAACCGCCATTCCGGCGCGGGTATGTGTGTGCAAGACGCAGGCAACATCCGGGCGCGCCTTATGGATCGCGCCGTGAATCACATATCCGGATTTGTTGATGTCGTAGTCGGTATCCGGCTTCCAGATGATCTCGCCGTCGACGTGAATCTTCACAAGACTGGACGCTGTGATCTCCTTGTAAAGGAGGCCGTAAAGGTTGAGCAGAACGACATCGTCTTCGCCGGGAACGCGTGCCGTGATGTGGTTATAGATGAGGTCGGTCATGCCGTAGACATCGACCAGTCGGTAACACGCGGCGAGTTCCAACCGGGCCTGCCATTCCTCCGGTGACACTCGGTCCTTGATCGACGGGAAATTGGTCGCGTAGTTCATGGCGTTTTCCCTTATTCAGCAGGACGCTGAACGTCCCGGGGATTTTTTATTTCGCCAAACATAACCCTGCGGACGGGTGCGGGGAAAGGCTTTCGCCGCGTGTCGCGCTACGTTAAAGTCCCGCTACAGTTGGGCAAGTGGGGGCGAGTCATGCGGCTGTTGTCAGCAGTCTTGGCGACCATTGCGTCGGTCGCGTGCACGCAAATTGCTTCAGCGGCCGACATGCCGGTCAAGGCTCCGCCGCCTGTGCCGGCACCACTCCCGTACAACTGAGGCGGGCTCTATCTCGGCGGCCACGTTGGATATTTGTGGGGCCGCACACGGGTTGAAGAAGACGGGTTGGTCACCGAGCCGAACGCGGCGACGAACGGCGTCATTGGCGGCGTGCTGGCTGGTTACAACTGGCAAGCCGGCCCTTGGGTCTTCGGCGTTGAAGGAGACTTCGGCTGGACTGATGCACACGGGACCGGCCAGGCCCAGGCCCCGGTCACCCTGCCAAACACTTACGACGTGAACTGGACAGGTCACGTGCGTGGGCGCCTTGGGTACGCTTTCAACATCTGGCTCTTCTTCATCGCCGGTGGATTCGCCGTAGCCGATTTCAACTTTCAAGAAGGCGAAGTTATCGCGCCATCCCGTCAGGCGGGAGATACAACGGATGGTCGATCGGTGGCGGTGTTGAGGTGGCGATCCTGCGCAATCTCATTGGCCGCGTTGAGTACCTGTACGACGACTTTGGGAGCAAGGATTACGTCGTAACGGGTGATCCGTACCGCGTTCATTTCACCGGCCAGACATTGCGCGGCGTGCTGGCGTGGAAATTCGATCCTTTCGGAAAAAGACCCTACTGACCCTGATTGTTCGCCAGACAAAGGCCTGGGACGACCCGAGGCCTTTGTAGTTGCACCCGAGATTGCCTATATCTCCGTCCTCACGGAGAGATAGTCCTTAATGCCTGCCCCTGATTCAGCTTCAAAAATACCCGTCACGGTCCTGACCGGCTATCTCGGTGCTGGAAAGACCACACTTCTCAATCGCATCCTGTCGGAACCGCACGGCAAGAAATTTGCCGTTATCGTCAACGAGTTCGGCGAGATCGGCATCGACAATGATCTCGTGGTGAACGCCGACGAAGAAGTGTTCGAGATGAACAACGGCTGCATCTGTTGCACCGTGCGAGGAGACCTCGTGCGTATCATTGACGGCCTGATGCGGCGCAAGGGCAAGTTCGACGCGATCATCGTGGAGACGACGGGTCTGGCCGATCCTGCGCCGGTGGCGCAGACTTTTTTCATGGACGAGGCCGTCGGCGCGAAGACCAAATTGGATGCCGTCGTCACGGTCGCCGACGCCAAGTGGCTGGCGGACCGGCTCAAGGACGCGCCGGAGGCAAAGAACCAGATCGCATTCGCGGACGTCATTTTGCTCAACAAGACCGATCTGGTGACGCCGGAGGATCTGCGCGAACTGGAAGCGCGCATTCGCGGTCTCAATCCTTACGCGCGGCTGCACCGCACCGAGCGCGCGAAGATCGATATCAACGAGGTGCTCGGCCGCAACGCCTTCGATCTCGACCGCATTCTTGATATCGAGCCATCGTTCCTGGACTCGGATGAGCACCATCATGATCATGACCATGATCATGATCACGATCATGGTCACGACCGTGGTCATCATCACGGCAACGGCCTCAAGCATTATCACGACGAGGAGATGCAATCGGTTTCGATAAAAACCGACAAGCCGTTAAATCCTGACAAGTTCTTTCCCTGGATTCAGGATCTCGTCGCCAAGGATGGTCCCAATAT
>DATDLC010000036.1:0-32591 GCA_036519515.1 Pseudolabrys sp. | reverse complement strand
GGACTCTTATCAGCTACCAATCGCGTCGGTGACGCATTTCTTGGTGAAGCTGTCCTTCGCAGCACCAGCCAATTTTTTCTCGGCTGCTGATTTGCTGCACGCGGCTTTCGCGTCTGTTTCACACTTTTTCATAAAGCTCGTCATCGCAGCGCCTGCGAGCTTCTTGTTGCCGGCTTCCACTTTGCATGAATCCGCATAGGCGCTGCCGCACGCCATCAGGAGTGCTGTCGCCAAAACAAGTGCTTTCATCGTTCTCTCCCTTTCTGATGCCTGCTTCACGAAAAGCTCGCGACCTGTATTCGCAATGCGTAGACTGCGCGCTAGCACCGAGCGTAATCGAGGCCGCGTCGACTGCTAAAAACTGATGAACTCGCGCCGCCCCAATGCTCTGTTCCTGGCATACTACCGACTTTCCCTGCCCTGCCGAAAGGACCGCGTCGAGCTACGCACAGCGCATCGCGCATCGTTTATGGCCCCTTTATGTCCGTGAGTTAGGAAGCACGAATTGAGACTTCGTTGACTTTCGACCGGCCGGGTCTAACCTAGAAGCCGTCGGGCCTCATAGCAGTCGCCCGGCTCCTGCAAGGCATTTCGCCCAAGTACTGCACCTGGTCCGCGTAGCGGGCCGAGGGCTATGGCGAAATGTCCAATCACCTGACGTTCGAAACTTTACTGGTGCTCGCGCCTTTCAGGAGATGGCTACGCCGTCGGCGGACTCTGCGCATTCTTGCCGAACTCGACGAGCGGCAGCTACGCGATATCGGTCTGATGCGGGAAGATGTGCCTTTTGCGAGTCCCTTTAAGTTACGGGGTCGGCACAAGTGTTACCGGGCGCTCGCCGAGCTTGATGATACCCAGCTCAGCAATCTGAGCGAACGCGGACTTCAGGTGCGGCGCGAGACGCGGCGCGCAATGCATCGCTCTCCTTGAATACGTCCCGTCGTTTTAAACCGCATCAGGCCGGGAACCGGTACGGGCACCATTTGCATTACCACCGTGGCCGATAACGCATGCGGAAGCCGGCGGTCTATTGGGATTTACGCCCCGGCCTATGATAAGGTCCCGCCACCGGCGCCATGGCGGCGCCGGGCCCATTAGTGTGCAAGGAATTACGGGGGTTTCGATGCGTTTGAAGGCGATGATCATGACTATTGCGGCCGTCGGCCTGTTCGCCGGCACCGCCGCTGCGCAGGAGGGTACGCTCAAAAAAATCAAGGATACCGGCACGATCACGATCGGCCACCGCGAATCTTCGGTTCCTTTCTCCTACTATGACGACAAGCAGCAGGTCGTCGGCTATGCCATGGACCTCTGCAACAAGATCGTCGACGCGGTGAAGGCGAACCTCAAGCTCAGCAAACTCGAGGCCAAGCTGCAGCCCGTGACCTCTGCCACCCGCATTCCGCTTCTAGCAAACGGCACGACCGACCTTGAATGCGGCTCGACCACCAACAATCTCGAGCGGCAGAAGCAGGTGTCGTTCACCATCACCCATTTCGTGACGGCCAATCGTTTCGTGTCGAAGAAGTCAGCCAACCTCAAAAAGCTCGAAGACCTTAAAGGCAAGACCGTGGTGTCGACGTCCGGGACCACCAACATCAAACAGATTACCGAGCTGAACACCGAGAAAAATCTCGGCCTCAACATCCTGCCGGCCAAGGATCATGCCGAGGCATTCCTGATGGTCGAAACCGGCCGCGCCGCCGCCTTCGTCATGGACGACATCCTGCTCTACAGCCTTGTCGCGGGTTCCAAGGCGCCGAAAGACTACGAAATCTCCGCCGATGCGCTATCGGTCGAGCCTTATGGCATCATGCTCCGAAAGGACGATCCGGCGTTCAAAAAGGTGGTCGATGACGCCATGATCGCCATCTACAAGAGCGGCGACATCAACAAGATCTACGACAAGTGGTTCCTTCATCCGATCCCGCCCAAGGGTGTCAATCTCGAGGTGCCGATGAGCGCCGCCTTCAAGAAGGTCGTCGCCAAGCCTACCGACAGCGGCGATCCCAAAGACTACCAATAGCCTCTCAATAAGGGCTAGACTTGCGGCGCGGCCTCAAAACCGCGCCGCGATTGCATTGGGGGCACGGGGCATCGATGAACTACAACTGGAATTGGGGAATCTTTTTCCAGCTTTCCCCTGACGGCACCTACACCTACTTGCAACTTTTACTGTTCGGCGCCGGCTGGACATTGGCGACGGCACTTCTTGCGTGGGCGATCGCACTTTCGGTCGGCGCGATCGTCGGCGTCATCCGCACCTCGCCGAATCCGTGGCTGGTGCGGCTCGGCAATGCTTACGTCGAATTGTTCCGCAACATCCCGCTGCTGGTGCAGATGTTCCTCTGGTACTTCGTTTTGCCGGAACTCGCGCCGCAGGCGATTGGCGACTGGCTCAAGCAGTCGGCCAACGCATCGTTCTACAATGCGGTGATCTGTCTTGGTCTTTACACGTCGGCGCGCGTTGCCGAACAGGTCAAAGCCGGAATCCTCAGCCTTCGAAGCGGACAGCGCATGGCAGGCCTCGCCATGGGCCTGACATTGCCGCAGACGTACCGTTACGTGCTGTTGCCGATGGCCTTTCGCATTATCCTCCCGCCGCTGAGCTCGGAATTTCTCAACATCATCAAGAATTCCTCGGTGGCATTGACCATCGGACTCATCGAACTTACCGCCGCAGCGCGGTCGATGGCCGAATTTTCCTTTCAGGTCTTTGAAGCATTCACCGGCGCCACCTTCATCTACATCATCATCAACATCGTTGTCGTGAACGGCATGCGCTGGCTCGAACGGCGCGTTGCGGTGCCGGGCTTCATCAGCATGGGCCAGCCGGCGGCGGCGCATTGAGGGCGGAAAGATGTTCTCCAATATCGACTGGAACGTCATCATCCGCTCGCTGCCGTATCTGTTCTTTGACGGCATGCGCTTCACCATCATGCTCACGTTGATGGCCACCGCCGGCGGCGTCGTTATCGGCACGCTGCTGGCGATGGCGCGGCTCTCAAACGTTCCGGGCCTGTCCCAGGTTGCTGGCGCCTACGTCAATCTGATCCGTTCGATGCCGCTCGTTCTGGTGATCTTCTGGTTTTACTTCCTGGTGCCTTATATCGGACAATGGCTCACGGGCGCGTCGCGGCCGATCCAGGTCGGCGCATTTCTTTCGGCGCTGGTGACCTTCACATTGTTCGAGGCCGCATACTTCTGCGAGATCATGCGCGCCGGCATTCAGTCAATTCCGCGCGGTCAGGTTCAGGCGGCTCAGGCCCTCGGCATGTCCTATTGGACGTCCATGCGGGAAATCATCCTGCCGCAAGCTTTCCGCAACATGCTTCCGGTACTGCTGACGCAGACCATCATTTTGTTTCAGGATACCTCGTTGGTCTACGTGATCTCGGTCACCGACTTCCTTGGCGCGGCGTCCAAGGTTGCCCAGCGTGACGGACGCCTTGTCGAGATGTATTTGTTCGCCGCGGTCGTCTATTTCGTCATCTCGCTCGCCGCCTCGTACAGCGTGCGCCACCTGCAAAACCGCATCGCCATCATTCGCTGAGCACCCATGATTACAATCAGCAAAGTCAGTAAGTGGTACGGCAAAATTCAGGTTCTGAAAAATTGCTCGGCCGAAGTTGCTAAAGGCGAGGTCGTTGTCGTTTGCGGTCCATCGGGATCGGGAAAATCGACACTGATCAAATGCGTCAACGCGCTCGAACCGTTCCAGGAAGGCACCATTACCGTCGAGGGGATTTCGGTCGGCGCCGCCAAGACCAATCTGCCAAAGTTGCGGGCCCGCATCGGTATGGTGTTCCAGCACTTCGAACTGTTCCCTCATCTTTCCGTGATACGCAATCTTACTCTCGCGCAGGTCAGGGTCCTCGGACGCGACGCGAAAACGGCCGCCGAAAAGGGCATGAAACTTCTCGAGCGCGTGGGATTGGGTGCGCATGCCCAGAAATATCCCGGTCAGCTTTCGGGTGGCCAGCAACAGCGCGTCGCCATTGCTCGCGCTTTGGCGATGGATCCGATCGCCATGCTGTTTGACGAGCCGACCTCGGCGCTCGATCCGGAAATGATCAACGAAGTTCTCGACGTCATGGTCGCGCTTGCCAAAGAAGGCATGACGATGATCGTCGTTACCCACGAGATGGGCTTCGCTCGCAAGGTGGCGAACCGCGTCGTATTCATGGACAAGGGCGAAATCGTTGAGGACGCGCCGACTGCGGATTTCTTCGGCAAGCCGCGCAGCGAGCGGGCGCAGCTGTTTCTGTCAAAAATCCTGCAGCACTGAAATCCAGGACAATCGAAGTCAGCTCCTGCCCGTCCGTGACGAGGCGCAAACGCGGCTCTACCAACTTCGGGCAACAGCACCATTTCGGCAACCGCTCTCCCAGTGAAGTCGAGTTCGCTATTCCGCGACGCGCCGTTGTTGAGAGGGCTGTCCGACATAGGCAGTGTTGTCCGCTCCGAGCGGCGGACATACCGACTGTTCGAGACGCTTTCCATTGATCTTGATCGGATTTGCGAGTGCACGCAGGCCAGGTTTGGCGGGGTGCGGCACTTTCGAGATCATTTGCGTTTCTACAAGGAACGGATTGTCGAGGGCCTGCGCGATATCCAGAACGGGCGCAATTGGCAATATGCCGTTGAGCCTGTCGAGCCAGTAGCGGGTGGGTTGCTTTCTAAATTCGCGATCCAGAATTTCCGTCAGTTCGTCACGATTGGTGTGACGCAAGGACGACGTGCTGAACCGCTTTTCCGACTTCAGATCTGAGCGACCGACAGCATCGGCAAGCTCGAGCCAGAATTTGTCAGTCATGCACATAATGAAGACCCACCCGTCAGCCGTCGGATAGGTTTGCACCGGCGCAAGGGAATAGTGCGCGCTGCGATGCTGTCGACTCAGGCGCAACCCGTCATTGAGATACCAGGTTGCTACATATCCCAGCTGATGGACCGCAACGTCGAGGAGACACGTGTCCACGTCGCATCCTTTCCCCGTCGAGCGGGCCTGGATTACTGCCGCCAGAAGACCAAGCGCAGCGGTGAGTCCGGTGGCCTGATCGACCATGGAAGGCGCGCCGATGCGCGACGGCGGTCCTTCCGGTTCCCCCGTGAGATGCATCAGGCCCGACTCCGCCTGCATCAAATAGTCGTAACCTGGCCAGGAGGCGCGAGAACCGTCCCGTCCGTAAGCAGAGAGATGGACACAGACAATAGAAGGTTTGTGCTTTCCGAGGCTTGTGTAGTCGAGGCCCATTTTCGCGGGCAGGTCCCCGCGAAGGTTGTTCATGAGGGCATCGGCAGTCATCGCCAATTCCCGAAGCGCGGCCCTGCCTTCCTCCGTCCTCAGGTCGAGTGCGACACTTTTTTTGTTCAAATTGAAGACCTGAAAATACTCGCTGTCATTGTCGCCGAGAAAATACGGGCCGGTTTTACGGGCAGGATCGCCACCGGTAGCCGTGTTCTCGATTTTGATGACTTCTGCGCCCAGATCGGCCAGCAGCATCGTTCCATAAGGTCCCGCGCCGAACTGTTCGACAGAGACAATCCTCAATCCGCTGAGGGGCTTCATGCCGCCGGATTCCGTTTGATGTACTGCCTGGAGATAATGATCCGCTGCATTTCGTTTGTACCTTCGCCGATGCAGGTTAGAGGTGCATCGCGATAGAGCCGCTCGATGTCGAATTCTTTCGAATAGCCGTATGCGCCGTGAATGCGCATACTTTCGATCGAATTTTCAAGAGCTGCCTCGCTGGCGAAATATTTCGCCATGCCAGCTTCCATGTCGCACCGCTCACCTCGGTCAAACGCTGCGGCCGCATCGAGCACGAGAAGGCGTGCCGCGCGCGCTCTTGTCGCCATTTCGCCCAGCTTGAGCTGGATCGCCTGATGCTCGCAGATCGGCTTGCCGAAGGTCTTGCGCGTCTGTGCGTAGTCTGCAGCCAGCTTCAGTGCTCCTTCAGCAATGCCGACACCCCGCGCGGCGACGTTGATGCGACCGAGCTCAAGACCGCTCGTCGCCTGATAAAATCCCCGCCCTTCGACACCGCCGATAAGATTATCCGCGGGAACGCGATAGTCTTCGAAAGCGAGCTCGGCCGTGTCGATCGATTTGTATCCGAGCTTCTCCAGCTTGCGACCGACCGTGAATCCCTTTTGCTTGGGTGCGATGAACAGACTCATGCCTTTGTGGCGTGGCTGGGCTTGTGGATCGGTCTTGACGAGCAGGGCAAAGCACGAGCCCTCCGCGCCGTTCGTGATCCACGTCTTCGTACCATTGATGACATAATCGTTGCCGTCGCGGCGCGCGGTCATGCGGATGCCCTGAAGGTCAGTTCCGGCGTCAGGTTCGGTGAGAGCAAGGCCTCCGCGCACCTCCCCGGATACGATCCTGGGCAGCCACCTGGCTTTTTGCTCGGGCGTGCCGAATTTCTCGATCGCAAGCGCCAGCATCAGGTGCGAGTTGATGATGCCGGTGACCGACATCCATACCGACGAGATGATCATGATCATCTTGGAATACGTCGCCGCCGACAGGCCAAGTCCGCCATACTCCTCGCTGACCGTCGCACCGAAGAGTCCGAGCTCTTTCATCTGTTCCACGATGGCTGCCGGATAACGGTCCTCGTGGTCGTATTCGCGAACGATTGGTTTGAGCTCGCGCATCGTCCAGCGCTCAATGGTATCGAGCAGCTGGGCATCTTCGCCGACATTAGAGATCGGGGATGCAGACATAACTGTCATCGGTCGCCCTCCGACTACGAGGATTAAAACAGCCGCTTTGAGGCCAGATCGGCCCCCTCTCGCAACGTCCGCAGCTTGGCCCAGACCACATCTTCCGCGACACGGCCCCAGCCGGCCGACGTATCAAAACCGCAATCGGTGCCGGCCAAAACCCGAGACGGATCACCAACCACGGCGGCGACGCGTTCGATCCGGTCGGCCACCACCTCGGGATGTTCGACGATATTGGTGAGCGGATCGATGACGCCGGCGACGAGCACCTGATCGGTGTTCAGCGGCATTTTGGCAAAGCAACGAAACTCATGCGCGTGCCGCGGCCCCGAAAATGGCAGAACCAATCCACCAACCTTCGCCTGCAACACGATGGGCAATATCTCTTCAAGGGGTACGTCGCAATCGTGCGGCGATTCTGAATTCCCCCAACAGACATGAAGCCGAACTCGATCAGGGGCCACATTTTGCAAAGCACGATTGATTTCGGTGATAACCGCTTCGACAAATGCGAGAAATTCGCCGATCGGCTTGTCCTTGTAAGATATATGGCGTTCGAGCGCGAGGTCTGGCGCGTCGATCTGCAGCACGAAACCCGCTTGCACGATAGCTTCGTATTCTATCCGAAGCGCTTCGCCGAGCGCCTGCAGATAGTCGCGCAGCGTATCGTAATGTTGATTTTTGATCGCCGCTGCGACAATGCCGGGCGATGGAGCATTCATGAACGACTCGACGAATATGTTCGGCGTCAGAGCAAGCACCTCTTTGAAGTCGCGACATTCCGCTTCGATTGCTGCGGGGTCCTTATAGCGGACATCGCCGAGCGCCATGGGCAAGCCCTCATTCGGCGATACGCGCGATTGGCTCGAGGTTTGCTGCAGCCAACTTTTCTTGAATACTGGATAGCGGTCAACATCGGCACGCGATGGCCGCTGCCAAGTTCCACCAAGACCGGTCAATCGCTCTTTCAAATAGAGGAAAAATGAATCCCGTTGCTGCTCGCCATTGTTTCCAATGTCGATGCCCGCCTCTGCCTGCTTCGGCACGATGGCACGGACCGCATCGCGGCCAGCAACGGCAATTTCATCGGAATCAACATTTTCGCCGAGCGCACGCCGGACGAACAGGCGAGTCAGATTTTCTGGTCGCGGCAGGCTTCCGGTATGTGTGGTCAGAATTCGATCGGTACTGCGACGCATCACGACTCTTTCGGAAAATCGCTCGCCGGCGGCGCACGAACGCGCCGCCGCCGCAAGCCAACAGGAAGACGGGTCTACTTCAGGCGACCGGTCTTCACGTAAAACTGCCGCTCGACCTCGGCATATGCGTTTAGGTCTGCCGCCAGATTCTTGGAATTTTCGAGCTTGGGATCGAAGAACACCCCCTGCTTGCGATATTCCGCAATCAGTTCGGGATCTTTCATCGCGGTTTGCACAGCGGCCGCGAGATAGGCCTTGCGGTCGGGCGGTGTACCTTTCGGCACCACTGCATACCGAACGAGTTGCCAGAGATATTCGTTGCTGCCGAACGCCTCGTTGAAAGTTGGCATGTCCTTGAGGAAGTCCATGCGTCCTGCGGCTGCGACCGCAAGCGGAGTTACTTTGCTGCCTTCGAGATAGCCCCGGAATTCCGAAAAGAACCCCTGCGCGATATCGACATTGCCGCCGATCAAGGCCGTGATGCCGGCACCGCCACCCTGGAAGGGCACACGCAGGAATTTCGCACCGGAATTCGCCTCGATCTGATCGAGGATGTATTCCCACATGCTGCCCGGCACGATGGCGACACGGATCGTGTTGGGCTTGTCCTTGGCAGCGTTTACAACGTCTTTGATCGACATGCCCTTGTAGGGTCCGTCGGTGGAACCGACCCAAATCAGGGCGTCGCTGTTCACATAGGCGATCGGCTCCAGATCAGTGAACGACCAACGGCCCTGCGCGCGCAGCATGGCGTCGCCCCACAGGAGACTCGCGATAACGCCCACGGTGTAACCGTCCGGTTTTGCCTGGGTCGCCAGATACGAATGACCCACCATGCCGGCACCGCCGGTGCGGTTGTTGACGATGATCCGGTCACCGCTCCAGTTCTCGACATGTTTCGCCAGCAGCCGCGCGCTGACGTCCATGCCGCCGCCGGCCGGGTACACGACGGTGAACTCGATCGGCTGAGTTGGAAAATCCTTCGGCTTCAGTTTTGCAAGTTCTGCCTTCGGATCGCTTTGCGCCCCGGCAGAGGTGGAAAGCAAAGCAATGACCAAGGCGTAAGAAATCCCGGCCCATTTCATGGTAGCCCTCCCTCGCTTTTGGTTCGACGACGAAACATCAGAAATGTCAGTACAACGCTGACAGCGAGCAGCAGCGCCGTCACCGGACGCTTGATGAGGATCATAGCGCCGTCGGGCGACATGACCAGAGACTGCCGGAGCGACTGTTCGAGAAGGGGCGCAAGCACAAATGCTATGACAAAAGGTGCAAGGTCGTATTCGAGCTTGCGCAACACGTAGCCAGCCACCCCGAAACCGAGCATGACCCAAAGATCAAAAACGTTCTTGTTCGCTGAATAGGTACCGACCACGCACAGCAGCAGCACGACCGGGAACATCACGCGATATGGAATGCGAAGGAACTGCACCCAGAGCCCCACCAGCGGCAGATTGAGGAGCAGGAGAAACACGTTTCCAATGTACATGCTGGCGACGATCCCCCAGAACAGATCGGGGCGTTGCGCAATGAACAGCGGGCCGGGCTGTATGCCCTGGATAATCAGCGCGCCAAGCAACAATGCCGTCACAGGATTGCTTGGGATGCCCAGTGACAAGACCGGAATGAGGCTACCGGCAACTGCGGAATTATTCGCGGATTCAGGGCCCGCCACGCCCTCTATCGCGCCTTTGCCAAAACGGTCCGGCTGTGCAGCGATGCGTTTCTCCAGCGCGTAAGACATGAAGGCTGCAGTCACCGGACCGCCGCCCGGCACCAATCCGAGGACAAACCCGAGCCCGCTGCCTCGCAGGATCGGCCGCCAGGACGCGCGCCAATCGGCAAGGGACGGCCATAGGCCACGAATGCGGTCGGCCAGCAACGTCGACTTTGCCATTGTTTCCACGTTGCTGAGGATTTCGGCGATACCGAACAGTCCAATAACAACCGCCAAAAGTTCGACCCCGCCGCTGAGGTCCACCGAGCCGAATGTGTAACGTTCACGCCCATTGACGACGTCCAGCCCGACCGCTGCGGTCAGAAATCCGAGCGCCATCATCAGCACGCCTTTGATGGTCGAGCCCGAAATCATGAACAGCGTGCAAACCAACCCAAGCACCATCAGCGAGAAATTCTCAGGAGGACCAAAGCGGATGGCGACCGCGGCGATTGCTGGCGCAAAGAACGTCATAATAACGACGCCAAGCGTGCCGGCGATGAACGATCCGATCGCCGCGATGCCGAGCGCAGGACCCGCCCTGCCCTGCCGCGCCATCTGGTGGCCATCAAAGCAGGTGACCACAGACGCGGCTTCTCCCGGAATATTCAACAGTATGGATGTCGTCGAACCGCCATACATCGCTCCGTAGAAAATCGACGCTAGCATCACGAGGCCGCCTATCGGCGACAGCGTGAATGTCACTGGAAGGAGCAGCGCAAGTGCTGCGAGCGGGCCTACTCCCGGCAGTACGCCGACGAGCGTGCCGATCAAACTGCCAAGAAAGCAAAGGTAAAGATTGGAGGGCGTCAGAATGACGGCAAAACCGGTGAGGAGCCCATTCAGCGCCTCCATCATCTACCAGCCCCACGGTCCGCGCGGCAGCGCCATGCCCAATATTTGGCCGAATAGCCAAAACACCGATGCAGTGGATACGAAAGCGAGTGCGATAGCGCTTAGCCAACTGCTCCGGTCAACCGTACGGAGCAGGATGATCATCGTGATGAAGCTCGTTACGGAAAAGCCGAGATATGGCATCTCGGCTGCCATCACCATCAGTCCGAGGATCACGCCAAGAACACGCCACAGACCTCCACCCCTGGGAAAATCCGGGGCCACCACTGCGCGACGAAGCAGGAGAACGATGCCGGCACCCGACACAATGATGCTCGCGATGAACGGAAAGAGTCCGCTTTCGGGGCCGGCCGGACCAACCATGCCAAGCGACCATGCATAAACAGCCGAAGCCGCGCCAAACACAATCCAAAAGACATTCAGGGTTCGCTCAAACATTCATCGCTCGTTTGCACCGTTGTCGCGACTCTCATAGAGCAATTGCCGCAGCCTCGCCTTCATGGATGGCGCAAAAAAGATTGCGCGGCGCCATGCAGTCTCCAATCCGACGCGTCTCGATGCCTGTCTGCTCGATCGCCACAGCCAAAGCATCATCGGCCAATCGCGGTGTTGACCAGACAAACAGCGCAACATCATCGATCTCGACCAGTCGGCCAGTGAAGACATTGCGCCAGGTGAGGACGTTGCTGCTGAATTTGACCGGTTCTGCGGCCAGAACGATCTGCACGTTCGCTTCATAGAGTCGTCGATAGACGCCAATCGCGCTGCAATAATTGACATTTCTTGCGATCTGCGTGCGTGGGGTGAGCAGAAAGAGCCGGTCGTATTGCTGCGCCAGTCCGTCCGCAACGCCATAGGTTGCGGCACTGTGATCCATGTCGAAGAGAACGGCAGTTCCTTTGAAGGGTCCCTTGGCGAATTGCGGGTGCCAATCGCGCGCCGCAATACCCCCGCCTGTAAAACCGTCGGGCCGGCGCTGGTGAGAGCCAGTGGCCACGATCACTCTCTCAGGTTTGATCCCGAGTATGGTTTTTACGTCCGCCGTTTGGCCGGCTTCGATCTTGACGCCGGCTTTGCGCGCCTGCCTCTCCAACCATGCAATCAGACCCTGGTATTCGCTGCGGCCAGGAAGACTGATCTCCCAGTTAAGCTTCCCGCCAACTTGGGTTGAACGGCTGAACAGGGTCACATCGTGGCCAGCCTGGGCCGCAACTGCGGCCGCCTGCAATCCTGCCGGGCCTGCACCGACGACGGCAATGCGCCGTTTTTTCAGCGCCACCGGCGTACGCCAATCCGACTCGCCTTTTTGCCCAAGCTGCGGGTTGTTGACTTCAGCGAGCGGTTTGCCGGCGTGAATCTCACCCCAACAAAAATTATCGTAGCTCGACGGGCGTATCTCACCGACCCGTCCATCACGCGCTTTCGCCGGCCAGTCTGCGTCGGCAATCAACGCGCGCGTCAAGCCAACGAAATCGCAGGCGCCATCGACAATTGCCGCCTCGGCCTCGGCCGGCGCGGCAATGCGGCCGATGGCCATCACTGGGGTTCCGGACGCAGCAGGGCGCAGCTTTTTGTGGATGTCCAGAAAATGCCCGTGCCGAAAATACATGTCCGGTACATGGGTTTCCAGGCTCAAGGTGAAGTTACCCTGACTGTAAGCGAAATAGTCGAGCACGCGGTCGCGCGCGAGGAGAGTCGTGATCCGCGCCGCCTCCTCAGGATCGATGCCGCCGTCGACGCCTTCATCACCAGGCATCTTGAGTCCGATGACGAAGTCCCTGCCGCAAGTCTGCCGGATGGCTTGCGCCACCTCGCGTACGAAACGAACACGATTATCGAGAGAGCCGCCATATTTGTCATTTCGTCGATTGGACCACGGCGACAGAATTTGCGTGATGAGGTAACCGTGCGCGCCATGCAACTCGACACCGCCAAATCCGCAGCGTTTGAGACGTCCGGCAACGTCAACGTACCGGTCTGCCACTTGCCGCAGTTCATCGGTGCTCATCACATGCGGGACCGTCCAGCTGTAGGCGTCGGGTTGATCGGAGATTCCCTTGGGGGACCAAATCGGACTCCAAAGCTGCTGCCGCCCGGGGTGCCATAGCTGACCAACCAGGCAGGCGCCTTGGCCCTCGACCTCGGCGGCCGTCGCCTTGAAGCCCTCTTCATTGGCAGGGTCGGAAGCAGTGATGATCGCACCCTGCGCCAGCGCGGCCGGGTCGACCGCCAGGATTTCGGTGATGACCATGCCCGCCCTGCCTTTGGCGCGCTCGGCCAAAAAATTGATCCAGCGAGGGGTAATGCGATTGCTCGCGCCGTAATTGGTCAGGGTGGCCGGCAGCGCAATTCGGTTTCTCAGGGTGCGGCCCCCGACCTGCAACGGACTAAACAGCCGGGTGAACTGACCGCCCTCACTCATATTTCATCACGTGACAAATGAACTTGGCTAATGGCCTCGCATTCGACTATGGGCAGCAGTCGACTGCAAGGGACTGCCGCCATTTTTTGTGCACGTGATCGGTAGGCGTCAGATCAATTCACGCAACGACAGGTTTGTCGCGCGAATCCTTGCGGCGCTGCACGGCGACAATCTCCGCGAGAATCGAGATTGCGATCTCCTCCGGAGTAATTGCGCCGAGATCGAGACCGGCGGGTGCCTTGAGTTTGGCGAGCCGTTCATCGGATATGCCACGGCTGGCCAGTGATGATTTCAAGGCCTCACCTTTCTTGCGACTGCCGACGAAAGCGATGTACTCAGCATCGACCGCGAGCGCGGCAAGCAAGGCAGCTTCGTCGCCGCGGCCTTGTGTCGAGATGACGATATAGCGAGCCCCCGGCTCGTCGACCGGAAGCGCATAACCTTCGATGCGCCGATCAATGTCGCCAAAGGCGGCCTGCTCCTCCGCCGGTGCGCAACCTGTGACGGCAAACCCGGCACGTTTGGCAAAGTCGGCGACAGCAATGGCAACAGGGCTCGACCCGCAAATGATGATCTGTGAGCGCGGCAAGACGGGTTCGACGAATATGTCCATTGTACCCTCGCTCGGGCACATGTTCTTGGCAAAGCGGACTCCGCCCTGCTCTTCGCCGGGTGCATGGCCGTGCCGATCGAGCAGGTCCGGCGGCTGCACAGAAACAAGACGCGATTGTCCATCGGCGAGCGCATCCTTGGCTGCCTTGAGGACCGCCGCGCGTGCGCAACCGCCACCGATCCAGCCTTCCGAAATTGTGCCGTCCGGCAGAATGACCGCCTTTGCGCCAGCTTTGGCCGCGGTCGCCGCCACCGTGCGAACGACGGTCGCCAGCGCGAAAGGCTCACCCGCCGCTTTGCGCGCCGAGATGATGCGCAGGATGTCGGAGGCGCGATCCATCACATCAAATCCTCGCAAGATAAGGCTCGAGCGCCGCGAGGCTTTCGAGATTGTGCGCTGGCGCAAACAGATCGATATAGGGCAGCGCTGCCTGCATGCCGCGCGCTTGCGGGCTGTAATCGCGCCAGCCGATCAGCGGGTTGAGCCAGATAATGCGCCGGCACCGGCGGCGCAGGCGCCGCATTTCCTCGCCCAGTTGCTCGGGCACGCCCGTGTCGTAGCCGTCGGAAACGATCATCACCGCGGTGCGCGAATTGATAACACGTCGCGCATGCCAGCGATTAAAGGTCGCAAGGCTCTCGCCGATTTTGGTGCCGCCGCCGATGCCCTGCGCCATCAGGGAAAGCTTGTCGACCGCGCGCGTAACGTCGCGATCGCGTAGCGATGCGGACACGTGCGCCAATCTCGTATGGAAGACAAAAGCCTCCGATTCGTGGAACGCCTCGACAACCCCATGCAGGAAGCGAACGAAGAACGCGGTATAGAGGCTCATTGAGCCGGACGCATCGAGAAGAAACACCAGCCGCAACGGCTTGATCTTGCGCCGGCGCCAGGCGAGATCGAGCAACGTGCCGCCATGCGAGACATTTCGGTGAATAGTCCGGCGCAGGTCGAGGCGTCGTCCGCGCCGGCGCACACGCTCGCGGCGCACCAGCCGCGCTCGCATAACCCGCGATAGCCGCGCCGCGAGCGCGTGCGCCTGCGCAATGTCGGCGGCGTCCACGATATGGCGCAGGTCAGTGCTTGCGAGATTTTCGAACCGCGAAGCGCCCTCGCGCCTGCCACGCCCGTTGCCGGCGCCGTCCCCGTCGTCATGGCGGCGTTCGACGTGATCCGGAAGGCCCGCTGTTCCTGCTCGCGGTCCGACATCCTTGAGATGCCGGGCCGGCGCGCGTCCTTCCAAAGCCGAGCCGGCAAGCATGCGCGCCTGGCGAATACCGCGACCCTGCCAATAGGCATCGAAAATCTCGTCGAAGCGTTGCCAATCCGAGTGCGTCGCGCAAAAAAGCGCGCGGAACGCGGGCTTCAACGTGGATGACCGCATCGCCAGTGGCCCCGCAAGGATCGCGAGTGCATCCCCGGTCTCGGCGAGGCCGACCTTGAATCCGTTGTCACGCAGCGTGCGCGCGAAACCGGCCAGTCGTCGCGGCGTTGCAAACCACCCGCCCGGCTCGTCCGGAGTCCCGCCTTCGCGGGAGTGAGCGGATTGTCGCTCGCCGGCGCCCACTCACGCCACCTTGCCCAGCAGCCGCTCGGTCACCTCGCGCGTAAGGCGGCTGCGATCCTCGCGCGTCTTGAGCAAACACATCATGGTCTCGTGCAGGACCTCCGGCTCCTGACGCAGGTCGTGCAAATCGAGCCCGGCCAACGTTGCCGCCCAATCCAGGGTCTCGGCCACGCCGGGAACCTTGCGCAGGTCTTCCTTGCGCACGCTCGCGACCATGCGCGCAATCTGCAGGGCGAGCGCGGTGTCGATGCCCGGCGTGCGCGTGATGATGATCCTGGCTTCTCGGTCGACATCCGGAAAATCGACATAGTGATAGAGGCAACGCCGGCGCAGCGCGTCTGACAGTTCGCGCGTTCCATTCGATGTCAGCACCACGCGCGGGATCGAGGTGGCCTTGATGGTGCCGAGCTCCGGAATACTGACCTGGAAATCGGACAAAAGCTCGAGCAGGAAGGCCTCGAATTCTTCGTCCGCGCGGTCCACTTCGTCGACGAGAAGCACCGGGGGTTTCTCGCGGCGGATCGCGGCGAGCAATGGCCGTTCCAGCAGATAGCGTTCGGAAAAAATGTGCTCTTCGATCGCGTCGGCATTCACGCCGGCAGCCTCGCGCGTCTTGATGGCGAGGAGCTGGCGCTGATAGTTCCACTCGTAGAGCGCGGCGTTCTGATCGAGGCCTTCGTAACATTGCAGCCTGATCAGTTCGGCGCCGTGGACCGCCGCGAGCGCCTTTGCAACTTCGGTCTTGCCGACACCGGCTTCACCTTCAAGCAGCAGCGGCCGCTTCAGGAAATCCATCAGCCACAAAGCGGTCGCCACATCGTGGTCGGCGATGTAGCCGACGGCGGCCAGCCGGTCTGAAATATCGTCGCGGTTCAAGGTCATGGGCCCACATTATATAGGCATGCAGCGCCGGAATCGCTCCGACGCCGCAAATGTCCGTTCCGCTGTACTCTCACCGATGCAGGCCAAGTTTGTCGGCAGCCGTCCACGTGCGCCAATTGTCGTGCGGCATCGCAATATTGGTCGAACCGAGGAACGCAAAGGCGTCATTCACCGCATTGGAGAAGCACGGCACGCCGCCCACATTCGGGCTTTCGCCGACCCCCTTGGCGCCGATCGGATGGTGTGGCGATGGCGTCGTGGTCCAGTCGGTCTCCCATTTCGGGGTCTCGACCGCGGTCGGCAGGAAATAGTCCATCAGCGAGGCGGTGGTCACGTTGCCATCCTCGTCGTAGTGGATCTCCTGGCCCATGGCGATGCCGAAGGCTTCGGTCAGGCCGCCATGGATCTGACCTTCGATGATCATCGGATTGATGCGCGTACCGCAATCGTCGAGCGCATAGAACCGCCGCACTTTGCTCGACCCGGTATCCACATCCACATCCATCACACAGATGTAGGCGCCGAACGGGTACGTGAAATTCGGCGGATCGTAGTAGTTGATTGCCTCGAGCCCAGGCTCCATGCCGGGCGGCACTTCGTGATACGCCGCCCAGGCAAGCTCGGTCATGGTCTTGAAGCGCTCCGGATTGCCTTTGACGCGGAAGCGATCGACATCCCATTCAAGATCATCGTCGTGCACTTCCAGCATGTAGGCCGCGATCATCTGCGCTTTTGCCTTGATCTTGCGGCACGCCATCGCGGTCGCAGCGCCCGAGACCGGTATCGAGCGGGACCCGTAAGTGCCCAGACCGTAGGGCGCCGTGTCGGTATTGCCCTCCTCGACCGCAATGTTGTCGGCCGGCAATCCGAGTTCGGTTGCGATGATCTGGGCATAGGTCGTCTCGTGGCCCTGCCCTTGTGATTTGGTGCCGAGACGGCAGATGCCGGTGCCAGTGGGATGGATGCGGATTTCCGCGGAATCGAACATCGCGATGCCGAGGATGTCGCAATTGCGCGAAGGCCCTGCGCCGACAATCTCGGTGAAGAACGCAACGCCGATGCCCATCAATTCCCGCGTCTCGCCGCGCTTGAACGCTTCCTGGCGCTTCTTCTGCTCTTCTCGGAGCTGCTTGTATCCGACCGTCTCCATGGCCTTATCGAGAGCGGTCTGATAATCGCCGGAATCGTAGACCCAGCCGAACGCAGAGGTGTACGGGAACTGCTCGCGCCGGATGAGATTCTTCATCCGGAATTCAGCCGGATCCATTTTGAGTTTCTGCGCCATGATATCCATGGCGCGCTCGATCGCATAAGCCGCCTCGGTGACACGGAACGAGCAGCGATAGGCAACGCCGCCGGGCGCCTTGTTCGTGTAGACGCCGTCGACGGATACATGCGCAGCCGGGAAGTCGTATGAGCCGCTGATGATGCTGAAAAGACCGGCCGGCCATTTGGTGGCATTGGCGCAAGCGTCGAACGCGCCATGATCGGCGATCGTGTAGCAGCGCAGCCCGGTCACCTGCCCGTCTTTGGTGGCCGCAATTTCCGTCTCCATGTAAAAGTCGCGCGCGAACGCAGTGGTCGAAAGATTCTCGATACGATCCTCGACCCATTTCACCGGACGACCGGTCACGATCGACGCGACGATCGCGCAGATGTAACCCGGATAGGCGCCGACTTTGTTGCCAAAGCCTCCGCCGATATCGGGGGCGATCACGTGGATCTTGTGTTCGGGGATCTTCGAGATCAGCGAGCCGACGGTTCTGATGACGTGCGGCGCCTGGAACGTGCCCCACAATGTGAGCTCGCCTTTGATCTTGTCGAATGAGGCCACGCACTGGCAGGTCTCGAGCGGGCAAGGATGCACGCGCGGATAAACGATCATCTCCTTGATGGTCACATCGGCCTTGGCAAAGGCCGCGTCGGCCTTGGCTTTGTCGCCGGCCTGCCAATTGAAGACGTGGTTGTGGTGCTTGCGTGGGCCGTGAGCGCCCTCCTTCTTGTCCTTGATGTCTTCACGGATCACAGGAGCGTTGGCGGCCATGGCCTTGAGCGGATCGACGTTGCACGGCAACGCTTCGTATTCCACCTCGACCAGCTCGGCGGCATCCGCCGCGGTGTAACGGTCCTCGGCGATGACGAAGGCCACTTCCTGGTTCTGGAACAGCACTTTGCCGTCAGCGAGCACCATCTGCACATCGCCGGCAAGCGTGGGCATCCAGGCCAGATTGACGGTCTTGAGCGTTTCCGCGGTGATGACCGCGACGACGCCAGGCACGGCCGCTGCCTTGGTCGTGTCGATTTTCTTGACGCGGGCGTGCGCATGCGGCGAGCGCGTGAAGTCCCCATACAACATGCCGGGCAGCTTGATGTCGTCAACGTAACTGCCCTTGCCCTGAACGAAGCGGATGTCCTCGACGCGCTTGCGCTTGCAGCCCATGCCCTGGAGCTTTTCGGCGCGTTCGGCGGAGGTGGGGGTCATGTCGTTCATTCTGCAGCCTCCTGGAACGGCACGCCGCTGATCTTGGCGGCAGCGTATTGAATGGCTTTGACGATGTTCTGGTAGCCCGTGCAGCGACACAGGTTGCCCGAGATGCCGAAGCGAATTTCGTCTTCGGTCGGATTCTTGTTCTCCTGCAGCAGGCGATAAGCACGCATGATCATGCCGGGCGTGCAGAACCCGCACTGAAGTCCGTGCATTTCACGGAAACCCTCCTGCAGCGCGTGCAACGTGCCGTCGGCCGCGGCCATGCCTTCGATCGTGCGGATGTCCGCACCGTTCGCCTGCACGGCGAACATCGTGCACGACTTCACCGACTTGCCGTCGAGGTCGACCGTGCAGGCGCCGCAATGGCTGGTATCGCAGCCGATATGCGGACCGGTGAGATGAAGCTGTTCGCGCAGGAAGTGGATGAGCAGCGTGCGCGGCTCAACCAGCTCTTCGACCTTCTTGCCATTCACGGTCATGGAAATCTGGGATTTCGCCATGGCTGTCTCCCCGTAACTCAAAGGCCGGCGCGCGTTTTGGCGCGGCCAAGGGCGCGCGTCAGCATCACGCCTGCCATCTTGGTGCGATAGGCGGCGGGCCCACGACCGTCGCTCGCCGGCGAGGTGATGGCTTCGGCGGCCGCCACGGCTTTCTTCACTGTCGCAGCGTCGAGCGCCGAGCCGGTCAGGATCTTGTTTGCCTCTTCGGCCCATAGCGGCGTTTCCGCCACATTGGTCAGGCCGATCGAGCAAGTGGCCACCTTGCCGCCGCTTGCGGTCAGGACAATCGCGGCTGCGGCCGTCGCATAATCTCCGACCTTGCGTTTGAGCTTTTCGTAGGCATAGCCATGTCCGGCCGCCGGCGTGGGAATGCGAATGGCTGTCACGATCTCGCCCGGCTCCAGCGCTGTGAAATAAGCGCCCTGGTAGAATTCGCGCGCGGCGATCCGGCGCTCGCCTGACTTGCCGACCGCCTGATAGGTCGCATTCAGACACATCATCACCGCCGGCATGTCATTGCCGGGATCACCGTTGGCGACGTTACCGCCGATCGTGCCGACATAACGCACCTGCGGATCGGCAATCACGGTCGCGGTTTCACTGAGTATCGGAATCTTCTTGGCCAGCAGGTCCGAACCGACGACCTCGTGCTGTGTCGTCATCGCGCCGATAACGATGTCCTTGCCGTCCTCACAAATGCCCTTGAGATCGGCAACGCCGGCAAGATCGACAAGGTGCGACGGGCTTGCGAGCCGCAGCTTCATCATCGGAATAAGGCTGTGTCCGCCCGCGATTGCGCGGGCGTCTTCACCCAGACTGCCGAGCAGACTGACGGCTTCCTTGACCGATGATGGACGATGATAGGCGAATGACCCAGGAATCATGGGTATACCTCCCCGGATGCCCTTAACCGGTCGGCTTACGGCCGACTCGTTCCTGACGCGGGCGTCCTGTCCATTGTGACTGCAGTGAGCGTGACGAATGCACACCGCAGCCGCAACGACAGATTTATGATGCGAGGTAGGCCTGCACCAACGGCAGGCGAGATTGCACGAATAACGGCACGAATTGCGTCAGAGTTGTTGACGTGTTCGGCTCTCAATCGTGCCGGACGTTGATCCGGGATTTCAGCCAGCCGACGCGGCCGCGGCTGACCGGAACGGAGTAGTGGTCGCTCGCCGTCAACTCCACCAGCTCGCTGTCGCCGTTTCGCCGATGTCCGACGACGCGGTCGACGTTGATGATGTGGCTGCGATGGACGCGCATGAACCGGTTTTTGTCGAGCCGCGATTCCACTTCGCCGATTGCCAAGGGGCAGAACAGCTTGCGCGTGCCATCGAACACGTAGGTGTAATGGGCGTTGGCATGAACCGCGACCACGTCTTCGACAGCGATGAATTGGGTCGCCCCATCTCGCTCGATCGGCAGATGGCGGGCGATGCGCGGCGGCGGCGCGCCAGCACCGCCGAGCGGCGCGTAGGTTCCCCGGCCAAATTGAGTCTCATGATCCTTGCTGTTGCCCGCGAGAGCGCCGGCCGGGGCCACAGGGACGCCGGCCGCCTGCAAAGTCTGCGCGTGCACCGGCACGACTTTCACCGACGAGCCTTCCCCGCGCGAGCGATCCGGCACGAGGACCAGCAGGAATATGCCGGACACGCAGAAGGCAACCACTGCAACGACGATCGCCAACAGATCGGTCGAAAGCGCCGGCGCACTCGATGAAGGCACCGGCAGCGCAACAAGATTCATACCCGCCATCGCCGTATAGTGCATTCCCGAAACGGCAATGCCGAAGACGACTGACGACAATATCAACGGTGGTCGACGCACTTCACCGGTCGCGAGCCAAAGCGCCAATCCGGATGCAACAATGGCAATAATCAGGCTCGCCGTGACAAGAGGTGGTGCGTGCTCCATATGCGCGCTCGCATGCAGTGCAGCCATGCCGATGTAGTGCATGGTGAAGATGCCGACACCCATCAGGCACGCGGACAGAAAGAGACGCGGCACGGAGAAAGGGCCGCTGCTGATCGCGAATACGGCACCCCCGACCACGAGCACACAAACCAGAAGCGAGAGCAGCGTCGGAAACACCAGATAGTCGATCGGAAACGATATTCGGGCGGCCAGCATGCCGACGAAGTGCATTGTCCAGATGGCGACCGCCAGAGAGAATGCCGCGCCCGCAAGCAGCACGCGCCTTCGAACCCCGACGGCATCGCCAAGTTGCACCGCCAGGGTGAACCCGACATAGGCGCCCTGGACTACCATCACGATGGAAAGCAGGACGAGCCACGGCTCGTATACGACCTGCATACTTCATCCTTCCCCGTTCGTGATGAAGTCAGGCAAAAGTATAAGTTGGAATGATGCTAATTCAAATAGATCTGCCGTTTCCCAGACATCAACCGCCGCAGGCTGAAACCTTGGCCGATGCCGGGCTATTGGGAAGTCACCGATAATTGGCAGCGCTTAAGCTCGTCGCTCAACTGGCCTATTTTTCGTTCCGCGGCCTCACGCTCACTCTCGCGCAAAGCCTCAAGAACCTGGATACGCGTGTCGAGCTTCCGCCGAACCTCTTCGAGATGCTTCACCTGCATCTCGCGGCTCGCAGCCTCCCCTCCGAGTTTTTGATCTTGTCTTCCCAAAACGACGTTTGCTGATTGTGCCGTCTTTTTTCGCTATGGACCGCTGCCACAAGCCTGAACCGCTCCGTCGCTACGGCTGGGTGCCGAGGCGGCGTTTGCTTCCTTCGCGTCGAGGGTGGCCCGCATTGCATTTATCCGGCCCGTCAGTGTCACTATTTCCAGAAGAGCCAATGCATGCTGCCTGGACAGGGCAGCCTTGTCCCTTTCAAGGCTGGTGATCTTATCCTGTACAGCAGCAGCAAGCGTCCTTTGCCGCGTCACGGCTCTTAGCAGCTCCGCATTGGTCTGCTGAAGCCGATCTATCTCTTCGTGCGCGGCTTGCAACTCACCGGCATGTCGGACCTGGACATTGTAAAGTTCGAGAACCTCCGCGGAGATTCAATTCTGAGGATTGTTTGGCAATTGTATTTTCCAGGACACTGATGTCCGTTTGAGGACCATGCAACCTCGCCGGATGAAATTCTCCTGCGAAGTCAAAGGCAGGTTCAACAGATTCCATCGTCGAACGCTTCCTGTTCAAGCGGCTCGAACGCATATTCGGTACTGGAAAAGCCGGCAAGCGGGTGAAGCGCGCTCTGAGCGGCTGATTGATCTTCGGCCGAACCGTTTAACAAGAAGTTAACGGGGAATTTGCGGTCTGCACGAGGTCGACCACGGCGTGGGCATTTTATGGCCCTTCATCTGCTCTTGGTGCGCCACATGCAGGCCATAGGATCCCGGCTGCCCGTTTATACGGCCGCGATTGCCTCGATCTCCAAGAGGAAGTTTGGATTGGCGAGCCCGCGCAGCACGCAAAGCGTGCTTGCTGGAGGGTTGTCACCAAAATATTCTTGAAGGATCGAACGTGCCTTCGGCACGTCGTGCGGGTTGCAAATAAAGATTGTCACCTTAACGACATCCTTGAAAGCGGCGCCGCCGTCGGCGAGCGCAAGTCTCAAGTTCTCCATGACCATTTTAGTTTGGGCGGCAAAATCATCCGGTGGCAGCACCTTGCCTGTCGGATCCGCCGCTACCTGACCGGCACAGAACACCAGTTTACCAGTCCCCTGTACGGTAACGACGTGCGAGTAGTTTGCAAATGGCTTGTGAGCGAGCAGGCGATTTTCGTGTCAGCGTTACCATGCTTCCCCGCAGGTTTCCAAAGCCACTATCTTTATCCGACAACTTATTTCGGAGCTTTGGTCTTCAGTTCTGTTTCGTTCGCAGAAATGAACGCGCGAATATCGTCTGACATATCCAGCAGCTTGAGCCACTGTTCTTTATATAGGGTCACGGGAAAGCGGCCCATCCCGTAGACAGAGACGCCTCCCTTCTCGCTTACTTTCATGCGAACGCCGGAGGTCGTTCCTTTTTTGAGTGTTGCATTTTCCGCTCGGAGACGCTCAATTTCAGCTTTCAGATCTTCGTCAGACATTTTTGTTCCTAATCCGTCTGGCAACTGGAACTTCGCTTAACGTTCCAAAGCATAGTTCAGCGTCCACGACTCATGCCAACAAATTTAGACGACGCTACTGGCGAGACAACCTCGTCAGACGGGCACCGGCGCGCGCGCTAGAGTTTTGTCCCACCCGTCAATAGCCAGACTTGGCGACCGTCGGCACGTCAGGCAAGGTCGCTTGGCTGCCGGTCCCGAGAGGGCTTCCCTAAGCCAAGCAAAATAAGGCGTTGGCGAAAAGTGGACCGTCAATCGCTCTATAGGGACATCAGGCTTTTTTTCCGCAGTGTCCTACCGCATGTGCCAGTTTCGGTTCGCCGGAGCACAAAATTTTTCTTCCGAAAAAATTCAATCCGTGGATGTGCGCTTTACCCACGAAAGCGGACATTCGTGAGTGCTATCGAAATGTCCGCTACATCACTGCAGCTTTAATGGCCTTTACTGGCCGAGCCCTGACGACCTTCCGGGCCGGCTTTGCCTTAAATATCATTGGCTCCTTGGTGAATGGGTTGATGCCACTCCGCTCCTTTGTTGCCGGCTTCTTGATAACAACAAATTTGGCAAACCCGGGCAAAACAAAGGCTCCGGACTTGTTGAGCTCCTTGTAGCCAATCGCGGCGATCGACTCGATGATGGCTTTGATGTCCTTGCGCGACATCTTCGAATGCTGCCCAACGATCTTTTGAATCAGTTCTGACTTCGACATCAACTTGGCCATAACCCACCTCCAAAAAAATTCGAATCACGTGCAACTAGGTTAGGCCAAAGTGTGCCGTCAAGGAAAACTCACAGACCCTTGGAACGCAGCAATCCAGTGGAAAAGGTCGCTCCTGACCCCGTGGCAGTCGAGCGCTCAAATGGCGGCTTTCGGTGGCAAAGCGGACAGCACTGAAGTCTGATCGTTTCGACTGGCCTGCCGATGATCCAAAGCGGGCGTCAGCTCACTACAATATGAACAGGAATTGGAATTTGTGCGCGGGAACGAGCAGCTTTCGAAACAGCATGGATCATGCTTGAATCCGCAAACTGCCGTCCTCGGCCGCGAGATATTCATGACCCAAGAACCGATGCGTGCCGAAACCGACGTTCTGGTGATTGGATCCGGCGCCGCAGGCATGTACGCGGCGATTGAGGCGGCCCGCTGCGGCTGTCAGGTGCTTCTCGCCGACCGCAGCCTGATCGGCCGCGGCGGCGCGACAGTGATGGCGCAGATGACAGTCGCGGTCGCACTTGGCTCTGAAACTGCCGACCATTGGCGCTATCATTACGCGGATACACTCGCCGCCGGCCGTGGATTATGTAACGAGCCCCTCGCGCAGTTACTGTGTGAGGAGGGACCCGAGTGCATCCGTGCCATGGACGGTTGGGGTGTGGGGTGGGCGCGGAAAGATGGTCGAATCACACAAGCCATGGCTCCGGGCCATGATCGTCCGCGCTGCGTTTATGTGGACTTTCTTAACACCGGGCCTGCTGTGTCGAAAACGCTGCGTACGACGGTGAACAAAAGCAGCGGAATTCGCAAAGCCGGGGATCTCTGTGTCGTCGATCTTCTGCGTAACAAAGGTGACGTAGTTGGCGCCGCGGCGCTTCATCTCGGATCGGGCGCGCCCGTGACTCTGTCGGCAAAGGCCACCATCCTTGCTACTGGTGGTCTTACACGACTTTATCGACGCAACAGCGCCTCAGCGAACATGGGCGGCGACGGCTATGCCCTGGCTTTGCGCGCGGGTGCATCGCTCGTGGATATGGAATTCGTGCAGTTCTTCCCCATCGGCCATCTGGCGCCGCGACTGATCGGTATGGATCCAATCATGTGGGACCCTTTCCGCTATAAGCTTGGCGGGCGACTGCTGAACAATCGCATGGAGGAGTTCACGCAACACTATGGCGTGGCCGAGCACGGCAAATACGTCATCACGCGAGATATCGGCTGTTACGCAATTCTCAAAGAAATCGAAGCCGGCCGCGGCTCGCCGCATGCTGGGGTATATCTCAGTTTTCAGCACTGCTCGGAACGCGCTTTGCGCGAATCCTTCGGGCCGGTGATCGACCGTCTCGCCGCCAATGGCATCGATCTAACCAAAATGCCGATCGAGGTGGCGCCTATCGCACACTACCACATGGGTGGCATCGTAGCCGACGCGAAGATGCAAACCGGTCTGCCCGGCCTGTTTGCGGCTGGCGAAGCGGTCGGTGGCGCCAATGGCGCTAACCGACTTTCCGGCAACGCTATTACTGAGGCACTGGTGTTTGGCCGCCGTGCTGGCCGCAGCGCCGCCGACTATGTCAAGCGCCTGAGGGGGTCACCCGATCATGCTGACAATGCACAAAAGGCGATTGCGTTGATCACCGCCGATGCGCCAGCCCGCAACTTCAATACCGCCGAGATGCAACTGACTCTTCAGAAAATGATGCAGGATAATGTCGGTGCATTGCGTAGCGAGGCTAAGATAGTTGCCGCCCTCGACATGATTGATCGCCTGACCGATGAACTCGGCGGCACGCCGCCCGGCGACGGCAATCGCTTCGATATGCGGCGGATCGACTGGTTCGATCTACGCAACATGTTGCTGGTATCCCGCGTGGTCGCTAAGTCCGCGCTTGCGCGCACCGAAACTCGCGGGGCTCATCAGCGCGAGGACTATCCGCGATTGTCACCGGACTGGGCGCTCAATCAGACCGTGGGGCTGCGGGACGCCCGCATCGAACTATCGGGCGGCCCCCGCGAAATCGCGAAGGCAACGTCGTGAGCGAAAGCGCCACACTCAAAGTTTGGCGCGGCCTCGACGCGAATGCCGGCCGGTGGGAAATTTACGAGGTGCCGTTTGAGGTGGGCCAGTCGGTCCTCGACGGCCTGCGCTGGATCCGAGCCAATTGCGATCCTACTCTGGCGATCCGCTTCTCCTGTATAAATGCCAATGCCTGCAAGGAGTGCATGGTCGAACTTGACGGCAAAACCGTCTATGCGTGCACTGCCCGCCTACAGGCACGCAAGATGACACTGGCACCACTCTCCAATAAGAAATTGCTGAGGGATCTGATCACCGAAATTGCCCCGCCGACCGAGCGTTTCACGGAATCATAGCTAATTGCCATCTCGGCTTGAGAGCTCAAATATCACAACCACGATATAAGCGCGTTTCCACCACGAGCGCCCAAACTGTTTTCCAATAGTCCGCGAGCTTCTTGGGATTCATTGTCTTTGTCACGCCATGGACACTGCGTCCCGACTCGGGGGGTGGAAACTAGAGAAATTAAGAAAAGATCAGATTTTACAAGACGATTTGGCGGTCCCGAGAGGAGTCGAACCTCCGACCTTCGGTTTAGGAAACCGCTGCTCTATCCTGCTGAGCTACGGGACCATCCATTTGGATTATAACGGAATTTAGATTTACGAGCGACGCTCAAAATCCCATTGCTACCGAATTTGCTACCGAAGCTCGTCATTTTGCTGCTTTCAGGACTTTTATAGCTGGCTGGAACGCAGCATCGAGCCGGGCGGCTGCGTCCCCCTGCATCGTGCCGGTGACGTGCGAATAAACATCGAGCGTGGTGGTGATCGAGGCGTGCCCCAAGCGCTCCTGCACGATCTTCGGATGCACACCGGCAGCCAACAACTACGTGGCATGGCTGTGTCGCAAATCGTGAAGCCTGATCCGGGGGAGGTCCTTGATCCGCGTTATCAGGCGAGTGAACTGATGCGTCAGGCTTTGAGGCTGCAACGGTTCGCCGTCGGCCCTAGCACACACCAAGGTTTCGCCTATCTGCCGAACGCCGAGCGTCAAAAGTTCTTCTGCCTGCTGGCGCTTGAGTCTCCGCAGTTCCTCGATGCAGAAGGCGGGCAAGGTAACAGCCCGAGTCCGGTCTGTTTTCGGTGACTTGAAGCGGATACCTGTTTTCGTCTGTTCAAGACTCTCAACCACTCGCACCACACCGCCTTCAAAATCGACATTCCTCCAGCGCAATGCGAGCACTTCTCCCCTTCGCATTCCCGTTGAGAGCGCGATCAAAACAGGCCAATAAATGCGCGTATGCTTAATTGCGTGAAGGAGCATAGCCGATTCATCGGTTGTGTGAGTCTTCATGTCCCGGCGGGCAACTTTTGGAAGCCGTTTCTTGAAGGCCTCCGCCGGATTGCGGGCGAGTAGTTGCTGCTCCACTCCGCGGCTAAGCGCAGATTTCAGAATTCTTTGAGTGTAAACCGGACATGAGGAACTTTCGCGCGGTCGTCGTATCTGTGGGGTAGGTACGCTACCTGACATACGTTGACAATCCTGCCGGTGCCGCGCTTCGATTAAGAGAGTGGAAGTGAGCCACATCAAGGGGCTGAGATGCCGCACAAGAAAACGTTGGAAGAACTCAAACGCGAGGCGATCGGCAAACTTGAACGCCATGGTTATAACGTTCGCGGCAAGACACCGGCGCAAATCAGACAAATGCTTAGGCCGCGTCCCACGAAAACAAAATCAAATGCAAAACCGCTGGGAGTCGGTATTTCGGACGACAGGTAAATCTAACTTTATGGCCTTGCTGGTGAAATACTGGCAGCATCTCTGTCTCACACAGCGAAAGGGTGGCTACTAACTTTCGACAAATTGTACAGAGCTACATTTTCCATCAACGATGCTGCGCACAAATTTCAAATTTGCGCCGCGGTAAAAAAGGGGGCCGCGCGTCTCTTTTTCCTAAAAGACGGCGGCCCAGGGACAGAGGCTAGCCGGCCGGGGCGATGTCAGCAGCCTGGCCGGTAGCCAGCTATCCTAACTTGAAAGCCACCTCTGCATGTTGCGGGGGAGACAGGGCTTATTGCGCCTTGTGGAATACGTGGAAAACTTTAATGGCTGCGATCGCGGGTGGCGGCGGTGGCGCCATCTGATTGACGGCGCGCTCGTAGGTCACTGCGGTCCCGGAACAAGGCCCAGGGCCCCCGCGTAATGAAACCGACACTCAATTTTTTTATTGCTATGTCGCCGGCGTGGCCAGCGCTCCTGTTGACTGGAAATAGACGCGGAAGAGTCAAGTGTTGCGCGTTTACGTCTAGCCCGCGCCCCCAGGGCATTGCGTGGGCCCCCCACTTGTGGAGACAGAGCAAAACCGTTCCATCCGAGTCGAGGATTTGCCCGAAGTAGGAGCCGTCTCCGGCAGGCCAAGTAGCGACTGGTCCGCTTTCGGGGGTAAAGCTGACATCACTCTGACGTGCCGGGGGCTCGCTATGCGGGTGAAATGGGTACTGGTCGGTTTCGGCATTCTGTATCTGGTGGTTGCACTCGCATTCTTGCCGTCGGAAATATGGCGCTCGTCGCCAATAGAAGGCATCTGGGAAGTTTTGACCGGCACCGTTGCGGTCTTGATGACGGTTATTAGCATCGGGCATTGACGCCGCTGGCGAAACCATTAGCGCACGCGGCTGGCATGGGGTGGTGTAGAGGAAGGTTTATTTGCCTTGATCTGCATCGCGGTTGCTGCGATCTCCGCCGTGCAACTAGTGAGGAAAAATCTCACGCCGAGTCGATACGGAACATATACGTTCCTACTCCTACTCGCACTCAGCCTCGTAGCGATGGTGCGGTTCACGATGTACTCATGGTCACATTTTGCTTAATGGGCGCGACATCAAAGCACCTCGCGACAGTCTTTCTGTTTTTCCAACCGGGTTTTGCGAATATCCACTATTGGCACTTAGCGGACATCCAGATGCCGCCGATCAATGTTCGCTTTCGGGGGTAAAGCAGACACCGCTCCTGCATCGCAAAATGTCCGCCAATGACCCAAAGCGGACATGGCCCTCTTCCGGAGTACTTGGCCAAGCCGCTACGATGCTCTGTCCTTGGTCTCGGGGGAGGCAATGAGACGACGCGACAAAACGGGCGGCAAAGCCGTAAAGCCGCAACGCTGGCGACCGGGTGGAAATCAAAATCCATGGGACGGGTATCCGTCTTGTTTGGAATATGGAGGAGATGGACCCGTCAGATTGGGTCACCGTGACGCAATGGAATAACTCCAAAACGCTGACGTAAATTACTCAGGAGAGAAGCGATTAGATTAAATAATCTACCGTGGCTGCGGTGGCATTTGCCTCTTGCCAGATCTTAAATCATTTAAAGCCTGTACAGCATCTTTTTGCGCTTCCAGGACCGCTATATTTGCCGCTGGAGCAACCGTACTTCTATCGACATCAGGCTGTAGCATTACAATATAGTTAGAAAGTGAATTAAAAAAGTAACTTCGTTCTTTTGGGCAGGCACTTTTTGTGAGCACAGAAAATTCTTGTACTGACATATTTGTTGGGACCGCTTTGAGAATTTCGTCGGCGAGGCATTTCCAATAGGCGTCTTTGAAAAACTCCGTCGTGCTTTTAGCTTTTTCTAGCTCAGCCTGACTGAACCCAGACAACAAGAGCATGGCCGCCGCAGGTATTGCAAAACGCATTGTCACTGCCACACCCTTTGTCCTCGCCGTTGCCTTGCGTTTGTTATCTCGCGCTTAGCGCCGTCCAAAAAATGTTTCCTTAACAAATATATCATTCGCCCACCCTCCCCAAAAGCCTGCAAACTCCTCGCCATATCCTTCGAGAGCGGCAGATTACGGTCATAAACCCGTTCAATCTGTTCAATGTCCGCAATCAATTGATGCAGGTCAAAAAGATAGATACCGTCAAGGCCGATGCTCAATTGGAAGTTGATGCCTGTTTTGGTTGAGGAGATTGCGTCATGATGGGTCAAACAATAGTCGAGCATTTGAACGAAGGCGCAGAACTAAAAAAGACAGAGTCTGGGAGGCCTCAACGTCGAGCCGCGGCACGTAAAATTGGTAAGATGATCAAAAGATGTAAGGCGGACACCAAAGAAATTAAGAGACTCGACGATAAGCAAAAAGAATACTTAGAACGACTGCGAAAGCATATTTAGCGTCACGTGTGCGTAAACAGAGACTTGTTGAATGGCCGACGATCACGAGAAAACGTTCAAGAAAGATGTCATTGAACGCCTCGGTAAAGCGAAAGGCCGCTTACGGCAGTCGTTTCCTGAAATGCAACAACTTATCAAGAGATCAAATGTCGTGGAAGCAGCAAGAAAAATTATTGATCCTGCGCATTCAATTTTTCAACAATTTGCTGATGACGTTCAGCTGAAAGATCTATTGGCAAAAGCAGAAGCAATAGTTGTAAAGGCTAATCTGACTGTCGCGAAAACGGTGTCGAAAGATACTTCTCCAGCGGAAACATTTCAGAACGAAACGCCTGCAAACGTATTTCCGTCGAAGAAAGCGGTTTTAAAGAAAGCGCCCTCGAAGGGACTGCGTCCGAAGAAGCCGCTGAAGAAGATGCCATCGAAGAACAAGGCAGCGCGGCCGTTAAAACGAATAGTGAAAACGCTCTCCTAGTTCACTGTTGATGAAACAATGGGAAAAGCGCGGGAATTGGTGTGTTGACTCCGGACCGCGAAGGCGCTCGGCCTTAACATCCCAAATACATTAATCGGGCTGCGCCGGTCGACTTTATTAGCGACAGTGTATGCTAGTCACATAAGTGTGCCGGGGATGTTGTTTTGGTTTGCCCCTTCACAACGCATTCACACGCGAAGCCCTAGCCGCAACTTGGCACAATGCGGACATGCTGATCGCTGTCCGGAATATCCGCTAATGACCAAAGCGGACATCGCACCGACATCAAGGGTAATGCTATTTTGAAATGACCGGGAACATTTTCACAGGGGAATTCCTCCAATGGATCGAAGCCGATAACGCCGGCCCGGCGCTCACCAACAGTTTCCCCTTTGATGGCCCCACGCTGCGATCGCAGGGCTGCAGATTTTTGGGAACCTCTGACGCTCCGCTGCATCAAATCTCTCACCGGCACGCCGTTATGGCCGGTACGAAGGAGGTTCCCATGCAATCGTCTAATTCGGCTTGGTCGCCCTCCGTTGCCCGGGCCAATGAGATGACCGCTCCACAATCTGTTTCGAGTTCTATCACAAGACGAAGCGTGGTCGCAGGGCTGGCGTTGACCGCCGCCCCCCCGATAACTGTATTGGCGGCGGATAGCGCCCATGCGCAGGCCACGCAAACCATGCCCCAGAAAAGTCTGTACGAACGGCTGGGTGGTGTCTTCGCCATCGCAGCTGTAGTGAACCACTTCAGCGACGCCCTCGTGAAGAACCCCATCGTCGGCCAGAAGTCCAAGAACCCGCAGCTGCGGGAATGGCATACCAAGAACCTGGGAAGATTGCCCGGCCTCAAGTTCATGCGGACGCTGTGGGTCTGTAGTGTTTCGGGTGGGCCCTTCCAGTTTACGGCCACCAAGCCCGGTAAGACGCCGCTCGGCCTTGAAGAGGCCCACCGGGACCTTCGAATTTCCCCCGCAGAATTCGATGAGGTCGCAGCGGAACTCGGACGGACCCTGGACTTCTTTAAAATACCGAAGCGCGAGAAGGAGGAAGTTCTGGCAGCCTTCGCCGCCCACAAAGACGAAGTCACCGCCGGCTACGCTGCTAAGGGCGGTTGAAGCTTGCGGTGTTTCCCAGTTTAGTCGGTCCAGTCAAATCTTGGTCGGGATTGTTGGTTGCGCGCCGCCGACGTGATCGAATGAATGGGGGAATGTCCGCTATTGGCACAAAGCGGACATCGATCCAATGTCCGCTATTGGGGGTAAAGCGGACATCGGCTGGACCTGCTGGAATGTCCGCTAATGACCCAAAGCGGACATTCACACTTGCGTTCGCTTCGGGCTTGGCGGCATGAGGAAAAAAGACCACGTCTCAAGCATCAATAACTGTGCGAATACGTAAGCGTCACTGACATGAAAATTGAAATAGAAATTTCGGACGTATTACAATTTCGATTGGTCTTGCATACATCCGCTATTAGTGCCCAGCACAGCGACGTCTTCTTGATCACATCATGTGTTAGAAAACGAAGAGCGCTCGATGCGCTGGGCCCCGGCTCATCCCAATAGTGGGTCGTCGATGATAAATCAGGCGGACCAAATGCGTGGAAACCTCGTTACCGACAGGGTGGTTTCGTTCATTCTTTCCAGCCTTATCGTCGCTCTCCCGTTTTTGACGCTACTGCTAATAAAATATCCGCTAGGGAGCCTCTGGCGCCTCTAGGAAAAAGTTAAGGCCCCGACTAGCTAGGCAACAATAGAAGAACGCGAAGACGAGATTGTTTTAGGTTTGTATTTTTGGGTGTGAGGGAGTGGAGGCTGAAAGAAAAATTTCGGCAACATCCCACCCGTCCCCGTAAAGACATCATCGCAGATGGCAGGAGGCGCTTCATGAACATGAAGTTGATTGTTGCGATCTTGGTGACCACCGCTATGCCGGTGTATGCGCAGGCCCAAGACCGAAACCCAGTGGTGACGGCCGCACAAAGGGTGGTCGAAATTATCAGCAGTGACCCTGCCAAGGTCGAGACCTATTGCGCTATCGGCAAACTCGGTGTGCAGATCGAAGATGCCAATGAGGCAAAAGACAAGAAAACGGCTGATGTGCTGACGCAAAAAATGAGAGGGTTGGAAAAGCAACTCGGTC
>DATDLC010000035.1:0-20643 GCA_036519515.1 Pseudolabrys sp. | reverse complement strand
CGTTCTCGAATCCCATGATGGAAGGGCCTTGGTGCCGATTCCGAAGAGAAGCGCGAGCCCGCGAGCGACGTCGACACTGCACTGGTGGATAGTCTGAAAGCGCTTGACCCCAACCGGCCGATTAGAGAAGCGGACATTGGTCAGGTAGGTCCGCCAACTGACGTAGCGGGGGAGTGGACTTCAAGCACTAGCTTGCCCTGCAGATGGCGCGCTTCGCTGACCCGGTGTGCCTCGGCGGCGTCGGCGAGCTTGTAGCGGACGATCGGGGGCGGCCGGACCGCACCGGCATCAAGAAGCGCCAGCATTCGCTCGAGATGAGCGCGATCGCGGATGACATTGGGGCGTAAAGTCTGGACGTCATTGCGGCGCGGGTCAAATCCCTCCGGCGCCGCGGCAATCCACACCAGTTTGCCGCCTGGCTTTAGCACCGCGTAGCAGCCCGCCCGAACACCGCCTCCGACAGTGTCGAACACCACATCGCAGATCGAACCGATAGCAGTGAAATCCTCGGCATTGTAGTCGATCACTTGGTCAGCGCCGAGGTCGCGCACATAGGGGTGATTGCTGGCGCTGGCCGTTGTGACCACTGTCGCACCGAGATGCTTGGCGAGTTGCACGCCAAACCCCGCGACGCCGCCGGCGCCGCCTTGGATCAGAATAGTCTGACCGGCTTTGAGTTGCGCCGTATCTTCAATTGCGGTGAGCGCGGTGAGGCTGGTGAGTCCCAGCGCGGCCGCCTCGGCATGCCCCAGACGAACAGGCTTCTTGGCGACGATCGCGGCATTGATGGCAATCTTTTCAGCGTAGGCTCCTTCAATGCCTTGGTCGGTCACTCCAAACACGGCGTCCCCGACGGTGAAATCGGTGACGCCCGCTCCGACCATGCTGACGACCCCCGAGAAGTCCCGGCCAAGAATGTGCGGGAACCGACTAAGGCTATATCGCCCTCCTCCGAGCCGTACCTTGTAATCCGCTGCGTTGACACTGGCCGCGTGAATGTCGATCACCACTTCACCGGGGCCAGCCGTCGGGTCCGGCGCCTCGCCATAGTTCAACATTTCCGGCCCACCGTGCTTTATCAGTAGCATCGCCTTCATGGTCTCCCTCCGCGCCGGCACAGACGGGCTCCTCACTAGAAATCCCGTACTCAATGGGGCGAACTTCCGATAATCGCTACTTATCGGAGCTAGGTGAAATGTCAGAATCGACGAACTGCAAAAGAATGTCGGAGTTCGCAGGGAGTTGCGCCTTTTGACTGCTCATATTGGGACCCCTCAACAGTCGCGTGGCGCCGGGGCCTTTCTTTTGCCCAGCGATTTTCAACTACCTGCCGCACCCCGGGGGCCCGGAACCTCAGCAAGCGCCTCCTGGGCCGCCCCCCGGCCTCCGCGCCGGGGTTTTTCTTTATAGGATGCTTACCCGGCTGCTTACCCGATGGTCGCTATAGGTCTAAACCTCGTCGCTATCAGGATAATTTTTGAGCGATTTGTCCCTGCCGTACAGGCACATTGTGGTGACGACCCCGGCCGGAGTTCAGCCGTCGAGCATGATCCCGTAAAGCATCTGGTCCATGGCGCGGGAGGGCTCGGGGCAGCCGGCTTCGCCGACTACCCTCGCCGGCACGCCGGCAACGGTGACATTGTTGGGTACCGGTTTGATGACAACCGAGCCTGCGGCGATACGCGCGCAATGGCCGACCTCGATATTCCCCAGAATCTTGGCGCCGGCGCCGATCATGACACCGCGCCGGATCTTCGGGTGGCGGTCCTCGTGCTCTTTGCCGGTGCCGCCAAGCGTCACATCGTGCAGGATCGAAACGTCATCCTCGATCACCGCCGTTTCGCCCACGACGAGTCCGGTGGCATGGTCGAGGAAAATACCGCGACCGATTTTCGCAGCCGGGTTGATGTCGCACTGGAATACCGATGACGCGCGGCTCTGCAGGTAAAGCGCGAAATCCTTGCGGCCCTTGCCGTAGAGCCAGTGCGCAAGGCGATGAGTCTGGATCGCGTGGAAGCCCTTGTAATAGAGCACCGGCTCTATGAAGCGACTGGTGGCCGGATCCCGGTCGACCGTTGCGACGATATCGGCGCGAAACGCCTCGCCGAGCGTCGGCTGATCCTCCAAAGCATCGTTATAGGCCTGACGGATGAGATCGGCCGAGACGTCGGCGTGCGCCAGCCGTTGGCTGACACGGTGCGCGATCGCCGCCTCGAGCGTGTCGTGGTGCAGAATGTTCTCGTAGATGAAGGTTGCGAGCTCGGGCTCACGGCGCGCGATATCCTCCGCTTCGCTGCGGATACGCGCCCAGACCGGATCGACCTTATCGAGCGCCCGCGCGGGCCGCGTCTGATATTGAGCCATGGATCAAGTACTCCCGACGTTTCTCGATCTCCACATAGGTCTTTTATCACATTTTCACAGCCGCCAAGAGTATCGGACCGGCGCCTTGCGCATGGCTCATGCGCGTTGGTTAAGGAAACCGATAACGGCGGCCTTGAAGACATTGTCCCCGACCGCAAGCATGTGGTCGCGATCCGGGATATCGAGCGCGCGTGCCCCAGGAATGAGCGCGGCCAATTCGTGGGCATTGCCCGCAACCGTGTCCTTCGTGCCTACGGCGACCAGAACTGGCGCCTTGATGCCGGCGACCTCCGCACGGCTCAAAGTCTGCCGCGACCCGCGGATGCAGGCTGCGAGCGCGCGCAGATCCGATTTCGTCTGCTCGGCAAAAATACGGAATGTGCGTCCCGTCGGATCTTTCACGTCGGCAACGGTTGGCGCTTCGAGCCCCTCGGCAATGCTGTCCGGCAGCCCAACCCCTTCCACGAGCCGAATGCCGAGCCCGCCGAGTATCGCCGAGCGCACGCGGGGGGAATGCTTGAGCGATAGAAATGCGGCAATGCGCGAGCCCATCGAATAGCCCATCACGTCGGCACGCTCGATCTGCAAATGATCGAGCAGCGCCCGCACGTCCTCGGCCATCGTCGCACTGTGATAGGCGGCAGGATCGTAAGGCTTGCTGGAAGCTCCATGGCCGCGATTGTCGAGCGCGATGACGCGCCTGCCCGCTTTCGTGAGCGTCGTGAACCAACCGGGGAGCAGCCAATTCACTTCCTTGGTCGAGGCAAAGCCATGAACGAGCACGATCGGCTCGCCCTCGCCTTCGTCGAGATAGGCAATCTCGACCTCACCATTTCTGAAACCCGGCATGCGTGATGTTTAGCCGTGCGCGAGCGCGACAGCAATCGGCTGCATTCGCTTCAGCCTGCGCCTTTCTCTGCGGCGGCAAAAAAATCGCAAGGCGATTCTTTCTGTCGTGCTCTTGAGTGCGGAGACAAAGCCAAACAAAGCGAACAGCGCGCCGATCAGCCAGACGCTTGCATCGAAGGCAAGCGCGGCGAGCGTAATCGCACCGCGTCCGGCGAGCTTGAGAATGGCACGCGTGCGGCTTCCTTCCTTCTCCGCAAGTCTTGCCACGCGTGTAACGTCGGCCGGTTCCTTCGCAACCTTCAAGCCGTCGAATGCCGCGCGGCCTCCGGCCGCCCTTTCGACCCGGCCGACATCGCGCGCAAGGTGCAGCAAGCCGCCTGCGCGCTCGACCTTCACGGCGTCCCGCGCGGCACGCACGGCCAATACCGGGCTCGCGCTTGAGAAACCCGCCTGGCGCACCATGCGACCGATATTGCCGGCGAGCTCGGCGCCGAGGCTTCCGGTTTTGCGCGCGACTTTTACAAGCGTCAGTCCGGCGCGCGCGGGCGCCGTAGCACCGAATGTCAGATAGGTCCCGGCCGTAATCGCGATACCGGCAACGGCAAGCCCCAGAACCAACTCGTCGGCTTGCTCGCCGGCGGCGAGCCGCTTTCCTTCGCGCAACGCATCGCGAATATCGCCGAACACGAAAAGATCGCCGACGGCGGTACCCGCGAGCGCTGCCATGTCGTCGGGCTCGCCGGTGATCAGACCGCGCGCGAAACTTTGAGCCTTGTGACGGGTCGTCGCGGCTTCGGCCGTCGCGTTTTGCACCTTTTCCTGCAGCGCCGGATCGAGCGCCACGTCGCGGGCGCCGGCAAGATCGACAAAACTCTGGGCGAGATCGGCGTCATTGGACGCAAGCGCCGCCTCGATCTCGCGTCCCACGACGGCGGCATCGAATTTGTCATCGAGCGCGCGATTGGCAATGCGGGACGGATCGTCGAGGCCATAGAACGCATCGACGGCGCGCGGCACCGCATAGACCGCGGCCAGGGCGAGCAAAAACACAGCCGCAAGAGCCGGCCCGATACGCGGTGCGCACATTATGCCTGGCTGTTCCAACGGTGCGTCTCCATCAATCCCCATCTCCGCGCTCTCTGCCTGCCAACCAAGGCGTTTCGGCGGCACGCGGCGGCTGAATTTTGCAATTAAGCTAGGCATCGCAGGTCCGCCTCGCTATGGTGCGCGCGAAATTTCGCCGCCCGGCTATGCGGCTAACACGAGGAGTTTCCATGGCGGAACACGTTGTCCCCCACTTTCACAATGATCCAGGCGTTCCGGTGATCGAAATCGGCGCCAAGGAATTCATGTGTGTCGGGGCAACGCCGCCATTTGACCATCCGCACGTGTTCCTCGACATAGGCGAGGACAATGAAATCATCTGCCCCTATTGCTCGACGCTCTACCGCTTCAATCCGGCGCTTGATTCGCATGCGGCGCGCCCGCCGGAGTGCGCGCTGCCCCTTTCCGCCGCCGCCTGAGCTTCATCGGGATTTCTGACCATGGCGCAACCGCGTCATGTCATCATCGCCGGAGCCGGCATTGCCGGATTGACGGCCGCGCTGGCGCTTGCGCGCGCCGGCATCCGCGTAACCGTTTACGAGCAGGCCGAGAAGCTTGAAGAGACCGGCGCCGGGGTCCAGCTCTCGCCGAACGGCAGCCGCGTACTGATCGCGCTCGGGCTGCGCGAGCGTCTCGCATCGGTTGCGGTCGCGCCGCAGGCCATCCGGGTGATGGCAGGCGGTTCCGCTCGCGAGATCGTGCGCATCCCGCTGGGCGCGGAAGTGGAACGCCGCTTCGGCGCGCCCTATTGGTCGATCCATCGCGGCGACCTGCAATCGGCGCTCGTTGATGCCGTGCGGAACGAACTCGATATCGCACTCGAGCTTGGCGTCCGCGTCGAGGATTACGCCGCCCATGTTCGCGGTGTGAGCGTGCTTGGCAGGCGCGGTTCGCAGGTGCTCGATGAACGCGGGATCGCCTTGATCGGCGCCGACGGAATCTGGTCGAACGTCGCCGCGCGTCTGCGCCGGCTGCAGCCACCGACGTTCCGTCATCGCACCGCCTGGCGCGCGCTGGTGCCGAGCGACGCGGTCCCCGCGGAATTTCGTCAGCCGCTGGTGCATCTGTGGCTCGGTCAGGACGCACATCTCGTCCACTATCCGGTCAAGTCCGGCACGCTAATCAACATTGTCGGCATCGTGCATGACGAATGGAATGAGACCGGTTGGTCGGCCGCCGGCGACCGCGCCGAAGTTCTCCGCCATTTTGCGCGCTGGGCCTGGTCGGAGAAGGCGCGTGCTCTCATTGCGATCCCCGATCGCTGGCTAAAATGGGCGCTGTACGATCGCAAAGACCCGTTCCGTGGCGCCAAGGTCCCGGTCACGCTGATCGGGGATGCAGCCCACCCGATGATGCCCTTCCTGGCCCAGGGCGCGAGCATGGCGATCGAGGATGCCGTCGTGGTCGCAGATATGCTGGCGAATTATATCGACGATCCGGCCGACGCGCTGCGGGCTTATGAAGGCGCCCGCTGGCACCGCACCGCGCGTGCCCAACAATTCTCCCGCCGCCAGGATCGTATCTATGGACGAACCGGACCCGAAGGCTTCGTGCGCAATCTGGCGATGCGGGCGATGGGCGGAGAAAGACTGCGCGCGCGCTACGATTGGCTCTATAGTTGGCGGCCTCCGCAACGCTACGAGACCATTCCAGCATGATGTTTCCTTCGACCGTTGCCGGCAGCCTGCCTAAGCCATCATGGCTCGCCGAGCCGAACAAGTTGTGGCCGCAGTGGCGGCTGCAAGGCGCCGAGCTCGCCGCGGCCAAGCTCGATGCCACTTTGCTTGCGATCAAGTGGCAGGAGGATGCCGGCATCGACATAGTCTGCGATGGAGAAATGTCGCGTCAGCATTTCGTGCACGGCTTTCTCGAATTCGTGGACGGCATTGACTTCGCGCACAAGGTCGAAATGGGAATCCGCGCCGACCGCTACAAAGCGATGGTGCCGGTCGTCCGCGGCGAATTGAAGCTCAAAGATCGCGTGCACCGGGCGGAAGCGCGCTTTGCACGCGCTCACACGCGGCACAAGCTCAAGATTACGATGCCGGGACCGATGACAATCTCCGACACGATCGCCGACGCGCATTACGGCGACAAGATCAAGATGGCGATGGCTTTCGCCGACCTGCTCAATCAGGAAGCGCGCGCGCTCGAAAAAGACGGCGTCGATGTCATCCAGTTCGATGAGCCGGCCTTCAATGTCTTCATGAGCGAAGTCGCCGGCTGGGGCATCGAGGCACTGCATCGCGCGATCGATGGGCTGAAATGCACCACCGCCGTGCACATCTGCTACGGCTACGGCATCAAGGCGAATATCGACTGGAAGAATTCGCTCGGCAGCGAGTGGCGTCAGTACGAGGAGATTTTCCCGGCGCTCGCCAAAAGCCACATCGGCCAGGTTTCGGTCGAGTGCATCAACTCGCACGTTCCGCTCAAGCTTTTGTCGTTGCTCGGGGGCAAGGACGTGCTGGTCGGCGTGATCGATGTCGCGACCGACAAGGTCGAGACGCCGCAACAGGTTGAGCAGGTGATCGCCGAGGTGATGAAGTTCGTGCCCAAGGAGAAGATCGTCGCCTGCACCAATTGCGGCATGGCCCCGATGCGGCGCGACATTGCCGCGGCGAAACTGATGGCGCTCGGCCAAGGTGTGGCACTGGCGAGGAAGAAATTCGGTTAATTTCTGCGGCGTTTATGTTCTGCGGTCATTGCCGGGCTTGACCCGGCAATCCACGAGGCGCTTCGCCAAGAACAATCTTACGTAAGCCATCCGCGGCGGCCACTCATCATGGATGCCCGGGTCAGGCCCGGGCATGACAACTGAAATGCTAGAGCTGGGGGCTCGAAGCGTCAGCGCGCGGCGCGGCCCATCACATCCATCAGCTCGGCAACTTTGCGCCGCTGATCGGCCTTGTTGCCGCTTTTGATGGCGTGATCCACGCAATGCGCCACGTGATCTCGCAAGATCTCTTCCTCGGCCCGCCGCAACGCGGCGCGTACCGCGCCGATCTGCGTCACGATGTCGATGCAGTAGCGCTCGTCCTCGACCATGCGTGCGAGGCCCCTCACTTGGCCTTCGATGCGGTTGAGCCGTTTGAGCGTTGCCGTCTTGCTGTCCTTTGCCATGCCGTCTATATACCCCCTGGGGGTATTATAGACAAGGTGCAGGCGTGACCGCACAGCATCATCACCATCATGAGCACACGCCGACAGGCGGCGCTATCGACCCCATCTGCGGCATGACGGTCGATCCGCACAGCGCCAAGCATCATGCCGACTATCGCGGCCAGACCTATTATTTCTGCTCGGCCGGCTGCCGCACGAAATTCGTCAGCGATCCGCAAAAGTATCTGGGCGCGCGCAAGCCTAAGCCGGTTGCCGAAGGCACTATCTACACCTGCCCGATGCATCCGCAGATCCGGCAGCTCGGTCCGGGCTCCTGCCCGATCTGCGGCATGGCGCTCGAGCCGGAGCTCGCGAGCAGCGACGCCGGTCCGAATCCCGAGCTTGTCGACATGACGCGCCGGTTCTGGATCGGCCTTGCGCTCACGATCCCGGTCTTTGTCCTCGAAATGGGCGCGCACCTCGCCGGCGCGCACAATTGGGTCGATCCGACTCTCTCGAACTATATTCAATTCGCTTTCGCGACACCGGTCGTACTCTGGGCCGGCTGGCCCTTCTTCGTGCGCGGCTGGCAATCGCTTGTGACGCGCAATCTGAACATGTTCACGCTGATCGCGATAGGCACGGGGGTCGCCTACGCCTACAGCCTCGTTGCTACCTTTGTGCCGGGAGTTTTTCCATCGGCGTTTCGTGGCGCCCATGGCGGCGCGCCCGCAACTTATTTTGAGGCTGCCAGCGTCATCACAGTCCTGGTGTTGATGGGCCAGGTCCTTGAACTGCGCGCGCGCGAGGCAACATCCGGCGCGATCCGCGCGCTGCTCGATCTTGCGCCCAAGACTGCGCGCCGCGTCAAGGACGATGGCAGCGACGAAGACGTTTCTCTTGACGAGATCCATGCAGGCGACCGCTTGCGCGTCCGTCCCGGCGACAAGGTGCCGGTGGACGGCATCCTGCTCGAAGGCCGTTCCGAGCTCGACGAGTCGATGATCACCGGCGAGTCCATGCCGGTCACCAAGGAAAAGGATTCGCGCGTGATCGGCGGCACGATCAACAAAAGCGGAAGCTTTATCATGCGCGCCGACAAGGTCGGGCGCGATACGCTGCTCTCGCAGATCGTGCAAATGGTGGCATCGGCACAGCGCAGCCGCGCGCCGATCCAGCGCTTGGCCGATCAGGTTTCGGCCTGGTTCGTGCCGGCCGTTATTGCGGTCGCAATCGCCGCATTCGGCGCCTGGGCGATGTTCGGGCCCGAGCCGCGCCTGACCTACGCTCTGGTGGCGGCCGTGAGCGTGCTCATCATTGCCTGCCCCTGCGCGCTGGGGCTCGCGACGCCGATGTCGATCATGGTCGGTGTCGGCCGCGGCGCCCAGGCCGGCGTATTGATCAAGAACGCCGAAGCGCTGGAGCGCATGGAAAAGATCGACACGCTTGTCATCGACAAGACCGGCACGCTGACGGAAGGCAAGCCGAAGGTGGTGTCGGTTTTACCCGCGTCCGGTTTCGATGAAACACAGGTGTTAAAGCTCGCGGCAAGCGCCGAGCGCGGCAGCGAGCATCCTCTGGCGGCGGCGATCGTTGCGGCGGCGGGCGAGCGAAAGCTCGAACTTGCACCGGCCAGCGACTTCGATTCACCCGCGGGAAAAGGCGTGACCGGGACGGTCGAGGGCAAAAAGATCGCCCTCGGCAATGCGCGTTTCCTCTCGGAATTGAACATCAACGCATCTGCCCTCAAAGCAGAAGCCGAACGCCTGCGCAGCGATGGGGCCACCGCCATTTTCCTCGCCGTCAACGGCAAGCCGGCCGGCGTCATTGCCGTCGCCGATCCGATCAAGGATACCACGCCCGACGCGCTGAAAGCTCTCGCTGCGGACGGCATTCGCGTGGTCATGCTCACCGGCGACAACCGCATCACCGCGCAGGCCGTCGCGCGCCGGTTGGACATCGCCGAAGTTGAGGCGGAAGTGCTGCCCGACCAGAAGAGTGCCGTCGTCGAAAAATTGCGGCGTGAGGGCCGTGTCGTCGCCATGGCCGGCGATGGCGTCAATGACGCGCCGGCGCTCGCCGCCGCCGAAGTCGGCATCGCCATGGGGACCGGCTCCGATGTGGCGATCGAAAGTGCCGGCGTCACTTTGCTACAAGGCGATCTCACCGGCATCGTCAAAGCGCGCGTTCTTTCGGCCGCCGTGATGCGCAACATCCGGCAGAATCTGTTCTTCGCATTCATCTACAATGCGCTCGGCGTGCCGGTTGCCGCCGGCGTGCTCTATCCCGCCTTCGGCCTGCTGCTGTCCCCGATCATCGCAGCTGCTGCGATGGCACTGTCCTCGGTCAGTGTCATCGCCAACGCATTGCGCCTGCGTGCAATCAGGCTTTAGCGGGCTAGTAAACGGCGAGATATTTCAGCAGCGACAAAACGCCGATGATGATGACGATTACCCGGACGATCTGCTTTGCCCGGCCGTCGATCGGCAACATGTTGATCAGATAAAGTACTAGAACGATGACAAGGAAGGTTATGAGAACGCTGATTAAAATGCCCATGCTCGCCCCCAGTTAGGGCCACGGTCGTGGCGGGTTCCACGCCGACAAGTTCCATGCCGGAAAAAAGTTCCGCGCTTCAGCGGACGATCTGATCGCTCGGGGCCATGCGGGCCGGACCTGGCGCTGCACCTGGCGCACCCACACCGGGAGCGGCTGCACCGGGGGCGTTTCTGCAATTCTTGTCGACTGCGGCCTTGTGAAGCTGGACCATCTCCCCGCGCAACTGGCTGTATTCCGGGCGATAGGCCATGCTGCTCGCGATCTGGCCCCCGGTATCCGTCCCCGCTTTCGTCATCAGCGCCTCAAGCTCGCGCTGCCGGTTCATATTTGACTGGCTTGCCGTTGCGATCTCGAGGCAGCTGTAGAGCACGTATCGGTCCGGCTCGACCAGAAAGCGGCTGGCGGCCTCTTCGGATGCACATCCGGAAAGTGCCAAAGCCCCAAGGACGGCCCCCAGGGCCGTAAGGGCGCAAATCGAACGATGACGTGTCATCGGCAGGCAGCTATCGAACAAATTTGGCATCACAAGAGCCGAATAAGGGCTGCAATAGATCAAGGTCTGGCAGGAGTCTGCCGCAGAAGGCGGTCCAGCTCGGCAGCAATGGCGACAGCCGAGGGGGTATCGGAATGCACGCAGACTGTCGTGGCTTTGACAGGAATGTCCCGGCCGGCCGTTGTGGTGACGGCGTGGTCCCGCATCACGCGCAGCACTCTCGCCGCCGCTTTCTTGGGATCGACCGCATCGTGGACGCGGCTGAGGATCAAGTTGCCGTCTCCGTCGTATTCGAGATCGGCATAGAATTCCGGGATCAGCTCGACTCCCTTGTCGCGGTAGGCGGTCTCGTGCGCGGTGAATGCCATTCCGAGAATCGGCACGCCGAACGGCAGCACGGCATCGGCGATCGCCGCGGCGATTTTTTCCTCGCGCGCAGCCATGCCGTAGAGCGCGCCGTGCGGCTTCACGTGGTTCAGCGGAAGCCCTTCGGCGTCGAGAAAGGCTTTCAACGCGCCGACCTGGTAGGTCACAAGGTCGGTGACTTCAGCCGGAGCGATAACCATGGCCCTGCGGCCGAAGCCCTGAAGGTCGGGCAGCGACGGGTGCGCGCCGACCTTGACCTTGTGCTTTTTCGCAAGACGAACTGTCTCGCGCATGATCGTCGGATCCGAGCCGTGAAACCCGCAGGCAACATTGGCGAGGTCGATGTGGGCCATCATCGCCGCATCGTCGCCGAGGCGATAAAGGCCGAACCCCTCCCCCATGTCGCAGTTGATCGTCAGACCCATACAATGGATTTATCATCCATTTGATGAACAAGGCACCCGGATTTTCGCTGGCAACGGTGATCGATGGACCTACCGCCTCTACTGCGCCGCGCCATTGATGATGCGCTGAGCGGCACGGCACTGTCCGATCTCGCCGCTACGGCCGCCGCCTTGTCACAGCGCTACCGTGAAGAGCGGCATGACGCAAAGTCTCAGATAAGCGATCGGGACGCGCTCGCTTATCTCGCCGTGCGCCTGCCGGCGACCTACGCGGCGGTCCGCACCAGCTTTGGTGCCGTCGCCGAAGCCCGCCCGGATTTGGTGCCAAAGACGGCGCTCGATGTCGGCGCCGGCCCGGGCACCGCGCTTTGGGCGGCTGCCGAGTGCTGGCCCACCCTCGCCGACGCGTTGCTTCTCGAAGCAAGCCCGATATTTCGGACCTACGGCGAACGGCTCGCGGCCGAGGCCGATCTGCCGAACGTCACCTGGCGGATCGCCGATGTCGCCGTCGACGCGATCGATTGCGGGCTACACGATCTGGTCACACTGGCCTACGTCTTGAACGAACTCGCCCCGGAGGTTCGTCCTTCGGTTTTGCTGCGGCTCTGGCAGTTGACCGTCGACACTCTTGTCATCGTCGAACCGGGAACGCCTGCCGGATGGCAGCGGATTCTCGCCGCGCGCGGCCAACTGATCGAGGCCGGCGGTCATGTGATCGCGCCATGTCCGCATGCGCATGGATGTCCCCTTCAGCCGCCCGACTGGTGCCATTTTGCCCAACGTGTCGCCCGCTCGCGCGTGCATCGGCAAACCAAGGGCGCAGAGGTTCCCTGGGAAGACGAGAAGTTCAGCTATGTCGCCGTCGCGCGAAAGCCGGCATCGACTGTTGGCGCGCGCGTTATTGCGCGCCCACGCAAAGCCGGCGGCCATATTACGTTGAAGCTGTGTCGTCCCGACGGATCGGCGAATGATCAGGTATTCTCGCGCCGCGACGGCGCACTGTTCAAGCGCGCCCGGCCTACCGATTGGGGCTCTTCGTTTTGAGGGACGACTGCTATCGAATCTTCGCGAAGTCGCCGTGTCGACCGAGACCGTCCTTAAAGCGTGTGGCTCCCGCAACGCCATCCTCGATCAAGGCTTCACGTCCGTTGTACCATTCCTGGATCAGCGCCTCGCGCACCGTCAGCCCATGACTCTTGATTGCCGAACGACGATCGGCACGCACACAAACTTGCGGGAAACGAGCAATCTCCTGCGCCAGTTCTTCTGCCTTGGTGCGAGCGCCTCCTTTGGGGGTCACGTACTCGCACAGGCCAATGGTCAGGCATTCTTCAGCCGGTACTTTTCGCCCGGTCAGAATAATTTCGAGCGCACGGCCTTGCCCGACGATGCGCGGCAATCGCACCGTCCCGCCGTCGATCAATGGCACGCCCCAGCGCCGGCAATAGACGCCGAAGTAAGACTCTTTCGCCATGACGCGAAAATCGCACCACAGTCCCAATTCCATTCCACCGGCAACAGCGGGCCCCTCGATCGCCGCAATGACAGGTTTGTCCAGCTCGAGGCGAGAGGGTCCCAAGGGGCCGCGCGAAATGTCCCCGCCATTGCCTTGGGGGCGCGCAGGTGGAATGTCGAGCTCGCCGAGCGGGTAGTCAGCATTGAGCGTACTGACGTATTTGAGGTCCCACCCCGCGCAGAACGCTCCGCCCGCGCCGTAGAAGACGGCAACCGAGGCTTTCTTGTCGGCATCGAATTCGAGAAAAGCCGCGGTCAGCGCATCCGCGCTTGCAGGATCCATTGCGTTCCGAGCCTCCGGCCTGTCGTGGATGACCGTCCAAACCGTTCCGTTCTTTTCGACCCTCACAGCCACGGCAGCCTCCTTTGAGTTTCGATCACGATGTCCAACACTGTTGACGCGTCTCGATGTCCGCCAATGACCCTTAGCGGACATTCGAACCGCCCTATGATAGTAAAGGTTCAGCCGGAAACCATTGCGATTGCGGTAGATGATAATGCACGCATCCCTGACCTCGCCATTCAATGTCCAGCGAGATGAAAGAAACAGACGCGCCTTGCACCTATTCTGTTTGGCGGCGGTCGCGGCTTTAATGCTGGTCCAGGTGCCATGTGCTCATGCGCAGCGTGCCTCCCCCTCGCAAGGCCCGAGCGAAAAAGAGAAAGCCAAGATCCAGGAGAAGCGGGCCTTTGAGAAAGATACCGACGAGGCCTACCAGACCACGATCGGCAGAATGCCGGAGGTCAAACAACAAAAAGTCGATCCCTGGGGCAGCATCCGCACGCCTCCACCACAAAAATAGCCGCGTGTTGGGGGCAGCATGACAGACAAAATTACGTTGGTGATAGCGGCGGTCGTTGCGGCCTTTCTTGGCATCTTTTTCACGAGGTACATGGTCTCCGGCCATCAGGACCATCTCGTGGAAGTGCTGATCGCGCAGTTCATCGGCAACGGCCTGCTCGCTGCAATCCTGGTCACGTTGCTTATTCGCTGAGAAATAAAAGAGGCCGCTTCAGTCAGCGGCCTCTCTGGTCGTTGCGCGATTGGAGCGTTGAGGATCAGTAGCCGCCCCAATTTTGGTCGCGCAGCAGCTGAAAGCGAATATTTGGATCGGGATCGGTCCCGAGATCTCGTCCATCCCAACTGTATACCTCAGGCGATCGTTGGGTCTGCGGAGCATAAGCGGAATCTGATCGGTAGTGATGCGATGCCTTGCCTTTGTGGCCTGTAGCGGCAAGTGATGGCGTGGCTATCAGGGCTGCCACACTAACAGCGGCTGAAAGAAGTTTGATTGTGCTCGTGCTCATGAAACGCCTTTCGCTTGAATCGGTACGTAGCCCTGCGCTGTAGGTAGCAGAGCTTTGGGGGCACACCAGGACTCGCGAATCAATTTGAATTGTCACTCTTCGCAATGAGTTGATGGAATACGCCGCACCAGATTTGCCGACGGCGTTCTGATATCGTTACCGTAATAATCTTCGCGTAAAAAAAGCGATGAGAAAGCGCGACCTAGCGCTTGGGCAGCGGATGCGCCGCTTCCAGTGCCTGAATATCTTGCGGCGTCAGCGTCAGTGAGAGCGCGACCGCGTTCTCCTTCACATGCGCCGCCGAACCGGATTCGGGAATCGCAATGACGTTACCGTTGCGAATGGCCCAGGCCAGAGCAACGGCGGCCGCAGAGCAGCCATGCGCTGCACCGATACGTCCCAGGGTGGGATCGCGCGGCAAATTGGCGCCGGGGCCGCCGAGCGGCGAATAAGCCATCACTGGCATGCCGTGCCGCTCGCACCATGGGAGCACGTCACGCTCAATGCCGCGGTCGCCGATACTGTAAGGGAGTTGATTGGTCGCGCAGCGATCACCTTGTGGGACACGGAAGAGATTGTCCATGTCGCTGACCTTGAAATTGGAGACGCCCCACGCGCGAATCTTTCCCGCTGAACGTAATTTTTCAAACATGCTCACGACGTGCGCGACGTTGGTGACTCCTTTTGGCCAATGCAGGAGATAGAGATCGAGATGGTCGGTGCCGAGGCGTTTGAGGCTTGCCTCACAAGCGCGCGCGACGCCATCTCCCGCCACGTGGTTGGGCCACACTTTGGAAACCAGGAAAACGTGATCGCGCTGACCGGCGATCGCACGGCCAATGAATTCCTCGGAGCCGTAAATTTCGGCCGTGTCGATCAACGTCATCCCAAGAGAAAGGCCAGTTCGTAGTGCCTCTGCTTCCTCAGCTTCAGGGCGTTTTCCCTTTCCAAGACCCGCGGAGCCCTGGCCCAGGGCCGGGACGATGGTTCCGTCGCGAAACTTTACCGTGCGCCCTTCAGCGGCTGAGGATGGGCCAGACGCCGCGTCAAGCGCCGATGCAGCTGTCAACGAACCCAACGCCGCGCAGAGTCGACTGAATTCACGCCGGTTCAGGTGGCTCATGGTCTTTACACCTCGCTATACGATCTCTTCCCCGTTTCAAGGAGCACCTGCTTGTGGGTACACACCTAAATGGCGCGCGCGGGATCCAATGTGAATAGCTCTTGCGGCTGTGTTACGCCCCGCAACGCATAGCGGCCGACCGATATGAGCTGACTGCGCATCCCATCGACATTGGCGAAGGTTTCCGAGACCAGCACCGGTTGGTCGACCGAGCGGCACATGGCGGCAATTCGACTGGTTTCATTGACTGCCGGGCCGACCACGGTGAAATCGAGCCGCTCGGTGCTTCCGATATTGCCATAGAACACCTCCCCGACATGCAAACCAACATACATATCGGTGGTCGGAAGTTTATCGCGTGCACGCCGCGCGCTGAGTGTTTTTACCTGGTTGCTTGAGGTCACCGCGGCGGCAAGCGCGGACGCACAGGCATGCGCCCGATCCGCTGCCGTAAAGATTGCGAGAATGCCATCGCCGATCAGCTTGAGCACGTCACCGCCCTGCGCGTGGATCGCCGAGACGACGACGTCGGCGTAGTCGTTCAGTAGCGGAATGATCTGCTCGGGTGACGAATCGGTGATGCGGGTGAACCCACGCAGGTCGCTGAACCAGATGACGGCATCGATGCGTTCGGTCATGCCACGCACGATGCGCCCACTGAGCACCCGTCGTCCCGCATCGCGGCCGAGATAAGTTTCCATCAAGGTGCCGGTCATGCGCGCGAGCGCGGCCGCCTTGAACGCCAGTGCAAGCGTGGGCACGACGCGGTTCAGTGCTGCAATATGCGCATCGGAGAAACCATCAGCACGCGCTGTCAGCCAAGAAGAGTAGATGCAATCCATTTCCCCGATCGTGTTCTCGGGCGCAAAGCGGTTGATGATGGCAATGTAGTCCGTCATGCCATCCGCCTGGTAATCCCGCATAACAGGAAAATCGGGTTCGCTCTTTTCAGCCACCCGTCGCCGCAGCACGTTCTCCCCCGTCTGCAGCATGTAGAAGAACGGACTTGCGCGCCAGCGCGCGACAGCCTCAGGCAATTCGCCTCCCGACGTGCCCGCATCGGAGGAATCTGCCGGTGAGCCGGTGCGCCCGTATTCCTGCACAACGGGGCGCGATGGATCGTAACCCCAACGAACCAGGCGCCCCTCGTATATCGGGTGGAGTGTATCGATGAAAATCTGCGCGCGGTCGATCGGCAGTGCCGCAGCGACAGCGCGTTCGCAAAAGCCACTCACAAGCGCATCTTCGGGTTCGCCGCTCAGGCCGGCCTTGGCCAGCCACGCGGTCAATGCGTTGATGTCGCTCTCGTTCATACCCGCATTGTACCGGACAAGCGGCCGCGCACACAGATGATCGCTTTCAGTCATCGCAATTGCTGAGAGGAATGTCCGCCACTGGCAAAACGCCTGGGTCAGATTGCCAACTTGGCTGATTGGTCGCGCTGACGAGGTCGTTGACCAGCGACGGGTGGCGCCGCGCGTTTCGTCGCTGCTGATGTCCGCCCGCTTTCCTATTGTCATACGATCGTTATAATATGTCTATATGTCTCGACACATGGATGGAAGCACTGCAATTGAAGCGTTTACAGCCTTGGCGCAGCCAACGCTGCCTCAAGGTTTTTCGGCGTCTTCTCAAGGCCTATCCGGATCAAATCGCGGCGGGAGAAATCGCTCGGAATTGCAAGGTCTTTCGGACATCTTGGGGGAAACGTAACATTTAGTTAGGTGTTACGTTAAACTTGCAACCTACCTACTCACTCTTGCGCGGTCCGGTGTACAGCCGTTAGGCCATAGCGATGCAACGTCCCGGCGGGGGGCTAAAAATGTTTAGCGCGGTCGATTTTAAAAAGGGCGTTACGATGAGTTAGTTCTACATCAGCTGTTACAAAGGACTGAAGTATGGGACTTAGAGGGCCTTGGGCTCATTCGTTATCCCGGAAACAACCTGTCCCCAAAGTACAGCGCTTGCATCGCTTTCGCTGCCGTGAATGCCGCTTGCCGTTCACCTGTGTCCGCGATGATGGACGGTTTTGCAGTGGCGCCTGCCGACAACGCAATTTTCGCCGCCGTGGCATAGCGGTGGCTGGGAAAGCCCCAACCGGGTAACAGCCTATGACCTTGAAATATCGCAACCGTGTCTCACGCCGCGAGCTCGGGCCATACAAGCGGCATGAACTGCTGACCGGCGCTTGAACTCGATGCTGTGAGAACGCTGTCTGGCCATGGCTTGCTTCCTTCGAAAGCCCAGCACATCCTGTCAAATCACTAACCTCAACCTTTCCGGCTCCAAGGGCGCACTCCACCTTTTGCGCTGCACATGTCTGCTTTTGACCCAAAGCAGGAATTAGGAGAACCGCATTGATTCCCACATTCGCAGCACCATTTGATGGTCTGCTATATGGGAGCTTCTCTTTACGAGCCAATCAACGTCTACAAACCCGTCGCGCCGAATATCGGCATCGCCGACGGGCCATTCGAATATTTGACCGCAGGCGGAGTAAGGCTACCGCTTCCCTTTACGACCCGAATGACCGTGGTGCGCCTTTCAAACGGCGACCTCTTCCTCCATTCGCCGATCAAGTTTGGGGGGAGACTGGCGAACGAGCTGCTGGGGTTGGGGGCGGTTCGTCATCTCGTGTCACCTAACCAATTCCACTATGCGCATATAGGGGAATGGGCCAAGGCCTTTCCCAATGCAGTTTCGTGGGCATCACCACGTGTCCGACAAAGGGCCCGTGCCCGGCATGTTAATGTCGACTTCACGAGAGATCTGGAGGCCAGTCCGCCCGAAGAATGGGGCCGAGAAATCGACCAAACGCTTTTTCCCGGAGGCTATTTCAAGGAGTTTATTTTCTTCCACAAGACTTCAAAGACGCTGATACTTGCCGATACGATCATCAACATCGAACTCGACAAGGTTATCGAGCCTTGGCGAACGGCCACAAAATTCACCGGGATGTACCATCCCTATGGTCAGATTTTCTTCGGCATGCGGCTGCCGCTATTCCTCCAGCGACGGAAGGCGGAGGCGGCAATCAGAAAAATCCACACGTGGCAGCCGCAGCGTATTTTGCTCAGCCATGGCCGATGTTTCGATGCAGATGCCGACAGAGTAATCCGAAGGATATTCGGAGAGCCGTCCCGTTGAAACCGGTTTTTCCGCGAGGAGCCTGCGTGCGGGCAAGCTCAAAGGGCGTGGGGCGTGATGTCCGCTTTTGGCCCTTAGCGGACATCGAAGAGCTACCGTCGAATGTCTGCTTTCGCGGGGGCAGAGCGGACATGCCTTTTTGCACTGCAAATGTCCGCTTATGACCCAAAGCGGACGTTAGCGACGAAGCAATTCATCGAGTCATTTAATTGGGTCCGGCAGGGCTGCACACGCATTGGAGACAATGCGAAACGGCTGCATTTCTAGCCGCTTGCTGGCTGTCGGCGACCCCCGCCGCGAGCACAACTTCAAAGTCATTCATGCATTGCCAATGCCATCTAGAGCCGCGTTGCCAAACGCGGCAATTAAATATCGGCTCAGCCAATAGAAAACCTCCCGTTGACAGGCGGCAGCGTAGATCAGCTGCCACGTGCAAACGTAAGTAAGTCTTAGGAGGCCAACAACTAGGTGATGCGACCGCAATGCAGCCATGTAAAACAGTTCGGCATCTGTTTGATATGCATCAATACTGACAACGCCCATTTCGGCTAGCTTTTAAACTTAACCCGGAGATTGTGATGAGTGAAAAGATCATCGGAAATGATTTCGCGTCGAGGGGCTTTTTCGCTTCTGGGCGTGGCTGCTGCGTTGAGCCTCATAGTGCCGGCGACGATGATGACCGCAACAGAGGCCGAGGCCGCCGTTGGCGATCCAACCTCAGCCGTGAGCGTTGCTGGCGCGAATCGGCGTGATCGACGTCAGGACCGGCGCTCTAAGAAGAAAAAGAAGAAACCAACTAACCCAGAAGAAAAAAAATAAAAGGCCGTGCGTTTGGGGGGCTGCCGAAGGGTGGCCCCCTTCCGCATTGAGCGTCGCTGCGCAATGTCCGCTATTGGCACAAAGCGGACATTCAAGTGGCACCTTTCAATGTCCGCTTTTGGGGGTAAAGCGGACATCGCTCCCGCATCGCAAAATGTCCGCTAATGACCCGAAGCAGACATTGCCGTCGGTTAGCGGTCGCCCTCTGAGGGCAGATCCGCCCCTTTCCGTGTGCTACTTTGAACCGATACGATGCCTGTCCTAAGGCTTGAGGCGGACATGCGGCGGCGCGAGTTCATTATCCTTCTCGGGTGTGCGGCGGCGTGGCCGGCCGCTGCTATTGCACAGCAGGATAATAAGAAACGGCTGGTCGGTTTGATCACTGCATTCAACGAGAAAGAAATGATGCCGCTTGTCGTGGCATTTCGCACAAGGATGCAAGAGCTGGGGTGGATCGAAGGTCAAAACATTGTTTTCGATGTTAGGGCCACGAGCGGAGACTATGCGAAGTTAGACACAGAAGCAGGCAGCTTAGTCTCGGCCTCTGCTGATGTAATTGTTGCCCAAGGAACACCTGGCCTAGTCGCGGCAAGAAAATCTACCAGGACTATACCAGTAGTGTTCACGCAAGTTGCGGATCCTGTTGGTCAGCGATTGATTGATAGTTTGGCTCGTCCGGGTGGCAATGCCACTGGCTTGACTAATTTTGAATTCGGATTCGGGGCTAAGTGGGTCGAGCTGTTAGCGGAGGTCGATCCCGCGATTTCGCATGTGACGCTCATTACAAATCCCGCCAACGAGAATACCGCACAATTTGTAAAAGTTATTACTGCGGCCGGAGGCACTAAGAAGGTCGAGGTCCGCGTTGCTTCAGTACGGGATGCCGCAGACATTCAAGACGCAATTGAAAATTGCAGCAAAAAGCCTGGAGGAGGTCTGATCATCTTTCCAGATGGCTTGCTGATAAACCACCGCGAGCCGATCGTCGAACTTGCGGCGCGCTATCGATTGCCAGCGGTGTATCCCTTTCGAGTTTTTCCAGAGGTTGGCGGGCTTTTATCCTATGGTCCCAATTTTAAAGCCATTTTTCGTCAGACGGCCGAATACGTAGACAAGATACTTAGGGGCGCTAGACCCGCAGATTTGCCGGTTCAGGCGCCAACCGAACTGGAATTCGTAATCAACCTAAAGACTGCTCAAGCATTGGGCCTCACGGTTTCACCCCGACTGCAAATCGCTGCAAATGAGCTGATCCAATAGTGGCTGATGTCCGCTTTTGGCACAATGCGGACATTCCAACAGTAGGCGTCAATGTTCTCTTTCGGAGGTAAAAGCGGACACTGGACCTAGCGGAAAAGGAGGAAGCTCGGTGCGTGTTGAAGGCGTTGTCGCAGCCCTCTTGATCAGCTGCGTCGCAGCAATGGCTGAAGATACAAAGCCCATTAACTTCAGCGGTGATTGGTGGAACAACCGCTGCGGTCTCGCGACCC
>DATDLC010000034.1:0-3567 GCA_036519515.1 Pseudolabrys sp. | reverse complement strand
GAGTGGTGCAGACGCTACGGCGACAGATGGGACTAGCCGGTGTCCGCGCAACGTGGTCTTTGACGCCTAAGGAGACTTGCGGCGGCCTGCGTGGCGGACGGCAACAGCGCGCACTTCTACCTCTTTGCACCCTCTTGCCGCCCTGATGGCTCGGGCAATATCTGCTTGTGTGAATTTAGCTGGTCGTTTCATCGTTGCTTTTCACCAATAAAAAACACCGCAAAGTCATCGATACCGTGATCAGTCTTGCATCGGAAATTTCACAAAGTGCGCTTCGTTGGTAGACGCGTCCGAGCGGCTGCCCGAAGTCGTTCAGCACGATCTGGACAGTGACATCGAAGGCTGGCTCACCACGATCCGGCGACGGGGTTTGACTATGCATAGCGCTAACCCGGTCGCGCTCGCACTCGCGTTCTCATAGCACGCGTCTCTCTTCGATTTAATGCGAAGATAACCCCCGAAAGTGAGAGCGTTCCGGGTCATTAACGGACATGACGGCAAGTCAGCGTGCGCTTACACCCAAAAGTGGACATCGCGTCGCTTGTTCGATCACCTCATCGGCTCTGGCGACCAGCATTGGCGGGAGTCGCGGCATGACCCAATTGCGACTCCCCTTCGAATTGTTGATGGCTTGTTTATACTGCAATTATGTTGAACACGGCCCCGAAAAACGGCTTCAGAATCACCCTACTGGTCGCAGCCTTCGCGTTCCTCTCGGCTGCGATCGTGAGCCGGCCACCGAAATCGTTCAATAACTTCGATCAACTGTCCTATCTGACCATCGCCTACGATATCGACCGGTACGGGGTTTTCAGCAACGGCATTTTCGACCAGACCGATAGCAACCGCACAGCACCGGCGGCCGGTATGTTCTTCGTTCCTGGCTATCCGATGCTCGTCTTAGCCGCAATGAAGCTCGACTCGCGCTTCGCCAAAGCCGTCGCATGCAGCGTCGAAGCGAATCATGACAACAACGAGTCGGCGGAATGCGAAACCTACGCAACGCCCATTCATATTGTTCACGCGTTGCTGCTTGCTTTCGGTGTGCTCGCAATCGCGCAATCAGGCGCACTGATTTTCCTCAGTACCCGCGTGTTTTGGCTTGCCGGCGCCCTCGCGACCGGAAGTCTGTTTGCGGAAGGGGACTTATGCTCATTCATTATGACCGAAAGCATGACAATTTCGTTGTATTCCATCTTTATGCTTTTCACTGTGCTGGCCTGGAAAACGTCGCGCATACGGTATTTCGCGCTCGCCGGGATATTTCTGGGTCTGCTGTGCCTGACGCGTCCGTCCTTCGTGGTCGTGATACCCGTCATGTTGGCACTCATCGTGTTAAATGGTCGGTGGCACGTTCACAAAAATTCTACGTCCTTGTGGACTCACCTCCTCGTATTCGTAACCGCATGCCTTGTCGTCGTCGGGCCGTGGATCGTCCGCAACCATGTTTCCGTGGGGAAGTGGGGACTAACGGAGGAGTATGGCTCGGCGGTACTCATCGAACGGTTCGCGTACAATGACATGACCGCCTGGGAAATCATGCTCGCTTTTCCCTACTGCACGCCCGGGATCGGGGACATCGCCTTCGATCAGATCTATGGCAAAGATTCAATGCACCGGTTCGTCTACCACACGCGCGATAGTTTCTTTCATGTCGGACGCGGCCGCCGCGACACGCTGGTGAAGGAGTACGGCCATATTGATCCGCTCATTGCGGGCATCGTGCTCGACGAAACGCGCACGAACTGGTGGCGACACCTCTTGGTCAGTATTCCTTTGGGCTGGTGCGGCATGTGGGTCGGATGGTTGTGGAGTCTTTTGCTGGTTCCGCTGTTTGGATGGGCGTGTGTGCGGGCTGCTCAGCGGTCCCAGCCACTATTACTGTTTTACGCGGCGCCTGCAGTTGTAATGCTTTGTTTGCACGCGGTCGTAGCGAACGAACACACACGCTATAACCTGGTCTTAATCGGTCCGTTTTCGGTCGGCGCCGCTTGGATCATTTCGGAGACGCTGCGGAACGCGCGTTGGCGATCGCGATCTCTCGCGCCAGGACCGTGATGACCTCCATCTGAGCCCGCAGTTTGAGATGCAGGTTTAAGACCACGATTAGGCTGATCGCAACCCAGAGGTAGAGGATGAGGTCGACGCCGCGGCCGATGCCGACCAAAGCGGCCAGCCGGGATGCATGGTCGGGAATCCAAACGAAATAGAGCCCAGCGAGCGCAGCGAGCATGGCCAGGACCCCGATCACCGGCGCGCGTCGGTATTCGGTCCATGCGTAGAGAAGAATGCCACCGAGCAAGATCGTGAGGATGAGCTGGGCGATCATCGATGTAAACTCTGGGCAGACAGGTCGACAAGGATCGACAATGAGTTACCGAGCTTCTGGCCCTTAGCGAGTGAATACGCACTGTATTCGATCGTCACGGGCACCTCGACGTATATAAGCTTGCTGGCAGAGACCTGGTTGAGAAATTCCGAAGCATGTGCCATTCGGTTCTGCCGCAGCCGGATCGCGCCCGCACCCCGCCGCGTCATCGCCCGCAAGCCATTGTGGGTGTCGGTCACGGAGAGACCGCTGGTGATGCGCGTAAACCAGGTAGCCGCCTTGAGGAGGAGCCGCCGCGTCGACGGTATATTGATGGCGCCGCCGAGAACGCGGCTGCCAAACACGAAATCCACGTTATGCTTCGCCATGGCATCGATCAAAACATCAATGTTGGCGACGCGGTGCTGTCCGTCGGCCACAATGACGTCGGCGCCTTCGCGTAAAGCGTACTCGATGCCGGTTTGCAGAGCCGCGCCCTGTCCGAGGTTGACCGGATGGCGGATCACGACGGCGCCCGCCTTTTCTGCCGTCGCTGCGGTGGCATCGGTGGAACCGTCATCGATGAGCAGCACCATATAGCCGCACCGTCTCACTTCGACGACGACGCGCGCAATCACGCCGACCTCATTGTAAGCCGCGATTACAACCCATATGTGCCTGCGCCGCATCGTTCATCCAGCGACAAACAAGAGTCCGCAAAAAACAAGACCAATGCCAATAACGAGCCGCACCGAGATTGGTTCCGCGAAGACGAATGCACCCAACAATGGCGTTACGGCGAAGGCCAGTGCAACGAAAACGTAGGCCCGCGATAAAGGCGTGAAGTTTAGTATCCAAACCCATAGCACCGTCAGAGCGGCGTAAAGCAGCACCGCTGCTGCGAAAACCGATTGAGCATCATTGAGAAAAGCCGCTCGACCATCGGACCGTCGGCCACGCCCTTAAGCGCCGCCATTTTGAACAGAACTTGTCCGCCAGCCATGCCCCGCGTAAGGGATCAAAAGCGCAATCTGGGCGCAAGATAAATCACTGTTCATGGTGTCGCTTGCCTTTCTGTAGTTCAACACCTCGTCGCTAAACCTCCAGATTGACAAAATGTGTTTAGGCGCTCTTGCGTAACACAATGCGCATTGCATCAAATAAGTTTACCGGCAGCCCCACGCCGCTCGTGGTCGAGTTGCCGGCAGTCCGCATGCCCAGCATCCGCCTAATCTGAAAGCCGATAAGGGAGATCGGTA
>DATDLC010000033.1:0-30333 GCA_036519515.1 Pseudolabrys sp. | reverse complement strand
AAGCCGGTGCGCATCGGCGCCAACTGGGGCTCGCTCGATCAGGAGCTTCTGACGCGGCTGATGGACGAGAACGCCAAGGCGAAGGCGCCGAAAGATGCGCGCGCGGTGATGCACGAAGCCATGGTGCAGTCGGCGCTGCTGTCGGCGGAGCGGGCCGAGGAACTGGGCCTGGCGAAGGACCGCATCATTCTCTCGGCCAAGGTCTCGGCGGTGCAGGATCTGATCGCGGTCTATGGCGAACTGGCGCGCCGCTGCGACTACGCGCTGCATCTGGGGTTGACCGAAGCCGGCATGGGCTCGAAGGGGATCGTCGCCTCCTCCGCCGCCATGGGAGTCCTGCTGCAGCAGGGCATCGGCGACACCGTGCGCATCTCGCTGACCCCGGAGCCCAATGGCGACCGCACACGCGAGGTGCAGGTGGCGCAGGAACTGCTGCAGACCATGGGCCTGCGCACCTTCGTGCCGCTGGTTGCGGCCTGTCCCGGCTGCGGGCGCACCACCTCGACCACGTTCCAAGAGCTTGCCGCCGACATCCAGGGCTTCATCCGCGACTCGATGCCCCAATGGAAGACGCGCTATCCGGGGGTGGAGACGCTCAACGTGGCGGTGATGGGCTGCATCGTGAACGGGCCCGGGGAATCCAAGCACGCCGACATCGGCATCTCGCTGCCGGGCACCGGCGAGCAGCCGACGGCGCCGGTCTTCATCGACGGCAAGAAGGCGGCCACCCTGCGTGGGGCCACGCTGAGCGCCGATTTCAAGCAGATGGTGATCGACTATATCGAACGGCGCTGGGGTACAACCGCGCGGGCGGCGGAGTAAACGGACGGGTTGCACCAGACCGTATCCGCGCTACGATCTCCGGGTGGTATCGCGCAAAGGTGCTTCATGAGTTCGCTTAGCGGTAAGGACGGCCCTCGCTATCGGCACGCGGCCGATGATTCCGCGCCCTACGAGACGATCGGTGTGGACAAGCTGACGCCGATCATCGGCGCGGAGATTGACGGCGTCGATCTCGCAAAACCTTTGTCAAACCGGACGGTAGATGAGATCCATCGGGCTTTGGCCGAGAACATCGTCATTTTCTTTCGCGATCAGCACATCACGCCACAACAGCATCTTGCCTTCGGCCGGCTGTTCGGGGAGTTGCACGTCCATCCCGCCGCGCCGCACGAGCCCGGCGAACCGGCACTGATGAAAATCTACGCCGACAAGAACAGCCCGCGGGCGAACGGCGAAGGTTGGCACACCGACGTGTCGTGCGATCTTGAACCGCCAATGGGGAGCATTCTCTACATCAAGCAATGTCCGCCGCATGGCGGCGACACACTATTCGCCAGCATGTACGCGCCCTACGACGCGCTGTCCGACCGGATGAAAACATATTTGAACGGACTCACCGCGGTGCACGACGGGGAGCCCGTCTATCGCGGTCTGTACGCGAACGCGGGCGTTGCCGACAAACCGTCTTATCCTCGAGCCGAACACCCGGTCGTGCGCACGCATCCGGTGACCGGAAAAAAGGCGCTCTATGTCAATCGCGGGTTCACACACCATATCGTCGGGATTCCACGCGACGAAAGCGATGCCGTGCTAAATTATCTCTATCAGCACGCGGAAAATCCGCTATTCCAATGCCGCTTTCGCTGGACTGAGAACGCGATCGCCTTCTGGGACAATCGGTGCTCGCAGCACCGCGCGATGTGGGACTACTGGCCCCATACGCGATCGGGCAACCGCGTCACAGTCAAAGGCGAACGTCCGTTCTGACGCGCGAGATTCTTGCCTTTTCAGGAGTGGCCGCATGGGCGGCTAGATCCAGCCGCCGCCGTCCTTGCCGCGGTTGGCAACGCTCGCCTCTTCCAGATCAAGCTCGTATTCGATCCGACGGCGCGCTTCGTCCGTGATTTTGCCTTCCTGCAACAATTGATAGATGAAATCGCGTTCGGCATCGATTAAATTTTTCTTGATTGCAGCGCTTTGGCGCGTTTGTTCGAGGCCATCAGTCAGGTCGGTCGGTAGGATCTGTCTCCGACTCTGATTGCGCGTGCGCAATAGCGCGACCACCTCGTCGGGCAATTCGCTTTCTTCGATGAATTTCTCGAGGCGCTTCTCGACCTCTTCGAGGGCCGACAGGCGCGCGTTCAACTCGGATTGTATTTCGCCAATTCGCTCTTCCTTGCCAATTCGCGTGACGCCGATCCATCGCACCACAAGTGGCAGCATCAAGCCCTGACCGACGAGCGTGATCACGATGACGCCGAAAGTCACGAACAGGATCAGGTCGCGGTGCGGAAAGGGCTGGCCGTTGGCGAGGGTCAGAGGAATCGCGAGCGCGGCCGCGAGCGAAACAACGCCGCGCACGCCTGTGAAGGAAATCGTGAACGGCCCTTGCCATGGTGGCGGCGGGTCGCGCCGCGCCAGCGACGAGCTCATCCAACGCGGGACGTAAGTTGCAGGGAAAACCCAGATGAAACGCGCCGCAATCACGATCAGCGTGATCCAGACGGTCGTAATGACAAGTTCGTAGAGCGAAACGCCGTGCATGCGGTCAATCAGCGCGCGCGCCTGCGAGCCGGTGAGCAGGAACACCATGCCTTCGACGAGATAGACCAACAGATCCCAGAAGAAGATGCCTTGCAGCCGCGTGGCCGACGAGATCAGGCGCGGCCCGTTCCAGCTCACGTACAGTCCGCAGGCGACGGTTGCCAGCACGCCCGAGCCGCCAAGATGCTCCGGCACCCAGAAGGCGAGATAAGGCGTCATCAACGACAGCGTGATCTCCACGCGTGGCTCACGCGCCCATTGCCGCAGTCGCAGACTGAGCCAACCGGCGGCGATGCCGTATATGATCTCGCCAATCACGATCAGCGCAAAAGTGCCGGCTGCCTTGGGCAGCGAGAACATTCCGGTCACCGCCGCCGCGACCGCAAAACGGTAAAGGATCAGCGCAGTCGCGTCGTTCGCGAGACCTTCACCTTCGAGCACCACCAGCAGCCGACGCGGCAAGGCTAGACGGCGCGCGATCGCCAAGGGAGCGACGACGTCGGGCGGCGCAATAATTGCGCCCAGAAGAAAGCCGATCGCCCAGTCGAAATTCAGAAGGTAGTGCGTGGCGATGGCGACCGCGCACGTTGTAAAGATCACGCAGCCGAAGGCCAGCAAAGTAATCGGGCGCAAGTTGAAGCGGAACTCGCGCCAGCTCATGGACACGCCGGCGGAGTAGATCAGCGGCGGCAAGATCACCAGCAAAACAAATTCCGGCGCCAGCCGGATTCTGGGCAAGCCCGGAATCAGGGCCATTCCGATACCCGCGATGACGAGCACAATGGACTGCGCGAGTTTAAGGCGTTGCGCAACGACCGCTGCTGCTGCCAGCACCACCAGCATGAACAGCAGTGTTTGCGCGACGGTGGTCATATCAAATTCGCCACCAGGTTCACCGTCAGTGCCAGCACGACCAGATTAAAGAAAAAGGACAAAACGCCGTGCACTGCCGCGATGCGGCGCAGGACCTTGCTGGTAATCGCGACGTCGGAGACCTGCGAGGTCATTCCAATGACCAATGAGAAATAAAGGAAATCTCGATAGTCCGGCTCGCGGTCTTCGGGAAAGTTCAATCCGCCGATTTTTCCGTCGCGGCGTTCCCCGTAATACTCATGGGCGTAGTGGAAAGAGAATATCGTATGGACGAATGCCCACGACAGTAGGATCGTTGCGAAGGCGAGCAGCACATGCAGCGCGGCGCCGCCGGTTCCCTGCTTGGCGCCGCCGAGGGCGAATACGACGGCAACGAGGCTTGCAAACGTAGCGATGATCGACAGAACCAAGATAAAGGCGGCGCCTTCATCCTCCTCCGATGCGCGGCGGCGGATATGTGTAACGTCGGCGTGCCACATCATGGACAGCGTCAGGATAAGGTAGATGGCAACACCTGCGTCCCATCCGGCCAGCACACGCGAGCCCCACTGCAGCGCGAGCGGCGCAACGCCAATTGCGACGCTGATCCCGACGAGGACTGCAATCGCAAGCTTTGCATGCAGCCTGATCATGCGCACCGGCAACGAAGAGAGTGACGGAGATGAAAGAGGGCGTTTGATCCTGGCCACCTTTCGCGCTCCTCAGGCTCTCCGCTCGGCGACAAAACGGGCGGCGGCGCGCAATGTATCGGCCTTTGCGCCGAATCTGGCCAGTGCGCCATCGGCCTGCGCCACCAGATCTTTGAGGCGCGCGCGCGCCCCATCGGGCCCAAGCGCTGCAACGAGTGTGGCTTTGCCTGCCGCGGCATCCTTGCCGGCAGCCTTGCCGAGCGTTTTCGCGTCGCCCTCCACGTCGAGTAGATCATCCGCGATCTGGAAGGCCTTGCCGATCGCGGTGCCATAGCGATCGATGTCGGTGCGCGCGGCGGTGTCGGCTTGTCCGAGAATTGCGCCGGCGCGACAGGCGAAACGAATCAACGCGCCTGTTTTCATCGCCTGCAGCGTGGCGATCTCGTTTTCACGCAAGCCACGCTTCGGCTCGAAACGACCTTCGGCGGCGAGGTCGAGCATTTGCCCTCCCAACATGCCGCCGATACCGGATGCGCGCGCCAGCTCGGCAACGAGCGCAATTCGTACGGATGGATCGGCATGCACGTCAGGTCGTGCCATGACGTCGAACGCCAGCGTAAGAAGTGCGTCGCCGACGAGGATTGCCGTTGCCTCGTCGAAGGCTTTGTGTACCGTCGGTCGCCCGCGCCGCAGATCGTCATCGTCCATTGCCGGCAGATCGTCGTGAACCAGCGAATAGCAATGCACAAGCTCGAGCGCGGCGCCGGCTGCCAGTGCGCCTGAACGCGCGGATCCGAATACAGCGGCAGTCTCGACAAGCAAGAACGGTCGCAGGCGTTTGCCGCCATCCAGCGCCGCGTGGCGCATGGCGGCAACAAGCCGCGCCGGCCGGAAAATCTCCCCGTCGAGAGGTGCGTCGTCGAGCAGTTGCTTGAGCAGCAGCTCAGTCTCGGCGGCAATCGAGGCAAGCCGGGCGGAAAAGTCGGTGATACCCTTGTTCATGCCTACATTGTTAGCCGCTACGAATGATCTGGCAAAGTGGGGCGTATAAAGGCGGATTGGATAGGTTAATCTCGAGCGGTGAAAAAATCGGGCATCAAACGACACATTACGCTGTGGCAGCTGCTGCGTGTCGTCGTCCTCGTGCTGATCGCGGTGGTGTTGCTGCCGTACCTGATCACACCGCTCTATGCCGTGGTCGATCCGGTTTCGACGAGCATGCTCTGGCGGCGCCTCAGCGGGGCGCGGGTCGAGCGTCACTATGTCCCGATTGCGCGTATCTCCCCCGCTTTGTCCCTTGCGGTGATCGTCGCCGAGGACGGCCGCTTTTGCAGCCATCATGGCGTCGACCTCGCGGAACTTCGAGAGGCCATCACCGAGGCCGACGACATTGACGAAATGCGTGGCGGCTCGACCATTACCCAGCAAGTGGCAAAGAATCTGTTCCTATGGCAGGGGCGCAGCTACGTGCGCAAGGCATTGGAATTTCCGCTGGCACTTTGGATCGATCTGGTTTTGTCGAAACGGCGCATTCTGGAAATTTACCTGAATATTGCCGAGTGGGGACCCAACGGTGAGTTTGGCGCCGAGGCAGCAGCCCGCCGCGCGTTCGGCAAATCGGCCCAGGACCTTTCCCGATACGAAGGGGCCTTACTGGCGGCAACCCTGCCCAATCCGACGACGCGTAACGCTCGCGGTCCCGGGCCGGGTCTCCAGCGGCTGGCCGGCCTTTATGTGGCCCGGGCGGCAAAATCGTCGGCTGCGGCCGCATGTCTGCGTCGAAGCCACTAGCGCTATAGCAAGCCTTCCCCTATAAGCCCGGCTTCAAACCGATATATCGTGCTTTTTCAGGAGTTCGTCCCATGGCTGTGCCGAAAAGAAAAACATCACCGTCGCGCCGCGGCATGCGCCGCTCCGCAGACGCGCTCAAGCGCCCGGCCTATGTCGAGGACAAGGATTCCGGCGAATTGCGCCGCCCGCATCACATCGACCTGAAGACCGGGATGTATAAAGGCCGTCAGGTTTTGAAGGCGAAGACCGAGGTTTAGCGCAACGGGCCGAAGGTAGCTGCGCCATGTTCATGCTCGGCTTCCCGCTGCTGCTGATTCCCTTCGCGATCTACAACATCATCGCGTTCCTTATGCCGGGTGTGTCGTGGACCGGCGTGGTCTCGACCGTTCATATGATGTCGGGAGCCGACTGGACCATGACGGGGGGCGACGTGCTCGTCGCATTGGCCATCTTGCTGCTCTGCGGCGAGGTGATGAAATCGTCCCGCATCAGCAGACGCACCATTATCGACCATGCATTGTCTTTAGTCCTCTTTCTCGGGATGTTGATCGAGTTTCTTCTCATCAAGCAAGCCGCCACCGCGACATTTTTCTTGCTCCTGGTTGTTGGCTTCATCGACGTGCTCGGCGGTTTCGCGGTGACTTTGCGTTCGGCCCAGCGAGACCTTACGGTTGAAGGTGTTGAGCGCGTTTCATCCTGATCAGTCCAACACTCCCGGTTTTGTTATGAGCCGCGACTTTCAGCTCCCCGGCCGCTCGCCTGTAATTGCTTGTGAAGGCATGGCGGCGACCTCGCACCCATTGGCTACGCTTGCTGCAATCGACGCACTGCGTGCGGGTGGTACAGCAGCGGATGCGGCAGTCGCTGCGGTTGCAGTTTTGTGCGTGGTCGAACCGCACATGACCGGCATCGGAGGCGATTGCTTCTGTCTGGTATCCCATCCGGGCAAGCCGGTTTGGGGCTATAACGGCTCGGGCCGCGCGGGGGCGAAGGCTTCCGATCAGGCGCTTCGCGCGAAGGGCCTGACCGAGATCGGCAGCTCGATTCATGCGGTTACCGTGCCGGGCGCAATCGACGCCTGGGAGGCAATCCTGAAGGCGCATGGTCGTTTCGGTCTCGACCGGGCCCTTGCGGCCGCGATCAAATATGCCGACGGCGGATTCCCCGTCAGCGCGCGTGTAGCCTGGGACTGGCAAAGACATGTCGGAAAGCTCAAGGCCGACGCCGGTGCCTCCAGGCATTATCTATTCAGTGGGGCGGCTCCCAAGGAAGGCGATGTCATCCGGTTTCCTGCGCTTGCATCCACGTTGAAGAGCATCGCTGCCAAGGGTGCTCGTGCTTTCTACGAAGGTGAGATCGCGGATGACGTGGCGAAGACGCTTGCGGCTCGCGACTCTTTCCTCACGGCGGAAGATTTCGCGCGCCATCGCGGCGACGCGGTTACGCCGATTTCGACCAACTATCGCGGACTGGACCTGGTGGAGATTCCTCCGAATGCGCAAGGGCTCACCGCGCTGGTAATGCTCAATATTCTGGAGAATTTTGACGTCGCTGCGCTCGACCCTCTCGGCGCAGAGCGGTTTCATCTGGTGCTTGAAGCCGCGCGTCTGGGCTATGCGATCCGCGATACTCATATCGCCGACGAGGCGCACATGCGCATGTCGGTCAAAGATTTGCTCGACAAAAAGTTTGCCAGGAAACTCGCATCGCTCATCGACATGAAGAAGCGCGCGAAATTGCCGAGCGCGCCGGCGCCCGGAAACGACACGGTCTATCTTACGGTCGTTGATCGCGACCGGACGGCGGTCTCATTCATCAATTCGCTGTATTCCAGCTTCGGCGTAGGGATATGCACGGAGAAGACTGGCATCATGCTGACCAATCGCGGCGCCTGCTTCACCTTGGAGCCCGGCCATCCCAATACGTTCGGCCCGGGAAAGCGCCCGATGCACACCATCATTCCGGCACTCGCGATGCGAAATGGTCGCTGCGACATGAGCTTCGGCGTTATGGGCGCGCATTATCAGCCGATGGGCCACGTTCAGATCATTCTGAACATGCTTGACTACGGGATGGACGTGCAGCAAGCGATCGATGCTCCGCGTTTTTTCTTCGAGGGAGAGAAGACTGACGTTGAGCGTGGCACGCCGCAAACGACAATCGAAGGACTCAAGGCCCGCGGACACGACGTAGTGACGGCGAGTTCGCCTTGGGGTGGCGCGCAAACCATCAAGATCGATTGGGATCGCGGCGTATTGATCGGCGGTTCGGAGCCGCGCAAGGACGGCTGCGCACACGGCTACTAGAGCGCGCCAAGCGCTGCGGTAGCCCGATAGGCGGACAATGCCACGTTTGGCTCGGCACGGCGGCGCTCGCGTGTCTGCGGATGCCCATCTTTGGTGGCCACGAGGTGTGCAAGGAAGGGGGCGTGGTGATGGCTCGTCCATCGCTCTAGGAACTGAGGCGAGCGAGCGAGCGCAACCAGCACACGCGTTTCGGCAGATTCACCCTGCCTCGTCGCATCGGATTGGCACACCGCTGCGTCGCTTTCTTCAGGTCGCATTGCGATACCGTTTCAATTCCGGACAGGAGCCGTATCTCCTGCATGGTATGGGCAAGGCATGTGCCACGCGCCGTTAACCGTACCCGGGCGTGCAAACGATCCCGCAATTTTTAAGTTGGTAAACGCCGATTTCCGAAAATACACCGGCGTTACGGAAAGGAGAGCGACTATTCCTTCTCGCCGAGCTTATCCAGCCGCTTCCGCATTTCCTCGAGTTGACGTTTGAGCTCGTCCATTTCGTTGCCCGAGCCCTGCGGCTTTTCTGACGGTTTCCCCTGACCGCGTGCGAACGGGGCGAACATGGCGAAAGTCTTCTCAAACATTTCCATATTGCGCCGTACCTGGTCCTCAAGGGGGCCGAATGCACCGACGCCGAAAGCTTGCGCCATCTGCTCGCGAAATTTGCCTTGTTCCTTCGACAGAGATTCAATCGACGCTTCCAAAAAACGGGGCACCAGCATCTGCATGCTATCGCCGTAAAAGCGGATCAACTGCCGCAGGAAGGTAATCGGCAGAAGGCTTTGTCCTTCCTTGTTTTCCTGTTCGAAAATGATCTGCGCGAGCACAGAGCGTGTAATGTCTTCGCCGGTCTTGGCGTCGTAGACGATGAAGTCCTCGCCATTCTTGACCATGGAGGCGAGATCTTCGAGCGTCACATAGGTGCTGGTTCCGGTATTATAGAGCCGCCGGTTCGCATACTTTTTGATTGTAACCGGCTCTTTTTTTTCCTCTGCCATATGGATCACGCGTTTCCTGCCCAGGCTTTGAGCATAGCCAATTTCCGATCATATGGGCCACCGTTTTGTGGCACCGCGGCAGCATCGCACGTGGCGCGGCGTCCCTTGCGGAAAGGCCTAAAAAGGGCCAATTGTCGGGAATATCCGACTGGCAGGTTGTGTTGACAGACCCGCATGGCCTGCTGACGATGCGGCAGTGCCAAAAACCTCTGCCGGCCCCAGCACTCGACCTAACAGGAGCTTCGCATGAAAGACGACATCGTCATCGTGAGCGCCACCCGCACCGCGGTCGGCGCGTTCAATGGGGCATTCGCCAACCTGCCGGCGCATGAGCTCGGCAAAACGGCGATCAAGGCTGCGATGGAACGCGCGGGCGTCGAAGGAGCCCGCGTCAGCGAAGTGATCATGGGGCAGATTCTTACCGCCGGCCAAGGTCAAAACCCAGCGCGGCAGGCCTCAATTGCAGCCGCTATCCCGGTAGAGACACCCGCGTGGGGCGTGAACCAGCTCTGCGGTTCGGGCTTGCGTGCGGTCGCGCTCGGCTACCAGGCAATCCTCAATGGCGACAGCGACATCGTTGTCGCGGGGGGCCAGGAGTCGATGAGCATGGCGCCGCACTGCCAGCACCTGCGCTCGGGAATAAAGATGGGCTCGTTCGAAATGATCGACACCATGATCAAGGACGGATTGTGGGATGCCTTCAACGGATACCACATGGGCGCAACAGCCGAGAACGTTGCCAAGCAGTGGCAGATCACCCGCCAGCAGCAAGATGAATTCGCGGTCGCCTCACAGAACAAGGCTGAAGCTGCCCAGAAGGCCGGCAAGTTCAAGGACGAGATAACGCCGGTGACAATCAAGTCGCGCAAGGGCGATATCGTGGTGGACGCCGATGAATATCCGAAACCCGGCGTGACCATGGAGTCGATCGCCAAGTTGCGTCCGGCCTTTGACAAGGAAGGAACGGTGACGGCTGCGAACGCCTCCGGAATTAATGACGGCGCTGCTGCCCTGGTTCTGATGAAAGCGAGCGAGGCCGCCAAGCTGGGCAAGACTCCGCTTGCGCGCATCGTGTCGTGGGCACAGGCCGGGGTCGACCCTTCGATCATGGGCACCGGGCCAATCCCTGCTTCGCGCGCCGCACTCAAGAAAGCAGGGTGGAAAAAAGAAGACCTCGATTTGGTCGAAGCCAATGAAGCTTTCGCAGCGCAAGCTTGTGCCGTCAACAAGGACCTCGGGTGGGACACCAGCAAGGTCAACGTCAACGGTGGAGCGATTGCGATCGGCCATCCGATCGGTGCTTCCGGCGCACGCGTGCTGGTGACGCTGCTTTATGAAATGCAGAAGCGCAATGCCAAGAAAGGGCTAGCCACGCTCTGTATCGGGGGCGGGATGGGCATCGCCATGTGCGTCGAGCGGTAGCCGGTTCGGTGTTTGATTTAGGTCATGGCCGGGCTTGTCCCGGCCATGATGTTTTAAGAAGATGGTTTGAGGGAGCGAAACCATGGCACGCGTTGCATTAGTAACGGGGGGAACCCGTGGAATTGGGGCGGCAATTGCCAAGGCCCTGAAGGCAGCCGGTTACAAGGTCGCCGCCAATTACGGTGGCAATGACGAGGCTGCGCAGAAGTTCAAGGCCGAGAGCGGCATTCCTGTTTTCAAGTGGGACGTGTCTTCCTACGACGCCTGCGCCGACGGTATAAAAAAGATGGAAGCCGAAGTAGGGCCGGTCGAGGTACTGGTCAACAATGCCGGTATTACCCGCGATGCCATGTTCCATCGCATGAAGCCCGAGCAGTGGACGGCCGTTATCAATACGAATCTCGGCTCACTGTTCAACATGTGCAGGCCGCTCATCGAGGGCATGCGCGACCGCAAGTTCGGTCGCATCATCAACATCTCTTCGATCAACGGCCAGAAGGGCCAAATGGGACAGGCGAATTATTCGGCCGCAAAGGCGGGCGAGCTCGGATTTACCAAGGCGCTGGCGCAGGAGGGCGCGCGCTCTGGCATTACGGTGAACGCGATCTGCCCCGGCTATATCAACACCGAGATGGTGCAGGCGGTGTCGAAGGATGTCTTGGAAAAATCGATTCTACCGCAGATTCCGATCGGCCGATTGGGTGAGCCCGAGGAAATCGCGCGCTGCGTGGTGTTTCTCGCATCGGACGAAGCGGGTCTGATTACCGGCGCGACGCTCAGCGCGAACGGTGGGCAATATTTCGTGTAGCTACAGCCAGCCGTCGTTCCATGAAAACATCTCTGATCAGGGCAGCTGCTGTCTACGTGTGTTTATCAACAACGGCGGTGCCTGCTTTTGCGCAGGGCGTCGATCCACGTTGCAAGGATGTCTATGACAAAGTTGCATGCGAATGCGCCGTGCAGAATGGCGGACGCATCATTCCTCCGCCGAGTGGTGTAAAACGCGAAGGGCTGAAGCTGCGCCCTACGGAAGGTCAGGAAACGACACAGACGCTCGATGGCGGGCGGGTCGCCTTTCAAAAATATTTCAGACGTGACGGCCTCAAGATTCATAAAAGCCGTGCAATCGAGGGTTATCTGGCGTGCATGCGCAGCAATGGTCGCAAGTAGTCGGGCAGGGATTTATCGTCGCGAATGATTGTGTGGCGACCAGCCGGCAGGTGCCAATTCAAATCCTTCGAATGAAAACTCGGGCGCGACTGTGCAGCCGGTCAGAGTCCAAGGTCCCAAACTCTCGGCGGCTTGCCACGCGCGTGCCGGCACCGTCACCTGCGGTGCCTCGCCTGCATTGATGTCGGCACCCAGGCGAAAGATCTCTTCCTTGGATCCGTCGACCACTTCAAGTTTGAGCGGCGCCCCCGCGTAATAGTGCCAGACTTCGACCGCGTCGATCCGGTGCCAGTGCGAACGCTCGCCGCGCGCCAGCAGAAAGAGAATTGCGGTGGAAGCCGGACGGCCACGCCCTCGGGATGCGGCTTGAGCCCCAGCGCACGGATCATCTCGGGAGCGGTGGGCGACGGCATGTGTTGCGTCAAAATCTGTTTTTGCGCGCCCGAATTTCAGCGAAAACCTCGGCCGCTGGCTTGCCCGCCATGCCGATTCCCGCCGCAACATCGGATATGTCGGCGCGCAAAAACGGGTTCGCTTTCTTTTCCTCGCCGATGGTCACGGGAATGGTTGGCTCATTCCGTGCAAGCTCCTGCTTTACTTGCGCCTCACGCGTGGCGAGTGCCTTATTGTTCGGTTCGATCGTGCGGGCAAATTTGATGTTCGCAGCGGTGTATTCATGACCGCAATAGAATTCGGTTTCGTCCGGAAGATCCCGCAGCTTAACGAGCGAGTGCCACATTTGCTCCGGCGTGCCCTCGATCACCCGACCGCAGCCGATGGAAAACAGCGTGTCGCCGACGAATGCGAGTTTGTCCGCGTGAAACCAGTAGGCGATGTGGCCGAGCGTGTGGCCCGGGGTTTCGATTACATTGGCCGATAACGTTCCGACGTTGACCCTGTCGCCTTCGCGCACTGTTTCGTCCACGGCCGGAATTTTGGAAGCTTCAGCCGCCGGTGCGACCACTCGGCATTTGTATTTTTCCTTCAGGGGCTTGATGCCATCGGTATGGTCGGCATGGTGATGCGTGACCAGGATGTCTGTCAGTTTCCAGCCCGTGGCCTTCAATGCCGCCTCGATGGGCGCAGCCTCGGGTGCGTCGATACTGGCGGTGGCGCCGCTGTCCGGGTCATGCATCAGCACCCCATAATTGTCGGATCGGCAGAGAAAAAGACGGGTTTCCGCTGGCATTGGCGTATTCCTATTGGTGTTCCGGACAGAAATTAACCGTACCACGTCGGTGCATGAACATGCACGCTCATGCGTTCCGCGGCTTTAGCGTTTTGCTACGGCGTTTCATGATAAGTTTTGCCGCATGTCGATCGACGTGGTGGACCTTCGTAATTTTTACGGCCAGCGACTGGGGGTTGTCGCCCGCCGCTTCATCGGTCGCGGCATCCGCTCGCTGTGTGGCAACACTGCGGGTCAGCGCGTGCTCGGCATTGGGTACGCCACACCCTATCTCGGGCTGTTTCGCGAGGAAGCCGAGCGGTGTCTCGCCCTCATGCCGGCGGGGCAGGGCGTCGTGAAGTGGCCGACGTTGCGCCCGGCTTTGTCCGCGCTTGTCGATGAGAACGAACTGCCGCTCGCCGACTCCGCTGTGGATCGCGTGATACTTGTGCACGCGCTCGAAATGACGAACGACCCGGGCGCGCTGCTGCGCGAGGTGTGGCGGGTGCTCGCGTCCGGCGGTCGATTGCTCGCGGTGGTGCCGAACCGGCGAGGCCTTTGGGCGCGAATGGACACGACGCCGTTTGGGCATGGCCGGCCCTATTCGCGCAGCCAGATTAATCAGATCTTGCGCGAGACCTGGTTTACACCGACCGGCTGGAGCGAAGCTCTTTACGTGCCCCCCGTTGAACGCGGGTGGTTCCTGAGATCGGCAGTCGCATGGGAGCGGACCGGCGCGACGCTATCTGCTCCGTTTGCAGGAGTGCATCTGGTGGAAGCAACCAAACAGGTCTTTCGCGCGATCCCCGCGCGCCGCGAGAAGCAGCGATTGGTGCCCGCGTTGGAGCCGGCATTGGCCCCGTCACCCGGCGCGTAATACGAACCTGATGAAATTTTTGAATCCGATCGGAATTCGCAGGAGCGGCGCTTGTCGCGCTACTCCGGCTGCCGTGGCTCGTCACCGCCGCCTTCATCTTGAGTCGGCTGCGGCGCCGCGTTTTGCTGATGGCCGCCGCCGTAATCGGGTCGATCAGGACGGAAGCCGCCGCCACCGCGGTGACGGCGCCGGCGACGATGCATGCCGAACCGGTCCTGGCCGCGATCACCCTTGTCATGACCGTTCTGGCCGGAGGTCTGCTGTGGCTGACCGCCGCCGGTAATAAATGCCGGCAAGCCACCTACATCCTGTCCGCCTTCAGGACCGCCTTGATTGGATTGGTAGGGCTGCTGCTGATGTTGCGGGCGATTGTGCACTTGTTGGTCGCGCGGCGGAAATGGTTGGGCGTCGCGAGGGAGATAGGGCTGCTGCTGCTGGGGTTCGCGCGGCCCATAGCTCGGTTCATTCTGTCCCATGAACGGCTGACCGTCGTCATCGTCGCCATCGAAACCTTCGTCGGTCCCCTGCTGATGCTGTCCACCGGGCGCGCCCTGTTGCGGTTGCTGATTGTAGTACGGGTTCTGCTGGCGGAACTGTTCCTGCGCGGCGGCAATGAGACGGAAATAATGTTCGGCATGCTGGTAGTAGTTCTCTGCGCCAACCGGATCGCCAGAACCTTGGGCGTCGCGCGCGAGCTGAATATATTTTTCCGCGATATGCGAAGCCGTGCCGCGAATTTTGACGTCAGGGCCGTTTGATTCGTAAACGCGCGTCAGCGGATTCTGGCTTTTGCGGTGGTTGCTGCGTCCCCGCATGCGCTTTTGACCGTTTCTCATGTGCCTGTTATCGCCTTTTGCCTGTTGCGGCGTTGCCCGCCGAACGCTCAACCCGATTTGCAAGTCCACACAATCTCATTGCGCGGCCGGACCTGCACTTTATCCGCGCCAATGATCGAACCGTTGTTCTTTATCGCGTTAGTCGCAGCAACCCCTTAGCCGCGTTTTCTGCCGCGGCGTTGCCAACTTCTCATTACGCGCATCGCCCAAGATTTTGAAAAATGATGCGCCTAACCGGTGAAGCATGCAGACCCGTATCTGGCGAACTCGTTTGCCGTCTCTGCGAAGTCGGCTCTTCGTTATCCGCCTTGCGCCGAACCTCACAGAGCATCAACTCTGGGGTTCATGGCGATGCAACCGTCACGGGTCGATTCCGTGACTGGAAGCTAGTCGTTTCTGTGGAATAATCCAAGAGGTTTTTTCGCCAATAAAGAGCTCTGCGATTTTCATCGGGTGGGAATGCAGCACGCTCATGGCACGAAACCTGCGCCGAGTACACGCGGCGTTCCAGCCAGGTCCTTGCGCGCAATCCCGACCGACAATCCCGCCTTGGTAAACAATGTGCGCACCGAAGGTTCCTGGCCCGCGCCTAATTCCACAAATAGCCGTCCGCCCGACGCCAAAAGCCGTTTGGCGTCTGCCGCAATGGACCGGTAGGCAGTCAATCCGTCATCACCGCCGTCGAGCGCCACGATTGGGTCGTAATCCCGCACCTCCGGCGCAAGAGCGCCAATTTCGCCGCGGACGATATACGGAGGATTCGAGACCACCAGGTCAAACGGGCCCTGCACGCCGGCAGCCATGTCGCATGCAACCAGTGTGCCTCGGGCTTTGAGTCCACATTGCGCCACGTTGGTCCGCGCCGTCTGCAACGCCGGACGGCTGATATCGGTGCCGATCCCGGCTGCATTCGGCAGCTCGTTCAAGAGTGCTATCAGCAGCGCACCCGAGCCGGTACCGATATCGAGAATGCGCAGCTTTTCCATTCGCAACCCATTGCGCACAACATAGTCAAGCGCGCCTTCAATCACAGTTTCGGTCTCCGGGCGCGGCACCAAGACGTCCCGCGTTACCGCAAGGGCAAGGCTCCAGAACTCCTTTTTTCCAAGGATGCGCGATACCGGCTCACGCTTCAGTCTGCGCGCGGCCAGGCCGGATATTGCATTCACTTCGCGAGCCTCAAGAACGCGATCCGACTGTGCGATGAGTCGGGCGCGATCGAGGTACAGTGCGTGACCCACGAGCACGCGCGCATCGACGTCAGCATCCTCGAGTCCCACGCTACGAAAAGCCTGCCCAACAAACTGCAATGCCTCGGAAACAGAAGCGCCGTCCTTCAACCCGGGAATGATTCTCACGCCGCGCCTTCGGCCGCCAGCAACTCGGCCTGATGCTCGGTGACCAGTGCGTCTATGACTTCGTCGAGCGCCTCGCCTTCGATGATCTGCGGCAACTTGTGCAGCGTGAGATTGATACGATGATCGGTGACGCGGCCTTGCGGGTAATTATAGGTCCGGATTCGTTCGGAGCGGTCGCCCGAACCGACCTGACCACGTCGTTCGGCCGCGCGCGCGGAATCACGTTTGGTTTTTTCGACGTCATACAGCTTCGCGCGCAGCATGGTCATCGCCTTTGATTTATTTTTGTGCTGCGACCGTTCCTCCTGCACGAATACGACGATCCCGCTCGGAACATGCGTGATCCGGATGGCTGATTCGGTCTTGTTGACGTGCTGTCCTCCGGCTCCTTGCGCGCGCATGGTGTCGATCTTGAGATCCGATTCGTTGATGTGGATGTCGACATCCTCCACCTCAGGGAGCACTGCGACGGTCGCCGCCGAGGTATGGATGCGACCCGAGGCCTCGGTATCGGGCACGCGTTGCACGCGATGTACCCCCGATTCAAATTTAAGCTTGGCGAAAACACCGCGGCCGTGCACCTCGGCGACGATTTCCTTGAAGCCGCCTTTCGTTCCTTCGCTTAACGAAAGAATTTCCGTCTTCCAGCCCTGCTTGGCGGCATGGCGTTCGTACATTCGGAAAAGATCCCCGGCAAAAAGCGCGGCTTCATCGCCGCCTGTGCCGGCGCGGATTTCGAGGATTGCGTTATGATCGTCCATCGCATCCTTCGGCAGCAGAGCTACGCGGATCTGCTGGGCCAGCGCTTCCTTGCGTTCCTGCAATTCGTGTCGTTCGATGTCCGCGAGCTTGCGCATCTCTGCATCCGTGCGTGAATCATCGACGAGAGCTGAAAGTTCGACGATCTCTTTCTCGGTGTTGCGGTAGGCTTTGATCACTTCGACGACCGGGGTGAGTTCGGCGAATTCACGCGACAATTTAACGTAGGCGTCGGGAGCCAATCCGCTGGCCAGCTCGCTTTCCACCAATGCGTGGCGGGCGAGCAAGGCGTCCATCTTCTGTTGCGGCAGGACCGTCAAAGCTGCAACCCCTCATTCGCCGCAAAAGTCTCGAGCGTGTGGCGTATGGAAACGCTGCCGACGGGCTGTTCAAGGCACGGCAGCAGAAGGTCTTCGCCCTTCCGGCAGTCGAGATCAAGCAGAAGCGCCTTGACCGGCCCCACGGCGGACGGAGAGAGGGACAAGGTGCGATATCCCAGAATGGTCAGCGCCAACGCGCCGATCGGTTGTGAAGCGAGTTCGCCGCAGAGTGTAACCGGCTTGCCGTGCTTCTTGGCCTTGTCCGCAATGTCTTTGAGCGCGCGCAGGACCGGTGCCGAAAGTGGATCGAATCTGTCCGACACCCGCGGATTTCCCCGGTCAGCCGCATACAGGAATTGCATTAGGTCGTTGGAGCCGACGGAAAGGAAATCGACGCGCTCGAGCAATTCGTTGAGCTGGAACAGGAGCGAGGGGACTTCGACCATCGTGCCGATCTCGACCCGTTCGGGCAGTTCGTGCCCGTGCCGGCGCAAGTGCGTCAGTTCGACCTCGACCAGCGACTTCGCCTTGTCGAATTCCTCGACGACGGCAATCATCGGAAACATCAGCTTGAGACCGCGCCCGCTGGCCGCTCGTAGCAACGCGCGAACCTGGCTACGCAGCAGGCCCGGCCGGTCAAGGCCGAGCCTGATCGCCCGCCAACCAAGCGCAGGGTTTTCTTCTTCGATATTGCGCATGTACGGCAATACCTTGTCGCCACCAATGTCGAGGGTGCGGAATGTGACCGGCTTTTTTCCCGCGGCATCAAGAACCGCGCGGTAGAGTGCGAGTTGTTCGCCCGTCCGCGGCAGCGTGGTCGCAACCATGAACTGCAGTTCAGTGCGGAAAAGGCCGATGCCCATCGCGCCCGTGTCCTCGATGTGCGGAAGATCGATGGCAAGCCCGGCATTGATCATCAGCGAAATCTTCTGCCCGTCTTTGGTGATGCAAGCCCGATCCCTTAGCGCACGATATTGCGCTTGCCGGCGCGCGCGGAGCTTTACGCGCTCGCCGTAGGACGCCTGAATGTCCTGCGGCGGACGCATGTGAACGTGCCCAGTCGAGCCATCGACGATGATCGGATCACCGGGCTCGACCAGTCCGGTGGCATTCTCGATTTCGCCTACGGTTGGAATTCCAAGCGCGCGCGCCACAATCGAGACGTGCGATGTCGGTCCGCCTTCCTCAAGGATCAGACCGCGCAACCTCTTGCGATCGTAGTCAAGAAGCGCCGCAGGTCCCATGGAGCGCGCCACGACGATCGCGTTTTCCGGCAATTGCTCCTTGGTTGGCGCGTGATCCTGCCCCATCAGCACGCGCATCAGTCGGTTGGCGAGATCATCAAGGTCGTGCAAGCGGTCGCGTAAATAATGATCTGAGGCACGCAACATGCGTGCGCGCGTATCCGATTGCACACGTTCGACACCGGCCTCTGCGGTGAGGCCGGTCATGACGGCTTCGCGAATTCTGTGTAACCAACCCTGATCGTAAGAGAACATGCGATAGGCTTCGAGCACGTCACGGTGTTCGCCGCCATCGGCGATGTCGCGGTGCTCGACCAGCCGGTCCAGATCTTCGCGCAAGGTTGCGATGGCCGCGTCCAACCGCTTGAGTTCGTGCTGCACGTCGTCAGCGATGACATTGGTGATGACCACGCGTGGCTCGTGCAGCACGACGTGGCCGAGTGCGATGCCGTCGGACAGCGAACTGCCCGTGAGATGCATAGCGTGGCGCGCGACCGGTTCCGCACCGGGGCGGGCGAGTGAAGACAGCTCGCCCGATGCAATCATCTCAGCGAGGACCATCGCCGTCGTTTGCAGAGCCTCTTCTTCTTCCTCGGTGTAAGTGCGGCGCGCGCGGTTTTGCACGACGAGCACTCCGAGCGTATTACCCGCGCGCAGGATCGGAACGCCCAGGAATGAATGGTAGATTTCTTCGCCCGTTTCTGCCCGGTACGAAAAGGCAGGGTGTGCTTGCGCGTCGGACAGGTTTATCGGATTGGCCTCGCTGGCCACCAGACCGACGAGACCCTCGTCGGCTTTTAGGACCGTCTGGTGGACAGCTTCGCGTTTGAGGCCTTCGGTGGCGTACAGCTCGAGCGTTCCGTCTACGCGCAGAACGTAGACAGAGCACACCTCGGCCACCATGTTGGCGGCGATCAACACCACCACCTTGTCGAGGCGATCCTGCGCGCTGACCGGCTCGGCCATTACCTCGCGAAGCCGGCGTAACAGCACGCGCGGACCGCCGAGCGCGCCACGCATTATCGAAGTCCTCTGGTTACGGTTGGGCCGCAGCGTCCTTACGGCCTAATCGTGTAAGAATAGCGACCGCGCGATCGTGGATCGGCGGACGCTTACGCGTCAGGCTATAGCCAATGGGCCATGCAAGGGGCAAGCCAAAGCGCTTTCGGGCTCTTGTCAAAACGCTATCGGTGGGGCCGCGCGCCCCAGAGCTGGCCTCGCCATCCCGAAAAGGCCGTCCAGGCGCTCATGCCGCCCCAGATCACCCAGAGCAGGATCAGGATGGCAAGTTCGGCCGCCGAGCAGAACTGCCCGTCCATGCAGCGCCTTGACACGAGCCCGACTGGGGCAAGTGTCGCCATGGCGATTGAGAACAGCAGGAAGCAGACGAGCAGATAGACCCCAATCACAGCAGCGCGCCGGATCTGCGACGGCATGCCCGGCGGCGTCCGGGGGTCCCGGCGACTTCTGAAATGGTAGGGCTCCGCTTTGGCGAGGTCCCTCATCTGGACCGTTGACCGGGTCAGCAAATCGTGGACGGCCTGATGGCGGGACGTCATCGCCATTGCCAGAAATGAGTACCAGCCCAAAAGCGACTTGATGATCATTCGGGCGACAGCCTTGACGAAGCCGATATTGCCACGGTCGTCGTCAACCACCCGCATGTTGCACAGATAGTGGCCGATCGTGCCGCCGGTGAGGGAAACCAGCAACGGTTCATAGAATAGCCAGGTGGCGGCGACCGTGACGCCCAGAATGCGGGCAATATGGTCGGACGCGAACCAGACCGCGAGCATAAGCGCGACGGCTAGAATCAACATGAAAATGATTGCATCGATGAACACGCCTTGCACCCGACGCGTGAAACGCGCGTAGGCGTGTTCGCTATCGACAGTCACATCTGTCTCCGCCACGAAGTGGCCTGGCTTCAATGAGACGTGAATCGACGACCGGAAGTTCAAAAACCGCAGATCGAATTTTATTCCATTTCGGCCCGGACACGCGGGGTCGGTTGCCGCGCGCGGTGGGACACTACTTTGCCAAGGTTTTCAACAGACTGAGATAGTGTTCGCGAGCATACACAGACAGGCTGCCACGCTCCGTAAGTGCAAAAACACACCGATAGGCCAAATCAAACGAGCCGAAACAATGATGCGCCAGCAATGGTGTTTGAGCTGTTCATCGGACATTAGTTCTAGTCTTGCGAAGTTACGGACGTAGAGCAGATCGATTTCATGGATTTGTCTCAACCCACCGTGACCTTGGGCGATCGGTAACATTGGCGCGATCATCCTTACGAAGGTCGTGACCGCAAAGTGCGGTACAAATCCCAATGATTGGAGTTCGATGTCAATCTCACCAAATGTCGGCTGATTTTCATAAGTCTTCACAAACGGGAGCTCGACCTGAAGCGCCACCGTCTCCGCAAGTTTGTTGCGGCCGTTCTGGAAAACGGTGAGTTCAAAACCCTGTACATCGATTTTGAGAAAATCCATCGCTCGGATCTCATCGACATCGTCGAAATGATGGGTTTGCACCGGGATTTCGCGTGTGACCGACCGTAGTCGCTGAAGGGGATGAATTGCTGTAGTTGGCGGGGATCCGGCCTCAAAAGGCTCGACATAGGCTAGAACGCACACACATGCAGCGTATGCAAGCCGCCATCGCCGATCGCATAGGGCAGGACAGTGCAATTCTTCGCCTGCTTGGCCTTGAGAATCTCGAATTGCTCGGGCAGAGGCTCGAACCCGATGAGCGATCCGATGTCGCGGTCAATCAATGGCTGGTAGACCTCGGTATCCCCGATGTCGCTCGCGCCGATGTTGACGACTGCCGTGCGCCTCGTCGGCGCCTGCAACTCAAAGAGTTTGTCGTCAGCCATCGCTCAGATTTTATCCAGCCCGTAAAGCGTATGCAGAGTACGCACCGCCAGATCGGTCTGGGTGGCTTTGATGAGTACCGAGAATTTGATCTCAGACGTTGTGATGGCGAGGATGTTGATCTTCTGTTCGGACAGAGCCTTGAACGCCTTTGCCGCCACGCCAGCGTGGCTACGCATACCAATTCCGATGACGGAGACCTTGGCAACGTCGGTCGCACCATCCAGCCGTTCAAAGCCGATCGTACCCTTCGCTTTGTCGAGCGTGACGCGGGCGCGCTCGTAGTCGGCGGACGGTACCGTGAAGGTCAGGTCTGTCGTGGCGCCGTCGGCGGACACGTTCTGCACAATCATGTCGACGTTGATATTGCTGTCGGCGAGCGGACCGAAGATCGCGGCCGCGACCCCCGGCTTGTCCTGCACCCGACGAAGTGAGATCTGCGCCTCGTCCTTGGAAAAGGCGATCCCGGTGACGACTTGCTGTTCCACGATGTCTCCTTCGTCGCAAATAAGCGTGCCTGATGGCGGCTTGGAGGGGTCGATGTCCTCCGGCTTCTCGAAGCTTGAGCGCACAAAGATGCGTACATTGTGTACCATCCCGAGCTCTACCGAACGCACTTGCATGACCTTGGCGCCAAGCGAGGCAAGCTCGAGCATTTCCTCATAGGCGATCTTATCCATGCGGTGTGCCTTGGGCACCACGCGTGGGTCAGTGGTGTAGACACCGTCCACATCGGTGTAGATGTCGCAACGCTCTGCGCCGATCGCAGCGGCGATCGCCACCGCCGAAGTATCGGAGCCGCCGCGGCCAAGCGTCGTGACACGTCCGGTTTCCTTATGCATGCCCTGGAAGCCGGCAACGACTGCGACCTGGCTATGCTCCTTGAAGCGCTTCATCAGTTCGGCGCCGTTTACATCCAGGATACGGGCAGACCCGTGTGCGTTGTCGGTCAGGATCGGCAGTTGCCAGCCCTGCCAGGAGCGCGCATTGACGCCCATGCCTTCGAGAACGAGCGCGAGAAGCCCGGCAGTAACCTCTTCGCCGGTGGCCACGACCGCGTCATATTCTCGCGCGTCATGCAACATGGCGGCCTGCCGGCACCACTCAACCAGCTGGTTCGTAGCACCTGCCATAGCGGATACGATAACAGCCACATCGTAGCCGGCATCGACCTCACGCTTAACGTGGCGCGCCACGTTGCGGATGCGGTCGAGATCGGCGACGGACGTTCCGCCGAATTTCATCACCAGTCGAGCCATGACAGTCCCGGATGCGCGAAAGCGTTAACAATCGATCGGCGCAAGCGTGAACGCCCCGAGCGCCGGCCCGAAAAGGCGCGTATACATACCGGCGGGGTACGACAACCGCAACATCAGCGCTACCGACGGCGTTCCAGCCAAGAAGATCAGGGCCAGACGATGCGATACATCGATCATATCCTGCAGCCCGGCGAGACCGTGGCATATACGACCACCCTGCACTGGGTCGTGTACCTGCCGGCGATTGGCCTCTGGCTGCTGGCCTTCGTCGCCTTGACGGCGGGTGGCGCTCTTGCCCCAGTCTCGCTATTGATCGCCATCGTTTGCGCGCTGGCCGGTCTGGGTCTGGCCTTCAGCGCGTGGTTTCGACGCTGGACGACGGAAATCGACGTGACCGACAGGCGTATCGTCTACAAGCGGGGCTTTATCCGCCGGCATACCGTTGAGATGAACATGGACAAGGTTGAAAGCGTGGACGTCGATCAGTCGATCCTAGGACGCACGCTCGACTATGGTGACATCACCATTCGTGGAACCGGCGTCGGCATCGAACCGCTGTACAATATCGACGCGCCACTCGAATTTCGAAATCAGGTAACGGCCCGCTGACGTCGCGACGACCGGAGAGAGCTATGGCAGGCAAGCGTCACGCACTGTCGGTCGACCAGGCCGAGATCGAGCGATTCTCGCGCCACGCCGCCGACTGGTGGAATCCGCGCGGGCCGATGGCCGCGCTGCACAAGTTCAATCCAGTCCGGCTTGCCTATATCCGCGACCAAGCCGCCTCTTGCTTCGATCGCGATCCCAAAAAACTCGATTGCCTCAAGGGACTGCGTATTTTGGATATCGGATGCGGTGGTGGCATCCTGTCCGAACCGCTCGCGCGACTTGGCGCGGAGATGGTCGGCGCGGACCCGTCGGAGGAAAACATCAACGTCGCTCGCATCCATGCCGAAAACGTGGGTGTTCCGGTCGACTATCGCGTAACCACAGCCGAAGAGCTTGCGGCGGCAAACGAACGCTTTGATGTCGTGCTGGCGATGGAAGTGGTCGAGCATGTCGCCGACGTGGACGCATTCATCGCGACTTGTGCAGCCATGGTGAAGCCTGCCGGGTTGATGGTGGCCGCCACGCTCAATCGCACGCTGAAAAGCTTTGCACTCGCCATAGTCGGCGCCGAATACGTGTTGCGCTGGCTGCCGCGCGGCACTCATCAATGGGACAAATTCGTAACGCCGGTCGAACTTGAATCCGCGATCGAGCATGGTGGCTTGCAAGTAATCGGAGAGCGCGGCGTGATCTACAATCCTTTTGCCGACCGCTGGCAGCTATCGTCAGACTTGGATGTCAATTACATGCTGGTCGCGCAACGCCAGAAATAGCAGGAGAGGAGAGGCAACATGATTCTTGAGCTGGTTGAATTCAATTCTCCCGAGGGGTGGAGCCGTCAGCAAGTTGCCGAAGAGGCGCGCAACGTCATTCCCAGGTGGCGTGATAACAAGCAGTTGTTACGCAAGCACTTCCTGCTCGAGCTCAATGGCAAGACCGGTGCGGGCGTCTATATCTGGCCATCGGTTCAAGCAGCGCCAAAAAGCCCACGACGAGGAATGGCGGCAGTCCGTGATCAAGCGCACCGGCGGCGCGCCGACTATCCGGTATTTTGACTTATTCCTGCTCATTGACAATGAGAAGGGCACAGTCACGGAATTTCCCGAAGCTGCCGAAATCCAGGCCCACGCGGCGTAACTTCTCCGACACCCTCTGGGCTGCGAGCCACGCAAAACATGCCAGCTTTGTCATTGCCGGGCTTGACCCGGCAATCCATGAGGCTAGGCAACAACGCCAGACCTTTCGCCGGGGCACTTGGACAGCCATCATGGATGCGCGGGTCAAGCGCGCGCATGACGATGGAGAGGAAATGCTCTGGGCTGTCTTCACCCTGATCGCTGCGGCGGCGCAAACCGCGCGCAATGCCATGCAACGCGAGCTGACCGCGATTCTCGGGACGGTCGGCGCCACCCACGTGCGCTTCCTGTTCGGCTTTCCCTTCGCGCTGCTCTTCCTCGTCGGTGTGTTGATCGCCACGGGGGAGGTGCTGCCAAGCCCGCCAAATGTCTTCTGGCTGTGGGTGATCGCCGGAGCATTCACCCAGATTGCGGCCACCGCAACGATGCTCTCCGTGATGGGCCAGCGCTCGTTTGTGGTGGCCTATGCGTACATCAAGACCGAACCAGTACACGTGGCGCTGTTCGGGCTGGTCTTTCTCGGCGACAAGATCACGCCGCTTTCAGCGGCAGCCATCCTCCTGGCAACGGCTGGCGTGATCGTCATTTCGCTCAAGGGTGGGATCGAGGAAAGGCCCACTTTGCGCTCCACCATCATTGGCATCGTGTCGGGTGCACTGTTCGGGCTTTCCGCCATCGGTTATCGCGGCGCCATACTTGCATTGCACCTGTCGGACTTTGTGGTGGCGGCAACGTTTACCGTTGCGGTTGGCTTGGTGATCCAAGCTGCGGTTTTGTCGCTATATCTTGCGCTATGGGACGCCAAGGTTCTCCACGCCATCGCCGCGGCATGGCGACCCTCGCTTTTTGCCGGGTTCATGGGGGCTTTCGCGTCGGAATTCTGGTTTCTGGCCTTCGCGATCACGACCGCAGCCAATGTGCGAACGCTGGCGTTGGTCGAGGTTCTGTTCGCGCAAGGGGTGACGCGTTTCGTATTCAAGCAGCCAACCACGCAGCGCGAGGCTTTCGGGATCGTGCTTGTTGTGATCGGTGTAGCGCTACTGGTGTGGTCGCACTAGTTCCGCTCGTCCGGCAGTATCGGCAAGGGATGGAATTCGACGCCTTCCTCGGACAGCTCTTTTGCTTCCTCAGGCGAAGCGACGCCATAGATCGAGCGATGCTCGATCTCTCCATAGTGCATCTTGCGCGCTTCCTCTGGAAATTTTGGGCCGACATTGTCGGCATTCTTGGTCAGATGGTCGCGCAATTCCTTGAGCTTGGAGCGAAATTCCTGCTCCTGCGGCGACAACATTGCGACAGGTGCGGACGGTGCTGGTGCTGTAGGCTCCGCCGTTGGCGCCGGCGCTTCGACAGGTGCACGCTGTTTTTTCACGGTTGCGGAAAGGCGCGGCGCCATGATGGCCTTCTCGACCTTGACCGACCCGCACTGGGCACAGCTCACAAGCCCGTGCTTCGCCTGCTTGTCGTAGGCGGTTGAATCCTGGAACCAGCTTTCAAATTCGTGGCCCTTTTCGCAGATGAGTGCGTAGCGGATCATTTAGCTCTCCGCACGACATGAAGATGGGCAGGTTCCGCCATCGGCTCAACGATTTCAAAGCGCCGGCCATGCTGCAATGATGGAATGCGCGCTCGCGCATTGGTCACTTCCGCGGGATCGATCCTGGCCATGACTATCCCGGGCTCGGTGCCGGCTTCCGCAATGATGCGCCCCCAAGGGTCAACGATCAGTGAATGGCCGTATGTATCACGACCGTTTTCATGTTTACCACCTTGTGCGGCGGCCAAAACAAAGCAGCCATTTTCGATCGCGCGGGTGCGGATCAGAACGTGCCAATGCGCCTCGCCGGTTTGTTTGGTGAATGCGGAGGGAATCGCCAGCATGGTGGCGCCAGCCTCGGCCAGCGCACGATAGAGCGCAGGGAAACGAAGGTCGTAGCAAACCGTCAGCCCGAGCCGCCCCCATGGAAGGTCTGCCAGCACTGCCAATTCGCCGGGACGGTAATTGCGCGACTCGCGGTAGCTCTCGCCGTCGGCAAGGTCGACGTCGAACATATGGATTTTATCATAGCGCGCCGCGATTTCGCCTTTCGGGTCAATCAGGAAAGAGCGATTGGCTGCCCGGTCGTTGGAAAGCTTGATCGCCAGCGAGCCGATATGGATGTAGATGCCGAGACGCCTCGCCAGTTCACGTAAGGTCGCAAGAGACGCATCCGATTCTTCGTCCACGATCGCAGCAAAAAGCTGCTCGCGCTTCGCCGCCAGAATATTCGTCATTTCCGGCGTAAGTACGTAGTCAGCCCCTGCCGCTTTCGCTTCTCCGATCATGCGCACCGCGTCGTCGATATTGCCCCTGGGTTTGAGGCTCGAGCGCATCTGGATCAGCGCGGCGTTAAAGCTGCCAGCGTTCATGTAGATGCCCCGCCATCTCTCAGGAGCGGATCAAGTTTGCCGGCACGTTCGAGTGCGTGCAGCTCATCGCTGCCGCCGACATGCAAAGACCCGATGAAAATCTGAGGCACCGTCATGCGTCCGTTCGCACGTTCGATCATTTCGCTTCGGCGCTCCCAGTCACGGCCGACGTCGATCTCACTGTAGTTCACACCTTTTCGCTTCAGCAAAGCCTTGGCAGCGTCGCAATAGGGGCAATAGCAGGTCGTGTAAATCTCGACGGGCGGTTTCGGCGCTTGTAAACCCCTTCTATATGGGACTCCGCGCCGGCGCCACAACCCGGGCGAATACCAGCACATCGACGTGCGCAGCCCCCGCCCGCAACAATGCGCGAGTGCAGGCATCAACCGTAGCGCCGGATGTAAGCACGTCGTCGATCAGCACCAGGCGTCTGCCGGCGATGTCGGCCCGGTGTTCGGCCGGGACCACGAAAGCTTCCTGAACGTTGTCGGCCCGCTCTGTCCTCGATCGTCCGACCTGTTGAGGCGGCGCGGACACGTTTGAGGCCGCTATAAGCAACCGGGACATCGCAAAACGCCGAGATCGAGCCGGCAAGAGCCGCCGATGATTAAAGCGTCGGGCCCACCGCCTGCGCCAATGCAGGGGTACCGGAACGAGCGCATCGGCATCGGCCAGCAGTTCGCGGCCAGCGCGCGCCATCCAACGGCCCATCATGGGCGAAAACGGTCGGTATATTTGAGCTTGGTCGTAAGCCGGTGGATTGGCGATCGCTTCCATCGACAGCAGACCGGGCCCTGGGTCGTAGGCAAAGGGAATACCCAGCCGCACGCAATAGGGCGGTTCGATGAGCGAGAGTTTCGACCAGCATGCCGCGCAAAGCCCTTCGCCCTCGCTGAGCGGACCACGGCAGGATGGGCAGAGTTGCGGCAAGCCAAAATCAAGGACGAGCCGAAAGGCCGCTCTCATGCCCTCGCGCAAGCGAGCCCCATATGATTGGGGTTCATCTGGCCTTGCCGAAACCAGCTCGTTCATGTTGGAACCGTAGCATAATCGCGCGCGACCGTGACAGGATCACCGTCGCGCCACCGGACAAAGCAATGTCGTCAGGTCCCAGAATATTTAACCGACAGCTCCTGCGTGCGCGACAAGCGCGCGCACGAAAGTCTGGCCCTGCAACTTTTCTGCTCGATCGCACTGCGTCCGAATTGGGGGAGCGTCTTTCCGCCGTACTGCGTCAGTTCGACGTCGCAGCTGATCTTGGCACGCTGACCGATGCAGTACGCCGGGTGGTTGCAGCAAGCGGCAAGGTCGGAGCTATCGTTGCGACGACCGTCAATCCGCTCGATGGCGATTCTTCATTCTTGCGTGTCGCCGCCGACGAGGAGGCGTTGCCATTTGCCGACGCTTCGGTTGATCTGGTCGTGTCGGCACTGGCGCTGCAATTTGTCAACGATTTGCCGGGAACTCTGATCCAAATTCGCCGCGCGTTGAAGCCGGATGGTTTATTTTTGGCCGCTCTTGTTGGCGGAGAGAGTTTGTCGGAGTTGCGTGAGGCAATCGCAACCGCCGAGATCGAGATCGAAGGCGGAGTCTCGCCGCACATAGCTCCATTTGTGGATATGCGCGAGCTCGGAGCATTGTTGCAACGTGCCGGGTTCGCGCTGCCAGTCATCGACAATGAACGGTTGGTCGTACGATACGATTCCGTATTTGCTTTGATACGCGATCTGCGGCTAATGGGCGCAACCAACGTATTGAATGAGCGCAGACGAAAGCCGCTCAGACGCGCAACGGTTAAACGTATGGCGGAGATCTACAGAGAGCGGTTTGCCGATGAGGATGGCCGCCTGCGCGCAAGTTTTGAAATAGTCTGGCTGTCGGGCTGGGCGCCGCACGAGGGCCAGCAGAAGCCGCTGAAGCCTGGTTCGGCTGCGCGCCGACTTTCCGACGCACTCAACACCACCGAAATATCGACCGGAGAAAAACCCGAGCGATTGCGTTAGAGTAGCGCCATCAGGTGAGCGACCAGCGGCACGTCGGCCGGAGGCATTTCGTACTCGCGCAGTCTGTTCGGTCTTACCCAGGCAAGTTGCTGTCCTTCGGTGGGGCGGACGGTTCCATCCCAGCGCCGGCAGACATAGAGTGGCATCAGGAGATGAAAGTCCGGGTAGCTGTGGCTGGCAAAGGTGAGGGGGGCGAGACAGCTGTCGCTCACGGATATTCCCAGTTCTTCTTTTAACTCGCGGATCAGGGTCTCCTCGGGCCGCTCGCCATTCTCGATCTTCCCGCCCGGGAATTCCCACAAGCCGGCCATCGGTTTGCCTTCCGGCCGCCGCGCGATCAGCACGCGCCCGTCGGTGTCCACCAGGGCGCAGGCGGCAACCAGAACGACCTTGATGGCCACGAGCTTCAGTCCCGGCGCATATTACGATCGATAGTCGCCGTTGATGGCGACATACTCCTTGGTCAGATCGCACGTGAGCACACGATCGCGACCCGGGCCAAGCCCAAGTGCTACTTTCAACCTGATTTCCGGCTTCTTCATCGCCGCACTCACGGTCGCTTCGTCGTAACCCGGGTCGCGGGCGCCTTTGTGCGCCACGCGAATGCCACCGAACCAGATCGAAAGCCTGTCCCGATCGGCCGGCTCACCGGCTTTGCCGACGGCCATCACGACGCGGCCCCAATTGGCATCCTCGCCGGCAATCGCCGTCTTCACGAGCGGTGAATTGGCAATCGACATGGCGATGCGCCGAGCCGAGACTTTCGAGACCGCACCCTCGACCACGATCTCGACCAACTTCCGTGCGCCTTCGCCGTCTCGCGCGATCTGTTCAGACAGATTGGCCAGTACGACATGCAGCGCTTTTTTGAATTCTTTCAGGCGCGGGTCGGCGACACGTGCGATGCGCGGCGCGCCGACTGCCTTGCCGGTAGCAAACATCATCAAAGTGTCAGACGTGGACGTGTCGCCGTCGATCGTCACGGCATTGAATGTATCGGACGCGCCATCCTTCAGGAGCGTTTGAAGGGCGGGTGCCGAAATCGCAGCGTCCGTGAAAATGAAAGACAGCATGGTTGCCATATCGGGCGCGATCATGCCGGCGCCTTTGGCAATCCCATTTATCGTTACACTTGCCTTGCCGATTTTTGCGCTCGCGGTTGCGACTTTGGGAAACGTGTCCGTGGTCATGATCGCGCGTGCGGCGTCGAGAAAATCGCCGGCTTGAGCCCGCGCAACCAGCCCTTCCATCACGCCCTCGAAAGCTTGCGCCTTGAGCGGCTCTCCGATCACGCCCGTCGAGGCCAGAAAAACATCATTCGGCTTGCAACCGGCCGCGCGCGAGGCGATTTGCGCGGTGAACTTGCAGGCATCCCGTCCGCTCTTGCCCGTGAAGGCGTTGGCGTTGCCGGAATTGACGACGAGTGCGCGCGCTTCCGCTTTTTTCAGATGCATACGACACCACTCGACCGGCGCGGACGGGCACTTCGAACGCGTGAATATACCGGCTGTAGTGGTGCCCGTGTCGAACAGCGCAAGCAAAACATCGGTGCGTCCAGCATAGCGGATACCGGCGGCGGCTGTTGCCAGCCGAACGCCCGAAATTGCCGGCATGTCCGGAACATGAAGCGGGGCGAGAGGGGAAACGGCAGTCGACATGGCGATCTCCGGCGTCGTGCCCGGGCTTGTCCCGAACATCCACTCGAAGCATCGGCATAGAAGGCGCCAATGGCCGGGACAAGCCC
>DATDLC010000032.1:0-31051 GCA_036519515.1 Pseudolabrys sp. | reverse complement strand
TGCTAAACCAATTTCGCGCTCTAGTGCGTAAGGGCTCTGACAGCAGCGAAGTCATTTTTGATATTCAGTTTCACCAGCGCTTCAGCAGAGTGATAGACCAAGTGGTCGGGACCAAACGGCGAAGGTGGGACGACAGGGATGAACAGATGAACAAAAGCGGCAGGCGCATTTTTCGGCGGGCTGGGGCTAAAAACTAAGGAAGTAAAGCAACCATGTCCCGCAAAGACGAATTACTCAAGCTCGCGCAGCTGTTCCATTCGCAGGCCCGCAGAGCGGGAACACCCGACGTAAAACGGACTCTGCCATAGAATGGGCCAATACTACCAAAACGAAGCTGCCCATGCGCCAGATCGCTACACTGAACGACAACGGAAACTTAGGCAGTTCAGTCGCTACCCCGAGCAGGCTGCATAAGCGCGGTCGCATCGCGTCCTTAATAAACGCATCATTTCACCTCGCCGCACGACATTAGTTGAGTTGTCGGCACTTTGTTTGGTTGACCGAGTACACAACACCGTGAACTGCACTACCGATTAAGATCTCCAAACATTTCTTTTGAGTGACTGCCAGTGGAAATGAGGTCCGACATGAACAGCAAACTGATAGTCTTGGCATCAGCCGCGACGATAGCCGTTACCGCGGTTGCATTGCCTAACCAAGCCGAAGCACGCTGGCGTGGTGGTGGCTGGTGGGTTCCCGGTGCCGTTGTCGGGGGTCTTGCTCTCGGTGCAGCTATCGCTTCAAGGCCTTACTATTATGGTCCGGGATATTACGGCTACGCTTATAGTCCGGAGCCCTATTACCAGCCTTATGCCTACGGCTACGATGGTGGCCCTTACTACGGTGGTGGCCCCTACTATTACGGTGGTCCACGCTATTACGCGCGACCGTACAGACATTGGACGGAGTTCTAATCGTCTGACAAATGATGTTTCCGCTAACAAAGCCCCGGGCAATGTCCCGGGGTTTCCTTTAACTAGTGTCCGCTTGTGGCCCTTAGCTAATGATGCTGTGGACGGCGCCAGCTCTGAGGCATCGAAGTGCGTCGGATCAAAATCGACCGTTCGCCTCGATAAATTTGTGTACGACCCAAATAAATCTACCGGCACCGTCGCCATCCAAGCGACACGCGGCTCGTTTCGATTCGTCACGGGATCGCAGGGCAAAGGGTCCTACCAAATTAATCACCCTATGGCATCCTCGGGATAAGCGGGTGATTGCATTGCCGATCGTGTTCGTTGGCGTCACCGATCAGGTCGGCGCCCGCATCTGTAGGCTGCGCGCCACAGCACCCATTTTCATACCTCCGTATTGCCAACGTGTCGAGCCGAGAGTCACTCAGCGAGTTTCGACGAAACGGCGTTCAAAGTCCCAGATCTCCGGGAAGCCGACGAGGTCATGCAGTTCGCTCATCGCAATGCTCGAAATTGGCGCGCCTTGGGTGGTGCCGTACATGCGGATGTGCTCGTACGCGATCTTAAGCGCTGCGCAGGCGGCAGTCATTCCGGCAGTCGGATAAATCGCTAGCGAGAAGCCCATCGATTGCAGCCGCTCGGCCGAGATCTCTGGTGACTTGCCGGTAGGCACGACGTTGGCGAGAAGCCAGGCGTCGATCTCGCCGCCCACGCGCCGGAACTCCTCCTCTGATTCCGGTGCTTCGACAAATATTATGTCGGCGCCCGCCTTCGCATAGGCTTTGCCACGGCGGATCGCCTCATCGAGGCCCAGGCCACTGCGCGCGTCGGTGCGCGCTATGATTAGAGTGTCTTGTCGGGTCCGAGCATCAAGCGCTACTTCGACTTTTCGCAGCATGTCATCGATCGGGACCACGCGTCGCCCTGGCGTGTGTCCGCACTTCTTGGGCATCTCCTGGTCTTCAATTTGGATCGCCTGCACGCCCACCGCTTCATAGCCGCGTACTGTATGTCGCACATTGATGAGTCCGCCGAAGCCCGTGTCCGCATCGGCGATAAGCGGTGTCACAATGCTTTCGGCTATGGTGCGCGCGCGACTCACCATATCTGTATACGTTGCGATCCCTGCATCTGGGAGACCAAGATACGAAGCCGAGATGCCGTAACCGGTCATGTAGAGTGCATGAAAACCCATTCGGTCCGCGATGCGGGCAGACAACATCTCGAATATCCCTGGCGCGACAACGAATTCGCCGCGATTTAGTACGTCGATTAGCCGCATCGTGGCCATCATCAACTGTCCCTCTCGTTGGATATTCCTCAGTTTGAACGAGCTGCGCCGACGGATCCCTTAATATTGCTCATGCAGGCGGCGATCGAACCGCAGGAGCACCGAACTAGCTGCGGTGGCTATGGTCACCAGAAGAAGCGCCAGAGCCATGATCGTACCGGTGTCGTTTGTCTCCATCGCCTGTACCAACATGTAGCCGATGCCGCGTTGGGAGGCGAACATCTCGCCGATCAGCGTCCCGAGCAAAGTGAGCGCGAAGCCGACTCGGAACCCCGCGACGATCTCTGGAAGCGTAGCCGGCACGAGGACATAAGTCGCGATCTGTAAGGGCGTGAGACGCATGGCGCGCGCCGCACGCACATGCACACCGCGAATATTGCGCACGGCATTCATCGCGAACAGCGCTACGGGAATAATCCCATGGATCGCGCCAAAGGCGATCTTGGCCGAGACGCCAAGCCCGAACAGCAGGAGGATCACCGGATACAGCGTAATCTTTGGGATCGAGTAAAGCGCAACCAAAAGTGGCTCAGCCACTTCGCCGGCGAGGCGCCTGGACCCGAGTACGATCCCGACAACCAGTCCGCCCACGAGCGAAATGATGAGGGCCGCCGCGAAGGCGCGTCCGGTCTCATAAGCATGACCCACGAAATCGGAAGCGGTTACGATGTCAGCGAGTTTACGTACGGTGGCGAAGGGAGAGGTGATCACCTCCGGCCCGGCAATCCAGGTGAGCGCTTGCCAAACGAGGAGCAGGGCCAGGAGGAGTAGCAGCCGGTCGAGTCCGACCGAGCGCGGCAGGCGCGGGCGGATGCGGGCAGGTTTGTCAAGCGTGACTGTCATTAGGTTAGCCCGCGGCGCCGATAGAACCGCCGCTCCCACGCGAACAGCAGCGTGTTAAAGGCGCTGACAAAACCAATCAGAAGCAGCATTAGCCCGTACATGGTTGGGTTATCAAAATTGTTGTAGGCGAAGGCGATCTGATGACCGACCCCGGCTCCCGACAGCACGAACTCGCCGGCAATCACGCCTATGAAGGAATAAGCGATCACGAGCTTGGCACCGGTTAACAGATATGGCGCACAGGCGGGCATTGTGATTTGCACAAGCGTTGCGGGCTCCGACAGGCGCAGGGCCCGCGCCGTCCGGCGCAACACCGGCGGCACACGTTTGAACCCTGTCAGGGTGTTGATCGCCATCGCGACCACCGCGAATACGAAGCCAATGGCAACAAGGGGCAGGCGGTTCAGCCCGAACAACACGATGAAGAGCGGGTAGAAGATGAAAGTAGGGACTGCGTAATAGCTTGCGAGCAGCGGGTCGAGCGCGCGCCGCAGCCGCGGCAGGCGGAATAGGGCATAGCCGAGGCCAAAGCCGCCGACGATCGCCAGCACCGCCGCAAGCCCGACGCTGCCGAGCGTAAGCAGAATATCTTGGGTATAGCGGCCAGAGACGAGGAGATTCCAAGCACCCGCCGTCATGGCGCTCGGCGGAATGATGGTGAAGGGATCGATCAGGCCAGCGCGACAGGCAACTTCCAATCCGAAAATCGCAGCTGCCACGACTAGCAGGCGGATGAATCCCGCTCGGCTCATGATGCAATCACCATTCTGCCGCGACGCGCTCCCGTCAACTCCAGTGCCTTGAGAGACTCATCGCGCAGCCGCGCCCAAAGCCGACCCGTGACCTCGCCAAACTCGGGCCGGCTTACGATCGTGCTATCGCGATCGCGGGGCCAGCGCGTCTCGACGATCTCGATCAATTGTCCCGGTCTGGCCGACATTACCCCGACCCGGTCCGAAAGCATGGCAGCCTCGTCGAGGGCGTGTGTGATGAGAAAAATGGTAGCTCCGGTTTCTCGCCAAATCCGCAGTAGTTCGTCTCCCATCAGCAGACGTGTCTGCTGATCGAGGGCACCAAAGGGCTCATCGAGCAGAAGCAGGCGGGGGCGCGTAACAAGCGTGCGCGCGATGCACAGGCGCTGGCGCATGCCGCCGGAGAGCTGCGCCGGATAGGCAGAGGAAAAATCCGCGAGCCCTATAAATGACAGTGCATGGTCAACGCGTTCGCGCACTACTGATTCGGACACGGCGGCGCGCCGTAATGCGAAGGCGGCGTTGTCCCACACAGTGAGCCAGGGAAAGCTTGCGTCCTCCTGGAAAACTACCCCGATCCCCTCCGGGACCTGGCCCGCCACAGTCCGCCCCTCGAAAGCGATGGTGCCAGCACTCGCTGGCGCAAGCCCAGCGAGGACATCAAGCAGAGTGGACTTCCCGCAGCCGGAGGGACCCACGACGGAGAAGAATTCGCCTGGGCACAGATCGAGGTCCACTGGTCCTAAGGCGTGCACGGCTGAATGGTCCTCGACGGCGGGATAGACCCTAGTCACGCCGCGCAGCGACGCGTGCGGGCCCTTCGCGGCCACGGTCATGCACCGCTCAGTGAACCGTCGCGCGCAGGTCCGGCGGCAGGTAACTCTCGTCCACTACCTTAGACCAGTCAAAAGGACCCGCCTCGATCGCATTGACCAGGTGCAGGCCCTTCAGCATGGCTTCCATGCCTTCGCGGTCGAATCCGCCCATGCTCCAGTATTCGCCCTTGACCGTGAGAACGTGGTCGAGGGCAGTCTTCGCTTGTTCAACCGAGATCTTGTACTCGCGCGCGAAGATCGGTGCCGTCTCGTCCGGATGCTGACGAATAAATTCCACGCCCTTGCGCCGTGCTGCAATAATGGCTCTAATTTTATCCGGGTTCTTCTTCAGGTAATCGGTCTTCACGATGCCGACGGTCTGGGTGATGTGCGGGGCCCAGTCGGCGGAATTAAACACCGGCCGGAAATTGTCTTTCTCTTTGCTCCACACGGGCTCGGTGACGTAAATCATATCGACCCCGCCCTCACGCAACACTGTGATGCCAGCGCCAATTGAGCCGACCGAGCGACGCTCCACTTGGTCCGCGAGACCATTGTCATTCAACATCATGGTGGTGATCATATCGGTTACCGATTTCGGGCTTGAGTAGCCGAGTTTTTTGCCCTTCAAGTCCTGGACGGTTTTGATGCGTTCGTCGTCCTTGCGCGTAATCCAGACTTGATCGGCGACGCTGTTAACTCCACCATGTACGATTGTGATATCGAGCCCTTGCTTGATCGCGGCAATCGCAGCCGGCAGCGCCACCTCTCCGTATGGAATTTCGGAGGCCATGGCGTTGCGAATTGTGGTGCCGCCGCCCGCCGAGGTGATGAAGCCGGTGACGTCGAGCCCGCCCTCCTTGAAATAGCCCTTCTCCTTAGCGACCGCGAAGGGCACCCCGTACATCCCGGTACCAAAGTGTGTGACCGTCAGGTCGAGGGCGAGCGCGGGCATTGCGGCTGCCGCAAACACGGCGACGGTCACTAGCCTGATTGTGGTTCTGATGTTCATCGGCTTCTCCCTTAAAATCTGCGCCAGTCATGGGCGGGACGTTGTTGGCCCGAATAGGGCGCCTCCAGCTAACAACATCGGCGAGGGCGCGCCAAGGTGGAGGAGAGCATCGGCCTGTCCCGTTGACCGTTTCCCGGCGGGCCCATAGGAATCCTAAGCGCGTTCGGTAATTGGAGGCGTCCGGAGGTCCTCGGCGATGTTGTCCTCACCCCTCGTGTCGTCGCAGGCCGAGATCCGGCGAACCTTTCGCATGCGGGTCGAACGCCGCGACGCTCTGCTGCTGCCCGGTGCCGCCAATGCGCTTACGGCCCGCATCATCGAAGACCTGGGCTTCGAGGCCGTCTACGTCACCGGCGCGGGACTGGCGAACACCCATTTGGGAATGCCGGACTTGGGCCTCGTATCGGTCACTGAACTTGCCGAGACTGCGACGCGGATTTCTGATGTTTGCCGGCTTCCCCTTGTCGTCGACATCGATACGGGATTCGGCAACGCCCTCAACGTGTATCGAACGGTCCGGCTACTCGAACGGGCTGGCGCCGCCGCCTTACAGATCGAAGACCAGATCTTCCCGAAAAAATGCGGCCATTTCGCCGGCAAAAGCGTCGTCCCTTTGCCCGAGATGTTGGGTAAGATCAAGGCTGCGCTTGATGCGCGTGGCGATGCGAGCACACTCGTCATCGCGCGCACCGACGCACGAGCGGTCGACGGGATCGGGCAGGCGATCGAGCGCGCCCACGCTATGACGGAAGCGGGCGCGGACGTGATTTTCGTAGAGGCTCCCGAAAGCATGGAGGAGTTGCGCGCGATCGCGAAATTGTCGGCACCGCAGGTCGTGAACGTGGTGATTGGCGGAAAAACGCCCATGCTTTCGATCGAAGAGCTACGGGAGCTCGGGTTTGCCATCGTGCTCTATGCGAATGCGGCGCTTCAGGCGACGATCCACGCAGTCCAGGAGGTGCTTGGTCACTTAAGGCGCACCGGCTCTTTGGCCAAAATAGAGGACCGGCTCGTGAGTTTTTCTGAGCGGCAGCGTATCGTGGGCAAAGACGCGTTCGACGTGTTAGAGGCTCGCTACGCAACAAGCGAGTGATTTAGTAGGCCTGTTAGTGTCCGCTTTCGGGGGAAAGCGGACGTGACTTTGATGGGCCTCCATGTCCGCTTGTTGCGCCCGGTCAGGCAGTGCATGGCGTCCCAAAGCGATAGCGTGAAGATGTACCCTGATTTCAAATCGCGTTCCAAAGCACTCTATGACCGCGCGCTTGCCAGCCTGCCGGGCGGCAACACGCGCACGACCGTGTTCATGAAACCCTATCCGATCTATGCCGCGCGCGGTGAAGGCTGCCGCGTCTGGGACGTTGACGGAAACGAGCTGATCGACTGCATCAACAATTTCACGTCCCTGATCCACGGCCATGCTCATCCCGCGCTGATCGAGGCAGCCATGCGCCAGCTCGCGCTCGGATCGGCCTTTGGCTTGCCGACGGAATCCGAGGTCGACCTTGCCGAGTTGCTCGTGTCGCGGCTGCCGACGGTCGATCAGGTGCGGTTCGCCAACTCCGGCACGGAGGCGGTGATGACAGCGCTGAAGGCGGCCCGTGCCTTCACCGGTCGGCCGAAAATCGCTAAGTGCGAGGGCGCCTATCACGGCTCCTATGATTACGCGGAGGTGAGCTTGGATCCGACTCCGGCAGCGTGGGGCGGCAATGCGCCGGTCTCGGTCGCCTACGCGAAGGGCACCCCCGAAAATGTTCTGGTCGATGTCGTCACCATTCCGTTCAACGATATCGAGGGCGCCGTCAGTCTGATACGCGAGCGTGGCAACGAGCTTGCCTGCGTGCTGGTCGATCCGATGCCGAACCGCGCCGGCCTTGCGCCGGCCGACAAGGCCTATCTGGAGGCGCTGCGGCAGGTAACGCGCGAGGTCGGCGCGCTTTTGGTGCTCGATGAGGTCATCACCTTCCGCCTTGGCTGTCGCGGTGCGCAGGGCCTCTGGGCCATCGATCCCGATCTAACCACGCTCGGCAAGATCATCGGTGGTGGATTTCCGGTCGGCGCCATTGGCGGGCGAGCCGAAGTGATGGCGGTGTTCGACCCGCGTCACGGCAAGCCGGCATTGCCGCACGCCGGGACCTTCTCGGCCAATCCCGTTACGATGCGCGCGGGCCTGGCGGCGATGCAATTGCTCGACGATGCGGCTTTCACGCACCTCGACGCCATGGGGGAGATGGTCCGCGCCGGCATCAACGATGCGTTCCGGCGAAGCGGTGTGCCTGGCGGCGCGGTCGGACTTGGCTCGCTGCTGAAGATCCATTTCTCCCGCCGGCCGATTCGGGACTATCGCTCGGCCTACATGACCGAGGAGGAGACCAAGCGACAGGCCGTCTTTAGTCTCGGGCTGCTCAATCGCGGTGTTCTGGCCGCGGGCAACGGTCTCATGGCGCTTTCTACTCCGATGACGGATGCCGATATCGCGACGATCGTCGCAGCGGTGTCAGATGCGCTGTCCGATGTATCGGCCGCCGCCTGATGCAAATGGCCTGGCATCCTGAGCACGAGTCGCGTGAGGGACGCGATTTCCGCGGAACTGCAGCTCATTTGTCGTTCGTTGAAGGTGTTCCATGGCAGCCAAAGTCGATTCCATCACACGCTCAGTTGTTCAGCACCGGCTGAGCTCGATCGTTGCGGAAATGGGCGAGGCCATGCTTCGCACATCCTACTCGCAGATCCTCAACTCCAGCCGCGACTTCTCTCTCGCGATCTGTGATACGAACGGCCGTCTGATTGCGCAGGCCGACCATATTCCAGTCCATGTCGGTGCCCTTCCGTGGGCAACGTTCGCGGTCGAGCAGCGATTCAACGATATCCGGCCGGGCGACGTCATCCTGCTGAATGATCCCTATCACGGCGGGAGCCACCTGCCGGACGTGACAGCTTTTGTACCGATCTTCGACGGCGATCGCCGACTGTACTGGACGATCGCGCGGGCGCATCAAAGCGATATCGGTGGCGCCACTCATGGCGGTTACAATCCGACCGCGACCGAGATCTGGCAGGAGGGCCTGCGCATACCGCCGATCAGGCTATACGAGGCCGGTCGTCTCCGCGACGACCTCCTTGATATGCTGGCCTTGAATGTCCGCAACGGGCGCGACTTCCGCGGCGATCTGGCGGCGATGGTGGGGGCAGCTCATCTCGGTGAGCGGCGCATGGCGCGGCTGTTCGCCGAGTTCGGCGCAGCGACCGTTGCGGCGGCGGTTGAGTCGATTCTCGATGCCGCCGAGCAGCAGACGCGCGCCGTAATCTCGACCTGGAAGGACGGCGTGTTTTATGGCGAGGCGTTTCTTGACGACGATGGCCGCGGCCGCAACGATATCAGGATAGCTGCCAAGGTCACCAAGCAAGGAAGCAATATCGAGGTCGATCTCTCCGACTGCGACCCCCAGACGACGAGCTTCGTCAATTCCTCGCACGCCAATACCCAGGCCGCGGTGGTGATGGCTTTTGCCTATCTTGTCGATACCGATATCCCCAAGAACTCCGGCGCGCTGCGCCCGCTGAGCGTTGTGACGAAACCGGGAACCATCGTCCGTGCCGACGCCGGGCTTCCGGTCACATTGTGCACAAGCCATCCGTCGAACGAGATCGTCGAGGCCGTGATCAAGGCGTTTGCGACATCCTGCCCGGATCGCGCCATGGCGGGCTGGAGCCGCCGGTTTCGCATCGCGATCCAAGGGGAAGATCCGCGCACCGGCCGCAATTTCATCTGGCACATGTTCCAGGCTCGCCCGGGCGGCGGCGCGTCGCCGGGCGGCGACGGTTGGTCGTCGATCGGCGAATGGCACACGGTTGGCGGCATCAAGTTTGGCAGTATCGAGGTCGATGAAGTGCGGTTTCCCCTGCATTTCCGCCATCACGAGTTTCGCGCCGATTCGGGCGGGGACGGTCAATTTCGCGGCGGTCTCGGCGTCGCGCTCGACCTTGTGTTCGAAACGGCCAAGCCGGCGGTCGCCAACACGGCGGGTGACGGTACCCGGCATGGCGCCTGCGGTCTCCTGGGCGGCAAAGATGGAGCGCCGCATCATTATCGTCTTGTCTCCGCGGGCCGCCCGCCGCGCGTCTTGCGCACCAAGGAAGTCGGCATCGAGATCTTGCCGGGCGATTGCATCGAAATTCGGTCTGCCGGTGGCGGCGGCTGGGGACCGCCGGCCAAGCGGTCGCAGCAAGCGCGCGAGCGTGATCGCGCGCAGGGCCTTGTGACCAACAATGTAGCGGTAGTACCCGAACAGTGATGATGCTGACGATCGGTACCGATGTTGGAGGCACCTTCACCGACCTGGTTGCGATCGACCGGGCCGGCCGAACGACTTTTGCCAAGACGCTTTCGACGCCGGCCGACCAATCCATCGGCGTGATGGCCGGGCTCGACGAGCTAGCGCGAAGATTGGGTATGACGCGAGCCGCGATGCTCGCTGCGACGCATCGGCTTATTCACGGCACGACTGTTGCGACGAATGCGCTCCTTGAGCGAAAGGGCGCCAGGGTTGCGCTGCTGACGACCGAAGGTCATCGCGACGTCATCGAAATGCGCGAGGGACTCAAAGGCAACCGTTATGATCTGCGCTCGCCGCCGCCCGAACCTCTTGTGCCGCGCGATTTGCGCTTTGGAATTCACGAGCGCCTGCGGCCGAACGGCGAAGTGCTTACGCCGCTTGACTATGAGTCGCTTGATCGTGCCATCGAAACCGTTCGCAATTCGGGTGTGACTTCCGTGGCGGTCTGCTTTCTGCATGCATATCGCAATCCTGCGCACGAAATTGCCGCGGTCGACCGTATCGGGCGCGAGTTGCCCGGACTCTACGTCTCGCGATCGAGCGACGTGCTGCCCCAGATCAAGGAATACGAGCGCGTCTCGACAACCGTCGTGAACGCTTATGTCGGGCCGACGGTTCGGCTGTACTTGAATAACCTGGAGCAACGCCTCAAGCAGGCCGGATTCAATGGAAGCCTGTTCATTATCCTGTCGCATGGCGGCATGGCGCCGGTTGAAGAGGCCGCGCGCCTCGCGGCCGGCACGGTGCTGTCGGGGCCGGCCGGGGGAATTTCCGGATGCCGACGCTGCGTCGATCTGTTGGGCATTCCGAATCTGATCTCGTTCGACATGGGCGGAACAAGCACGGACATCTCGCTCGTCGCAGAAGGACACGCAACGCTTTCACCCGAAGGCGGACTTGCCGGCCAACGCATTGCACTGCGCAGCCTCGATATTGCGAGTATCGCCGCGGGGGGCGGATCGATTGCTCGCGTCGACGCCGGCGGGACCTTCCATGCGGGCCCGGCAAGTGCTGGTTCGGTGCCCGGGCCTGCTTGCTACGCCAACGGCGGTACAGCGGCGACCGTTACGGATGCGAACGTCGTTCTTGGCTACCTCGATGCCGCCGCCTTTATGGGAGGGCGTCGTCCGCTTGACCAAGGCGCGGCGGAAATGGCCATCGATCGCGTGGCGGCGTCGCTTGGACTATCACGCATCGAAATTGCCGCCGGTATCTACCGGCTGATCAACCTGAAGATGGCCGATGGCATTCGTCTGATGACGCTCACACGCGGCGTCGACCCTCGGAAGTTTGCGCTGTTAAGCTTCGGAGGGGCCGCCGGACTGCATACGGTCGAGGTCGCGCGCGAATTGGAGATCAAGCGCATCATCGTGCCCACGGTAGCGTCGGTCCTGTCAGCGTGGGGTATGCTTACAAGCGATCTGCGCTACGAAGTCAGCCGAACTCATTTCGGCGCGGAACCCGCGGCCGGCGGGATACGCTGCCTCTTTGCAAATTTGGAACAGCAGGCAGTGGGCCGCCTCCGCTCCTGGTTCGATGGACCGATCCTGATCGAACGCTCTGCCGAGATGCGGTACGGCGCGCAGATCTACGAAATCGACGTGCTGTTGGATGCCGTCGATTGGCAGTCCCCATTACTGATTGAGCAGATTGAGGAGCGGTTTCACGACCGACACGAAGAACTGTACACTTACGCGTCGCGAGATCAGGAGACGGTATTCGTGAATGCGCGCGTGACCGCTATCGGCGAAGTGCCAAAGAGCGGACAAGGCCAGGTGCCGGCCACGGCAGGCTCGCGCTGCATCCCGCGGACGACACGGAAAGCATTTTTCGGCGAATGGTACGAGATCCCGGTTTATTCATTCGACGCGCTTGAGCGCGGACATGTGGTGAATGGCCCCGCGATTGTTGAGGCCGAAACGACCACCGTGGTCATCAATTCGGGCGACCGGATTGCGGTGAACGATCTCGGATGGCTGGATATCCAGGTTCGCTGATGGCCGCACGTTATCGGGATTGAACTTCGCCTATTGCGATTTCACCCGGTACGAAGGGTGCGCACACTTTATGCACCGTCCACACCAGCAGGAACTACCGACAAATAACTGCTCAGCACCGTAAACGCAGTGACAGTTGAGGTAACATCGGTCAGTGCAGACGAGAGCGCTTATGAGGGGGAAGACTGTTGTAATTACGGGCGGGACGTCCGGAATTGGCGCGGTTGCCACCGTAGCACTTGCAAAAATGGGCGCCCGGATCGTCTTGGTCGCGCGTGACAAGTCCCGAGCGGACGCCACTCTCGCGCGGCTTGGCGACATTACCCCAGACATCGCCCACTCCGTATATTTTGCCGATCTCTTACTCTTGGCCGAGATGAAGCGCGTGGCAGCTGAAATCGCCGACCGCGAGCCGCGCATCGACGTTCTGATTAACAATGCGGGCGCACTATTCGCAAAGCGCCGCCTCACGGAGGACGGGCTCGAACGTACCTTCGCGCTAAATCACTTGGCCTATTTCGTCATGTCAGCGGGGTTGCGCGAGCGGCTTCTAGCCTCAGGCCCCACCCGCATCATTAATACGGCCTCTGCCGCGCACCAAGGCGCCACGTTGGATTTCGACGATCTCCAATCGGCAAAGAGCTACCGAGCCAGGAAAGCTTATAATCAGTCGAAGCTATGCAACATCCTATTTACGCGTGAACTCGCTCACCGGCTGCAAGGTACGGGTGTTACCGCGAATTGCTTGCATCCCGGTTTCGTCGCCACACGCTTTGGCGACCAAAGCGGCGGCCTGATCTCGCGCCTCATTTGGCTCGCCAAGTTTTTCGCGATATCTCCTGCTGAGGGCGCGGAAACGATTATCTATCTCGCGTCATCGCCGGACGTTGCCAAGGCGACGGGGCAATACTTTTATAACTCCGTGCCGATTAGGCCATCATCGTGGGCCCAGGACGACCGATCTGCTTTATTGCTCTGGCAGCGCAGCGCGTCATTGGCCGGCATGAATGAATAGCCGTTCCTGGACATGGCCGACGCACGCATGTGCGTTGTGCCCACCGGCTTCCCAGACATCATTGGTGGCCATTCAAACTAATTGATCGTCTTAAGAAGCTTCATGGTCGAATCGTGATCGAGTTTGTCGCCAACCTTCGCAGGCCGCGACCTGACGGTTTGAAGGCTGTAGTCGCACATTTCTGGACTCCCTTATTGGGAGCCCCCAGTCCATCAAAGCAGATTTGATTGGGCGCCGGATGAGTGAGGTGGATCTAGGTAATCAAGCCGATATCGCTTTGCCGCAAAAAATATGTCTAACTGCATTGACCCAATGCCAAGCACGTCTCGTGAGGCCTTCGTGAGTTCATCGAGACTGACGGTCGCAGTATTGGCGACGATGAATACCAAGGGCAAAGAAGCGCGTTTTGTCGCTGACGCACTAGCACGCGCCGGCGCGACACCGTGGATCGTCGATTTATCCTTGAAATCACACGACGTCGACGATGCCGATCTAGCGGCCGCAGACGTCGCAGCCGCGGCAGGCGCATCCTGGCAAACGCTGCACCAACGCTCGCGCCAGGAAGCCGCTGCGGTGATGATCGAAGGCGGCACCAAGATGTTGCTTGACAAATTCGTCAAGGGTGAAGCTTCAGGTGCAATCGGGCTCGGTGGGGCGAACGGGACCAATCTCGTCTGTTCGATCCTTCGGGCATTGCCCTACTTGGTGCCCAAGGTGATGATCAGCACGGTCGCCGGAACCGCGGCCGTACAGTGGTATGTCGCTGAGAGCGATATCGCAATGTACCCCTCGATCGGCGACGTTTCGCTCAACCGCATCACCAAATCGGTCATGGAAAACGCCGCGATGGCGGTGGCCGCGGCCGTCAATAACCGTGCGGCGATAGAAAAAACTAGGACAAAAAAACCACCGCTGGTCGCGGTCTCGTCATTCGGCGGTACGGCCGCTTGTGTCGAACGCGTGACCGAGCGGCTCGAATCTCTGGGCTACGAAGTGATTCTGTTTCACGCATCGGGCGTCGGCGGCAAATCGCTCGAACGTCTGGCGGCGTCGGGCGAACTCATGGGCGTTGTCGATGTCACCACGCACGAGCTGGCCGATCTGGTCGTTGACGGTGTATATTCCGCCGGCAACACGCGATTGACTAGCGCGGGAGCCGCTGGCTTGCCGCAAGTGGTCGTACCCGGCGCAATCGACCATGCTAATTTCTGGGCAGATCATGTGCCCGAGCGCTACCAAGCCCGCGAATTCTTCCGCTATAACGCACAGAACCTGCTGATGCGAACGAACGCTGAGGAATTCGAAAAACTGGGCTACGAAATTGCCACACGGCTCAATGCCGCCAAAGGGCCTGTGCGCATTCTCGTGCCGCTGAATGGCTTCAGCGAGCATACCAAGCGCCGCGCGACCGATCTTGCCGGCAACGACAAGGGCCCGTGGAGGCGTTCCGAAGAATATCAAGTGTTCATGGATACCCTGAAATCTCACCTGAAGGGCGCGCCGGTCGAAGAACATGCGCTGCACGTCAATGACAACATCTTTGCCGATGCCTGCGTGGACGCCTTCATTGAAATCGCAAAGGCTTGACGCGGCAAAGATGGCAATGCAGTCCAAACTCCCGCGCCCCGAAATTCCCGTCAAACATCACCAAACCGACGTGTTGGTCGTTGGCGGCGGCGCGGCCGGAACCATGGCTGCATTCGAATGCGCGCAAGCCGGCGTCGGCGTCATCCAGGTCACCAAGGGGCGCGCCACCAGCGGAACAACTACGGTGGCGCGTGGAGGTTTCGCCGCCGCCATGGGCGCGGGCGACAGCCCAGAGCTTCATCTCCAGGACATCCTCAGTCACGACGGCGAACTCATCGATCCCGCGCTCGCGCGCGTGTGGGTCCACGATATTGTCGATGTGGTGCACGATCTCCAATCCTGGGGAGCGGATTTCATCCACGGCACGGATGGTCAGCTAGACCTCAAGGCGTTTCCCAGTCACTCAAAAAATCGGGCTTGTCATCACTACGACACCACCGGCAACATGATCACCAAGGTGCTGTCGAAGAAGCTGCGCGCCGAGCCACGCATTGAGAAACATTCGATCACGGCCGTCGTCGACCTCATCAAACGGGATGGCCGCGTAGTCGGCGCCTGGGGCGTGGATTATCATAACAGTGCGCTCGTGATCTACCATGCGCAGCAAATTATCCTGTGCACCGGCGGCGGCAGCGGACTGTTCTACGTCAACGACAACCCGCCGCAAGTGACGGGCGACGGCTACGTGCTCGGTTTCCGTGCCGGCGTGCCGTTGCTCGGTATCGAGATGATCGACTTTCAGGCGATGTGCTGTTCGCCCAAGGAATTGTTCGGCTTTGCTCCGCATCCCACCGGCTTCATCAACGCCGGTGCGGTGTTTCGAAATCGCGAAGGCGAGGAATTTCTCAAGCGTTATTTCCCGGATACGGCGGAACAATCGACCCGCTCGGAAGTGATTCTCGCCATGGCCAAGGAAATTCACGCCGGACGGGCGACCTCAACTGGCGGGATTTTCATGGATGCCACCAAAGTCCCTATGGATGTCATCCAGAAACAGATTCCGCACGTGTACAAGGCCTGCCTGCACCGACACATCGACATCAGCAAAACGCCGTTGGAGGTGGCGCCCGGAAGCCACACGTGGCTCGGCGGCCTCAAGATTGACATTGATGGTCAGACCCCGCTCGATGGTCTGTTCGCCGCCGGCGAAACGGCCGGCGGCATTCATGGCGGCAACCGCATTGGCGGTTCGGCCTTGTCGGCTTCGCTGGTCTATGGCCGCCGCGCTGGCAAGAAAGCGGCGGCGCTCGTCAAAGAAGCGCGGATAAATTTACCCGGGCCGGACGACGACGCCATTCCGCAATCCGAACAGGCCTGGCTTGCCGGTCTTATGAGCCGCGACCGAGGTCCCTTGCAATCGGATCTACGCATGAGTTGCCGCCAACTGGCGCACAACAAGCTTGGCCCCATCCGAGAAGGGCGAACGCTGCGTAAGGCGCTTGCCGAATATGAACGCATCGAGCGCGAAGGCCTGCCGGCCATGCGGCTCGACGATAAGGCGAGTAGCTCGGACAAGGTGCGGGGCGAGGAACTGGAGAGCGCGCTGTCGGTGCGCAATCTCGCGCTGCTGGGACGCATCCTCGCCATCGCCAGTCTCAATCGCACCGAAAGCCGCGGCGCACACTTTCGACTCGATTATCCGAACACCGATGATCAGCACTGGCGCTCGGTCACACGCCTGGAGCTGGGTGCGAACGGTGAAATTGAATTTTACACCGATCCCGTAAAGGCACCGGCTCCATCAAGTACCCGCTGCGAGAGCGTGGCTGCAAAGTAGCACCAGAAATGGCGCCACGGAGAGTTTTCCTCTTCAACGAAAGGTGGAGCTTCGGCGGTGGCCACAAGGTCGAAAGGCCATATACTGGCGGATCGGAAGCCTGTCATAGTCACATCAGCGGGTAATATCGGAAACGCCGTGGGCCCGATCCTCACTGGGTCGCACGTGCGGGAGGACAGCATGGCGGGCAGGTTTGTTCGTGCAAGCATCGTTGCGCATCTGCGGGCGGAACGTGAAGCGGGGCGTGCCATCTATGATGCGTTGTGCGGGTCAGGAATCACCGCCAAAATGGCGGCACGCGGCGGCGCCGACCTCGTCACGACCCATTGCCTGGCCTATTTCCGCATGCAGGGCTTGAGTTCGATGGCGGGCTATTTACCGATCTGTGACGCCAATGCGCTGACGCTGGACCTTGGCGAGCGCTCGCTGATCAATGTTGTGCGCGAGAGCCCACTTATCGCCGGCCTGCTTTGCGTCGATCCGACGCGCGATATGAAACACTTCCTTGGTCGTGTGGCGGCAGCCGGCTACGACGGCGTGATGAATTGCCCAACCGTGGCGCTGATCGACGGCAAGTTCCGCAGCGATCTGGAAGAGACTGGCATGGGCTTTGCGCGCGAGGTCGCAACGCTGGGGGAGGCCGCGCGAATGGGGCTGTTCACCAAGGCATTCTGCACTTCGGCAGCGGAGGCGGTGGCCATGGCGGAAGCCGGCATCGACAATATTATCGTGCATTTCGGCAACAGCTCTGGTGGCACCGTCGGATCGCAGACCGTGATGAACCGCGACGCGGCGGTGATGCGCGCGGCAGCGGTTCTCGATGCGCTAGCGGGCAAATATGCCGACCGCATCGTCACTTGTCATGGCGGCGCCATCGAGACGCCGGAGGACTTCGCGGACTTTCTCAAAGTCGAGCCGCGGCTCGACGGCTATGTCGGCGGCTCGTCGGCCGAGCGTTTCCCGATCGAGTCCTCGGTCACGGCGGCCGCTCGCGCGTTCAAGGCCGTCAAGCTGGCGATGGCGCGCCAAGGCGACCGTCGCGTTTCTCGTCGCCGCCCCTAAAGGGGTTTCGATATAGTCAGAACAGGACCTGAAGGCCATCCAATATGTACGGCGCGACGCTGGGAAACCATCGTTACAATTTTTCGAATCTTGCGACCCTACTCGCGAAGGCTTCACCTTTGCGCAGCGGCGATATCCTGGCAGGGCTTGCGGCACAATCTGGTGAAGAACGGGTTGCTGCGCAATTTGCGCTCGCAGATTTGCCACTGCGCGCTTTCTTGGAAGACCATCTCATTTCATACGAATCCGACGAGATCACCCGCCTTATCGCGGATATGCATGATGCAAAAGCATTCGCTGCGATATCGCATCTAACGGTCGGCGGCTTTCGCGACTGGCTTTTGTCGGACGACACGACACAGGATGTACTCGGGGAAGTAGGGCCGGGCGTTACACCGGAGATGGCGGCTGCGGTAAGCAAGATTTGCCGTGCTCAAGATCTTCTACTGGTTGCGGCTAAATGTAACGTGACAACACGTTTCCGAAACACTGTCGGATTACCTGGACGGCTGTCGGTGCGTCTGCAACCCAATCATCCGACCGACGACCCGTGCGGAATCGCCGCGAGCATTCTCGATGGCTTGATGCTCGGCGCCGGCGACGCCGTCATCGGGATCAATCCCGCGAGTGACAGCCCCGAGCGGGCCCACGCTTTGTGGTCGATGCTGGATGAAATTAGAGCAAAGCTCGATATTCCAACGCAAACCTGCGTGCTCGCGCACGTTACCACGACGCTTAACTTAATCCGCCGCGGTTCGCCAATTGATCTTGTGTTTCAATCGATTGCTGGTACTGAAGCCGCCAACCATGGCTTCGGAATCACGTTGGCAATGCTCGAGGAGGCACGCGAGGCGGCATTGTCGCTTCGGCGGGGATCTGTCGGTAACAACGTCATGTATTTCGAAACTGGTCAAGGCAGCGCACTCTCGGCTAACGCCCATCACGGGATCGACCAACAGACACTGGAAGCGCGGGCCTATGCAGTCGCTAGGCGGTTCTCGCCGATGCTGGTCAATTCAGTGGTAGGATTCATCGGGCCGGAGTATCTATTCGACAGCAAGCAGATCATCCGCGCCGGGTTGGAGGATCATTTCTGCGGTAAGCTGATGGGCGTGCCGATGGGTGTGGATGTTTGCTACACCAACCATGCCGAGGCGGATCAGGACGATATGGATGCGCTATTCGCTTTGTTGGTCGCGGCGGGCGTGAATTTCGTAATGGGCGTGCCCGGCGCCGACGACATTATGCTGGGTTATCAGAGCACCTCATTCCACGACGCACTCGCCATGCGCGACTTGTTTGGCCGGCGCCCGGCCCCAGAATTCGAGACATGGCTTGAGCGCCAGGGATTGATCGACATCGCGGGTCGCATCCGACCGCGCACCATGCCTGCCCATTTCCGCGCGATGTTGCCGGCGTCATGACGGACGACGACGCACCCTTGCCTGCGCGTGACGACGACGTCTGGACGCGGCTCAAGAAACTAACGGTGGCCCGGATCGGCCTTGCCCGCAGCGGCGCGGCGCTCGCGACGAAGCCACTTCTGGACTTTCGTCTTGCCCATGCACGCGCTCGCGATGCGGTCTACGAAACGCTCGATGAACCACGGCTTGTTACCGATCTGAAAAAATTTGGTTTGCCTGTGGTTAGCGTTTCCAGCGCGGCGCCAGACCGCAAGAGCTATCTAATGCAACCGGACTTGGGCCGTACTTTGGGCCGAATGCCGACGACGTATACGGATGCAATCCTTGGCCCTTATCAAGAAAAGCATTACGATGTTGCTTTCGTGATTGCGGACGGGTTGTCCGCGGGTGCGGTGCAGACCCATGCCCAGCCGCTTTTAGCGGAGATCCTGCCAGCGTTGCGAACCGAACATTTGCTGATCGGACCACTCGTCGTTGCGCAGCAAGGCCGCGTTGCGATTGGCGATGCAATCGCGAGCGCGTTGCATGCCGACGTAGTTGTTGTTCTGATTGGTGAGAGGCCAGGTCTGTCGGCGCCAGACAGCATGGGCATCTATCTGACTTGGCAGTCGGGAATGCCACGCACCGACGCGGATCGTAACTGCATCTCCAACGTAAGGCCGGAAGGACTTGGCTATGCGGACGCCGCGTTCAGGCTCCTTCACACGCTGCGCGCCATACGCGCGCGGAGGATTTCTGGCGTGCAGCTCAAGGATGATTCGGACCGGCTTTTGGTCGCCGCTGGTTTGTCAAAAACTATGAACGACATTGTGTAAACTCTCGGCATCGCGCGTCGCTACTACAATCGCACCTAGCGCTAGCGGCGCTTTTTTCGTTTGGTCGTTTTCCTGGCGCGCGTTTTCTTCGTCGCTGCCTTGGTGGCCGGAAGTTTGACTACTACCTCGCCGGAAACCGGATCGGTGAGCCCAAGCCCGCCGCCTAGGTCTTCGAGATGTTCGCGAAACCCGTCGAGAATGCCGATCATGAGGGGCCGTGCGTCGACGATCTTCTGGAAGCTCGCCCACTCGCCGATGAAGCAGGTCTTCGCCGCTCCTAACAAGATAACCTCCGCGAAAGCCCTTGAGGCGGGGATTCATGCCGCGGTGCCCCGCAGGGAATTGGTCCTGATGGCCACGCTTGACGCGAAACCCCACGATATTAAATGCCGTCATATCGTCCTCCCAACGGTGAAGGAATAGAATTGCGCTGATTTCTGGTATGTACGCTTTAGCCGTTTGCTTTTGGGGGGACGCCGTTTTATTCCGGTCGGTCGATACAGCAGATCGCATAGGGCCTCGGGCCGATCGCCCTCGACTGATGTGCGCGCCGCCCGTCATCCACCAAACTGAATAACTCCTGGCGCCGCGGGAGCGAATTGGGCCTGAAATTCGAGACAACGACGTTCGCAATCTTTGAGACATGTTTGACCCGGAGTAGTTCCCGTTGGCTCGATCATCAAATCTCGCTCAGGAAACCGCTTCGATCCTGCAGCAGCTTGGCGTCGATCGCCGTGTGTATCAGGAAGGCACCCGGATCGTGCGTTCACCGATGACCGGCGGAACGATTGCCAATGTGCAAGACGCTGACGCGGCAGCGATTGGCAATGTTATCGATAACGCGGTGCACGCATTTAAGACATGGCGTTTGGTTCCAGCGCCGCGCCGCGGCGAACTCGTCCGGCTCTTGGGCGAGGAGTTGCGTGCTGCCAAGGATGAGGTAGGCGGCCTGGTGATGATAGAGGCCGGCAAGATCGCTTCCGAAGGGCGCGGCGAAGTGCAGGAGATGATTGATATTTGCGATTTCGCCGTCGGTCTTTCCCGCCAACTCTATGGCCTGACCATTGCCAGCGAGCGTCCTGCGCATCGCATGATGGAGCAATGGCATCCCTTAGGTCCGATCGGAGTGATCACCACATTCAATTTTCCGGTGGCGGTGTGGGCTTGGAATGCAGCGCTGGCGCTTGTCTGCGGCGATCCCGTTATTTGGAAGCCGTCTGAAAAAACGCCACTGACTGCACTAGCTGTTCAGGCATTGTTGGCGCGTGCCGTAGAAAAGTTTGGCGATGCTCCGCACGGGTTGTCGGCGGTTCTCATCGGCGACCGTGACGCTGCGACCAGGCTGACCGACGATCCGCGCGTGCCGCTCGTATCGGCGACCGGATCAACACGCATGGGCCACACCGTCGGCCCGCGGCTGGCGCAACGCTTTGCGCGAGCGATTCTCGAACTCGGCGGCAACAATGCAGCCGTGGTCTGTCCCTCGGCTGACCTCGAATTGGCGCTGCGCGCGATTGCCTTTGCGGCCATCGGCACCGCTGGCCAGCGCTGCACCACGCTTCGCCGGCTATTTATACACCGTCATGTGTACGCAGCGCTCGTCGAGCGGCTGAAGCAAGTGTATGTGACAGCGCGCGTCGGCAATCCGCTTGAAGACGGGTCTGTCCTGATCGGACCACTGATCGACGAGGCAGCTTTCGCCGCGATGCAGGCGACATTGTCGGAGGCACATGCGCTGGGCGGAAAAATCGCCGGCGGCGGCCGCTGCCATGCCGAACGCTATCCGGCCGCCTATTACGTACGGCCGGCCTTGATCGAGATGGCAGAGCAGACCGGGCCCGTGTTGCGCGAAACTTTTGCGCCTCTGCTTTACGTGATGCCGTATACCGACTTCGACCAGGTGATTGAACTGCACAACGGCGTGCCCCAAGGCCTCGCCTCGTCGATCTTTTCCAACGATGTGCGCGAGGTGGAGCATTTTCTATCGGCGGCGGGATCGGACTGCGGGATTGTCAACGTCAATATTGGTCCGTCAGGCGCCGAGATTGGCGGTGCCTTTGGCGGCGAGAAGGAGACGGGCGGCGGCCGTGAAGCCGGCTCGGACGCCTGGAAGAGCTATATGCGCCGCGTCACCAGCACCATCAATTTCGGTAGCGAGCTTCCGCTCGCCCAAGGGGTTCGCTTCGACATCGGCTAGGCCGGATGCCGATGCAGCAAGCCTGGCCCTTCAGTGTGCGGCGAGCGGCTCGGCGATATCTTCAACGACCTCGCCGAGCACTTGCTCAATTCGATCGACCGCCCAATCGATTTCCGATTCCTTGATAATGAATGGAGGTGCCAGGCGAATGGTGTTCCTGTGGGTTTCCTTGGTCAGGATTCCGACGCGCAATAGTTTTTCAACGACGACACTTGCCTGGATCTTCTTCGCGTCGAGTTCTATGCCGGCGAAAAGCCCGCGGCCGCGCACTTCGCGCACGAGAGGATTTTTGATCCCGGCAAGCCGCGACAGCAGGTGCGTGCCGAGCGCAGCGGCGCGCTCCACCAACCGTTCCTGTACGAGGATATCGAGCGCGGCTAAGCCGACCGCGGCGGCAATCGGGTTGCCGCCGAACGTGCTGCCGTGGTCGCCCGGCTCGAATACGTCCATGACCTCGCGGCGGGCAAGGAACAGCGACACCGGAATGAGTCCGCCGCCCAGCGCCTTGCCGAGAGTGACGCCATCAGGCCTCACCCCGTCATGCTCGCAGGCGAGCAAACGGCCGGTGCGGCCAAGCCCGGTCTGGATCTCGTCGCAGATCAGAAGCACGTTGCGGGCACGACAAATCCGCCCGGCCTCCGCCAGGTAGCCGGACGGCGGCACAATGATCCCGCCTTCACCCTGGATCGGCTCGATCAGGAATGCGGCTGTGCAGGGGGTGATAGCGGCCTCGAGCGCGTCGACGTCGCCAAAAGGCACAAGCTTGAATCCTGGCGGGAACGGACCAAAGCCCGCGCGGTATTGCGGCACGGACGAGAAGCCCACAATGGCGATGGTGCGGCCGTGGAAATTGCCTTCCGCCGCAATGATTTCGGCGCGTTCGGCCGGCACGCCCTTGACCTTATAGGCCCATTTGCGCGCCGCCTTGAGCGCAGTCTCGACCGCCTCGGCGCCCCCATTCGCCGGCAGTGCGGCGTCCATCCCGGTAAGTGCGCATGCACGCGCCAGAAACGGCCCGAGCCGATTGGTGAAATAGGCGCGAGACACAGTGTCCAGCCGTCGCGCCTGCCGCGTCATCGCTTCGACCAAGCTTGGATGGCAATGTCCGAAACTGACAGCCGAGTAGGCGCCCATCATGTCGATATGGCGACGACCATCTTCGTCCCAGACATGGACACCCTTGGCGCGCACAAGAGTAACGGCCAGCGGCTTGTAATTCGCCGCGCCATAACGGGATTCGAGGCTACTCAATTCGCCCATTGCGGCCTCTCCTCGTTGAATCAGATCGCCGATCAATCGCGCCGTCCGGTCCGCCCGGGTCTCGATATGGATTGTATCCGACGATGTCGGCTTCGATGCAGAGCCAACCGGAGGTGGCAGTGATGTAGGCAGAATCTCACTGATTCGCCAGAGACGACTTGCCTCGCGTGCAGCAACAGGACGACATGGCAAATTGGATTCGCAACCCGAACGCCGAAACAGACTGATCGCGATCGTGAGTGGAGTGATTGTTGTGGGTGGGATGGTTTCTTCGCACAAGTTGACCTGTCCGTTTCCGAAATCTTTATCCGGGGTGGTGGATGCGCTTGCCTAGGCAGAATCGTCGCATTCCGACGGTTGATGTTTGCGGTCCTACACGCAAGGCAATCGTCATCCCAACCTGTTCAAGTCGCGCAGGGGGGCGCCGGCCAATGTCCGCTTTTCGGAGTAAAGCAGACATCACTCAGACTTGCCGCAAAGTGAACATTCGATCGAACTCGCATTTCAAGCCTGCGTCTCGCGATATAATCAACAACTACGAGTAAAGCGCGGTGAGTTCCCTGTATCCACGGTTGCATCCGCGCGCCGAGTCCATATGTTGGGCATCGCGCGGCGCGTTTGAGTCGCACGCGCTGCGCCAAACAAGAAAAGGTTCTTGGCAGGGGATGACCACGTCAGAGCAATTTGATCCGCGGCCGCGTTTCCTGATGTGCCGGCCGCAGCACTTCGCCGTCACCTACAGCATCAATCCCTGGATGGATCCGGCCGCCTGGCGCGAAAGCCGCGACGCGTTGCACGCCACCGCCGTGCGGCAATGGCAAGGCCTGTACCGCGCGCTCGGCGCCAGCGGCGCCAGTGTCGAACTGGTCGAGCCGCAGGACGGCTTGCCCGATCTCGTCTTCACCGCCAACTCTGCTGTAGTGCTCGACGACAAGGCGCTGCTCGCGCGCTTCCGCCATTCGGAGCGGCAGGGCGAGGAGCCGGTCTTTGCCGCGGCGTTCCATGCCTTGCGCACGCGCGGTTTGATTCGTGAGGTCGTCACGTTGCCGCCGGGCGTCACGCTCGAAGGCGCTGGCGACTGCCTCTGGGACGCGTACCGCCGGCTGTTCTGGATGGGCTGCGGCTTCCGCTCGGAGGTGCCGGCGCGCGAGATTGTCGCCGCGCAATTCGGCGTGCCGTGCATTGCACTTCCGCTGGCCGATCCTGCCTTCTATCACCTCGACACCTGCTTCAGCCCGCTGCCGTGCGGTGCCGTGATGTATCATCCGGCCGCCTTCACGAAAGAGGGGCTGGCACGGATCCATGCGCGCGTCGCGCCTCCGCAGCGCATCGCGCTAGCGCCAGGCGATGCCGCGCGCTTTGCCGCCAATGCGGTCAGCTTCGGCCGCACCATCCTGCTGTCGAGCTGCAGCGAGACACTGCGGGCGCGACTCAAGGAACGCGGCTATAGGGTGGTGGAGACGCCGCTCGCAGCCTTCCAGCGCAGCGGCGGCTCAGCCTGCTGTCTGACGCTGCGGCTGGACCACAGATCGGCGGCGGCCATGCAGGCGGTGCCTGCTGCGAAAGCCACGCGTGGAAGTCATCGTTTTTCGTGACGTCTCCGCCTGGACACTGATGAGTGTTACCCCAAAAAACCGGAAACCTGTTCGCATACGCAGGGCAGCATATGCAATGGTTTGATACTTTTATCATTGGCCCATTACATCACCGTCCGACCAGTAGGGTCGCCGACCGATCTAGTTATCTGAGGCGGAGAGTTGCCTCGCGAGGTTACGATGTAATGGTGTCATGGGTTGATGGTGAGCGAGGAAAAACGCGCAGACAAAGTCGTTTGTCGCTATTGTTCGAACTTCTGAACTCAAAGCGGCGAGCGAACAGGTTAGCGCCTCGGGCGAAAGGGTCCGTCTGAAGGTCCTATCGGCATTGGTGGCCGCGGTACGTCATCCTGCGGCGGCCTCGGCGCTGTAACTTGCGGGAAATGGCCGCGATGCGTTGGCACAAAGCGGACATTCGCTTTTGGGGTGAAAGCGGCATTACTTTGACTCTTTTTGTACGCCGAATCTTGCTCCGGCGGAGTGAGCACCGGTTCGCAGACGCGCCATCTAGCAAATGGCCTACAAGAAGCTCGGCTCCATCGCACACGCTTGGGCGGGCATCGTCACGACGCCCCAACCTCCTGATGCAGCTCGCTGCCCCGCATCAAGCGCCGGGCGATGTCGGCCGTCTGCAGTGCCGCGCGTTCGGTCGGCGAGTGGGCCGCAAGATAGCGGACAACTGCAATGAGGATGTGCCGGCCCTCGTCGGTGTTGCCCCATGCGGTGAACTGCCTGACTCCCGCCTCCAGCATCTGATAGGCGTGGAAGCCTGCATCTTCGCGCAGCACAGCACGCGCGAGCGTGGCAATCAGCGCCTGCGGCGAATGGCCCAGCGTGAGATGCCGTGCCACTAGCCCTGCCGCGAGATCGACCTGTCGCTGCCGGTCGAAGGCGTTGAGCAAGGCGGCGCGGATCATCTCCGCATCGGCGGGCCGGTCGTCGAGCTGCTCGCCGCCCTCGCCCGGGATGCGCGCCGGCGGCACATTGAGATAGCGAGCAAGGTAGAGCGCCATCGCTCCGTGTAGTACGCCGCGCACGGCCATGCCGTGGCCGTCGATATTGGCGGTTCCGATCCGCTTGAGCATCTGGTGAATCGCGTTGGCGTGGGTGAAGACGTGGTGCGCGGTTTCCCAGTCGGCCTGCTCGTTGGCATTGCCGAAGTGGGCCACCCGGAGCGCCGCTCCATAAGCGAGCGATCGGCTAAGGTCAGCAGGAGCGGCGCCTCCGCGGATCGCCGCCTTGAGCGCATCAACGATCCGGGCCGGATCGTCACCAAGCAGCGCTCGGGCGAGCGCCGCGTGGTCCGACCAGCCATGCACCCCGTCGCCGGCAGCGAACAGTTCCGGCAGCTGGCTGGCTGCTTCCTCACACAGCGCAATAAGATCAACGGGCTGGCGCCAGTCGGTCGTTTCCTCGGCGCCGCGGGCCGCCACCATCTGGCCGACGACAGTCGGCAGCAGAGCCGCCGCGTGCTCCCAGCCGATCAGTTCAAGGCATTCGAATGCCTTGTTGATGAAGTCGAGCGAGTGTCCGGTGTCGGCGAACGCCCGCTCGGTTTCGGCCGCGAGCAGGGCATCGGCGAGCACAGCCGGCGAGGCACCTGCCGCAATCGCCGTGAGCAGGGTGCGCTCGGCTGCTTCGCGATGGCGCACGTTTGTCCAACGTCGCAGCCAACGCTTGAGTGTGGCCGGATCCGGCCGGCTTCCAAGCGGCGCACGTTCCCGCCGCGGCGCCTCGCCGTTGCAGTCCGCCGCCACGCGCCGCGCGCCGTGGAACAGGGCTAGATAGGCTCCCTCCTCTTGCATTAGGGGCAGGAGATTGGCGAGCGCCGTTAGAATCGTGAGACCCACGCCCCAGCCGTCGCGGTTCTGCGCCCCGAACAACGCCACCTGCCGTACGATGTCGGCCTGCGGTACGTCGTCCGCGAGCTGACCGTGCACGGCCTTGGCGATGACGAGGCCGAGATCGTGGGCGAGGCCGTCTTCAAGCCGCTGACGCAAGTGTGCGGCGGGATCGGCATGACCGAACGTGGTCTTCACCCACACGTCGCCATTGCGCACCTCGACCGGGCAGATCGGTACGTCGTCCGCCCACAGGTCGAAGGTGCAGCCGCTTTCGAGATCGAAGCGGGCGTGGTGCCAATGGCAGGTCAAGATACCGTCCGTGACGCTGCCGCGCTCGAGCGGGAAGCCCATGTGCGGGCAACGATTGTCGAGGGCGAAGACCCGCCCGCGGTCGTAGATAACGAGGATCGGACGATGGCCACCATGCACAACGAGCCGCCCCTTCGCCTTCAGCTCCTCGAGGCTCCCCGCGAGCGCGAATTCCTTATTCGGCGCGTCCATTGGCATACCTCCCGCAGTCGTTCCTTGGCAGCAGCTTAGCCCTGGGCATTAAGCTCTTCGAGTCTATGGGCGAGTTGATTAAGCTCCCACTCTCGAGCGAGTGCGGCTGCTTTGTGCCACGTTGGTTTTTGGCTCCGAAGGCTCGGCAACGGAGCCTTTCGGTTCATGGTGGCGAGGGATTTGAAAAGCCGCAAGCGTTCTGCCATCGCGGGAAATCGCCCAGCCTCAAGTGCGGCTTCGAGACAACCATATCTTTGCAGCAGCGTTGCAGCACCGGCTGCGCCCACCCCCGGTGCGCCCGGCACCTTGTCGGAGGGATCGCCGCGCAAGGCGATAAAACCCGGGACCTGGGCCGGATCAACCCCATACCGCGTGCGAACCTCGGCGGGGCTGATACGTGCCATCTCGCCTGCGCGGAGGGGATAAAGGATGGTGGTATGGTCCGAGGCGAGCTGGAACGTATCGCGGTCGCCGCTTGCAACGACGACAGGACCGCCGCGCTTCTCTTCCGCTGCGGCAGCGGCCGCGAGAAAATCATCCGCCTCGAAGCCCGGCGCTTTCGCATTCTGAAATCCGCAGGCGGCAACAAATTCCGGCAGCACATCGAGCTGCTCGAGCAAGGCGTCGTCGAATTTGCGGCCGCCTTGGTAAGTTGGAAACTTCTCATGCCGGTAGGTGGGAACGTCCCACGTGTCCCAAGCGACGAACACAGCGCGCGGGTGTTCATCGCGATAGAAGCGGAGCAGCATATTGGCAAAGCCAAGGATAGCACCGGCGGGCTTACGACCACGCCTGAGGATCGTTTTCGGAAGGGCGTAATAGGAACGATGCGCGAATGAATCCCCGTCGATGACCAGCAGCGGGTTGTTGGAAAGTGGCGCCGGATGTCGCGCGCTTCGCTTGCTTACCGGCTGCGTTCGCTTCTCAGAATGTCGAGCCGGCTTCCGATGCGCCGGTTCATCGCGAAGCACAATCCACGCTGGGGCATGATCGCTCGCGCCTTCTACCCCACGGACCTTGCGATCGACACCCGCATCGACCAGGCGCCTTGCGGCTTTCGGGTTCAGCAGCAGATGGTCGATACGGAGGCCGGCGTCGCGTTCCCAACGGTTTCGCCTGTAATCCCAAAATGTATACATCGGCGCATCGGGATGCATGGTGCGGATGGCATCGATCCAGCCCTGATCAAGAATCCGCCGAAACAGCACCCTGGGTCCCGGCTGCACAAGCGCGTTGTTGGCGTAGGACCTGGTCGGATAGATGTCGGCGTCGGTCGGCACGACGTTAAAATCTCCGGCAAGGACCACCGGCGCGTCGAGGGCGTAAAGCTTGGCAGCATGCGCCAAAAGCCGTTTCATCCAGGTGAGCTTGTATTTGAATTTCGGTCCCGGCTGGGGGTTGCCATTGGGCGCATAGATCGTCGCGATGAGCACGCCGTTGACGGCGGCCTCGATATAGCGCCTTTGCGTATCTTCGGGATCGCCCGGCAGCCTAGTTCGCGTGACGACAGGCTCACAATCGCGACCTAAAATGGCGACGCCATTCCACGACTTCTCCCCCCGCCAGATGGCGCCATAACCGGCTTTTTTGATTGCCGCGTTCGGAAATTCGGAGTCTGTCGCCTTCAATTCCTGTAGGCATGCAACGTCCGGCCGAGCTCGGCGCAGCCAGCCCAAGAGATTGACGAGCCGCTTTCTGACGTCATTGACGTTGAGGGTAGCGATTTTCATCCCAGGCTAAGCCGCCTTAACGCATAGCGCTCAAAATGTAACGCTGGCAAACACTTTCCGGCCGGGCGAAGCCCGCTGTGTTACTATCGCGGGCAGCCGATCATTTCGGTCTTCTGCCCGACGATATCGTCGTGGAAGCGGCAACCGGAAGCATCGCGCCCCCCTGATGGCACGCGGCGCCAGACCGTTATCCCTAGTGCGAATGCGAATTCAGTCGGGGGGCGTGCACAAAACGGGTGGTGCCGTCCTGATTAATGCGTTCCAGCAGATCCACTTCCCATGAGAGATAGGCGTTCATTGCTGCTTCTAAATCGCTGGTTTGCTCATTACTCAAGGCCGCTACAGACCAACCGGGCTGGCGCGAAGACCTCTCGCGTTGGAGTTTGTCGCCAATGTTTAAAGAGGGAGCGGAGCTGCACGCTTATCTAGGTAAGGAACGCGCCGAATTCGTCGCGGTTCTGGGAGAGCTCGGGCTTCTTAAGCGCCAGTAGTTGCCGCTCGTCTGCTTGCTCATCCGCCATCGTAGTCCCAGGTAGCGAGGTGCGTGACCCAGCCGGTTTCGTTTTCTTCATCGCTATAGCCGACCAAAGAAGCTCAATGATCCCATAATATTTCCCGGAGGATTTCCTCGATGGCAATCGGTGTGATTCCAAGTTCTTTAAATCCAGGCATTTCCGCCGATGCCACAGTGTCGACCTGCATCAGCTCAACTTGATTCCGAGTGATGGGCGGCCTCGGAAGTATTTCCGCAAACCAAGCCAACGCATGCCAAGCGGCAAATGGGAATGGAATCAATCTAGGCTTTAGGCCGGCTCCGTATGCGACGGCTCTGAGCAATTCCTCGTAAGAGTAGGCGCGAGGACCGCCAAGCTCGAATGTGGTTGCATCCATATCCGTTCGTTGCAGCGCTTTTACAATCGCCTGAGCCACATCTTCCACATAGGCTGGCTGTAATTTCGTCAGGCCGTGGCCGAACATTGGATAGATTGGAAGTCGGCTTAGGAGCTTGATGATGGTGGTGAGAAACGCGTCGTCCGGTCCGAACATGACCGCAGGACGGATAAGTGTGGCGTCGGCGAAGACAGACCGTACTGCCCGCTCGCCTTCGCCACGCTTGCGGATATAAGGAGAAGGCGAGGCAGCATCAGAGCCGATTCCCGAAACATGTACGAGCCGCTTCACGCCGCAGAGGCGTGCTTGGGTGGCTAGCCGTTGGGCAGATTCCACATGCACGGAATGAAAAGTTTCCCGTCCGTGCTCAACGTAAAGACTAACCGCATTCACGACACCGTAAGCGCCAGCAAGAGCATCAGTGATCGATCGCTCGTCGTGAATATTAGCCTCGACGGATCGAATTTGCGGATCGTCAAGAGCGAAAAGTCCGTGCGCCCGATCCGGGTGCCTTGATGCAATCCGTACGTAGAGCCCGCGGCGACGGATATGCCGAACGACGCGGCGGCCAAGAAACCCGGTACCCCCAAACACGGTGACGGTGTGCTCGTCCGTAGTTGCCATAGCCGCCTCGTGTACTCGTCGGCGCCATTCAATGTAGTTAGTCGATCATCCCGAAGTGGAGTTGCTGGCTTTCCCTGTTATTTGATCCTCGTTTCCCTATTATGCCGAAATCGTTCCCTGTTAATTTTCAGAGGCAATTATTCTGAAAACCCGCATCAATGCTTGATTTGTTGTCCGTCGCATCGATTTTTGCAGGGCCCTGTCTCCCGTTTTCCCTGTATTTTTCCCTGTTATTTGGGAATTTGCCCGGCTGGAGACGGGTGGCATACCAACCGACATATCGGTGACTGACGTGGGCGGTGCGCGAAGCGTCGGTCCCAAGATTGGGTACTACAACAAGTCGCTCCACCTCGCCGCTTAAAAAGGCTTGCAGAAATTTCGGATAATCCCCGAAAGACACGCAACCATTCGACTGGCCGTTGGAACCCAGCATGTCGTTTAAGCGGTCGTCTGCCGGATGCCGGACCAGCCGGGCGACCGGGAGACTTAACCGCCCCCCACGTCAAGATCCTATGGCCCCCATTGTCCGTTGGCTGTACTCTGAGCTTGGCTGAAATGAAATCAGGGGCAATCACATGGCTAAAAAGCGAAAGGCGAAGAAAACCAAACGGAAGCGGACGGCGAAGCGTAGAAAGCGTGCCAATATATTGGGTATTCCAATTCCTACGTTAGGTAAGGGCTGACACTACTCTCACCCTTGTGCAGAGCATCATCGCGAGGTGCAGCTTTTTTGCAGCGCCTGGGGGGCCTGTGGTGCCGGGGACGACAATG